>NZ_BLYI01000027.1 GCF_016586355.1 Anaerostipes butyraticus
CCTGAAGCCGTGGGTACCATTGAGGTATTCCATAAGAATATGCTCTTTTTCTTCGTAGGAATACTTATGTTTATATGCCATAATAATACTCCCTTCTAAGTGACAAGTTTTTATTATTTCACTTGTCTACCTAGAAGGGAGCATATCAAATGATTAAAAAAAATCATAGATGCGGCAGCATCTTTTTGTCATTTTTGAGCCGAAATGTCTTCTCCATTTCCACTGTTTTTAAAAAAGGCGAACTTTAATAAACCTTTCACAAAAAAAGGTTTTTTTTGAAATCTATTTTTGACCAGTCAAAATCAGCGGCTCTTTTTGAGCGGGAATAAATGCTGCCCTATCCTCCCTGACTGGATCTTATGATGTAGTTTTTTCATGTTATATCCGATCGCCAGCAGGATACTCTGAGCCGTCACATTTTCTTTCCCTCGATAGAGATATCTCCGGAATCCCATATCCTCTTTGATATCCGCAAAGCTTCCTTCTGCCTGTATGCTCCGGTTCATCCGAAGCTGTGTCCCATATTCACTGGTGATCCGTTTTAATGTCTCCTGTCGTTTCTCTTTCATCTTTTTTGAAACATACAGCACTTTCTGTCGGTCTTCCATTGGAGTCTTACAGTGATTCCCCTTGATACACTTTGTTTTGAATGGGCACCCATGACAGTTGCTACATCGATACACGGTGACTGTCCTGCGGTAGCCGCTGGCTGTTTTTTCATGCTTTTCATACTGTTTTGTCAATACCTGTCCATTTTTGCAGTGATAACAGTCCGCTCCCTCATCATACTCCATGTTTTCCATCCGTCCGATATCCTGACGATATTTCCGAGTCTTTGAGATCTCATAGTTCTGAGGTTTGATATAGGCCAGTTGGTCGTTTCCTTCCAGGAACAGATAATTCTCTTCGCTTTCATATCCTGCATCTGCTACGATCTCTTGATATTTAAATGGGAGATATGCTCCCATATCTTTTAGAAAGGGGATCAATGTCCTTGTATCTGTGGGACGGGGGCTGATATCCAGCCATGTGACGTATTCGGAATCGACTCCATGCTGGAGATTATACGCTGGTTTTAACTGTCCGTTCATCATGGCATCTTCCTTCATCCTCATAAAAGTCGCGTCAGTATCTGTCTTGGAATAGCTGTTACGCTCTCCACAGATATGGAGTTTTTGATCGTACTCTTTCAACTTCTCGATATAGGACTCCAAAGTCTCTAACGATCTCTGGAGATGTGTTTTTCTATGCCCACGTCCATGGACAAACACGATCCCTTCCTCTCGTTTGAGCCTGTACAGTTTCTTGCGCAGTCTCTTTAAGGTATGGAGAGAAACTTTTCTATGATGGACGATCCTCCATCCATAAAGTTCTTCACATTCTTTTACAAGGAGAAGGATCTTATCAAAAAGTCTTGCCTGATGTTTGGTGACAGCCTTTTTCCAGATAAAAGTATATTTGTTTGCGGCTGATTCTATCTTAGTCCCATCAATAAAGATGGTCTTCCCGGAGATCTCGCCAAGGGAATATAAGAGTTGTGACAGCTCGGCCAGTGTCTTTTTTGAGCACTGTGCGAAATGCAGGGAAAGGAACCGGGCAAAGGTTGCGTGATCCGGTACAGGTTTTCCCTCTAAGAGATACATGAAATTGATATCCCTGTGACATGCAGTTTCGATATCCCGGCTGGAATAGATCCGGTTCATGCTGGCGTAGACCATGATCTTGAACAGCTGTCTCGGAGTCGCCCGATTTTTCTTTATCTTTCCGTATGTCTGATAAAGATCGCTGAGTTCCATTCCCTCCACAAAAGCGCTCAGAAGGCGGACCGGATCATCTGCCGGGATCAAAAGTTCCACATCCAGCGGAAGTTTGATTTGATAATACAGAGAAGATAGAGTATAATCTTTCTGTAAAAGTTTATTTGGTAGCATAAATAAATTTTACATCAAGAGCCCGGTCTTGCACAGACCGGGCTCTTATTCTTTACAAAAAAAGTGCTGCCACACTAATTTTACTTAGTGCGACAGCTCCTTTCAGATATTTCCTGTTCATTTTATTCCATTAACTTCCAATTACCGGCATAATACAAGGAAAAACATTTCTGTCCTTCCTGATTCTTAATCTGCTGTCATCTTTGAGATTACCCACCGGTCATCTTTCCGGATCACGGTTGCTTCAGCTGTCCGCTCCTCCGGTTTTTGTCCATCGATCAGCTTCTTCATCTCTCCCAGAACAATGCCCATTGTGTCTCCCATAATCTTCTTCTCAAAGGCATCTTCTCCCTGCTGGGTATAAACTTTTTCCAGTTCGTCTTCATTGTCTTTGACATACTGCTGCAGCTTCTGATTGGCTGCTGCCTGCCCTGTCTCAATATCAATATCGCTGATATCCCTAAACTTAATGGAAACCGGTACTGTATAAGCATCATCCCAGTCTTCTGATTTCTCCGCTTCACCAACTTCATAAGATTCTATGCTGCTTCTGATACAGTAATCAATAAATTCCTCGGTCTGTTTCTTTGTCTTCTCACTCAGATTAAGGGCTTCAAACTGTTTCTGAAAACCAGCCTTATAATCATCAAAGTCAAACTCATTGTCAACATTCGGCGAACAATACGTTTTCGCCTTGTCAAGATCCGCATCTTTTACCGCAGCGAAATACTGATTCACCGTCTTTCTGGCGTCCTCTTCATAAGATTTTTCGCATCCTGATAAAGTCAGAACAGCGCCTAAAATCATCATTAAGATCAAACATCGTTTCATCATCCATCTCCTTTTTGTTTTGTTTTAATCCTACCTTCGCCATTATCTCATATTTTGTTGTGTGATACAATCTTTTTTTATTTTATATTACTTTAAATTCCTTCCATTTTCCGCTTCGGAATCTGAAATAAAAAACCGCTGCCCGGATTCCCCAGTCCATGCACATGGCAAACGCAATCCCGATCACTCCCATCTGACATCCGATTCCCAGCACTACAGAAAACACAAGCCTGCATCCCAGGGTAGAAATCAGGCTGACCGCCATTGTAAATCTTACATCTCCTGCCGCGCGCAGTCCGTTGGATAAAGCACCGGACAATGGATAGAAACCAGCATTAAATACATTATGGATCAAGATCAGGATCAATACCAGCCGTACCGCCTCCTCTGACAAGGCATATCCCTGAAGAACCAGAGGTGATATGAGCAAAATGCATCCATTCCATACAATGGAAGCCAAAAAGGTAATCCTCAGCAGTTTCTTCATATAATAATCGGCTGCCTCCCTGTCTCCTGCCCCCATGCATTGTCCAATTACTGTGACAAAAGCCAGACCGACTGAAGTTCCCATTAAAGCCGCAACTGACCAGAAACTTTGGGCAACGCCATTGGCTGCGATCTGTACTGTTCCAAACAAAGCCGTAATACTGCTGAGAGCTACTTTTGTCAACTGAAAAAGTCCGTTTTCAATTCCATTTGGAATGGCAATTCCCAGAATTCTTTTCAGCATGGAGCTGCTCCAGCGAAAAATATCCGGTGCTTTTAAGTATACAGGATTCTTTTTCCTGAAACAAAGGCCTGTGATTACAACCGCAGAAAAACTTCTGGCAATCAGGGACGGATAGGCGACCCCCGCAACTCCTGCATGAAGAATAAAGACTCCCACCGCATTTCCTATGATATTGATCCCGTTAGACACTGCTGAAAGATACATCGTTACATTTGTTTTTCCCATACTGCGGTACATGGCAGCCCCGGCATTGTAAACAGCAATAGCCGGATAAGAATAAGCGGAAATTTTTAAATAAGTCACGCAGGCATTCATAACCGGTCCATCTACTTCTCCAAACAAAAGGCGAAGCAGATTACGATTAAAAATTAAAACTGCCGTCATAAGAAACACAGAAAAAACCACAGAAATCATAAGAAGCTGCCCGGAAGAAAAGTTTCCGTTTTTTCGATCCCGGCATCCAATATACTGACTGATTACCACGGCCCCTCCCGCTGCCAGAGCAGAAAAAAGATAAATAAAAACCGTATTAAACATATTCACAAGTGACACTCCGGATACTGCGGCTTCACCGGCATAACTCACCATAAAAGTATCCGACACCCCTACAAAAACTTCCAGAAACTGTTCCAAAAACAAGGGTATGATCAAAACTTTTAAGTCATGATCAGAAAAAAGTTTTCTCTTCTCTTCCAGTCCTTTTCCCGGCTCAATCAGCCGCCGTATGATTTCATTCATTTCTTAACTCCCATCTCCAGTATCCGCAGAATTTCTGCCTTTTAAATCCATTTTAAGAATCCGGAGTTAAAAAGTCTAATACTTATCTTTCATATCTCATCATGCTCCGAAAGTATAAGAAATGGCAGTCTGAATCAATCCAGACTGCCATAGTATCATCTGTGAGAACTTTTTCTATTTTGCTGCTTTAAACGCTTTTCCCGCTTCATTCTGTTCTTTCATGCACTGAATGAATTTTTCTTCTGTTACATCTTTTGGACGGAACTCCCATTCTGTACTGGTTACCGCCTTCTGAGCCATTGCGTCAAATTCGCTCTCGTCAATGCCGAGATCGTCAAAGCATACCGGAAATCCCATATCATAGTTAAACTGCATGATACGGTCTCTCTGCTCCAGCTGTCCGTCATAAGTAAGCAGACAGAGAACTCCCAGCGCTACGATCTCTCCATGGAGATGTTTATGTCCTTCTGCCGTTACTGTCGCTCCATAATATACACAGTGTGCCAGAGAGGCATTATAATAGTAGTTTGGCATTTGTGTCGTCATGTTGGATACCAGTCCGGTAGAAATAATAATATCGAGTACAACCTGTTCCAGAGCATCGGTTACTTTCTTTTCCTTACAGGCTTTCAGCGCTTCTTTGCCGTAATCCACCAGCGGTTCCGTACAGATCCTGCTCAGCTGGACTCCCATCAGCGGAGTGTGAGACAGATCATCATTCTTGCTTGAGAAAACAGCTTCACATTCTTTGGATAAGGCATCCCCTATTCCTGCCCACAGCAGTTCATAAGGAGAATCCGCAATGATCTCTGAATTAATAAATGTATGTTCTGCAAGCTTTGGATAGTAGTATTCCCTGAAACTTCCATCCGGATTATAAATAACACAGATTGCCGTTACAGAAGCACAGTTGCTTCCAACCGTTGGAAATGTAAACAAAGGTTTGTCCATCTCATTTGCCACATATTTACATGTATCACAGGCTCTTCCGCCTCCGACTCCGAAAATAATATCAGCTTCCTGCACCGTTGGATTGGCAATCAGAGCATCTCCATTCTCATACGTGGAATCTCCGCCATACCAGATAAAATCAAGAATCTCAATATCGGAATCGGCAACCCCGTCCAGCAGAGCTGCTTTTGCCTTGGACATGGCCGTTTTTCCTCCGATTACAACTGCTTTCTTTCCATAATATCTTGCAAAATATCCGATTTCCTTATAACAATCCGTTCCGATCGAATAATTTGGCAGACACACATTATAATGTTTCAATTTTATTCATCCTTCTTTCTGTTTCTAATTCCTGCTGTTTATTATATCACTGCATTGTCCCAGAGTAAAGCAGACATTCTGGAACCCTTTTACCGGTAAAGATTTCCCTGAATTTCTGATTTTCTTTCCGCAAAATGTTATAATGACGAAAAGAATGAACGAAGGAGGGGTTTTTATGAAGTTTGATCCGATTCTTTTTCTTACCATTATGCTGATTCCTCTTACTATGATTGGATTTGGTTTCTACTTTTTTAAAAGAGGACCTCAGACAATCAATGGTTTTTTCGGATACCGCACGAGCAGATCCATGAAAAATCAGGATACCTGGAGATTTGCCCATAAGCACTGCGGACGGATCTGGATGATATGGGGAACCGTACTCCTGGCCGCTTCCACAGCCGCATTCCTGTATGGCAGCCTGGCGTCACATCCACTGTTTTCCATTACCGATGACCATATTTTTTTCCTGCAGGTCCTGGTTCTGATCCTTTCTATCCTTCCAACAGAAGTGGCCTTAAGAAAAAATTTTGATAAAAACGGAAACCGCCGTTATGTTACAGGAAAAAAGTTCTGATGCATTTAAGCAGTTACGGGCCGGAAGACTGCCCTCATCCGGCAGAATTATTTTATGATACGATTCATGCCATAAACCAGGCTGACTGCAGTTATGGGCGATACAGGGCAGCTGAATTCTCTCTTCCGCTGCAGCAAAAACTTTTTTGAAAACGGAGGGGTTCGGGCAATTGAAAAGCAGCAGGTAATCCAAAATGGCATTGCCCTTACCAATTATATTATAAAGAAAAAGGATAATGATCAGGTCTCTTTCTCCGGCGTCTCCTGGAAATTGCGGTTCCTTTCTGGAAAATTATATGATAAAATATCCTTTAAGGTTAAGAAAGGAGACATCCTATGACATCAGTACAATTACCACATGATCACGGGCAGGATCTCAAAAAAAAATTTGACCATATGCCGGAGACGGAAGATTTTCAAACCGTATCCGAAATATTTAAACAGTTAAGTGACAGCAGCAGAATTCGCATTTTCTGGCTTTTATGCCACTGCGAGGAATGTGTTACCAACATTTCTGCCCTGGTCGGCATGAGCAGCCCTGCCGTGTCACATCACTTAAAGCAGTTAAGAGCCAGCGGGCTGATCACAAACCGCAGAGACGGCAAAGAAGTTTATTACAAAGCGGCCGATACAAAACAGGCAGATCTGCTGCACCATATGATTGAAAAAATGGTGGAAATCACCTGCCCGGATCAGTAAACTGACACATTTTCACATAGTTCTTTTATGTGAACCAATATGAAAAAGGAACCGGTGTTAAAAATATTCCGGTTCCTTTCTTTTATTATCTCTTACGGATGAATTTCTGCGTTCTTCAGATAAAAGCCCAGTGACAGTCTGTAGCACAGATAAAAACATACAAAAATAATTCCAATGCTGATTATCTGAATTCCGAGAAGATCCGTACTCATCATTTTTGCCAGAGCATGAACAGAAAAATAAGACGATACCGCCATAACCAGAAACGGCGCCGCATAGGCAAATCTCATTTCTTTCTGAGCCGCTTTTTTCAGAGTTTTTTGCGCGATTCCCAGTTTCCTGAGAACTGCATATCTTTCTTTTTCTTCAAATGCATCATTATAAACTTTCATAAACAGAATGCTTCCGCTTGCCAGGATAAACACCATGAACATAAAGACACAGAAAGAATACATGACTTTGATCCACTCGATGTCACTGCTGTCTGGATCGATCGTAACCAGGGCAGTCTGACCGGAAGCCATCTCCTGTGTGAATGCCTTTAATTCCCCCTGTGAAGCTTTCACATTATAAATGTCCTTCAGTTTGTAATTATACACATACATTTTCTGTCCCAGAGATGAAAGTCTTTCAAATTCCTTATCATTTACAATATAATATGAACTGGCCAGTTCCTGGAGATATCCAAGATACGGTTCCGATGTCTCCGCCGTTTCCTGATAACTTTTCTTATTGATCGTCACTTTTTCCCCGGAATGATCTGTAATGATACTTAAGAGGTACAGCCTCGAAACATCAATGATCTCATTGTCTTTCGGTTCTTTCAGATCAAAATCCAGGCCCGCATCTTCTGCCAGTTTTTTTACCTGAGAATAAGCCATCAGTCCATATGTGCTGTCCTGATATCTGGTATCAAAATAAGAGCTGTCCAGATTTAATATCTGTATTTTTGTCTGATAATCAATCTTATTTTCTTTCTCAATGATCCCTGCAATCTTCCCTTCAAGGTGATCCTTAGTGCTCATAATCTGGAAAGAATACGTATTTCTGAAATGAACGATTCCGTCATATCTCTGTTTCATGGCAAAAGAAGTTGCAAGCGCTGTCACAGAACAAAGCATCAGCACGCATACAATGGCATAAGTCCGATAGTTTTTCCGAATCCGGAAAATCATATTGTTAATCCAGAGATTTCTTTCCTTCCGATAGAGAAAGTGCTTATTTCCGGCAAGTTTCTGGAAAATCAGCGGGATCAGTCCCCCAAACAGCAGATAAACTCCAATAACGACAAAAACAACCGCTGCCGTAACATTTCCCATAACTTCCATTCCGCCTTCTTTGACCGCAAGATAATAGCCGGTTCCCAGAATTCCCACACCCAGTACCGATTTTAATATCAGCACTGCAGGTTTCTGTCTTACATATTCATTCTGACGAGACGCAGACACCATATCAAGGACACTGCTCCGTACAATATTGATATATCCTTTTAAAATAAAAATAAGGTATATGATCAGGTACACAACTGCGGATGTCAGAATCGGCTGCAGGGAAATCTGGAAATGAATGACTGTGCTGATCTCGGAAATCCGCATCAAAATCATCTGGAACAGCTGAGTTGTCAAAATTCCAAATCCTATCCCAAGAATCATGGCAGCCAGTCCGGTCATCAGTGTTTCCAGCATATATAGTTTTCCGATTTTCTGATTGGTCAGCCCCATGAAAATATAAATGCCTATCTCTTTTTTTCTTCTGGATAAAAAGACATTAGTAGAATACCAGATGAAGAAAAACATAAAACATCCTAAGACAAATGTGACTGCCCGGATCATAATATCTACGTTCTCTTTATTCATTTTCCCAAGAACATCCATTGCATCGGAATACAGCAGATTCTGAAAATTAAGAAAAATCAGAATCGTAAATGCCAGTGACAAAATCAGTGACAGATAATTCCGAATGCTCTGCTTAAAATTTAAATACGCTAATTTTATCACACTCATGAAAAATCACTCCCCATTGATGCCTGCATATCTACAATCCTGTCATAAAAATCCTTCCGGCTTTTTCCACGAGTCAGCTGACATTTCATCATTCCATCATTCAGAATATAAACGTCTTTGGCATAAGAAGCGCTGAATGCATCATGGGTCACCATAAGGATCGTTGCATTTCCCTGATCATTGGCCGCACTTAAACAGTCCAGCAGATCCCGGCTGGACTTTGAATCCAGCGCTCCGGTAGGCTCATCTGCAAAAATGATTTCCGGATCCGTGATCATAGCTCTGCATGCAGAACCTCTCTGCTTCTGCCCTCCGGATAACTGATAGGGGTATTTCTTCAGATGCTGTTCCAGTCCGAACATCTCTGCCAGTTCCCTGGTCCTTCGGATACAGGTATCTGCCGGTACTCCGTTTAAAGACAGCGGCAGCGCAATATTATCCTGAAGAGTCATTGTATCCAGCAGATTATAATCCTGGAAAATAAATCCGATCTTATCTCTGCGCAGTTTGGACAGTTCCTTATTTTTCAGTTTGGAAATTTCTTTCCCATCCAGAAATACAGATCCCTGTGTCGGTTTGTCAATGGTGGAAAGAATATTCAGCAAAGTAGTCTTCCCAGATCCGCTGGGTCCCATGATCGCAATAAAATCATGCTGAAAAATCATAAGATCAATGCCCTTGAGTACTTTCGTCTGAAATCCTCTGGTCCCATAAGTTTTTGTGAGGTTTTTTATTTCGACAATTTTTTTCTCTGTCATTGTCTCATCACTCCTTTTCTAAAAGATCTGATTTCATTATAGAAAAATTTCATACAAAAATCCTTACATTCCCATTACAAAAGAATCTCCAACCTTACACTTTATGTAAGATTAGAGATGAAAAAATCTGCGGTTATCACGAAATGTAATCGTAAACCTGGTATAGCTTCCCGGCTGGCTCTCTACTTCAATCTGATGTTCCAGCCGTTTTAAAATCTGTGACACCATGTAAAGTCCCATGCCTGTGGATTTATATTGTCCATTGCGATGACTGCTTCCTGTAAACCCTTTTTCCCAGATCCTGCGCATGTCTTCCGGCAGGATCCCTTCACCATGATCTTCCACTGCCAGCCGGATGCCATCTTTCGATTCCTCAGTCCAGATACAGAGTTTTGGTGTGCTGCCGGCATATTTCACCGCATTTGCGATCAGCTGATCCAGCACATAGATCATCCATTCTTTATCTGTATATACCGTAAGATCCTCTGCTGAAATATCCAGCTCAAAGTGTTTCTGGATCAGAAAAAACTGCTGATTGCGTATAGATTCTCTGACACATTCATTGATATGAACCGGCCGGATCTGAAGATCAAAGATCTGGCTCTGAACTTTGCAGCCCGCCAGAGCAGAATTCATCAAATGTCTGATTTTTTCCAAAGGTTCCCGCATGGACTGACGGATCTGGGGATCCTGAATCCTTTCACTTACCAGCAGCGCCGATGACAGCGGGATCTTCACCTCATGACACCATCTGGTAATATAATCCTGGAGATCTCCTTGAAGCTTCACCTGTTTTTCCAGCTGATCTGCCATGATCTGAAGATCATGCCGGACAATCTCTGCATTTTCGAACTCACCCAGATCCCGGGCAATCAGTCTGTCATAACTGAGATATTCCTCTTTTTTTCTCTCCTGCTGACGGATCTGATACATCCGGCCGGTCAGATAGCAGACAAAACAAACGCCAAGCAGAAGATCTAAATAAATCAGATTCCAGGTATCTGCATTTTCCATCAAAAATACAAAATACAGATTATAGGCAGCTGCCGGAAAAATAAACAAAAGGATTTCTTTTCTAAGTTTTCTCATTGAATAAAATATCCCGTTCCTTTCCGTGTCCTGATAACTTTGCTTCCGCTTACCTGTTCTAATTTTTTCCGCAGTCTTGAGATCATCGTAGTCAGTGTCCCGTCGGAGACAAATTCATCTGTATTCCAAAGCACCATCATCAATTCATCCCTTGTCACCACACCAGGACGCATTTCGATGAGTTTCTCCATGATTTTCTGCTCCGAACGAGTCAGTTCCACTTCTTTTTCTCCATAAAATACCGTAAGTGAATTCTGATCAAACATCAGATTTTCATCGATGGATACCCGGTCCCGTACCTGATACTGATAGGTCCTCCGCAGAGAAGCCTCTATTTTAGCTTTTAACAGTTCCAGGTGAAATGGCTTTTCAATATAATCATCACCGCCCTGGGCAATTCCCATGATCTTATCTCTGTCATCATTCCGGCTGCTGATATACAAAATCGGCACATGCGAAATCTCCCGGATTTTCCGGCACCAGTGATAACCATCATAAAACGGCAGATTGATATCCATCAGTACAAGCTGAGGCCGTATTTTCTGAAAATCCCCCAGGATATCTTCAAAATTTCTGCAGCTTACCGCACGATACCCCCACCGCTCCAGAAAATCACAGATTTCTCCCGAAAGAGATCGGTCATCCTCCACGATCATAATGCAAAGAACTTCCTGCATTCCTGCCCTGCTCCTTTCCGCCTGATTCGGCATTTAAATAAATATCATTGTATCATAAAGACTTTTTCCTATCAAATCGACAGATATTCCGACAGAAAGATACAATTTTTTCTATAATTCTATGTCATATTGCTCAAAGTATAGTATAATGAGATGAAAAATGAAAAAAATTTAGGAGGATTTTATGTCAAACTTTCAATCATCACCCAAAAAAGCACGAGCTTCCGTCTTTGATCTTCAGGGAGTACCAAGTTTTGGACAGGCACTGCCTCTGGCACTTCAGCATGTCGTTGCTATGATCATTGGATGTGTCACTCCGGCAATTATTGTATCCGGAGTCGCAGGACTCAATGACACGGACCGTGTTATTCTAATTCAGGCGGCACTGTTTACTTCCGCTCTCAGCACTTTGCTGCAGCTGTTTCCATTTATACGTGTTGGAAATTTCCAGCTGGGATCTGCCCTTCCTGTCATCATGGGAATCAGTTTTGCCTATGTACCAAGCATGCAGGCTATTGCTGAAACATCAGATGTGGGAACAATCCTGGGCGCACAGATTGTCGGCGGTGTGGTCGCTATCATCGTAGGATTTACTATTAAAAAGATCCGTATTTTGTTCCCGCCTATTATTACCGGTACCGTGGTTTTTACGATTGGACTTTCTCTGTATCCTACCGCGGTGAACTATATGGCAGGCGGAACTTCCAATCCAGATTACGGTTCATGGAAGAACTGGGTTGCCGCTTTATTCACTCTGATCGTAGTGACAGGCCTCAATCATTTTGCTAAAGGCTTTTTAAAACTGGCTTCCATCCTGGTAGGAATCATTGCAGGCTATATTTTTGCTTCCTTCCTGGGACTGGTCGATTTGTCCGGCATTGCTTCTGCCGGCATTCTGCAGTTCCCTCAGCCAATGCATTTCGGGGTAAAATTTGACCCATCTGCCTGCATTGCCATTGGACTGCTGTTTGCGATCAACTCCATCCAGGCCATCGGTGACTTTTCCGCAACAACCGTCGGAAGTATGGACCGCCAGCCGGAAGATCAGGAATTACAGGGCGGTATTGTAATGTACGGAGTATCCAATATTTTATGCGCCCTCCTTGGTGGGCTTCCTACCGCTACTTACAGCCAGAATGTAGGTATCGTTACAACAACAAAAGTCATCAATCGGTGTGTCCTTGGACTGGCAGCCATCATTTTAATGATCGCCGGCATTATTCCGAAATTTTCCGGTCTCCTGACAACCATTCCACAGTGTGTCTTAGGAGGAGCTACGATTTCCGTATTCGCTTCCATCGCCATGACTGGAATCAAGCTGATCACCCAGCAGAAAATGACATTCCGCACCACATCCATTGTCGGTCTTGCCGTTGCTCTGGGTATGGGAATCACACAGGCGCCGGATGCATTATCTTCTTTCCCATCCTGGGTTATGATGATCTTCGGAAAATCACCGGTTGTCATCGCGACAATTACCGCAATTCTTTTAAATGTCATACTTCCAAAAGAGGAAGAATAGAATAAAAAAGCTCCGGGACGCCAGAAAAAAAGTTCCCAGAGCTTTTTTTGTTCTACACTTTAGAAGCCTTCAGCCCCCTCTCTGCAAGTTTTTTTGATCCATGGGAGGCTCTTTTCCTCCCGTATGCCTGAAAAAAACCAAAAAAGATCAGATGCATTTTCACACATCTGATCTCAATCACAATTTTAAATTTATCTCCATATTTGAAAAAGAGCCTTTTTAAGACTTAGAAAAAGAGTCCCTGAACAGTCCGCAGAACTCCGGCCAGCACCATGACCACAATGGGATTTGTCTTCTTTTTTAACATCAGAAACAGACAGATCGCAAAAATCACTGCCATGGAACCATCAATTCCATTGAGAGATACCGCCTGCCCTTCTCCCCAGAAAGCAGATACAATGATCGTCAGTCCGGCTGACGCAATCAGCGCGATCACCGCCGGCCGGAGAGTATTTAATACTTTCTGAAGCATGTCCATATGCCGGTATTTCATATAAAAATATGCGATGATCGTCACGATCACACATGACGGGAAAACACACCCTATGGTTGCTGCCGCGGCCCCAAGAGGTCCTGCAATGCGAAGGCCTACAAACGTTGCCGCATTGATGGCAATGGGGCCTGGCGTCATCTGTGAGATTGTAACCAGGTCTGAAAATTCTTTGATCGTCAGCCAGTGATGCAGGTCAATCACTTGATGCTGGATCAGCGGCATTGCCGCGTATCCTCCGCCGAAACTGAACAATCCAATCTGAAAAAAGCTCAGAAATAACGTCAAATAAGTCATATCTGCCCTCGTCCTTTCTCCCATAATGCTTTCCCAATTCCATAAACAATACAGAACAGAAATATATATACTGCATTGATTCCAAAAAAGACATTCGCTAAAAACGCTCCCGCCATTATCACTGCCAGATCTACCTGACAATGACTGTGAAACAGATTCTGGATCATCTCAATGACTACTGCCGCAATGACAGCTCCGACACCTGCCTGCATTCCTTCCAGCATAAGCGCAATGATCTTATTTTGCCGAAATGCCTGATAAAAAACAGATACCAGCGCTATAATAAAAAACGGCGGCAGCACAGCACCGGTCACACTGACCAGCACCCCCGGAATTCCTGCCAGCTTATATCCGGCAACAATCGCCCCGTTTACCGCAATCGGTCCTGGCGCTGACTGGGCAATGGCTGTCAGATCAAACATTTCCTCTTCATCAATCCAGTGATATTCATCTACAAACTTTTTCTGCATCAGCGTAATAATGACATATCCTCCGCCAAAAGTAAATGCACTCAGATAAAAGGTTGCCGCAAACAGCTGAATCAGCAGTTTCCGGTCCTTTGGACGTGATATTTCTTTTTTCTTCATGGTTTCTCCAAATCCCCTTCATAATCCTAAGAATTTCTTCATCAAAATTTAGAAACTGTTTAGAATTGTTTAGATTCTTTCTATTGAATCATCGTCTTCCAATCAGTATACTAAAGACATAGTTTTTCATATATATTTTTTAATCCTCTCTTTTCATTAGCAGCCGCTTTCCAGCGGCTGCATTTTTATTGTCATTATAATACCTGTATTCTGTATGCTGCAGTCTGCGGCGGTATGCTGCTGGTTTGAAAATCAGCGTACTGCACTCTTACAAACTGCCCCCTCCTTAAATTCCATAAATGAATCTGCATTCCTCTCCGGCTCAAGATCCTGGTCTCTTTGGAAATTGTAAATTTGATCTGCCGTGATGGCTGACCAGGTACTCCTGTATAAAGAATATGATTCCTGACATCCACCATCAGGATTCTTGTCTCTGTTGTACGATACTTTTTCTCTTTTAAGATACGGATCTTGCAGACGGCTGTCTGCGGCGGAAGGCTCCTCGTCATCTCGGAAGACGCTATTGCGTCAATTCTCATGCCTTCCTTCAAATCTTTCAAAGACTTTTTCTTCCCGGATTCATCCTGTACCTCTGTATTTTCCCCCGCAGCCAAAGTCACTGTCGTTACAAACTTCAGACCAAACTCACCTGAGGTTTTATACGTAACTGTCACAAAAGACTCCTGTTCTCCTTGCCGGATCTCATCTATCACTCCATTTTTTATGCGAATGCAGCTGTCCGCGTTTTTACTGGAATTATGGTCACAACAACTCATAGCTTCCCCGCTTTCATTTTTTATTATACTATTCAGCAAAGCTAAGAAGTGACGATACAAAGCTTTTTTCTATTTTATCACAAGAAGAAATCTGATAACAAGCATGCTGATGTAAAATATGACCTTGAAATCTCAAATAGAAAAACAAAAAACCCGGTTCCTCTTGGAACCAGGTTTTCCCCTCTTACTTTTCCGCCTTATTATATTACTCTAAAAATGATGGTTTAGAATTCTGTATTTCCTGCATTTCTTCATCAATCGACAGTAATTTTTCCTTATAATATGGGCAGGACGTTTTACAGTAATCATGCTGGGTCTGCATCACCCTCTTACATTCAACATATGGAAGATCAAAACCTTTCGGTATATTGGCAAGTTCCCCACATGTAATCATCGTAAGTTCTTCTCTTCTATTTTTTAAATCCATCCATCTGTTTTTCAGAGCTCGTTCTGTTTTATTCTGATATTCTGCCATAACCTTTTCAGCTCCTCCTTGTGTACCACTTTATTATAACGTATACAAACGAAAAGGTAATTTGATTATCAAAAAGAAATTATTAATTTTTTATTAACATTTCTGATAATTTTATTTTACTCGATATTTTTTCAGTTTTTTCTTCTCATATCCTATAATAGTGTGCCATTTTCAGCAGAGCTGATCCTATCTTCTTCTGTAATTTCTCTCACTACCCTGCATGGATTTCCTACAGCGATCACATTAGCCGGGATATCTTTGTTCACAAGACTTTTGGCTCCGATCACGCTTCCTTCTCCGATCGTTACTCCCGGAAGAATGGTGACATCCGCTCCAATCCAGACATTATCTCCCACCGTAATCGGCTGGGCAAGCTCCAGTCCCTGATTTCTCTCTTCCACATTCAGCGGATGATTGGCGGTATACATTCCGCAGTTAGGTCCGATAAAGCAATGTTTCCCTATGGTGACCGGCGCTCCGTCCATCAGATAAGCATTGTGATTGATAAACGTCCCTTCTCCAATGCGGCAGTTATATCCGTAATCCGTGTAAAATGGAGGAAGAATGTCGACATTTTCCTCCCGGTTTGGAAGCAGCTCTTTCAGAAGTTCTTCCTTTTTCTTTGCATCCTTCGGACTGGCCTGGTTAAATTGAAAGTAAAGCGTCTCCGCCTCTTTTCTCTCCTTTAATAAATCCTGATCAAAATTGGCATCGTACCATAATCCGGCTTCCATCTTTTCACGTTCCGTCATTTTCCAAACTCCTTTTTCATTATTATTGATCAGACAAATGTCTCATCTGATATATCCTGTCTATTATACGAAATAAAACAGACAAGAACAACTGATTTCATATGCAATTCCATGATATTTAATATTCTGGCTGGCAGCTTCCTGTTTTTTCGCTTAATATCAAATTTAAAATTTTATTTTTGCAAAAAAATGCTTCTTTAAAATCTGCAATTCTCCCATTCATGTTTTGTATCACCGATATAATTTCATGATTCTGCTCCATCTTTATCCTTCCTCTCTTCTGTTTCTTCTGTACTTTTGTCCTAAATACTGAGAAAATCTTTTATGAAACCTCTCCTTTTTGGATCTCGAAATATTCAGCATTGTAGAATCTTCCAGCTGAATGGAATTATTTTTCAGACCAACAACCGCCTGAAAATTTACAATATAACTATTGTGGGCATACTCAAAATGCTGGTTTTTTAATTCCTCGTATATTACTTTCAATTTCCGATTGCAGATAAATTCCTCTGATTTTTATGTTTGTTTTGAGAATGTATGAATATTTGAACCATGTTTTCTGTTGGAAATATATAGAATGTCTCTGACCGGAACTTTATCCATCCTTCCGTCACTGCAGACAATAAGAAACGTTTCTTTTTTGTTTTCTATCATTTTCTCAAGAATAAGCCGAATTTCATATGTCAGTTTTTCTCTGGAATATGACTTCATTAAATAACGAAACGGATGAACATCGAAGAATTCGGGTTTTAGCATTTGAATGCCGCTGCAGAACACCAGAATTCCATCCTGATCAGATTCTCTGTATTTTAAAACCACAGCCATACCGTCAACCTTCTCCATTTTCATATCCAAAACCAAAAGATCAAAAGATGAAGCCGGATTTTCCAGAAATTCTTCTCCCGAATAAAATTTATAAATTATATTATCCTGCGGTTTTTCTGACACCTGACAAATGATTTGTTCCAGAAAATCCACATATTTTTTGTCATCATCGCAAATTGCTATTTTGTACATAAGTCCTCCCTGTTGTGAATCATATAATTACTATCTTTTTGTACAGAATATCATAATTTTACCAAAAGAAAAACTCCTCCGATCATCGGGGAGTTTTCAAATGCCATATTGTACTGCATATTTTATAAATTCCAAACCCTGTGAGCCCGCCAAGACAGTTCAGCAGAATATCATCAATATCTGCAATCCTTAAGCCGATTCCCAGAAATCTCTCCACCGTCTGGAAGATTTCAATGCAAAAAGAAACACAGAAACAAACAAGAATAATATAATAAACCGTTGTTTTTTTCTCTCTTAACAGCGGAATCAGAAATCCAAATAGCAGAAACAGCAATACATTTCCCAATAAATTTTTTACTGCAATGGAAACATAGAACGAATCCATTTGAATCGATGAATGGTACTCCTCAATGAAATGGAACGGTCTGATGTTTATATCAATAGAATCCCATGTCGGATGGTAACCGATTCTTATATATATCGGGAGTAAGGTGACTCCTATCACTCCGAAAACAAATTCAGCAAAAATAAATTGAATCCATTCTTTTTTGCGATTGCAGTTTCCCTTCTTCTTAATAGAAAAAATTCTGCTTCCCAGATAGATCAGGGTCATAAAACCAATAAAACATAGCTGCTGCATTTCTATACTCCTTACCTCATAAACTACATTCTTTATACATGAATTTTTTTCTTCTTTCTATGAAATGTCCAAAACAGCATATAATTCGTCCATAATCACCACAGAAAAAAACGGCCATGTCCGAAAGCATGACCGCCAGACTATGCAAACCAATATAAATAAAACTTTCCGTCATTTTCCCGGCACAATCCCTTTCATTTTCGGAAAGAAGCTTTGCAGCATCTGGTCACCGAAGTAATGATCTAATACATAATCAATGCGGCTGTCTGCTTCTTTTCCCAGCTGTCTTGTATGCATACGGAACAATGCAATGCCGGTAATCAGCTGAGTCAAAAGAATAAACATCAAAAATATCTTTAAAATCCATTGTGTCACTGTTTTTTCCGGCTTCTCACATTTTTGATCTATGACCGGACAGATTTTTCTTACCCAGATAATCCCAAATACGCCCCACATGAAGCAAAATGGAAGATTTACAAATCTTCCGATATGCAGAGGCATAGCAGAATAATCCCAGAAGGTTACTTCCAGTACGTATTCTCCCAGATATCCGCATAAAAATTCAAATCCCGCACTCAGACACGCACATTTTAAAAATATGTAAAGGCCATGATTCCACCGGTTTTTCATCGTGGCAAGATAAAGGATCACTCCTCCCAGTCCCCAAACCCAGCTAATTGGAAAAAATAAATCACTGGTCCTGCTGCTGAAATGCCGAAAGTCAATCCAGCACCAGATCGTTTCAATCACAAAACCTAAAGTTCCGCAAATGATATAAATCCAGAACAGTTTGTAAAATGTGTTTGCGTCCGCTCCTCTTTTTGTATTTTCTTTTCTGATCGTCAGAGCCTTTTCCATAAGCCTATTCCTTTCAGTCTTTTCTTTTGTGATCTATTTCCATCTATTTACAGTATGCTGTAAATTCCCGAAGTACTGCCTGGCTGTGCTGATCCGATAAATATGAAAACTCCGGATGCCACTGCACGCCCCATACAAATGGTTTATCAGGAACATATACTGCTTCGATTAATCCATCCTCCGAAACGGCCATAGAACACAGTCCCGTCCCCAGTTTCCTGACCGCCTGATGATGATAACTGTTGACTGCCAGCTTCCTGACTTTCAGCAGTTCATACAGAAGAGTATCTTCGATGATTTCTACCTGATGAGACGGTACATCGTAAGGCGGCTTCTGATGATGAATCACATCAGATGGATGCTCTTTGTCAAGGTCCTGATACAGCGTTCCGCCCATCAAAGCATTGAGCAGCTGAATTCCCCGGCAGATTCCAAGGATCGGCTTGTCCATTTCCATCGCATCCCAAAACAGGACTTTTTCCATCTCATCTCTTTCCGGGCAGCATTCTCCGCACCATTTCTTTTCTTCCTGTCCATAGACAGACGGTGACACATCATGGCCGCCGGTAAATAAAAATCCATCCATCATCTCTGCCATCTGACGGATCTCATTCCTGTCACCGGTAAGCGGCATCATCATCGGCAGTCCTCCTGCCTGACGAATTCCCTCCATGTATCCCGGAAGCATCCAGTAACTTCCTTTTTCTACGTCTATCAGGGGCACAACCCCGATCACAGGTCTTTTCATACTTGTCCTCCTCGTCAGTCAATCTCTTTGCTGCAAAAATGAGGCAAGAAAATTCATTTGAACGTTCTTGCCTTTTCTGACTTATTATAATATATTTTACCGGTAAGATTCAACTTAAAATGTCTATTCCCTTTGTTTCAGTACCTCTTCCGGCGTTATTTTCTTCAATTTTCCCATAACCAGAGCCTGTATGATCAGATAACAAATGATTACTCCCATATATACCGCAAAATATAACTGCCATTCCCACTCAAAATCCAGTCCACAGGCTATATTAGCAACAAAAGAAGGATACATCTGATCCATGATCCATTTTGCCAGAGGAACCATGAAAACGGCTCCGGCGCCCGTCACCGTAAAACAGCCGTTTAAATACAGCCGTTTCAGTTCTCTGTCGCGGTATCCAAACAATCTCATAAGAGAAAGACTGTGGCTGGCACGGTCAATCATTACCTTCACCATCTGATACAACACAATCAGAAAAATCAGAATTCCGCATCCTGTCATAGTGAAAAACATCGGCATCATAAGATCCATAAAGACAGCTCCGGTTTTTATTACATCTTTTTTCTCTGTGATTGTGTAAATCTGTCCGGCTTTCAAATCCAGGGAATGATCGGAATACAGCACATTATAGTCCTCCGGTCCGCGGCCGCAGACTGCCCGCATACCGTCAATATCCATAAAACAGGTCAGACCTGAATTATAAGAAACAATTTCCACAACTGTGAAAGAATGATTTTCCCCATCCGCCTTATCTTTCAATGTCAGTGTATCGCCTTTTTCCAGGTGAAATTTCTGGGCCACAGAAGAAGAAACACTGATTTCATCTTTTCCATGACTTTTTACTGCAGGGAAAAACGGATTGTTTTTTTTAAGCCCAATGACCGTCAGATTCAGTTCGTAACCCATATTTTCTTTGGAAAATGTTTCTGCATATGCCGGTTCACTGCCTTTGGGAATCGTATCCGGCGTCTGCTTCAGCTGATACATATATTCATATTTCGTGTCTTTCATGGTGCTGCGCCTGATCTTCTTGCAAAGCACATAACAATTCAGTCCCAGATCCAGAACCAGAAGCGAAATCAGCATTCCTGCCAGGATAGCAAGACAGCTTCTTTTTTCTCTCAGAATCCGCCGGATTTGAAAATTTCTCACAAAAGAGCGGGTTCTTAAGTGAACATATGAAACCTTTTCTTTCATGCCGCCCCGGATCAGAGAAAGCGCCGTCTCACCCAGCCGTCTCCGGATCACCAGCCAGTTGACTGCATAAGCGGTTACCGCAGGAACAGCTGTCCCATAAAGAATCAATGCCGGACGACAGCAAATCTCGATTTCCGGGATGGAATAATAATTGTAGGTTTCTCCTCCCAGGAAGGAAAGAGCCAGCGGCGAATATCCCAGAATGGTCCCGATAATACCTCCTGTGAAACAAATAAGAACCGGCAGCATGGTATATTGGGTCAGCAGTTCCTTTCGCTTGACCCCCATAGCGTACAGAGTTCCAATAACAGAACTCTCTTTATCAATTGAATGTACGACAAAAACAGAAATCACAAATGCCAGCATCATCAGAACGATAACTCCGGCAGCCAGTCCTGCCCGGATATTGATCTGGACATCTCCATTGGCTGGTTTGATCCTCGGATTATTTTCTGCTGTTTCAAACCGAAGCAGCCGGCCGGATAAATATTCTCTCACTTCATCCGCATCTGCATCTTTGCCCAGATGGTACGCATAGGTAAGATCCTCACTCTGCCGGACGGCTCCGCTTTTCTTCAGATTCTCATAAGCTTCCGGTGTCACGAAAGCTGTGCCGAAGATATCTCCATCTGCGGCAGCATCCGATGGATTCTGCACACACAATTCATAATCTCCTGTAGTTCCAATTCCGCAGATTGTAAAAGTCTTATCTGCCAGTGTTATTGTATCTCCCGGATTCAGATGATGAGCCGCCGCATAAATCCGCTCCACTGCAATTTCATCTTCTTGTTTCGCCTCCCTTCCCTGGGAAATATGAATTTTATTGATAGATCTACGATTCTTCATAACCCGTATTACAGAATTGTCTTTCTGTTTCAGATCCAAAGAAAACACAGCCTCCACTGTAACGCCCATTTTCTCAATGTTTTGAATGGCTTCTTTCCCCAGAGGCACAGCCAGTGTAAATTCACCATCTTCCAGATGGTCCTCTTCTGCTGTCTGATTTATCGTTTGAATCGTGCTCTGTGCAGAACTTACGATTCCTACAACGAGAAACATTGACAGAATCACCAGCATCCAAAGTGCAAAGTACCGGAGAAAGTTTTTCTTTAATTCCCGGAACGTGCGTTTCCAAAAGATCTTGCCCATGATAATCCCTCCTCTATAAACACAGCGAAGCCGCTGAAGCCGGATGTTCACATGTTTCTGTCTTTGATATCATCCCATCTTTCAAATAAATAATCTTATGTGCCATTTTCCGGATTTCCTCATTATGCGTTACTATAAAAATGGTCGTTTTGTACTGTTGATTGATCTGTTCCAGCAATATCAGAAGTTCCCCTGCTGTTTTGGAATCCAATGCTCCGGTCGGCTCATCGCACAGCAGAAGTTTTGGATTCTTTACCAGCGCCCGGGCCAGGGAACACCTCTGCTGCTGACCTCCAGACAGCTGAGCCGGAAATTTATCTCTATGTTTTGATAACCCCAGAACCCTGAGTAATTCTTCCAGATCCAGCGAATCCTCTGTCAGATAACGGCATACTTCTATATTCTCCTGTACAGTGAGATCCTGCACCAGATTATAAAACTGGAAAACAAAACCAAGGAAATCCCTTCGGTAATCAGAAAGCTTCTCTTCCGGCATTTTTGTGATCTCCTGTCCGCCAATCTGGATTTGTCCACTGTCAGCGGTCTCCAGGGCGCCGATCAAATGAAGCAGTGTGGATTTCCCGGAACCAGAAGCTCCCAGGATCACACAAATCTTTCCTTCTTCCAGTTCCATGGAAACACGAGAAAGAACCTGATTTCTATTTTCCTTCGTTCCGTAACTTTTTGAAATATCCGTGATTTTAATATACATTGTTCCCTCCTTTTAAATAACATTGTTATTTGATTGTTATTTAAAAAGGACCTTTCGGTCCCTTTTTATCATTTTTGATGATATATTTTTAACGAATTTCCATCCTGTACCAGAGCATAGAGTCCTCCTCTCAGAAAACGAACCATGTTTCTTACCTGAATCTCCGCCTGCTTTTCTTCCATTTCATGTTCAATCAGATAAAAAATCATATCCATCTGCAGATGAGAAAACCAGTGAATCATATCTTCCGAAAAAGCTTCTTCCGGATTCTCCTGTTCTCCTGCTCCTAACAATTTCGCAAGATGTTTTCCCTGCTCATCCAGCAGTTCGATCAAATCGTCAAAAAATCTGCTGACCGCCGGATGCTCTCTGTGATGAAATAAAATTGAACAGACATCCTGATGCCGAAAATAATAGTGAAGAATCTCCATCACAGCCTGAATATCATTCTTCTCACCCTGGGCATCCAGAAGTTCCCGTCCGGTTGACGCTCTCTCTCCCTTAAAATGCGTTTCGATTACATGAAAGATCTGCTCCATTACCGGCGCAACCACGCTCTCAAACAGATCATTTTTGTTCGCAAAAGAAGAGTAAAGCGCACCCGTAGTCACCTCTGCTCTGGAACAGATCCGGCGCAGAGAAGATTTCTCAAATCCATATTCAGCAAACTCTTCTGTGGCAGCTTTAATCAGTGCTGCTCTTGTTTCTTCCGGCACATTGCCTGTCTTTCTTGACATCTCTTTCATCTCCATTGCAGTTTTAAATAACGTTGTTATTTATTCTACAGCAAATCCGACTCTGTGTCAATTTCCCTATTGATTTATTTTATCATTATTGGGCAGAGGCTTTGTTTTTTCACCTATTTCGGAATAAATCCATGCAGTAATTTTACTGTAATTGATTCTATGATTTCATGGATGGAAAGGAACACATAATTTGCATGAGCCTGCTCCATCGCTTCTTTCTGCTTGTCTGTCACAACCGTATAAGGGTACACTCCAAATAAGAAAGGGAAAAAGGCATAAATAAACCCTTGTCTGTCATCTGGTGTCATTTGCGGAAAAAACTTTTTCAGACATCCTGCTACTGTTCTCATTGATTTTCCATACACCGTTTTGAATGCAACAAGATTTTCCATCCTGCTGTTGCTCTCCATATCATAATGATTCATAGACATCAGTTTCAGCAGCCGGTCGCGCCGTTCCAGAGAACGGGCCAGTTCATCAGCGAACTGTTCCACTGACATCTTCTGATGGCTTTGCTGTATAGAATTCAGATCCTGAATCCAGGCTTCATATTCCCTTTGGAGCAGCGCAAGAAAAATTTCTTCCTTTGTATGAAAATAATAATAGATCAAAGTACGGGAAAATGAGGTTTTCTTTCCAATCTCTTTCAGGGTAACATCTTTAAAATTCATAGTTTCATAAAGTTCTGCACAGGCATTGATAATTTCTTCTTTTCTCGCCCGTGTCAGTTCCGGGGATCCTTTTGGCATAGCTGGCACGCTCCTTATTTTCAGATTGATTGAAATTTATTATACCGATTTCCTGACATTGTGTCAATTAATGAAAGAAGAAGCAGCCGCAATAGCTGCTTCTCATTAAAATATATTACATACACATTTTCAGAATTTCCACAACATCTTTTTCATTCAGCGGAACATACGCCCCGTCAAGACGTCCCACTTCCACAGCCTTTGCTGCCATTTCTTCAAATCTGGAATCATCAATTTTGAATTCACCCGGCGTCACTGGCAGACCAATGGACTTAAAGAACTCCTCTGTAGCGTCAATTCCAGCATTTGCCACGGCAAATTTATCTTCTGCCGGCGTTACTCCCCATACGTTTACCGCATAAGTATAGAATTTGTCTACCGTCTCATCAGAAAGAACATAACGCATCCATTTCGGTGTCAGCATGGCAAGCCCTGCTCCATGTGTAATGTCATAATGCGCGCTCAGCTCGTGCTCGATGTAATGGCAGCTCCACATAAAGTTCTTGCCTGTCGTTACCAGTCCGTTCAATGCAAGAGAACTGGTCCACATAAGCTGGGCTCTGGCTTCATAATTTTCCGGATCTTTCAGGGCGATCGGCGCATATTTGATTACTGCACGAAGCAGACCTTCACTGATCGCATCCGGTACAAACGCCTCTTCCTAATCAAAATAACTCTCAAGGATATGTGACATCATATCAGCAGCTCCGGATGCCGTCTGATATGCCGGTACAGAAAATGTGTTTTCAGGATTCAGAACAGATACTTTCGGAAGAAGAAGCGGGTGTCCCATCAAAAGTTTCTCTTCTGTCTCTTCATTTGAAATAACCGCTGCACAATCCATTTCACTTCCGGTAGCCGCCAGCGTCAATACCACTGCCAGAGGAAGTGCATTTTCAATCGGCGCTTTTCCTGTTACCAGATCCCAGGCATCCCCGTCATAGTAGGCGCCTGCTGCGATTGCCTTTGAGCAGTCAATGGTGCTTCCGCCGCCAACTGCCAGAATCATATCGATTCCTTCTTTTCTGCAGATTTCCACTCCCTTATTTACAGTGCTGACTCTGGGATTCGGCTCAATGCCGCTCAGCTCAAAGATTTCAAAATCCTTCAGCAGCCCCAGCAGTTTATCATATAAGCCGCTGCGCTTAATGCTGCCTCCGCCGTATGTCATTAAAATTTTCTTCCCGTAACCTTTCAGTCTTTCAGGCAGATTGTCTTCCTGATTCCTGCCAAATAAAATATCTGCAGGAACAAAAAATTCAAAATTTTTCATTTACCATTTTCTCCTTTTTCTATCATTTTTATGATGGATTTTGTTTCGGCTGCTGTTATTTCTGTAAGTCATTTTTGAAAGACAGGCATTTTCCAATCACTTCCCCTGTCTTCAGATATTCATAGGTCGGAAATTCAAACAGTACAGGTTTCAATGTCTGATAGTTGATCTTATTATCTTCGTTCAAATGCTCTTCTTCCACATAAGTATGATCGATCGTGCAGATAAAGCTTTCAAACCCTTCGGTGTTGTAAACATCTGCCACAGAACATTCCATTGTAAGAGGCGCCTTGTTAATCACAGGCGCGCCGGATTCTCCCATCTCGTATTCAAATATCTGAGATTTATCTGTTTTTTCACCACTGACGGAACCTGTGTAATCTGCCTCCGGAAGCATATCCTCATTTACAAGGTTAACTGTCAGTTTGTTATTCTTCTTAATAAACTGGTTGATATAATGAGCAGAAGCTAAACTAACCAGAATTCTGTCATGTCCGATAATGCCTACATGCGCCACAAGCGTCCATGTAGGTTTATCACCTGTCATGGCGCCTACTACTACAACAGGAGTTGGATATAAAGCCAATGCTGAACCAATATTTTTCTTCATGATCATTACCTTCCTTTCTATTTTGACATCGTGTCAACACTTGTAATGTATCACTATTTTGACATCGTGTCAATATATATTTAAAAATTTTTTACCTGTCTGTTCTGACAATTTAAAAGAGCTCCGGGCAAATGCTGTTTTGCAGCCCGCCCGGAGTTTCTTTTCTGTTATTCTTCTATTCCATTGCGTTTGATTACTTCTTTGTACCAGTAATAACTGTCTTTGCAGATTCTCCGCATATCTTTCAAATCATCTTCTCCCCGGTTGACGTAGACAAATCCGTAACGTTTTCCATATCCCTGGTGAGTGCTTACCAGATCGATAAAAGCCCAAGGACAGTATCCGATCAGGTCAACTCCATCTGTAACGGCAAGCTGTGCCTGATGGAAATGACGCTTTAGATAGTCAATACGGTAATCATCGTGGATTTTTCCATCCTCTCCCAATTCATCTTTTGCTCCCAGCCCGTTTTCGGTAATCAGGATTGGCAGGTGATAGCGGTCATAAACCCGGCGCAAGGTAACCCGCATACCGATGGAATCTACCATCCACCCAAAATCTGTAATCTCCAGATGATCATTTTTCGCAGCTCTGTATACGCCTTCTTCTCCAATCATAACCTGCTGATCTCCGTTTCTCGGCTGACAGTCAGTTCCATCATTTCTGGCTGCGCTGACGGTTGCTGTAGCGTAATAATTCACTCCCAGATAATCTGGTTTCGCCTTCGCGATAATCTCCATATCTCCGTCTTCAATAACCGGAGTATATCCCTTTTCTTCCAGATACGCCCACACAAGAGAATTATATCTTCCATAAACAGCCACATCCAGATACAGCCAGCATCGGATGCTTTCCCAGTTATCGGCTGCAATCACATCTTCCGGACTGCATGTTGCCGGATAAATTGCTGTAATATTTGGCGCCGGTCCGATTTTTCCACCCGGACACATTTCATGGCAAAGAATTGTCGCCTTTGCCGCAGCCACAAACATGTTGTGGCACTGCTGATAGAGCTCCTTCTTTGTTGGAAGCCTTCCCGGGTTCATGGCGTTTGGATGATTGATCATAACATTCTGCTCATTGATGGTCAGCCAGTATTTAACCCGGTCTCCATAGTTTTCAAACAGTATTTTCGCATACTGTACAAAAGCATCAATGGTCTTTCGATTACACCATCCGCCTTGTTTATGAAGTTCGTATGGAAGATCAAAATGATACATAGTGACAACCGGCTCAATTCCATGAGAAATCAGTTCATTGATCAGATCGTTATAGAATTTTACGCCTTTTTCGTTCACCTCACCTGCTCCATTGGGAAGGATTCTTGTCCATGCGATGGAAAACCGATAGGCCTTCAGTCCCAGTTCCGCCATCAGTTTTACATCTTCTTTCATATGATGGTAGTGGTCACTGGCAATTTTAAAATCTGTAATTCCTTCCGGCGGTTCATGCACGTCCTGCACAGACATACCTTTGCCGTCTTCGTTATACGCTCCCTCCACCTGATATGCGGAAGTGGATGCGCCCCATAAAAAATGTTCCGGGAATTTTTTTAACTCTTTATAAAACATAACCTTTCTCCTTTACATCACGATCTCTAACATATCTTCTCCGGCCTGAGCTGCACCGGTCTTCAGCGGTTTAATTTCCTTACAGTCCGGCGTATTGCTTACCACAAACATCGTCTGTGTGGAATATCCGGCTTCCTGAATCTTCTTCTGATCAAATTCCACCAGTTTCTGGCCGGCTCTGACCGTATCTCCCTGATTGACAAATGCCATAAAATACTGTCCGTTTAAATCTACTGTATCAATTCCGATGTGGATCAGAACTTCCGCACCGTTTTCAGATACCAGCCCGATAGCATGTTTTGTCGGGAACAGGGCCGCGATTGTACCGTCAAACGGTGCCGTAACTGTAGTGTCTTCCGGATCGATAGCCAGTCCATCCCCCATTGCTTTTGCCGCAAATGCTTCGTCATCCGCCTGATCAATCGGCTTGATTCTGCCTTTTACCGGCACTTTGCAGATGGTCGTCCCGCCCTCTCCTGCTGCCGGGATTTTTGCTGCTGTTCCTTCTTTTCCCTCTGTCGTTTCTGCCTTTTCAAACCGAAGGCTGAGTACATAAGTAATGACAGCTGTTGCCACAATACTAATTACGATCGCTATAATGATATTGATAAAGAATGACATGGTATTGTCGCCGATATAAAGCAGTACTGCCGGAAGCCCGGAAGAACCTGTAGCAAAACGATGAGTATGGGTGATTCCCGCATACAATCCCCCAAGACCTCCGCCAATCATAGCTGAAATCAGCGGATATTTCTTCGGAAGGTTAATTCCATATAAAGCCGGCTCTGTAATTCCCATATAGGCTGTGATAGAACCAGATGCAGCCGTCTGTTTTGTCTTCTTATCTTTGGTGCGCAGAGCCACGACCAGCGCAGCTGTTGCCTGTGCCATATTAGAGCAGACGCATCCAGGACCAAAGATGCTGTCATATCCCAGATTAGACATCTGCAGTACACCCAGAGGCGCAACTCCGTTATGAATGCCAAACATAACCATAATCGGCAGGAATCCTCCGATGATCAATGCAGGAGCCCAGCTTGCATTTGTGCTTAGAAAGTTAAAGAAATCTGCCAGATAATCACCCACAATGGCACCGATCGGCCCCAATACAGAGAATGCAAGTGTTCCCATAATAAGGAAGGTCAGCATCGGTACAAAAACCAGGTTTACAGATTTCGGTACATGCTTATTCAGCCATTTTTCAACATAAGACTGTACAAATACAATCAGTACAATTGGAATTACACTGGATGTATAGGTTGCCAGAGTAAACGGTATCACTCCAAAAAACCGTACAGGATCTCCGGCTTCTACAAGAGCTGACCAGTTCGGATGCAGCAGCATCGCCGCAACACCGGCTGCCAGAACAGGATTGCATTTCAGTTTCTGGGCTTCTGTTACTGCCAGCAGAATCGGCAGGAAATAGAACACGCCGTCTGCAAACATGTTCAGCAGATAATAAGTCTGAGACTCTGCAGTGATCACACCAAAGACCATTAAGAGAGCCAGTACAGCTTTGACCATACCCGCTCCGGATAATGCCGGAATGATCGGCTGGAATGATCCTGCGATAAAGTCAATCAGAGCCTCTAAAAAATTCTTTTTCTCCTCTTCCGGCTCTTCTCCTCCTGATGCTTTTTTGATATCCGCAAATTTCTCAATTTCCTCAAAAACATCGGCAACATGGGTTCCGATCACAACCTGAAACACACCTGCATTGATCAGAACTTTCGTGACGCCATCCAGGTCTTCCAGTTTTTTCGGATCTGCTTTCCCTTCATCTGCCAATTTAAAACGGAGTCTTGTCTGACAATGATACACATCGTTCACATTTTCTTTTCCGCCAACAAACTCTACGATGGACTTTGCCAGGGATTCATATTCTTTGCTCATTTTTCTCCTCCCAAACTTTTTGAAAGTGCATTTCCTTAAACTGCAGATCTGCTTTACTGGTACCATGTTCAAGGAGTTCTATTTGTTTCTATGTCTGAAGTGTAGCACCGTGAATTTATGATTTCAATATAAAACATAAACACAAAACTTAGTTTCATAAAGGCTGCCAGAATCCATAAAAATCGTGAAAAAACATGAAACTTTCCATAAGAAAAGCCTTCAGAAGAAAAAATAAATCTTCTGAAGGCTTTCTCTTTTAAAATTTCATTTCCTATACAAAAGGCACTATAAATCCTGCATTTCTTTGAGGATCGCATTTCTGTCATATTCCAGCATTTTTGAATTTTTGATCTTAAATACCTTATTGTTCTCATAATCCTCAGCAAAATAGCAGGAGAACAATACATTCAATATGTAAATAATCGACTCCTCCGTGGCAAAGTTGGAAATTTTTGTATAGAGGCGTTCTCTGGATGACATAGTAAGCACACAGTTTAAACTTTTGCGGATATAATTATCTCCCCCGCTGGTGATTCCAATGACCGGAACATGATTGCTTAACATCGTTTTAATGTGGATTGCCGGTTCTGCGTATTCATTATTCCCGGAATAGGAAATCACGATAGCACAGTCCTGTTCCGTCAGCGTCCTGGATATGATCCCTGTCTCGCCAAGACCTGCAATATCAACCTGCTTTCCAATCGTTACCATTTTCCTTCGAAATAATTCCCCCAGATAAATATTGGGACTCAGGCCAAATATAACGATGTGCCGTGCATTCAGAAGATGTTTTACTGCCAAGTCCACCATGGCAGGCTCCATAAGATTATAAGTATCTTCTATGCTCTCAATCTGTACCTGTTTAATCCTGCGCATGATCACCTCCGTTGAATCTCCCTTCTCAAAAGGAAAATTAGCGTCTGCATTTCCCTGGTTCTCCATCTGATATCTTTGTTCCGCAACAAAGTCTTTCATAAAAGCTTTCCAGCCGCTGTAGCCCAAAGTCTTGGCAAATCGAGTCACTGTGGATTTTGAAGTATAGGTCTTTTCTGCGATTTCTCCTATCGTATATTTATGAAGATCTTTTTGTTCTTTCAGGACAAAGTCTCCTATGGTTTTCCTTGCGTCTTCATAGCGCATCATCATCTCTTCAATCTTCTGAAACAGATACATCTTCCACGTCCTTTCCTATCACAGCGGCAAGAGACTCATAATCCGCCTGCAAAGCCTCACAGATCTTCGCCGCACCAATCTGTTGAAGCGCCGATGTGGTTCCAGTTCCAATACTAAAGCATCGCATTTCCCGTTTCCACTTTTCTGCTGTTTTTGCTTCCATGGATCCAAAAAAACGCCTGACAGAAGACGCGCAGGTAAATACCGTTCCGGCATACTGATCTGGTGATCCTGGTTTTTCTATCTTTACCGGCTGATTCTCATAAACTTCTATTTCATGATACTTACACAGCGGCGCCAGCGTATCCCGAAGAACAGAAGTGCCTTCCTTCCCTTTAATATGGCATACCAGATCCTGCTTTCCGGCTTTCTGCTTCAGACACTGGGCAAGATGTCCGCTGTCATATATTTGGGGCACAAGATCTGCCAAAAGTCCGTATTTTTTCAGCCAATGTGCTGTCTTCTGCCCAATTGCCGCTATTTTTGTATGATGAAGACATCTGACATCCAGATCAGAATCCTGCAGATTTTTCATAAATCCTTTTACACCGTTTCTGCTGGTAAAGATAAGCCACGATGCTTTTTGCAGCATGTCTTTTGTAAATTTTTGTTCTGTCATTACAATGCTGCCGGTCTGGATTTCCGTAACTGAAACTCCTCTTCCACGAAGAAGTTCCGACAAACGAGATGGTTTTGTTCCGATTTTTGTAACCAGATATGGCTTTTGCTGTCTGACCGTTCCAATGAAAGCGGATAGTTCTACAGTTTTTCCTGCCACGATCACAGCCGGTGGTTCCATCCGATTTTTCCGGACCCGTTCCTCTATGGTTTCCAGTGTTCCAATGCATGTCTTCTGGTTCACAGATGCCGCTCTTGATATTACCGCCGCCGGCATATGAGGGGACATTCCGGCTTCCTGAAGTTTTTGAACAATTTCTCCGATTTTTGAAAATCCCATCAGAAAAATACATGTTTCTCCCGAACGAGCCATTCCTTCGAAATCAATGTCCGCCAGTTTATTGTTCCGGTCATGCGCTGTCACCACATGAAATCCCCCGGAAGTACCTCTGTGCGTCACAGGAATTCCCGCATAAGCAGGACCGGCGATACAAGAACTGATGCCTGGGATGATCTGCGCTGGAATTCCCAGCTTTTTAAGAAACATCGCTTCTTCGCCGCCTCTTCCAAATACAAAAGGATCACCGCCTTTTAATCTTACTACAACTTTATGTTCCATGGCTTTCTGCGCCAGAAGCCGGTTGATTTCTTCCTGTTCCATCACATGGTGACGGTTCTCTTTTCCCACATAAATCTTTTCGCAGTCCTTTTTTACATAGCTCAAAAGGCCGGGATCTGCCAGCCGGTCATAAATCACACAATCTGCCTGATGAAGGATTTTCCTTCCTTTTACGGTGATCAGATCGGGATCTCCCGGACCGGCTCCTGTCAGAAATACAGTGCCTGCCATTTTTCTCCTGATAGCTGCGGCCGTACTTTCTGCCAGTGTCCCGGGGTCGCTTCCCGCCGCAGATTCATATACAATCCTGCTGCCATCTTCTGTGCCGAACATTCCATAAAACCGATAGGTTCCGTCTTTCTGTTTCACACAGGAGGCTCCCACAGGAACATGGCATCCTCCGCCCATGGCTTCCAGAAACTGCCTTTCTGATGATGCTTCTTTCTGACTTTCTTCATCCGCACATGCGTCCAGCATCTTTCGAAGTTCTTCATTATTTTTCCGAAGTTCCAGGGCAAGAACTCCCTGAGCCGGCGCCGGAATCATCTCTTCTTCTGAAAAATACTGGGAAATCCGGTCTCCCATTCCAAGCCGGTGCAGCCCTGCCGCTGCCAGAACAATGCCGTCCAGTTTCTGCTCCTCCATCTTGCGGAGTCTCGTATCTACATTTCCTCTGATTCCGACAACCTGCAGGTCCGGCCGGAGTTTCTTCAGCTGAAATGCCCTTCTTTTGCTTCCGGTTCCGATCACCGCACCATGGCGAAGCTCCTGCAGCCTCTTCTTTTCTCTTAAGATCAGGACGTCTCTTGGATCCTCTCGTTTCCATACTTTGGAAAAGATCAGCCCTTCTGCCGGACGAGCAGGCATATCTTTCATACTGTGAACACCCATCTGAATTTCATCGGATAAGATCATTTCCTCAATTTCCTTGACAAAAATGCCTTTTCCGCCTACCTGGTCCAGGGGTTTGTCCTGTACCTTATCGCCTTTGGTCTTAACAATCACAATTTCAAATGTGTGTTCCGGATATCGTTTTTTTAATTCCCGGCACACAGACTCTGTCTGGGCAAGTGCCAGTTTTGATCCCCTGGATCCAATTTTATAAATCATACGTTTTTCTCCTCTGCCTCAAACTGAAACAATTGATGCACGATCTTCCTGTATGCATCCTGCTCTTTTTGATTTTCCAGATGTTTTAGCTGCTGGACAGGCTCTTTGATCAGTCTTTGAAGGGAAGCGTTCAGTACTTTTTGAAGCAGTCGTTTTTCCCTGTCGCTTAAATCCATTTTTCTGGAAAGATATTCATAGCTGTCCTGCGCGATCTCCCGGCACCGCTCCTGAAGAGAGCGGATCGTCGGATCCATCCGGCTGATCTGAAGCCAGTGCATGGTTTCATTTCCCGCTTCCGCAATCCACTGTTCACTGTCTTTTAAAAGCCGCATTCGTTCTTCCTGATTGTGTCTGGATATTTCCCGCAGCGTATCCAGATGAATCAAAACGGCGTCCGGACAGGTATCATAAACCGGGTCAATGTCCCTTGGCGCCGCAAGATCTAAAAATGCCACCGGTTTCTCCGGCCAGAACTCACTGCTTTTTACGACCAGATGCGGAGCGGAAGTGGCTGATACTACGATGCCGCATTCTCTCATAATCTGATACCGTTCCTGATATGGCACGACTGCCAGATCTTTCATCTGCTCCTGCAGTTTTCCCGCATGGGCATATGTACGGCTGCACACAAGGATTTCCCCTGCCTTGTATTCCCGAAGATATTTCAAAGCAAGAGCCGCAGTATTTCCGCTTCCGATGACCAGAACCTTTTTCCCTTCAATGGGACAGGCTTCATTTAATTTCTGAATTCCGATATATCCCACTGACAGCGGCCTTTCGCTGATCTTTAATTCACTTTTTATCTTCTTTGCACAGGTAACCGCATCCCGGACTACTTTATCCAGCTCTTTCCCACAGGCTCCCATCATTCTGGAAAATTCCTGAGCGTGTTTTACCTGTCCGAGAATCTGGTCTTCCCCCGCAACCATGGATTCGAGACCTGCTGCCACGCGAAACAGATACAATACCGCTTCTTTTCCCTGATCCTGCCGGATATAATCCTCTAATTCCACCTCTGGGAACATACTCTTATAAATCTTAAGGATCTGCTTTTTCTGTTTCTCTTCTTTCCAGAAATAAAAAACCTCACTCCGGTTACAGGTGGACAAAATCATACACTGCCGGATTCCCGCCTGTTCCGCCTCGTGAAAAAAGTCCATCTTCTTCTGATCCGTAAATGCTGCTTTTTCCCGTACTTCAAGCTCCGTATTCTGATAACTGATTCCTAAAAACGCAAACTGCATAACGCATCTCTCATAATCTGGCAGGTTGTTTCGATGTCTTCTTCCGTATGAACATCTGACAGGAACATGGCTTCAAACTGAGACGGAGCCGTATAAATGCCGTGATCCAGCAGATATCCGAAGTATTCCGCATACAGTTCCAGGTCGGATGACGCGGCACTTTCGTAGTCTCTGACTTCATTTTTTGTAAAGAAAACACTCAGCAGGGAGCCAATCTGATTGACTCGGACACGTTCTCCCGCCGCGTCTCTGACCGCCTGTGCCATTTTTTCTCCCCTGGCTTCCAGACGTTTGTAGATATCCGGATCTTCCTTCAGGATCTTCAGCGTCTCAATTCCGGCTGTTGTTGCGATCGGGTTTCCTGATAAGGTTCCTGCCTGATATACCGGGCCATCCGGAGAAATCATCTGCATGATCTCCCTTTTCCCTCCATAGGCTCCGATTGGCATGCCCCCTCCAACGATCTTTCCAAGAGTCGTAAGATCAGGGGTGACATGAAAATATTCCTGGGCGCCGCCCAGTGCCAGACGAAATCCCGTGATTACCTCATCAAAAATCAGAAGAGAATCATTATTTTTTGTGATATCCCGCAAGAACTCCAGGAATCCTTCTTCCGGCAGGACTACTCCCATATTGGCGGCCACCGGCTCTACAATCACCGCGGCAATTTCTCCCGGATTCGACTGGAATAAGGCTTCGACCGAATCCCTGTCGTTAAATTCCGCCACCAGTGTATTTTTTGTATAATCCGCCGGTACTCCGGCGCTGTCCGGCACTGATGTGGTCAGTGCTCCGGATCCCGCCTTTACCAGCAGCCCGTCGGAATGGCCATGATAGCATCCCCTGAATTTTATAATCTTATCTTTTCCCGTATATCCTCTGGCCGCCCGAACGGCGCTCATCACGGCTTCTGTCCCGGAACTTACAAGACGGCTGACTTCCATGGATGGAACCAGCTCCGCGATCAGTTCCGCAAGCTCTACTTCTTTCTGTGTCGGCGCGCCGTATGTAAGACCCAGATCACAGGCTTCTTTTACCTTTTTAATGACTCTTGGATCAGCGTGTCCAAGAATTCCCGGTCCCCAGGAACAGACATAATCAATGAATTCATTTTCATCCTCATCCCAGATCCGGCTTCCTTTTGCAGCTTTCATAAACCGCGGGGTCCTGCCAACCGCCTGGAAAGCCCTGACCGGACTGTTGACGCCTCCCGGAATATGTTTTTTTGCGCGTTCAAACAATTCTTTTGATTTTGTCTCCATCTACTTCTCCTCTTCTCTGATCCATTTTGCCGCGTCCAGCGCATGATACGTAATGATCATCTTGGCTCCGGCTCTCTTTAATCCGGTTAGATTTTCCATAACGATCTTTTTCTCATCGATCCATCCGTTGGCTGCCGCTGCTTTTACCATGGAATATTCTCCACTGACATTATAAGCAGCGATCGGTATATTATAGTTTTGTGAAATTTCTTTTATGATATCCATGTAGGCAAGCGCCGGTTTGGCAATGATCATGTCAGCTCCTTCCAGAATATCTTCTTCCACTTCCCGCAGCGCCTCTCTTCCATTGGCAGGATCCATCTGATACGTTTTACGGTCTCCAAATCCCGGCGCGGAATGTGCCGCGTCACGGAACGGTCCGTAATAGGCAGACGCAAATTTGGCGCTGTACGCCATGATCGGTATCTGGGAAAATCCATTTTCATCCAGAGCATCCCGGATTGCCGCGACTCTCAGATCCATCATATCACTTGGCGCTATGATATCGGCACCGGCCCTGGCATAGCTGACGGCTGTCTTTGCCAGAAGAGGCAGTGTCTCATCGTTTAGGATTACCCCGTCTTTTACCAGTCCGCAGTGTCCGTGAGAAGTATACTCGCAGAGACATACATCCGAAATCACCAGAAGATCCGGATACTTCTTCTTGATCAGGCGGACTGCCTTCTGGATGATTCCATTTTCATCATAGGCGCCGCTTCCCACCTCATCTTTATGATCCGGGATTCCAAAAATCAGGATTCCCGGAATCCCGGCTTCCCGGACCCGTTCCAGTTCTTCCCACATACGATCTGTGGAATACTGACAAATTCCCGGCATGGAATCCACCGGACTGCATATATTCTCTCCTTCTATTACAAACATTGGATAGATAAGCTCATCAATCCGTACATGCTGTTCCCTTACCAAATCTCTTATGGCTTCATTCATTCTCAGTCTTCTTGTTCTGTCCATATCTCTTTCCTCGATTTTCTGCTGTATGTTTCAATTAACTGCTGTATCTCTTCTTCCCCCGGCATTGGCTCTTCTTCCAGCCCGATCCGCAGGATTTCTTCATACAGATGTTTTCGGTCTCTGACATCTATCTGTTCTTTTACAGCCGCCCGGATGTCCCCCAGGCATTTTGTCAGTTCCCCCAGATGCTTTGTCAGCACCGGTTCCATCTGACGTTTCATATACTGTGCCGCCACAGGGCTGTTTCCCCCGCTGGAAAAGGCTGCCACCGCATCTCCCTGTTTTATGTACGCCGGAAAAATAAAACTGCAGTCTTCTGTCTGATCCACCGCATTTACCAGAATTCCTTTTTCCCGGCAGGCCATGCTGATTCTGTGGTTTTCTTCTTTCTCATCAGTTGCCGCAATGACCAGAGTTTTGCCCTCCAGATCTGAGATCTGAAAGGCACGGCATCTGCAGATTACATCCGGCATTTGAAGAATCGGCTGTATGATCTCAGGGCTTACAACTTCTACTTCGCCGCCAAACTCCCTTAATGCTCTGATCTTTCTCAATGCTACTCTGCCGCCGCCTGCCACCAGGCATTGCTGCTTCTCCAGCTGAAGAAACAGCGGAAAATACGCCATATGTCTTTCCTCCCTGTCTTTGGACGGAAAAACACTATAAACGCCGGTTTCACGGACGTTTATAGTGCTGCTGTTTCCATCTCTTATTTGATAAATTCTTCTGCTGCTTTTTCTATTTCATCCGGATATTTCTGACTCCACTCTTTATAGTCCATTCCGGAATCTTCTACGATCTTTCCAAGTTTTACAAAGAACTTCGGAATATCCTCTTCCAGGAGAACACCGACTTTCTCTCCCATTCGTTCTTTCCCCTGAAGATCGCATCCATTCAAATGAAGGGTAAAAGCCGGATGAGGGACTTTGTCCACTACCTTTACGCATCCATGGAATCCGATCTCTCCTGTCTGATGAGTTCCGCAGGAAGACGGACATCCGGAAATATGAATCTGCGGCAGGGCTCCGTCTTTGATGCCTGCCTCTCTGACTGCCTCCACACATTTATGAAGCAGCGCCTGAGAATCACGAATTCCCACCTGACAGATAGAGGCTCCGATACAGGAAACAGATGTTTCAAATAATGTTCTGGCTCCGTCACTGGTTGCTTCCAGAACTTTCTTCGCCTCTGATCCTGTAAGATTGATAATGTACATCGTCTCATCCGGAGCAACCCTTGCTTCCACGTCTTCCATATCCTGAATCACATGATAAATCTCACCCAGCTTTTCCGGAGCAGGGCATCCTCCAATTGGATGATATGTCACAGCATAAAGACCTTCCTGTTTCTGAGCGATCACACGAGGATCCTCTACTTCAGATCCATCTCCCTGCTTTTTCACTTCTTCTGCCGTAATATCCAGATCCAGATTCTCTCCTGACGCAAAAACTTCATCCAGTTTCTCCAGGTACGCTTTCTTATATCCTTCTTCTCCCAGGGTTTCCTGCATATATCTTGTTCTTGCTTTTCCCCTCTGTTCATAATTTCCATATGCAATAAAAGTCTCTCTCATAGCGCAGATATAATACAAAATCTTAGATGGCTCCACTGCTTCGGCAACTTTTACTCCAAATCTTGGATTATTTCCCAGACCTCCTGCGCTGTACACATCAAACAATCCGTCCGGACGGGCAACGAATCCCAGATCCCGGAATGTTGCGTGCGTCCTGTTTGCCGGACTGTTTGAAAAACAAACTTTCAGTTTTCTTGGCATCATTTTCTTCGGGATAAATGTCATCAGATATTCTCCGGCTGCCTCCGCATACGGAAGAACATCAAAATACTCTCCCTTCTCAACTCCTGAAAGCGGAGATACCATTACATTTCTTGGGAAATCTCCTCCGCCTCCCATGGTCACAATATCATGATCCAGAGCGCCTTCCATAATGCCATAGATGGCCTCCGGGCGCAGGTTATGAAGCTGGATCGTCTGACACGTGGTAAAATGCACTTTATTTACTTTATATTTTTCAATGCTGTCAGCAATAAACTTCATCTTATCCTTTGTCAGGCGTCCTCCGGCCATTCGCAGACGAAGCATGCTTGCCTTTCCGTCTTTCTGCGCATAGCTTCCAAACCGTCCGGAAAAGCCTTTATAGGAAGCCTTATCCAGCTCTCCTGCATAAAACTGATCTGTTTTTTCTTTAAACTCACCAAAATCTTTTTTCCATACTTCATTTTTGATTTTTTCCATTCTTATTCTCCTTAAAAAGAAATGTTATACCTCAGACACATTATAACATACCTTGTCCGGCCTGTCAGTTTTCCAATTCCCAGATAACAAAGTTTTTAAAAAACATGCTCACTCATCAGCATACAAACTTTTTCAATCTGTGACAATGGAAGCGCCAGATTCATTCGAATATGACAGTTCCCTCCAAAATGCCGTCCATCCTGCCATCCGATTCCTACATCCCATCCGGCATTTATGACATCATCCAGCGTTTTCCCGGTTTCTCTGCAGTATTCCGTGCAGTCCAGAAAAATCATATAAGTCCCCTGCGGCATGGTTACATCAACGCCATAAATTTCCTGATTGATAAACTCACAGGCATACCGGCAGTTTTTCTCCAGCACCTGCCGGAGTTCTTCCACCCATTCATACCCCTGAGGACTGTAGGCCCCAATCTGCGCATGCATGGAAAGAACATTCTGGCTGTTATAATGAGTATTCTCTCCATAAGTCCGGATTCTGTCCCTGAGGTACGGATTATAGATAATATGGTAGCTTCCGATCATGCCTGCTAAATTAAAGGTCTTGCTCGGTGCGTACGCTGCTATGGTATGCTGTCTTGCCCATTCATTGACCATCTGGGTTGGTATATGCTGATGTCCTGAAAAAGTCAGATCCGCCCATATCTCATCGCTGATCACATAACATTTATTTTTCTCAAAAATCTCCATGGCCTTTTCCAGTTCCCACCGCTCCCAGACACGGCCGGTCGGATTGTGCGGAGAACAGAAAATCACCAGATGAATTCTGTATTTCTTAATTTTAGCATCCATATCCTCAAAATCCATCCGGTAAATGCCGTCTTCATCTTTCTTCAGATCACTGTAGATGGATTTCCTGCCTATGGTCTCAATATCCTCTGAAAAACCAAGATAAAAAGGACGATGCAGCAAAATACAGTCTCCCGGCTGCGACAGCACCTGCACCGCACTGGTCACACAGCCATGGACCCCGTTTTCATAGCCTATGGCTTCTTTGGTAAGTCCCGCTGCCTTGTGGTGTTCTTCCTGCCACCGGATCGTGGCGTCAAAATATTCCTCACGGGGAGTAAAATAGCCAAAGGCCGGATGTTTCGCCCTCTTGATAATCGCCTCCGTCACTGCCGGGCAGGTCGGGAAATTCATATCAGCAACCCACATTGGCACAAAATCAAATCCATCTTCCGGCGGCTGCGGTTCATTTCCCCACATATGCTTTCCTACATTATCCACAGCAATGGCATCCATACCCTTCCGTTCCATAATGGATGTAAAATCATATTTCATCATATTTTCCTTTCCAGTCTACGTTTCTATCGGCAGACGAATCACTTTTGCCTGATGATTCAGCGGATTTCTCTTCTGATAATCCAGCAGAATCAAAGTTTCTCTTTTTTCTTTCCGCTCGGACAGGATATCATATTGAAACTTTTCAATATGGATCATCTTTCTCTGATGCTTTCCGGCATATCCGGCCAATGCTTCTTCTCTTGGAAATACTTCGTCATACAAATGGAACAGTTCTTCTTTTTCCACCGTATAGTCTCCTGCAAAGGCCGGTCTGTTTTTCACATTTTCCCTTAAATACAGATCAAAAGTCAGCAGCTCCTGGAAGAAAACCAGACTCTCTTCCGGCACCGCTGTTTTGATAAACTCCAGTAAAATTTCATATCGTCCAATTCTTGAATGGCTTCTTTTATGATATCCTTGTTCCTCATAAAATCTTCCCATCCGGCAGTACATTTCAAACGCGGAAGAAAAATACTGCTCCAGATGTTCTATTGTACTGCCAAACTGACCGCTGTTATAAAACGTCTCCACCATCTCTTCCACTGATTTCAGCACAAGAACATCGTCATAGGAAAGCCATTTCGTTGACAATACTTCATAAGGCGGTTTATCCTTATGAATCATCTTATATTCCTCCTGATGCTCTGCCATGTAAGATCCCTTTAATACTTTTAAAAATCCCAGCTGAAGCTGTTCCGGCCGGACAGCATACACTTCATCAAAAGATTTCTGAAAAGAATCCAGTCCTTCATAAGGAAGTCCCGCAATCAGATCCAGATGCTGATGAACATTTTTCCCGGCATTGATCTGCCGCACGATTTCGGCAACTTTTTGGAAATCCATCTTTCTGTGAATCTCTGTAATCGTATCCGGATTCGTAGACTGCACTCCAATCTCCAGCTGTACCAGTCCGGGGCGCATTTTATGAAGAAGTGCGATCTCTTCTTCCGTCAAAATATCCGCCGCCACCTCAAAATGAAAATTTGTGATGCCATTGTCGTGTTCATAAATGTAAGACCAGACAGCCATGGCATGTTTCTGATTGCAGTTAAAAGTCCGGTCTACAAACTTCACCTGCGGAATCTTGTGATCCAGGAAAAACTGAAGTTCCTTTTTCACCAGATCCAGATTTCGAAACCGAAGGCATTTATCGACAGAAGACAGACAGTAGCTGCAGGAAAACGGACATCCCCGGCTGGATTCATAATAGATGATTTTATTTTCAAATTTATCAATATCCTGATAAACGAAAGGAACTTTGCTTAAATCCATGACCGTACGCCATGGATTCTCTCTGATCTGCCCGTCTTCACGATATGTAAGCCCCGGAATGTCTGACAAATTACTGCTTTTTCCATGATAATAATCCAGAACTTCCAGAAAGGTTTCCTCTCCTTCTCCTTTCATGATTCCCGTAACCTGAGGATATGATTCCAGAACCTGCGCCGCATCGTAGGAAACTTCCGGTCCGCCAAGCCAGATCGGCACTTCAGGGAGCAGTTTTTTGATTTCCACAATCAATTCCGTGACATATTCGATGTTCCAGATATAACAGGAAAAACACAAAATGTCCGGCTGCTTCTTGTAAAGATCCATCAAAATGAAATCTGTCGTCTGATTGATCGTATATTCGGCAATTTCTATTTCGTCCAGATATGGTTTCGCATAGGCTCGAAGAGAATATACCGCTAAATTTGAATGAATGTATTTTGCGTTGACCGCAGTTAAAATAATGTTCATAAGCTCTCCTGGTTTTGATTTCTTCACTGCCTACAGTATACCACAACCGTCCTGCTTTCAAAATATGGAAAAGTTCTCTCTGTCTGATATATTTCTTTCCTGCTTTAAAAATCGTACCAAATTTTACCGTTTTGCCCATCTCCTTGTTGACACAATTTTAGTCTTTTTTTTATAATAAATGAGAGAAAAAAGAGAGGTGATATTTTGAACAACAGAAGATACCATATTCTTGAGGTGATCAATCAGCGCGGCTATGTTCGATTTGCAGATTTGTGCAGTGAATTTGAGGTTTCCGCCGCGACCATGCGCAGAGATCTGGTTGTCCTGGATCAGGAAGGATTAATCCACCGAGTTCACGGAGGTGCCAAGTCGATCAATCCTCCTGCGGAACAGCCGGCGGTTCTGTCCACTTATGAGCGCTCGATCCTGGCTCCCCAGGAGAAAGTCCTGATCGCACAGTGCGCTTTTCAATTGCTGCATAATGGTGATTCTATTATCATAGATGATTCTACAACTTGTCTCGAACTGGCCAGAATCATTGCTTCTTCCAATTTAACTTTAAATATTATTACCAACAGCTTCGATATTGCTCTGTTGCTAAAAGAACATATGTCGATTGAATTATTTTTTATCGGCGGTATTGTACATAAAACAACAGCAGCTACTTACGGCGCCATTGCAGAACAAACGACAGAGAATCTAAGCTGTAATATTTTATTTGCCGGTGCAGATGCTGTCCACCCTGAAAAAGGATTCCTGAATAACCGACTGGATATCATCCCTCTGAAGCAGGCAATGATGAAAGCTTCTTCCAAAACTGTTGTTTTGGCGGATCATACAAAATTTAACCGCAGCGCCATGATGCAGATTGCACCATTTGACAAAGTCGATTATGTCATCACAGATGATCAGCTGGAAGATGATATCTATCATTCTTTTGGAGAAAATAAACCCAAAATAATACGTGCTTCGATTGATAAAATATAACTTTTTATGTCAAAAGAGAGACGGCTGACCGTCTCTCTCTTATCTGATTTCCATTACCGCATCATGAATCCTCTGATATTTTCTATATGTTTTTTCATATTTCTTTATCGTTTCTGTATCCGGCATGTAAATGTTTTTTTCTTCCGATTCTGTCTTCCTTTTCTTCATCCCTGTATCCGCCATTGCGGCCAGAAGACAGATTCCGTATCCCGGACTTTCTTTTGTCTCATGTACTTCAATCTGCGTTCGCAGAACATTGGCCATGATCTCCATCCAGACAGGACTTCGGCTCCCTCCGCCGCTGACCCGCATCTTTTCCGGCGTTTCTTTCATTCCCATTGTTTCCAGTACTTCTCTGACTGCATAGGCGACTCCTTCCAGCACAGCCTGTGTCATATGTTCTCTCCTGGTATAACTGCCAAGATTCAAAAAAGCGCCCCGGAGACCTGCATCTGAATATAATGTTTTATCTCCGGCGATATGAGGATAGAATAAAACCTGATTGTCTCCCAGGACCTCCATTCTATCCTGATCAATACCCATCTGATCTGCCGAAAGAATCTGTTCAATCCACCACTTGTGAGCGCCTCCTGCTGCCTGCACCACACCCTGACAGATGTTAATCATCTCATTTCCTTTCGCACAAAACAGAACATTCTTTCCTTTTCCGTCAAAGTCTCCATCTTTTTTCGGATAAATGACAACTCCGGATGTACCAAGAGAGATAACAGGTTCTTTCTGGTCCAAAATTCCCATAGCTGCCGCTGTTGCGGGGTTATCTCCTGTCCCTGCAATTACTTTCACCGGATACGATATTTTCAGCTTCGCACACAGTTCCGGATGAATCATTCCTATCACATCACAGCTTCTGTGAATTTCCCCAAGCATCTCTTTTTTGATTCCTGTATACCGGAGCATGGTCTCTGACCACCTCTTAGTCTGAATATCATAAAAAGAACTTGTGGATGCCCCGCAGTAATCACAGCTGCAGCGGCCGGTCAGACGATAAACGATGTAATCATATGCTGTCATGATTCTGACAGTTTTTTTGAAATGTTCCGGTTCATTCTCCTTTATCCACAAAACATTCACCGCCGGACTCCCGGTAGAAATTATCTTTGAAATATAACGGGTTTCCTGATGCTCTGCTAGTTTTTTCTTTAAATCGTCAATTTCATCTTTTGTTCTTGTGTCATTCCACATGATCGCGGGACGGATGACCCTGCCCCATTTGTCCAAAAATACCGTTGTGTGCATCTGTCCCGTCACTCCGACTGCCGCTATCTTCTGTTCCCTGAATCGGGCCGTTACATGCTTCAGTTCGGAATACACTGCCTGAAACCAGATTTCCGGATTCATTTCTTTATACCCTTCTTCCGGTTCATCATATTGATAGTTTTGGGCAGAGTCATATAAAATTTCCTGATACTCATCCATCAGTATGGTCTTTAATGCGGAAGTTCCGATATCAAATCCCAAATAATACACTTTATCTCATCCTTCTTCAAATCCATTGATGATTCTGACCAGATCACACGCTGTCTGACGTACATTTTCTACTGCTTTCATACTTAATCCATACAGATCAGCTTCTTTGTGGTTGACTTCATATGCTTTTCCGAATGTTTTTATGTACGCCTGCCTGAGATCCGATCCATAATTGATTTTTGACATTTTATATGTTTTCATATTTCGTATCAGTTCAAATGAAATTCCCGAACCACCATGAAGTACAAGAGGGACTGGGGAAACTTCTGCAATTTCTTTCAGGAGCGGCAGATCGATTCTGGGAATTTCCTCTAATCCGTGTACATTTCCTATGGACACCGCCAGTGTATCGCACCCCGACCGGTCGACAAATTCCTCCACCAGAGCGGGATCTGTCTTACAGTCGGCTTCACTGCAGTTATCATCTTCCTTTCCGCGGATCGCGCCAAGTTCCGCTTCCACCGGTATATCATAGAAATGGCAGTATTCTGCCGCTCTGCGGACTGCTCTGATATTATCTTCAAATCCATATGCTGACGCATCCACCATGACGGAAGTAAATCCCGCGTCTACACATCGTCTGACATCTTCAAAACTTTTTCCATGATCCAGGTGAAGCCCGATGGGCGTTTCCGTATTTTCAAGAAAATCGCGGACCAGATCTGCGATCATCCCCGGATCTGATAGTTTCAGATTATTGGAGGAAATTTGTATAAAACCTGGAAGATGTGCGTCATTTAATCCAAGGATAATCGCTTTTGTCATTTCCAGATTGGTTGTATTAAACGCCGGAAGCAGCAAATTTTTCTTTTTTGCATATGCAAATAAATCAAATCCGTTTACTATTTTCATAAGCCTGTCTCCTCTGCTTTAAACCAAAGGTTTTTTTCTCTTTTTTTATCTTTGTCTTCTGCAGTACACAGAGCCTTAATGCAATCGCTGCGATTGCGGTCACAGCGATCACGGCTCCCCAGGGTCCATTTCGGACTGCCTGCTCTCCAACGGCAGGTATGATCAGTATCGCGACAGCCAGCAGAATCCAGCTGATCCTAAATATCAATTTTTCCATCAGAATTTATCTCCTATCTTCTTTATAACAGAATCCAGCTGTACTTCCGGTTTTGAAATTTCCTGACGGAAATATACATACACCCCTTTCTGATCCAATTCCTTCAAATGATCCAGGTCCTCTTTTGACACATATACTGTTGCCGTCGCATGAACCTGATTGCTTTCTCTCGGCGTCTGCCCTACATTGATTGATTCAAATTCAAATCCCTGCATGTACGCCTGATACGCCTGTTCGATGGATCGGAAAATAACAATGATTTTTCCATTTCCGAATTGATCTTCTTTATATTTCGCAACACCGTCTTCTACATTATAAAATTCTACGCTTGTTCCTTTTGGCGCCGCAAAGGTCAGAATCTGCTGCACAAATGTATCTTTGCTCGTTGTGTCATCAATAATGACGACTTTGGTCGCACTGTAATGAGGAATCCACACGCTTGCAACCTGCCCGTGAATCATTCTGAAATCTACTCGTGTCATACAAATCATAACCATTACCTCCTCATGACTCGATTATCTTAATGAGCTCCTTTCTTTCCTCTGCCCATTTTTTATATACATCCATTTCCAAAACTTCCGGATTTAATACACCGAAAGACGAAATATGATGGATGGTATTTGATATCCTCTGAAAAACATATTTCCATGAATTGATGACTGCGTCTGTCGTACTGCCGGCCAGATGAGCGGACAGTGTAATATTATCCAGCTTCCGAATCGGATCATCTTTATCCAGAGGCATTTTCGGATATACGTCTGTAGCCGCTCCGGCGATTTTCCGCTCCTTTAAAGCTTCTATCATTGCATCATAATTTACCATGGATGCCCTGGCTGTATTAATAAAATATGCCGTTGGTTTCATCATTTCAAACTGCTCTTTATCAAATGTATTCTCGTTTTCTTTCGTCTGTCTGGCATGAAGACTGATAAAATCTGACTCTTTACACAAAGTATCAAGGTCCGTCTTTTCAACATTATATTTTTTCATCTCGTCTTCTGTAACATACGGATCCACCGCAATGATTTTTACATGAAATCCGGACAGTTTTTCTGCCATCAGCTTCCCGATATATCCGAATCCAAACAGACCCACTGTCTTTCCATACAGATCCGGCATGATTGCATTATTTGAAAATTCTTTTACCAATCCGCCTGCTTTCATCAGAGCATGCTGTCTTGCAATATTTCTTGCTTCCGCGATCATCAGCCCGATCGCATAATCTGATACTGCATTTGCATTTCTTCCGGCGGCGTTTACAACCAGAATTCCTCTTTTGGTCGCCGCCGGGATATCAACATTTTCTGTTCCCGTTCTTGAGATTCCAATGACTCTCAGATTATGGAAACGATCCATCATAGCTCCTGACACGGGAGAAAATGATACCGCCAGCACTTCTGTATCCAGATTTTCTTCATATGCCGGCACCACAGGCTCAGGATCCGGCCCGAATTTTTCCAGCCGGTAAATATTCTTTATAAAATCCACTGATGGATCCGGATCAGTATATTCCCCGATCACAACAGGTTCCTCTGTAAATTTCTCAGCATATTCTCTCGAATACGTAATCTGTTCCCTGTAATTTTTATATAGTCCGTCATACATGCAAAGTACTTTCATTTTATCACCTCGTTTTTATCCTAAGATTCCTGCAAATCCGCATAACAGTCCAATAATAGTTGTTACGAGAAGCATTTTTACGAACTTGCCTCCCTTTGACATATAATTAAATCCACACCAGCAGAAAATCATCATCAATGCACCTGGCAGAGCTTCATCTAAGAATCCCTGAATCGTATAGTCATTGGTAATTCGGAAGACCGCATTGATATGTGCATTGCTCGCTGTCATAACTCCCATCATCGTAAATCCAATGACGCTGACTGCCAGCAGAATTTTCTGGAAAATCCCTTTTTGAAGAAGCTGTATAATAGACTGCCCTCCCAGATTATATCCAATCAGATGTGAGAACCAGCCAATCACGTTGGCCAAAATTCCCCACAGCATAATTCCAAATGCAGCATACCAGTGTCCGGCGATCGCTCCGGCAATGCAGATAGATTTTATAATAGAAATTGCAGTTGTCCAGAAAATAGAATCTCCCAATCCGGCCATCGGTCCCATCAGTGATGTTTCCATTGTAATAATATCCTGGCCCTCAATCGGCGCACCTTTTGATTTCTCTTCTTCCATTGCCAAAGATAAGCCATGAATACATGCTCCCATACAAGGCTCTGTAATAAACGGGGTCAGATGCCGGAGCATTGCTTCCTGGTATCCGTCTGGATCATTCTTATATAATTTCTCCAGTGCCGGCTTCATAATATACATATATCCAACACCAAAGAAATACTCAAGACTCTGAGATTCACGGAACCATAATAACGTTCTCATGTAAAGACGCGCATGATCTCTGATGGTCAGCTCACTCTTGGAACTGTCTACCTTCATCAGTGCTTTAAAGTCGATATCAAGTCCCTCGGATGACTCGTCCGGATTACTTGTAAATCTCATATAAAACAGTGCAAAGATAACAGCGAAAACTAAGATTGTCAGAGTTGTCCATCCGCATAAAGTGGACATGTAATAGCCTATGATAAAGAAAGGATACAATTCTTTACGTCCCATCATGGCACAGCATAAAATCAAACCAAGCGCAGGAAGCAGTCCTCCAACAACTGTAAATCCATTCATAATCCATTCTGGCAGTTTTGACACAATATCGCCCATCTGTGTTCCACCAAAATAGATCAATAAAGTCAGTGGAACCGCACGCACTATGTATGCAACCACCCATGGTCCCGCAAAAGCATCAATCCAGAGACTTTTATACTTTCTTTCCTTGATTCGTCTTTCCGCATCTCTGTGCCAGTAGGAGTTAATCAATCGGCGAAACGTGTCCACGAAAGATCCAACCAGACCAAAGGCGGTTGCAACAACCAGTGCCGTATTGGCATCCCAGTTAAATTTCAGGGCAATCGGAATGGCAATGATACTTGCAAGAGATACATCAGATCCCAGATTTCCTCCGACAGAATTCGCTCCGATAAACACCAGCCCAATGGTACCTCCAAGATACAATCCCTGCTGAACATCGCCGTACGCAAGGCCAAGAACAAATCCGACCAGTACTGAATCCTGCCATGTTGCCCAGGAATTCAGCGGTGCAATACAAAAATCCATCCAGGTAAACCAGTAAAAGGTTCCCAGTAAAAACGCTTCTAATAAAGTAAATTCCATAGTTTTTCCTCCAAATATTTTTTAACAGTTTCAGCGTTCCGTACTTTTTATCGGCTCACCCCCTCTTCTCCCGAGCAGGCATCCCGGCAGTTTCAAAATCAGGGAAAGAATACTCCGGATTCCTTTCCACAAAACTGCCCATTCGGCAAATTCTATGCTCCGATAGAACCTCTCTGCCTCTTTCTCTTCTTTTTTTCCTAAAGAGTCATGGCTTTTTATAAACATCATGGCTTCTTTTGTGATCGTCATTTCTATCCCTGTATTCAGCAGCTGATAACCCAGAAATATCAGAATCTCAATTCCTGCTGCTGTTATCCACATTCTGTTTCGTAAAAGAATCCCTGCCAGCAAAAGCACCAGCATGACCGGTCCTGATATCCTCAGCAGCATTAAAAAAGCTGTTTTCAAAGCATACAGTTTTTTCTTCTTTTGTCCTCTGATCCCAAAAACAATCTGACGCAGCGCATGACAGTAAAAATAAAGAGAGGATGAATTTTTACTCAATGAGCATATGTTCAATGTTTCACTTTTTATATCGTAATAATCAAACATACTGTGAAAATCGTATTTTATTTTCATCTTTCCGCCCATCTCTTTCAGAAACAATCGGACTGCCTGTTCTCCTGTCTGTCCCTTTGTTCCGTAATCCATGACCTCTTCTGTTATTTTCCTTATTCTCCTGTCACAAAGCAGCGAGATCAGAACTCCTGCCCATATAAAAATCAGGATTATTTCCATATTTCTCACCCTTTTCACATATCACTGTTCATTCCACTGCTTCCCTATATTTATGACAGCCTCTTTTCCCATTTTCGTAATCTCTTCGATCATATCGGAATCATTATTCTGTCTTGCATTCACCGCTGCCATCAGCATTCCCAGATTCATTCCGGATACCGCTCTTATTTCTTTGCTGTTCTCCAGGAAATACTGTATTACCTGGTTGAAAGGACTTCCCCCGAAAATATCCATTAAAAACACGGATTTTTCCGGCATGGCTTCCGCAATTTCTGCTATCCTCTTTCTGTATTCTTCCGTATGGTCGCCTTCTTCCAGTTCCAATGCCGTTACGTTCTCAACAGTTCCTAACACCATCTCCATGGTTCCTAATAATCCGGAAGCCAGCGGACCGTGGCTTAAAAGAATAATTCCCGGAATATCAGATTGGATTTCATTGATTTTTGTTCCTGTTTCTTTCATGTTTCACTCCTTTTCTTTCTTACTGTTTATCATTTCCATTTCTTAAGTTTATTATAGATTTGTTATGAGCGATTGTCAATCACATATTTCGCTCATTTTGCCATTATTATGATTATTTTGAGCGTTATTTTTGCAATATGAGCGTTTTGTGTTGACTTTTCCATCATTTTTGATATTATATATAATATAAATGAGCGATAACAATAGGAGGTATGACTATTTTGAACAATCGAAGACGCAACGCCGTCCTGCAATATATAAATGAACATAGAAAAGTTGTTTTCTCAGAATTATATCTGACATTTGATGTGTCTCCAGCCACTATGAGGAGGGACTTAACGGCATTGGAACAGAAAGGTCTGATCAAACGAACTCATGGCGGAGCCGAATCTCTTTCACCGGATTCGGAATCCTCTGCTTTTCCCAAAATCGACCGCAGAATCGGCCAGTGTGTCGCAGAGAAAGAATCCATTGCTCATTACGCTCTGGATCTGATCCAGGATGGATCTTCTATCATATTAGATGCGTCTACAACATGCCTCACACTGGCGCAGACAATTAAAAATACAAAGCTGCATCTGACAATCATTACAAACTATTTTGAAATTGCAAACATTCTGCTGAATACAGACACCATTGATATGTTATTTATTGGAGGATATGTACGAAAAGGATATTCTTCTACTTCCGGGATCATTGCAGAAGATAATCTTATGGATATGAACGCTGATATTGGTTTTATCGGTGTAGATGGCATAACGCCTGAGAAGGGATTATCAAACAATCAGCTGGATGTGATTGAATGGAAAAAACTGATCATAAAGAATTCCGGTGTTACTTATGTCCTGGCAGACCATACAAAATTCCATGCGGCTGCAATCCTTCAGATTGCGCCCTTATCTGATATTACAAATGTTATAACTGATGAAAAATTGCCCGATGAGCTATTGGATCGATTTGGAGAAGAAAAAAATAAAATCATACGGCTACATGGAAAACCGCATTAATTGAAAAGGAGAGGCTCGAACCTCTCCTTATTATTCTCAATCGATTCCTGACAGAGCATTTATAAATTCCGTGATAATCCGGGCAGCCGCTTCGGTATTCGACACGATTGCCGGATGTCCTCCTGTCGGAAAGAGATATACATGTCCGTTTTGAACCTGCTGCTTTATCTGTTCATATTCCTCTGCCAGATTGCTCCGGACCATAGGATCTTCCAGGCTTCCCAGAAATAAAACAGGAACCTCCAGATGATCCAGTGATTTTTGAAACAGGGGAAGTTTTCTCTCTGCGCATTCCATCAATGCTTTCGTGTCCAGGTCAACCACCTTTTCCCAGTCATCTCCCTGGCACCATTCATAAAACTGCCTTGCAGATGCATCATTTTTTGCAAAAGTTCTCTCGGCGATCAGTTTCTCTGCGAAATCATCTGCAAGCGTTCTGCCATCAAAACTGTCCGCAGCAACACTTTTTATCAAATCCGGTCGTTCCATTGCCGCATTGACAGCCGTCCAGGCGCCGCCGCTTGTGCCGGCAAGATTTACTTTCTGATACTTTAAATGCTCGATCAGTCCAATTACCTGTTTTGCCTGATTCATCCATACATCTGCCGGAAATTCATCCACTCTGTCTGATTTTCCATTTCCGAGAAAATCCATCAAAATCACCTTAAAATTGTCCTGATACAAAGGAAGCAGCACCTCAAACATTACAGAAGATGCCCATAATCTCTTCCTCCTTTTTCTCTGCTTCTTAACATTAATTTTCAATCAGATATTCTGCCACATGCTCATCTGTGATCAGAACGTTCACCAGTTTTTCTCTCAGTACGGCGCGGATTGCTTCTTTTTTCCGCATCCCATATGCGACACCGATCCGAATCGGGATCTTCTTGAAATCTTCCAGGCGGATGCAGGTAAGTCTGCCCTCATAGGAATCGTCTATGACCTTTCCGTCGGCATCAATAATATGAAGCAGGAATTCTCCGATTCCTCCTTTTGCTCTCAGACGGTCGTACTCACTCTCGTCTGCAATCCCTACGTTAGCCCCGAAAGAATCTTTATCCAGTGTGCCGATTCCCGTCACTGCCATATCCACATTCTGAATCTTTGTCATAGTCTCCCTGATGCAGGGTTCTTCCAAAAGTTCCCTGCGGATTTTTTCGGAGGACACGATCGGCGGCACCGTAAAATGATAACTGTGTCCATGGAACAGTTCTGCGATCATTTCCACATTTTGGTTGGAATAAGCAATCCGGTCTTTTTCGTCTGTATCCGGAGGCATATTATACTCCGCAAACAGCGGCAGCACTTCGATTCCTTTTGTATTCAGAAATTTCAGCCGGACATCCTCTTTCATGCAGTCTGCGATTCCATACAATGTATGCCCATTAGAAAAAGCAATCGACATTTTCTTCTTTAGTACCCTCAGGATATAATCGGCCGCATAGGAGGCAATCTCTTTCCCCATGTCTCCGTCTGATTTTTCACACACAATGACGGCTTCTTTCAATCCGTATTTTTCCTCCAGAAGTTTCTCCTCTCCCGGTTCGATATCGTCCGGATAGTTTACTTTGAATTCAATATAGCCTCTCTGCCTGGCCTGGGCTACCGTTCTTGATATGGTCGTCCTGGAAACGCCCAGTTTCTTCGCGATTTCTACCTGGGATAATCCCTGGATATAATGCATTTCCACTACTTTGACAATAAATCTTTCCTCTCGCAATATGTCCACCTTCCACTCGTATCATTTCTATCAGTATAAGCAGAGACAGAAGCATTGTCAAATCTAATCCAGGAGAACGCTGACCCGGTATCTTCCCGGTTCGCTGGCATAAGCGTAGGCTTCCTGAATCTGATCCAGCCGGAATGTTTTCTCCTCAATCAATTTGGAAACGTCGATAATGCCTGAACTAAGCGCCCTGGCTGCTTCTTCAAAATCTCTGTTATCTGCTCCGAAAGTTCCCAGAACTTCCATTCTGCGGTAATGCACGGTATTGGAGTCAATCTCGATCTCCGGCGCCGGATAACCCGCGGCAAACAGGAGAATTCTTCCATCTTTTTCTTTCAGCATGGAAAGGCCCTGCTGATTGGCGCTGGTAGCTCCGACCGCAACGATGACCGCATCGGCTCCTTCTCCGTCAGTGAGCTTTTTCACCGCCTCCACCGGATCCTGTCTGCTGCAGTCAATGACTTCAAATCCCATAGAGCGGGCGGTTTCTATTTTTTTCTCCAGCATTTCAGATACAATGACGCGGCATCCATAGGCTTTTGCCGCCTGAGCATTGATTAATCCCATGGTTCCGGCGCCGATGACAACAACCGTCTCAAAAGGTTTTACTCTCAGTTTTTTCATTCCGTGGAGCACGGTTGCCAAAGGTTCCAGGAACCCTGCTTCTGACGGTTTCACGCTGGATCTGATCTTAAATAATTCATTGATTGATTTTACCGTATAATCAGAAAATCCAAAAAATCCCCACTTATATCCATCTTCCGTATCACTGGCATATTCATCGCACTGATTTGGCTCTCCGTTTCTGCAGGCTGCGCAGTGTCCGCATCCCGGATATCCTGCAGCGACCAGATCGCCCGGAACCAGATCCCTTACTTTTGCTCCTGTTTCCTTCACAATTCCCGCTGCCTCATGACCGCCTGCCATAGGATACCCCTGATGCTCTCTGAGTCCCAGCCACTGCTGATAATCGGTCGTACAGATATTACAGGCTTTCATATCCAGCAGCACATCGTAATCTCCCAGTTCCGGAAGAGGTCTTTCTCTGACCTCCGCTGTTCCTTTTTTCGTCAGACACGCAAATCTCATTTTCCTATCGCTCATATCATTCACCTTCCTACTGATCTTTTCCGTCGCTTCCAAATAATTTTATATAATGCTGCACTTTCGCTTTATATCCTTCGGCTGCCGCAGCGTCCGCATCCCACATATTAGCGGAAGGATTTCCAAATTCACCAAGTTCCCTGTTTTTTTCCATACTCTCAAAATCCACGCCAAGATACTTTTTCATGGATTCCAGTCCTGCATTGCTCAGATCTGTACAAAGATTGACTTTCTGAATTCCTGTACGAACCGCCCTGGCAAGATTATCATCTCCGGTTCCTGAGCCTCCGTGCAGAACAAGCGGAATATCCACCAGCCGGTCCAGCTCTGCCAGAAGTTCAAAGTCCAGCTTCGGAGTTCCTTTATAGGTTCCGTGTGATGTTCCCACAGATACTGCAAGACAGTCAACTCCCGTCTGTTCTACATATTTTACTGCTTCTTCCTTATTGGTCAGTCCAGCATCTCTTGTGGCTTCATACTCATATCCCTGTCCCACATGACCAAGTTCCGCTTCCACGGAGACTCCCAGGGCATGGGCAGTCTTAACGATTTCCGCAACTTCTCTGACATTTTCTTCAAAAGGGAGAGTCGAGCGGTCCACCATAACAGAACTGAATCCAAGCCGGAGCGCCTGAATGATTTCCTCATAATCTCCGCCGTGATCCAGATTCAGCGCCGCTGTCACATCCGGAAATTTCTTTTCGTAAAAACGTACCGCATCCACTGTTTCTTCTATTTTATGGATTGCTGCCACATCCAGTATGACCGGCGCCTTTAATTCCTGCGCGGCCTCATATGCAGCCTTTACCGTATTGAGACTCCATACATTGGGAGCCGCAACTCCATACCGTTCCTTTTTTGCCCGGCAAAGCAATGTTCCCATGTCTATGATCATCGTCATTCCTCCTTTCGAAATGTGTATTAATTTCTTTATAATGTAATTATGTATCAATTTTTATCTGCTGTCAATTCCTTTTTGCGAAATGTTTAAAATATATGATAAAATTACTCAAAAAGAAAGATTTTTCCACATTGCATTTTACCCGGATGATTTGAACTCTGCGGCGGGGAGCTGTATAATAGATGTCAGCAATATTTTCATTTCAGGAGGACTGCACCATGGAATTCAAAGATTACTTCCCTGTATGGGATCAGTTAACCGCAGAACAGAAAAAAAAACTGTCCGAGCATATAATCTGCCGGACAGCCAAGAAGGGTGACGTCATACACAGCGGAGATTCTGACTGCCTGGGGCTGCTGCTGATCCGAAAAGGACAGCTGCGGGCTTTTATCCTGTCTGATGAAGGCCGTGAGATTACCATTTACCGGCTTCTCGACATGGACATCTGCCTGTTTTCCGCTTCCTGTATGATGCACAGTATTCAATTTGAAATTACGATCGAAGCAGAGAAAGATACCGATTTCTGGATCATTCCTGCTGATGTTTATAAAGAAATTATGGCGCAGTCCGCTCCGCTGGCTAATTATACTAATGAAATCATGGCTGCCCGGTTTTCCGAAGTCATGTGGCTGATTGAACAGATTTTATGGAAAAGTTTTGACAAACGTCTTGCCCGCTTTCTTCTGGATGAATCATCCCTGGAAGGAAGCTCTGTCTTAAAAATCACTCATGAAACCATTGGCAATCATCTCGGATCTGCCAGAGAAGTTGTAACACGAATGCTGCGCTATTTTCAAAACGAAGGCATAGTAAAACTTTCCCGGGGGAAAATAGAAATTCTGTCACCGCATAGGCTGGAATCACTCTGCAGTGATCTATGACAGATCCATGCCGCATAATGTTTCTTTTTCAATCAGACACCGATCCTGTTTTATTGTACTGTACAGACGATATCCGCCAGCAAAATTATAACATTCGTATCCATAACCCGATAAAATCCGGCACGCGATATAACTTCGGAGGCCGCTCTGACACATTACATATACCGGCCGGCTTTGTGAAATTTCATCCAGATGATCCCTCAATTCATCTACAGGAATATTGACGAACCCATCCACATGGCCTCCGGCATATTCCATTTTTGTTCTGATATCCAGACGAATGACTCTTTCGTCCTGGGAAATTTTTTCTATGTCCTCCATATGGAACTGATGCAGCCTGCCTTCCTCTATATTGTCAATCATAAATCCCGCCATATTGACCGGATCTTTTGCTGAAGAATATGGCGGCGCGTAGGCAAGATCTAAATCTTTTAGATCACTGGCTTTCATGCCTGCATGAATTGCCGCTGCAATCACATCAATCCGCTTGTCCACTCCTTCATATCCCACAATCTGAGCTCCCAGAAGGCGGTATGTTTTTTTCTCAAAAATCACCTTCATAGTCATTACTTTTCCGCCGGGATAATATCCCGCATGACTCATAGGAGAAAGTATTACATAATCCGCATCGATGCCTTCCTGCTCTGCCGTTTTCATATTGATTCCGGTTACGGCCGCTGTCAGGTCAAAAACTTTGATCACAGAACTGCCCAGAGATCCCTGGTAATGACTGTCGCCTCCGCAAATGTTATCAGCGGCAATCCTTCCCTGTTTATTGGCGGGACCCGCAAGAGAAACCAGCGCATCCCGACCGGTCACGCAGTTCTTTATCTGTACGGCGTCCCCTGCAGCATAAATATCCGGAATGGACGTTTCCATCCGGTCATTGACTGCAATGCTGCCCCGGATTCCCAGTTCTATGCCTGCTTCCGCCGCAAGATGTGTATCCGGCGTCACTCCGATTGCCAAAATCACCATATCAGCGCGAAGAGGCGCTTCATCCTCCAGAAGGACGTCAATTCCTTCTTCTTTCTGAACAAATCCTTCTACCGTGTGCCCCAAAGCCAGTTTCACTCCATGTTTCCGAACTGTTCCATGAATAAATGCTGCCATATCCGGATCAAAAGGGCTCATCAGCTGCTCCGGCTGCTGGACAATGGTCACATCCATTCCCAGTTCCCGCAGGTTTTCCACAAGTTCCAGCCCGATAAAGCCGCCTCCCGCCAAAACTGCGGATTTCGGCTGATTTTCATCGATATATTCCCGGATCCTCAGGGTGTCTTCCACGGTGCGGAGCGTAAATACCTGCGGCAGTTCCATGCCGGACAATCGTGGTTTTGTGGGAACCGCTCCCGGAGAAAGCAGCAATTTATCATACGTTTCTTCGAATTCCTGTCCATTTTCCAGATTTTTTACAGAAACGATTTTTCGCTCCGGATGGATGGCAGTTACTTCATGCTGTACTTTCATTTTAATCTGAAAACGTTCCAGAAAACTTTCCGGCGTCTGAAGCGTCAGTTCTTTTGAGTCTTCAATGATGCCGCCAATATAATATGGCAGCCCGCAGTTTGCATAGGATACATAACCGGAGCGCTCAAACACCGTGATTTCCGCTTTTTCATCCAACCTGCGGATTCTGGCGGCGGCTGTCGCGCCGCCTGCCACTCCGCCGACAATGATTACTTTCATATTTCACGCCCTCCCTACAGCATTTTCAAAATCTGATCCTTTGGCCTCGCGCCTACAGATTTATTTACAATCTGACCATCTTTGATCACAACCAGCGTAGGGATACTCATTACCTGAAACTGGGATGCCAGTTCCGGCTGCTCATCTACATTGACTTTGGCAACTTTAATATCATTTCTTTCTGCCGCGATTTCCTCAATTACCGGCCCGAGCATCTGGCATGGTCCGCACCATGCGGCCCAGAAATCCACCAGAACCGGCTGATTTGCGTTCATTACTTCTTCCTGAAAATTGTTTTTATTGATATTGATTACAGACATTTGATCGTCCTCCTTTTTCTTTTGTATTTTATGGTTCCATTATAACAGGAGGGCCATTCCTTTTCTGTGATTTTGTCACATAAGTGAATTCTCAGCTGATCGGCACATCGAACTTTTTCAATTTTTCAAAAAGTTCCTGTGTTTCCGTTTTTTTATCTTCCGCTTTCTCCAGCTGTTTCCGGATTTCCTGCATTTCAATATCAGTTTCAACACAATTTTTCACTGCTGCAGTCCTTTGGTCAGAGGAATCAGGCATAACAGCAGAATGATTCCGACAAGTCCGATAACGATTCCAAGAATCATATTGCTCCATACCATTGTCAGGCACATACCAACTCCCAATGTCAGAGCTCCGATAACACCGAGAAGTATCGTACCAATGGTCTTTGCTGATATATGAATCGGATCTTTGTGCTCCATCTTTCTCCATACAATTACCATAATAATAAGAACAGCGATGCCAATAATGCCCATAATGACGCCCGGACGGAAGGCATTCCACTCCAGAATCAACGCCATACACATACCAAGGGCAAACAATACCGCTCCTATGGTTCCCAAAATCATTGCTGCAAAATTACTCTTTTTCATTTCTATTTCTCCTTCCTTTTGTTTCTCTTGATATACATAAGATACTCTTAAAGCATTGATAAAACGTTTCTGTTTTATTTCCGAAATGTTAATCCCGGCAATTTTGCAGCGATTCCTCCTCCTTTGATTTTTTACACCTCCGGAGGTTCTTCTTTCTTGGTTTCATCCTCCTGAAAAAATTTTCTAATCCATGAGAGACTTTTTCCCACAGCTTATCTCCTCTTCTTGCCGATCTATTCCTCCTGGGAGGTTCTTTCTCCGTACTTATTTTCTCCTATATAAGCTTTTTAACCCACAGGAGGTTTTTTATCTCCTCCTATATATTTTTGGTGATCCACAGGAGGTTCTTTACCAAGTTTATCTCCTCCCATATGGTTTTAGGAATCCATGGGAGGTCATTTCTTTATAATGGTGTCCTCCCATATGAGATTTTGATCCACCGGGAGCTTTTTCTTCATAATTACTTCCTCCTGCACAGACTTTTTAATTTTCCGGATGCTCCCTCCCAGAAAAACAGTTCTATTCCTTACTTCCCCTATATCGGACAAAGAGCCGAAAAAGATCAGATGTATTTTCACACATCTGATCTTGATCACAATTTTAAATTTCCCCCCCCCCATACTTGACAAAGAGCCAAAAAACTTAAGGCTTCCGGTCACGAATGACCGAAAGCCTCAGTTTTACGTTATTTTTTTGTTATGAATTAGAACTTTCCTGCTTTAGCGGCTTCTTCAATAGAAACAGCTACAGCAACAGTAGCACCTACCATTGGATTGTTACCCATTCCGATAAGACCCATCATTTCTACATGGGCTGGTACAGAAGAAGATCCAGCGAACTGTGCATCACTATGCATACGTCCCATTGTATCTGTCATACCATAGGAAGCTGGTCCTGCAGCCATGTTGTCCGGATGAAGTGTACGTCCTGTTCCTCCACCAGAAGCTACAGAGAAGTATTTCTTGCCCTGCTCGATACATTCTTTCTTGTATGTACCTGCAACCGGATGCTGGAAACGTGTAGGGTTTGTAGAGTTACCTGTGATAGATACGTCTACACCCTCTTTGTGCATGATAGCAACACCTTCTCTTACATCGTTTGCTCCATAGCAGTTAACCTTAGCTCTTAATCCGTCAGAGTAAGATTTTCTGAAGACTTCTTTTACTTCGCCTGTGTAATAATCCATTTCAGTTTCAACATATGTAAATCCGTTGATTCTTGAGATGATCTGAGCAGCGTCTTTTCCTAAACCATTCAGGATAACTCTTAAAGGTTTTTTACGAACTTTGTTTGCTTTTTCAGCAATTCCAATAGCTCCTTCAGCAGCAGCGAAAGACTCATGTCCTGCAAGGAAAGCAAAACATTCTGTTTCTTCTTCCAGAAGCATCTTTCCTAAGTTTCCATGTCCAAGACCTACTTTACGCTGATCAGCTACAGATCCTGGAATACAGAATGCCTGAAGTCCTTCTCCAATTGCTGCAGCAGCATCTGCAGCTCTTCTGCATCCTTTTTTGATTGCAATTGCTGCACCAACTGTATAAGCCCATTTTGCGTTTTCGAAACAGATCGGCTGAACTGATTCTACCTGAGCGTATACGTCTAATCCTGCAGCTTTTGTAACTTCAGCAGCTTCTTCAATAGAATTGATTCCGTACTCTTTTAATACAGCAAGAATCTGTTTTTCTCTTCTTTCATATGATTCAAATAAAGCCATTCTTCGTTACCTCCTATTGTTCTCTCGGGTCAATGATCTTAACGGCGTCATCTACACGTCCGTACTGACCTTTTGCCTTGTCCATAGCTGTCTGCGCATCGTCTCCGCCTTTGATGAAGTCCATCATTCTACCAAAGTTAAGATACTGGTATCCGATGATTTCATCATCTTCGTTCAGAGCGATTCCTGTTACGTAGCCTTCAGCCATTTCCAGATAACGAGGACCTTTTTTGAGAGTTCCGTACATTGTACCAACCTGAGATCTAAGACCTTTTCCTAAGTCTTCAAGTCCGGCACCGATTGCAAGTCCATCTTCAGAGAAAGCACTCTGAGATCTTCCATATACAATCTGTAAGAATAATTCTCTCATTGCTGTATTGATTGCATCACAAACCAAGTCTGTATTCAAAGCTTCCAGGATAGTTCTTCCTGGTAAGATTTCGGATGCCATAGCAGCTGAATGTGTCATTCCGGAACATCCGATTGTTTCTACTAATGCTTCCTGAATAATACCTTCTTTTACATTAAGAGTTAATTTACAACCTCCCTGCTGAGGTGCACACCAGCCAATACCATGTGTCAATCCTGAAATGTCAGCAACATCTTTTGCTTTTACCCATTTTGCTTCTTCAGGAATCGGTGCAGCTCCATGGTTTACGCCCTGGGCTACTGTACACATTTGTTCTACTTCATGTGAATAAATCATGTTGAAACTCCTTTCAGTATTAAAAATAACAACCTTATTTTAGCATATCGTTAAAAATAAAACAACAAAATCTATGAATATCTTCGAAAAGTCAAAAATTTAACTTTTCTTTGTTTTTCTCTTATCTTTTTTGCTATAATACCTGTTGAATAAAAACGATCAATAATAAGAATGAAAGGATAACCATCATGGGATTTACACATTTTGATGAAAATGGAAAGGCCTTTATGGTAGATGTTACAAACAAAAAGGAAACTGTACGCACCGCTGAAGCCGTTGGGACGATCAAAGTCAGTAAAGAGGTTTATGAGGCTGTAAAAAGCGGAACTGTAGGAAAAGGAGATGTACTTGGTGTTGCCACCACTGCAGGAATTATGGGTGCCAAGCACACTTCTGATCTGATTCCTATGTGCCACATCCTGCCGATTACCAACTGCAGCATCCAGTTTGAACTGGATCCGGAAGAATATGCGATCCACTGTACCTGCACGGTTAAAGTAACCGGAAAAACAGGTGTGGAGATGGAAGCTCTGACCGGAGTCAGCACTGCACTGCTTACTGTCTATGATATGTGCAAGGCAATTGATAAATCAATGGAAATCAGCGGCATTTATCTGCGCAGAAAAACCGGAGGAAAAAGCGGAGAAATTATAAATATGAAATAATTTTAATATCAAAAAGCCATTGTAAAATAGAAATTTATCTATTCTACAATGGCTCTTACGTTCTCTCTACTATTTCAGTATCTTCTCCAGGCTGGTCAGATTTTTCTCAGAAATCCGATAGAATGTCTGATTTCCGCCTTTATTTTCTATGCAGATGATCTTGTCATCACTGTTAATCTGAACTTTCGTCACTGTTCCTTTTGTGTAAAAACGGTATTCATCCCAGTCATCGGTATCATAATTTGCATTATCAATCTTATTATTGATGATTCCTGCAAGTATTTTAGAAGCGTTAATTGCATCTGTGCTGTATTTCAGCTTTTCATCTGTAACAATCAAATCCGCGTCTGCGATCCGATCTGCAAAATCATCATAAGATTTCTGCACTGCTGCATCAATCAGGGCGTCTCCAAGAACGGATGCTCCATTATAAGCATATACATTCGATGGAATATCATCGAATACAAGAAAACTATCTCCATACACTTTAAATTCAAACGTTGTATTATCCTCATCCATAAGAGCATAAGAATAATAATCATCGTAAGTGTCTTCCAGATCATCCGGTGTTACCCCAAGAACCCGGTTGCAGCCTGTTATGATCTCTTTGGCATAATCACAGACCGGTGTATTGGTCACAGCAAATGTTTTTTCTTTGACAGAATCTGCCGTAAAATCCACTTTTCCGATGATACTGTCTTTGATCTGACTCTTATAATCGGCAAGCTTTTCATCTCCTGAAGCTTCCTGGATTGACTGAATCTGCTTATTCAAAGAACTGGTTTTTTTCTTTTCATCCTTCAGCTGCTGTGAAACCTTGTCATAGTCATCCTTCAGATCCTGATAGTATTCTGATTCTTCTACAGAACTTTTGGAAGGCTTAAAACATCCGGTTACTCCCAGCGCAAGACCGGCAAGCAAAACAGAAGCTGCCAGTTTTTTTATTGGTTTCTTTCTCATAAGCATTCCTTTCCGGGTTAGTACTTTTCTGCGATCTCCCCTGCTCTTTTATAAATACTTTCCGGCTTGATATATCCTCTCACCATAGAAAGCGGATATATATTGGTGTGTCTTCCTACAACAGAGCCAGGATTTAAAATGGTTCCGCATCCAACTTCTACATAATCTCCAAGGATTGCTCCGATTTTTTTCCTGCCTGTTTCGATTTTTTCATCCCCGTTTTTGATCACTACGTTGGTTTTATCAGATTTCACATTTGAAGTAATGGATCCTGCTCCCATATGGGACTTATATCCCAGAATGGAATCTCCTACATAATTATAATGAGGAACCTGAACACAGTTAAACAAAATGTCATTTTTAATCTCTGTGGAATTTCCTACCACACATCCGGCTCCGATCAGGGCATTCCCCCGGATAAAGGCTCCCGGACGAACTTCTGTATCCGGTCCGATAATCGCCGGCCCGCAGATTGTCGCTGTTTTAGCAATGGCTGCGCTTTTTGCAATCCAGATATCCTCTTCCACCTGATCATATTCCTCTTTTGGCAGTTTTGGCCCCGCTTCCAGAATAAAATCTTTAATCAGCGGCAAAATTTCCCATGGATATGTTGTCTGCTCAAATAACTCTCCTGCAATCGTCTGATCCATGTGCAGAAACAATTTCTGATTTGTCATTTCTTCCATATCATTTTCTCCTTTAAAATAATCCCACACTGAAGTAACGCTCTGCCCGGTCTGGAAGCACCGTTGCAATTACTTTATCCTTTCCATACTTTTCTGCCATCTTTCTGGCTGTATAGATATTGGCTCCGGAAGAAGTGCCGCACAGGATTCCATAGACTTCCGCAAGTTCCCTGGCAGTTGCAATTGCATCTTCATCTGACACTTCCACAACTTCCGTCACAATCTCAGGATTCAGGATTGCCGGAATAAATCCATCTCCAATTCCCTGAATCTGATGAAGTCCCGGTTCCTGCCCCAGAAGAGCAGATACCCCTTTAGGCTCAGCTGCGATGATCTTTGTGTCCGGGTTTTGTTCCAGCAGATACTTAGCGATTCCTGCCATAGTTCCACCGCTTCCTACACCGGAAACAAAAATATCAATCTTTTTGCCAAGCTGTTCGCACAGTTCTCTGGCGGTTGTCTTGTAATGAGCATCCGTATTTGCCGGATTTTCAAACTGCTGAGGCATAAAATACTCATCGGATGACGCGGCGATCTCCTCTGCTTTTCGGACTGCGCCGTCTACATTTTCATCTGCAGGAGTCAGAATAAGCTCTGCTCCCAATGCCTTAATCAGCTTTCTTCTCTCTTCGCTCATATTTTCAGGCATTACGATGATGACTTTGTATCCCATCCGTACACCGCAGAACGCCAGCCCGATTCCCGTATTGCCGGAAGTCGGTTCGATGACTGTCATGCCTGGTTTTAATTTCCCGCTTTTTTCAGCTTCTTCCAGCATGTTTTTAGCAACCCGGTCTTTGATGCTTCCGCCCGGATTTAAAAACTCAGCTTTTGCATATATCTTATATCCCATCATTTTCTCAAAACTGATCAATGGTGTATTTCCAATTAAATCCAACATATTTTCAACATACATTTTCAGAAAGCCTCCTATTTCAATTTGATCTTTATCTGTACCGGATTATGATCGCTGTTTTTAAAATCTTCATTTAGAGTTTTTACCTGCTCCAGTTTTACATTCGGTGATAAAATAAATCCATCAATAACATAAAACTGAGTTTTCTTATCGCTCCGGTCATAAGGACGATTCAGCAGTCTGCAGGTTGGCAGACTGTCATCTGCTGCGAACTGCCATCCTTCTTCAAAAAGATCCTCCTCAACTTTTCCAGCCTGAAAATTATCATCATCCCAGACCGGATATTTGTCTGCATCCACCTGCTCAAATGTCTGATTAAAGTCTCCGCCTGCAATCACATAATTTCCAGCCTCATATTCTTCTTCCAGAACCTGTGCCAGTAATTTTGTCTGAGCTTCTTTGCCGCTTCCATCGTCATATGCCTCCAGATGGAGGTTGACAAATACCACCTGCCGGCTGGAGCCCTCAATCGGAACTCTTTCAAGAAAGAGACATCGCTTCAGCTGGCAGATTCTGACCGGCCATGAAAATGGCGTTGGCAGAGATATCCTTTCTGCCTGGTCTGACTGGAACTGATTCAGGGTCAGCAGTCCTGCATCTGCCTTTCCGATCGTTGGAAGAGGGTATGGGATGTAATCACAGAGAAAGTTCCTCGCATATCCCGTACTTCCATTCCATCCGTCAGAAAAAGCTTCGGTCTCATTTATATAATATGAACGTTTTGAATTTCGGTCAACCTCCTGAAGAAAAACAACCTGTGCTCCGCTTTTCTTTATGACCTTCTTCATTGCTTCAATATTATCTGTTACCAGCTCTTTGTGATCCGGACGGACCTTTTCTCCTCCATCCATAAAAAAGTCTTCTGTTTCACTCAGCGCACCATACCCTGTATTCCAGGTGAGAACTGAAATTTCCTGATTCTCTGATATCTTCTGATCAGGATTATTGGATATTTTCACAGTCTCTCTTTCCTTTGGGCGGTATTCCCTGACTGACAAAATGATCAGCAGGAGAGCCGCCGCTGTCACAGCAGCGCCGATCACTCCTGCGGCTGCAGACAGGATTCTCCTGACACTCCTCTTCAATGCTTCCCTCCTTATGCAAAGTCCAGTTCAATCGGACAATGGTCTGACCCCATAACATCTGTCAGAATCTTTGCGTCCTGCAAACGGTCTTCCAGGCATTTGGATACAAGGAAGTAATCAATTCGCCATCCGGCATTATTTTTTCTCGCATTAAACCGGTAAGACCACCAGGAATAGATTCCTTCCTGATCCGGATAGAAATAACGAAATGTATCAATAAACCCGGCATCCAGAAGCTGGGTCATTTTTGCTCTTTCCTCATCGGTAAATCCTGCATTTTTCCGGTTTGTCTTCGGATTCTTAAGGTCAATTTCCTTATGAGCAACATTAAGATCACCACATACGATCACAGGTTTTGTTTCTTCCAGTTTCTTTAAATATTGAAGGAAATCATCTTCCCACTGCATCCTGTAGTCAAGTCTTGCCAGTTTACTTTGAGAATTCGGTGTATAAACAGTCACAAAATAATAATCTTCGAATTCCAGTGTAATGACTCTTCCTTCCTGATCATGTTCTTCAATTCCCATGCCGTAAGAAACAGATAACGGTTCCTGTCTGGTAAAAATTCCTGTACCCGAATATCCTTTCCGCACTGCGTAATTCCAGTACTGATGGTATCCCGGCAGGTCCAGCTCCAGCTGTCCTTCCTGCATTTTACTTTCCTGAATACAGAAAATATCTGCGTCAGCTTCCTGAAAGAAATCCAGGAACCCTTTTTTCACACATGCCCGAATGCCATTGACATTCCAAGAAATAAATTTCATCTAATCTCCTCCATGTTTTTTATTGTAAAAAAACATTGTTACTCCCGCTATGACAATTACAATATATCCTACAAAACTCCATCCATCCGGGACTTGTCCGAAAAAGAAAAATCCCATGATCGCAGAAAACATAATCTGACTGTAATCATAGACTGATATCTCCCGTGCCGGCGCATAAGTATATGCTGCGGTGATTCCGAACTGTCCTCCTGCCGCCGCCAGACCTGTCAAAAGCAAAAATACAATCTGCTGCCCGCTGATTGGATGAAAATCGGCAATCATAAACGGAATACAGGCGATCATGGAAAACAGAGAAAAGAACAGCACGATCATTGGTCCTCTTTCTCCTCTGACTCCCAGTTTTCTGACACAGGCATAGGCAAATCCTGCGGACATTCCTCCAAGAAAACCAATCACTGACGCTCCCAGGGAACTCGAAGCAAAACTTGGTTTTATGATAAAGAGACTTCCGATAAATGCTGCCGCCACACATCCGCTCTGAAACAATGTAATCTTTTCCCTTAATAAAAAGTAAGAAAAAACAATAACAAAGAAAGGCGATAATTTATTCAGACAAGATGCATCTGACAACAACAGATGATCCACTGCGTAAAAGTTGCAGAAAATACCTAAGGTCCCTGCAAGGGACCTTAATATAAATAAATATAGATTCTCTTTTTTTCGAATATGAAACCTCTCTTTGCTGCGTACCAGCATAATAAATGCAAACACAGCGGAGACCAGATTACGAAAAAAACTTTTCTCAATCGACGGCAGATCTCCTGCCATTCTGAGAAACAATGCCATAAATGCAAATGACAAAGATGACAGGATAATGCATATAATTCCCCGATTTCTTTGATTTGCCATTATACTCTGGAAGAATATTCTCCGGTTCTCGTATCAATCTTTAACGTATCGCCTTCGTTAACGAATAACGGAACCATTACCTGTGCTCCAGTTTCAACTGTACATGGTTTTGTTGCTCCCTGTGCTGTGTTGCCTTTTTCTCCCGGCTCACACTCTGTTACAAGAAGTTCTACTGTGATCGGCGGCTCTACCTGGAATGCTTTGCCGGCATGAGATACGATCGTAACATTTTCATTCTCTTTTACAAACTTCAAAGAATCTCCGATGACATCCGGTCCGAGAGCGATCTGGTCAAATGTCTCATTGTCCATAAAGTAGTAAAGTTCTCCATCGTTGTACAGATACTGCATCTCTTTTCTTTCAATATGCGCATTCTCGAACTTCTCTGTTGGACGGAAAGTTTTCTCAACAACGCCGCCGCTCTTGATGTTCTTTAATTTACAGCGAACGAAAGCAGCTCCCTTTCCTGGTTTTACATGCTGAAATTCAATGATCTGATAAATATTCCCTTCAAATTCAATCGTTAAACCGTTTTTAAAATCTCCTGCGGTAACCATATAATTCTTGTCCTCCTTTAATAATCTTTCTTAATTTTATACTAAATGTATGGTCGAATCAACTATTTATTTGCTAATTTATAGATTTCGAAGATATCATCCTTGTCACAGACTTTAAATGATCCAATACTTCTTGTTCCGCCGTATGAACATCCATCGGCCATTTTTTTAAGTTCTTCCTCTGTCTTAATACCTATTTCTTCTGCTTCGCTAAAACAGGTCGGCATATCCAGAGAAGCAAAATACGCAACTGTTTTTTTGATTGCTTCTTCTGCTGCCTTGCTGCAGTCCTTCTCCTCGATTCCCCATACTCTTTCTGCGTACTGCACAAATCTCTGAGGTTTTTCCTGATAGACATACTGCGCCCATGCTCCCCATACAGCAGACAAACTTGCCCCGTGAGCAATGTCAAATTTTGCGCTCAGCTCATGTCCCAGCTGATGAACCGCAAAATCCTTTTCCGCTCCAAGACCTGTCAGTCCATTATGGGACAGGCTTCCTGCCCACATAATCTCGCTCATGGCATTATAATCATGGGAATCCTTGATTGCGGCTGCGCCATTGCGGATCACCGTCCGGAGCAGTCCTTCCGCGATCTCATCTGTCAGCTCATTATTCTCTGTCGGCGTAAAATAGCGATCCAGAGTATGCATCATAATATCTACAATACCGCATCCAACCTGGTATTTTGGTAATGTATAAGTAAGTTCCGGATTCATGACCGCAAATGCAGGGCGGTTAAAATCTGTACTAAGCCCTCTCTTAATCTGTGTTTCTTCATTGGTAAGAACTGCTGAGTCACTGGTCTCGCTGCCGGCCGCTGCCAGAGTGAGAACAACTCCTACAGGCATGGACTTCTCTACTGTCTTCTTTCTTGACCAGAAATCCCAGATATCTGTATCCGGATTTGCTGTTCCATGGGCTACGGCTTTTGCCGTATCAATGACACTTCCGCCGCCTACCGCAAGCACAAAATCAGAACCGAATTCTTTTGACATCTCCACTGCCTGTCTGGCAAATGATAATCTCGGATTCGGTTTTACTCCTCCCAGAGCCTTATATGTAAGCCCTGCCTCTTCCAAAGATGCTGTTACACGATCCAGAAGCCCGCTTCTTACGACACTCCCGCCGCCGTAGACAACAAATACCCTGGATGCTCCGCACTGTTTCGCAAGCTGCCCTGTCTGTTTTTCTGTTTCCTTTCCAAACACGATCCTTGTCGGTGTGTACTGAGTAAATGAATGCATATCTTATCCTCCATTCCTTTATCATCTTATGAATTAGAATCGTCATTCTCCTCTTGTCAGTTTTACAACGATCTCTTCTGCGATTTCCTCAACCCTCTTATGATCTGTGTTCACGATGACATCGGCTGCCGCCTCATATTTCGGACGCCGTTCTTCCATCAGTTTTGAAATATACTCCGTATTTTTATGTCCTCTAAGAAGCGGTCTCTCATCACTGTCTTTGACTCTCTCCAAAATGACTTCCGGTGATGCCGTTAAAAGAACAACCTTCCCATTCTTCTTCATCTCTGCAACGTTCTCATCTCTCATGGCAACTCCACCGCCGCATGAGATGATCTGATTATTGCCTTTCTGAAGTTCAATCAGAAGGTTTGTCTCGCAGTTGCGGAAATATGTCTCTCCATATTCTTCAAATATCTTATTAATGGACATACCTTCTTTGTCTACAATTTCCTGATCCATCTCCACATAAGGAGACGCCAGGATTTTGCTCAAATAACTGGAAACTGTGCTCTTTCCGACTCCCATAAATCCAATCAAAAGAATATTATGGGTAAACAATGTTCTTGCCTGGATTCTTCTGCTGTTCTCTAAAATATATGCAAAAATATCCAGAATTTCATTTTTGTATGTATTCTCGCTTACATGGGTCATCAGCATCTTGCGCTGATGCTTCTCCTGTTCCGGCTGCAGGATTGGCAGTCCATTCTCTTTCTTGTAGACCATAATCTCTTTGATGATATCCATTCTCTCTTCCAGAACAGAAACTATCTTTTTGTCGCAGAGATCCAGTCTCTGTCTGATTTCTTCTAACTGGTTCATTATAATGTTTCCTTTTCTATCGCTCTTTTTTCTGCCCTTCTGATTTCAAAGGGGCAAATCTTCATTCAGTATAGCATAAAGGAACCGTTATTTTCAATGGTTTCTCACAGCACAGAATAGTTCTTTTTCACAAATTCAGCAAAATCTTTCGCCGCCGGCGCAAGATATTTATTCTTCTTTATTACAAGATAAATATACCGCTTGATTTTCGGCGAAGTTATATTAAGAATAGACAGATCCATGGTTTGAAGAAGCGGAATCTTTGGAATGATCGCAATTCCAAATCCTGCCGCGACAAGACCTGCCACAGATGAATCTTCTTCTCCTTCATACACGATCTCCGGCTGTCCGTGAATCTGAGAAAACAGCTGATTGATCACCGGACGCAGACCGCTGTTTTTTGCAAATGCGATATACGGATATTGTATCGTATCCTGCAGATCTATGGACTGATATGCTGCCAGAGGATGGTCTCTCGGGACAATCAAAACAAGTTCCTCTTCTGCCACCGGATAAAATTCCAGATCATTTTCTCCTTCCACATAAGATGAGAACACAAAATCATAGACCCCTTCTTTCAGCTGATCCACTACCTGCCTGGTTGTCCCCTGTCCAAAAGAAAAATGGATCTGATTTTCCCCTTTTTCAGACATATAGTGATTAAGCATCTCCGGGATAAAATGACTGCCCAGCGTATAAATATAACCAATATCAAGAAATCCTCCCTGAACTCCGGATGCTTCCATCAGAATCCGCTTTCCTTCATCCAGCATCTCCAGAGACTGCTCCACATACCTTAAAAAAATCTTCCCATATTTGGTCAGCTTGGCGTTTCTTCCGTGCTTTTCAAAAAGCTGGACTCCCAGCTCCTCTTCCAGACAGGAAATGGCGTGGCTGAGGCTCGGCTGAGTGATAGACAGGAGCTTTGCGGTTCTCGTATAATGCTCCTCTTTCGCCAGTGCCCGAAAATAATATAAATGATTTAAATTCATTGCTTTATCCTTTCATTCTTCTTTCTTATTTTATCATATGGGCTTTAGAAACTAAAGGGAAATTCATTGCATTTGTATACACACTTTGCTATAATTATGGTAAAAAGAATCAAAATCAATTTGGAGGAATAAAATATGGCAGCGAAGAATTTCCGTAAATTATTTGAACCCTGTACAGTAAAATCTATGACCCTGAAAAACCGAATCGTCATGACTCCAATTGGAACCAATTTTGCTGAACATACCGGGGAAGTCAATGAAAAGATCATTGAATATTATAGACAGCGTGCAAAAGGGGGAACCGCCCTTATCACTGTAGAAGGTGCCAGCGTTTACTCTCCGCAGGGAGCGGCTGGAGCCTATCAGCTGAGAATTGACCATGACAACTATATTCCGGGACTTTACCGTCTGTGCGAAAAGGTTCATGAATATGGAGCCAAGATCAGTATTCTGCTGAACCACGCCGGAGCGGCAGCTAATGGAAGCATGACAAATATCCAGCCGGTTTCCGCTTCTGACATCCCAACCAGCAGAGGAGGAGATATTCCAAGACCTTTGTCTAAGGATGAGATTTTAACCATTGTAGACAAATTTGCAAAAGCAGCGCAGCGTGCAGTTACCGCTGGATTTGACGCTGTGGAAATCCAGGCAGGACATGGATACTTATTGAATCAGTTCCTTTCTCCTCTTACCAATGATCGTACCGATGAATTCGGAGGATCCAAGGAAAATCGTGCTCGTTTTACAACTTTAGTACTGAAAGCTGTCCGCGAAGCAGTCGGAGAAAATATTCCTATCTTCCTCAGCATAAGTGCAGATGAACTTGCAGAAGGAGGAAATACGCTGGAAGATACCAAAGAAATCGTAGAATACTTCAAAGAATATGTTGATGTATTCAGTGTATCTGCAGGACTTACCTGCTCCATCCAGTATCAGTATGATGCCGATTACCTTCCAGACGGATGGAAATCTTATATGTCCAAAGCTTTAAAAGAGGCAACCGGAAAACCTTGCCTTACCAGCGGCAATATCCGCGAACCGGAAGTTGCCAACCGTATCCTGGAAGATGGAGAAGCTGACTTTATCGCCATCGGCCGCGGTCTGATCGCAGATCCTGAGTGGGTGAATAAAGTACAGTTTGGCAATACAGAAGATATCAACCGATGCATCTCCTGCAACAATGGATGTACCGCAACTCTTGGTGATGAACCAATTCGATGCACGATCAATCCGTCCATCGTTTCCGGTGAATATTACAAGAATTATAAATTGAAGAAGCCTTGCAATGTTGTTGTAATCGGCGGCGGAACCGCAGGACTTGAAGCTGCCTGCACAGCTGCGGAAGTTGGATGCTCTACCGTATTGATCGAAAAAACAGGACAGCTTGGAGGTCTGGCAAGACGCGTTGGAAAAATGCCAAACAAACGCCGTCTTGGATATTTTCCTGAATATCTGGAACACCGCGCTTCCAAATTAAAGAATTTATTTGTAATCAAAAATACAGAGGCTACCATTGATCTGATCGAAGGCTGCAAACCGGACATCGTAGTCAATGCAACCGGTTCCTTCCCTCTTCTTCCGGATATCAAGGGTCTGAAAGAAAACCTGAAAGCAGGCAATGTATCCACTATTTTCGACTTAGTCGACAATGTGGAATCTTATGAAGAAAATCTGGAAGGCAAGAAAGTCGTTGTCATCGGCGGCGGAAATGTCGGCCTTGACGTTGTTGAATTTTTCGCTCCAAGAAAAGCTGATGTTACCATTGTAGAACAGAAATCACGGTTTGGAGAAACCCTGGACTTTATTACGAGAACCGGTTCTCTTGCCATGCTCAGCAAATACGGTGTTCACCAGTATCCAAACGCTTCTCTTCTGGAAGTAAAAAATGACCGTTTTGTTGTACGCCATGACTATAAAGATATTGAGCTCGAATTTGATTACGGATTTATCTGCCTTGGAATGGAATCCGCAACGCCTGCCCTCAAAGAATTATATGATCACTTCATTTATGAAGGCATTGAAGTTCTGAATATCGGAGACAGCGCTCAGACACGCCGTATTATCGAAGGTGTTAAAGAGGGTCGTGATATCATTCTTTCTCTGGAAAGACTGAATTTCATTTAAACATTTATCATAATCTCTGATTATAAAAAGTACCGGTCTGTATTTTGTCAGACCGGCACTTTTTGTTTTACAAGAAAGTGCTTTCCTATTTTTATCAATCAGATTATCTGCGTTTGCTTTTATCCCGATAATATTTCCAAAGAATGATATTTTCAAAATATCGTTTGATCACGATCTGAATTTCTTCTTTTGGATGGATCGGGCGGACAAGGATGCTGTGTATTCCGGCGCGGTTTGCTCCAAAGATATCAGTAAACAGCTGATCTCCTACAAACAGTGTATTGGATCTGTCTGTTCCCATCATCTGCATCGCTTTTTCGTAGCCTTTCACCGATGGCTTATTCGCCTTATAAATATAATACTGCCCTCCTACGTCCTGACAGAATCTTTTAACTCTTGGTTCCTTGTTATTGCTGGTAAAGCAAAACTGAAACCCTATCTTTTTCAGCCGCCGGAACAGCTGCTTCGCCCTTTTGTCCGCCGGCATATCATGACGCACCAGTGTATTGTCAATATCAAAAATCACTCCCCGGTAGCCTCTTGCGTAATAATCTTCAAAATCAATATCATATGTACTTTTTCTATCTTCTACAGGATAAAATTTCTGAAACATTTTTTATCTCCTATCTTATCTTCATTTTACTTTTTTTATTTTATAACACCCCTATTTAATGTGCAATATATTTTTCATTTGTATGCATGTTTTTTAATCTCTATCTGTTTTTATTAAGATTTGGTTAAAATTGAAATATTTTCCCTCTTTTTTCACCGGAACCACTTTCATTCTCTGACATTTTCATATATGATATAAATAGTTAAAAGTGTAACAAAGAACTTCCAATGTATCATTCTCACAATGGAAAGGGGGAATTTTATTGAATCCGAACCATTTAACAAGTGCCATGATCGATAAGATTGTGGAACGTAAAATCGAAGAAATGGCAAAATCACCGGATACAGCAATCCGGCAGCTGTTAAACTACTCCAGTCATTTCTCATTCAGCCGTTTTCAGGTTCCGATTTTTTCTATTTTACAGCACCTTCTTGCAAACAAAGACAGTCAGTATCATATCATGCTTCAGAATCTGCTAAACAATACCTCCCACTCGGCAATCAAGAATTTAGGAATCAATCTCGGGTACAACAGCTGGACCAAGGGAGCTCAGGCTGTACGCGCCACAGCTCAGAAAGCCGGGTATTGTATCCCATGGATCATCATTTTCCGCTGGAATCCAGAAAAATCCAATACTGTTAATCTGAAAAATATGAGCCGTTTTATCCGGGACGGAAATAAAATCGGCATCTACGCTTTCTGTATCCGTCAGGAAGTTCCGCACCAGTCTTTTGGTGAAATTTTTAACATATTCAGCAAACATTCTGACAGCACATTTTTCTGGCTGCTGCCGAATCAGATGCTGGCTCCGGTTCATCTTGATATGATACGTAAATGCGAGAATGTCCTGACACTGTTTGACGGCGAAGATTCCTACAGTCTGAGAAATTCTTCCATGCTCCGGGAACGAAAAGCTTTATATGGCATTTACCATATTTATTCATCTTTTAATACCAGTGAAATGCGCCCGGATCAGTGGCTTGATTATTACAAAATGTACCAGAGTTCATTTATCTTCATGCTGCCAAGTGATTCCTGCAGTGAAGAAGATCAAAAAGAGGCTTCCTCTTTCATATATGATGCAAGACTTCATCAGAAATTCCCTTACTATATTGTTGATTTTTATTCTGACATCAAGGAAATCAGCCGCATGATATCCGGTACCGACTGTTACCTGGAAATTGATTCTTCCGGACAGGTCCTGCACCCTTACACTTCCCAGGTATTTGTCCCTGATTCAAGGCTGGCGGGATATCTTGCTTCTTCCATGCCTGCGATTGTCCAGACCGCTGATCATCGGCTCTGGCATCCTGCGGCAAGATCTGTATGACAATCCGGCAGGAAATCATTCCTTTCACAGGTCTATTGCATAAATAAAGAACGTCTGCACCTGATACAGGCACAGACGTTTTTTGTTTCTCTATTTTTCCGCATTCTTCAAATATGCGTCAACTAAGTCTTTTGATACATCATCTTCAATTTCTTTATAAATATCAGAGGCCGCTTCCCTTATCTGCTTCCGGGTCCTGCTGCTTAATTTTATGATCTTAGTTCCGCTGTCTTTAATTGTTTTGATTCTGTCCTCAATTCGTTCGTCTGATTTTTCCCGGGCATATTCTTTTGCAGTTTCCGCTGCCTGCGTTATAATTTTCTGCTGATCTTCCGGAAGATTTTTAAAAAACTCATCGCTGACGATCAATGAAATATAATGCGGAAGATGATTTGTCTCCACAACATAGTCCTGCTGTTCATACAGCTTGCTGGAAACGATGACTTCGTATGGATTTTCCTGAGCATCGATCGTTCCCTGCTGCAGTCCAATATACACCTCGCTGAAAGTCATTGGTGTCGGATTCGCCCCGAGGTCTTTCCAGAACTCTAAATGATACGGATTCTCCATAGTACGGATCTTCTGTCCTTTAAAATCACCGATGTCTTTGATTTCCTTATTCGTGGACATAACACGGAATCCCTGATCCGCATATCCAAGGAGTTTATATCCTCCTTTTTCATAGACTTTTTCCATCTTCTGATAAAATGCAGGATTATCTACTGCTTTACGTGCTTCTTCAATGGTATCAAACGCACTTGGCAGATCGAACACTGCCGTATCCGGGAGAAATGTCACCTGAGGCGCTGTATTCTGGACTACAAACGGAATATCACCGTCTTTGCAGCTTTCCAGCAGCTCACGGTCTCCTCCCAGAGTACTGTTCGGATATACTTCAATTTTCATTTTCCCATTGCTCAGACGGCTCACTTCATCCGCAAATTTTTCTGCATAAATCTGCGTTACCGTATCTTCCGGACTGGAGGTTCCAAGAGGCCAGGCATAACGCTGCACCTCATCGGAAGACTGTTTTTTCTTACATCCCGATAACCCAATTCCGATTACCAGAACACTTAATACGATAAGACATACTTTCCATTTTTTCATCTTACGCACCTCCCAGCAAAATAAGACTGATCTGAGGAATAAAAGTAATCAGCACCAGCGCCACAAGGAAACACAGGATCAACGGCATTGCTTTCCTTGCAATCTGCATGATTGGAATATCCGTAAGCGAAGAAGCCACAAACAGATTGACTCCGATCGGCGGAGTAACGAATCCAATCGCCAGGTTTACTACCATCATCACTCCAAAATGAATTGGATTCATTCCAATTGCCGTTGCAATCGGCAGAAGGATCGGCGTCAGAATTAAAATTGCCGGTGTCGTATCCATGACCATTCCTACAAATAACAGGAAAATATTGATTACGATCAAAATTACGATTCCATTGTGGAAATTTCCAAGGATCCACTCACTGATGGTCTGAGGAACCTGCATCAGAGTCAGGACTCTGGAAAAGGCAGTTGACGCTGCCAGAATAAACAAGATCGGCGCATATGTCTTTACCCCTTCTACCAGCATCGGCCACAGATCTTTTACTTTCATGGAACGGTATACAAACATGCTGACGATAATGGAATAAAAAACAGAAATTACGGCTGCTTCCGTAGGAGAAGCGATTCCCGCATAGATACACCCGAGGATGATCACCGGACTCAGAATCGCAAAAAAGCTGTCCTTAAACACTCCAAAAAATCCCTTTTCGTGAAGTTCATCCACTTCTTTTCGAATCTTTTCTTTATCTTCTCCATGAGTTCTGCAGTAGAACACCGCATATGCCATTAACAGCAGTCCAATCAGGATTCCCGGAACAATTCCCGCAATAAACAGATTACTGACAGATTCCCCGGACGCCATACCAAACATGATAAACGGAATACTCGGCGGAATAATAACTCCAAGTCCGCCGGCTACCGCAACAATGGAAGTGGCGAATACTTTGTCATATCCCAGTTTGATCAGGATTGGTATCGTCATGCTTCCAACTGCCGCAACCGTAGCCGGACCGGATCCGGAAATTGCCCCATAAAACAGGCAGGTGACAATAACCGCACAAGGCATTCCTGCCGTAAATTTTCCAATAAAAAATACAAATACATCAAAAATCTTTTTCGAAATTCCGCCTTTTGCCATGATCATTCCAGACAGAACAAACATTGGAACAGCAAGCAGCGGAAAACTGTCGATCCCTCCCAGCATGGAACGAATCACAAATGTACCGCTTGCCGTAAAAGACGGATCAAACGCTCCCGGAAGTACAGAGACGATGCCAAGACCGATCGAAATCGGAATTGCTATGACCAGGCATAAGAAAAATATGATAAATACCGCTAATGCTGACATCCTTCCTCCTCCTTATCTTTTTTTACTGCAATCTTAAATTCAATAATCCAGCGCTGTATGATCCGAAATGCCACTAAAATAAAACTGACCAAAGGTGCGGCCTGAATATAATACATAGGAATTCCGCATGCCGGACTTACCTGTCCGCTTTCAAACGCACTCTTCAAATACAGCACAGCATAAGGAATCAGATAAAAGAAGAAAATCAGTTCAATCGTATGATTTACGACTTTAAAGACTGCCTGTCCTCTTCGCGGAAACATTCCTACAAACTGTTCAATTTTAATTGAAATACATTTTTTCGTACAATAACTAACGCTTAAAAAACCAGACCAGATAAACAAATATCTTGTTATTTCCTCTGACCAGGATAATGATGCACCCAGGGCATATCTGGCAAATACCTGGATGCCCATGATCACCGTCATGGCGATCAGCAGTGCCACCATGAGAAATTCTTCCAAATTCTCATTCAGCCATTTTAACATAATACTGCTCCTTTTAATATAATATTATTGCTACGATCACTGCGCACAGTGAACCGATCATCGGTGCCAGAACTGAGGTAACGAACACGTACCAATAGCTCTCGGCAAGGCTTAAATTCATCCATCGAAGCTGTGCTACCATTCCGCCCGCATTTGGAAGTGTATTCATTCCAGTTGCGCAGGCAGGCGCCAGTCTGTGCAGCGCTCCGGCATGAGCCCCATGGGCCAGAAGTCCGTCAGAAAGATGTTCAAAAAACATGGCGATCGCGGAGGTTCCGCTTCCAAGAATTCCTGCCAGTACATTTAATCCGATAAATTCTGTCACATACGCATTCAGATCCAGGTTCATGGCAAAATCAATGATGCCCTGGAATCCCGGACAGCTTTGCAGAACACCGGAAAATCCAAGGATGGCTGCAGCCATCATCGTTGCGCCGATTCCATTGTTTACACCTTTATCAAGAATCTTCCTTACGGATTTCAGCTGTTTCCAGCAAAATACTACGATCGCCAGAGAACCGATAAACAGACTAAATACTACGATCGCATTGGTATCCATTTTCGTCAGATTAGACAACGCAAGCACCAGTCCTACAGATAACACCAGCGGAATCAGGGCAATTCCAAATCCCGGAAGATCATCTCTCGTTGGAACAATCTTTACAGGCTTTGACTCATCGATAGCCGTTCCTTCTTTTACTGCTGCTTTTCTGGCTGCATATACCATGTAAAAATATCCTATGCAGATTGATACGATAAAAGCGACCCATCCCAGAATCGGAGCAGATCCCATGGAAGTTCCCAGATACTGGGCCGGCATAATATTGGTAATATTGATCGCATATGGAAGCATGGCGGAACAGGTTGCCCCGATAAATATAATTCCCGGAATCATCCGGTATGGATACCCAGCCTGTTTCATCATAATCGTTGCAATCGGCGCCAGGACAAACAATACAACAAATCCTGAAACCCCAACATACACAAAGACAGTAGAAAGCAGTGTGATCGATAAGATAACTCTTTTTGCCCCAAGCTTTTCTGTAATAACATTGGCAATGGTTTCCGCACATCCGGAATCTCCCATTAATTCACCAAACACAGCTCCTATAACCAGTACAAACAGGTTTCCCTTTACAAAACCTACATATCCATCCGCATAAGAGCCTAACGCACTCCACCAGTCCAGCCTGCTGGTCAATATAATAATAAATGAAACCAGGATTGTTGAAGTAAATACATCAACACCCTTCCATACGACAATGACAAAAATCACTGCCGCAAGCAAAAGTCCGATTACTGAAATTGTTGTTGCCATTTTCTCTCTTTTCTACTCCTATTCTTCTGTGTCATCTTCTCCTGCAATAAGAATCCTGCGGAATGGTTTCCTGTACGGATTACTGCCTTCAAAGAAATGTTTATCCAAAAAGTCAATGCACTTTTTAATGTTCTCATCACTCTTCATCTTTGGCGATCCATGAGGCTCCCCCTCAAAAAGATCCAGAACCGCACGGTCTTCCCCGCAGACTTCCTTGATTTTTTCATACATATAAACAGACTGATGGTAATCTACAACTGCATCATCCATTCCATGCTGCAGCAGCATCGGAGGACAGTGTTCATCGACATACCGGATTGGGCTTACCCTGCAGGTTCTTTCCGGATACAAAACAGGATGATATCCGAGAAGTTCCGTAAATTCCGTTCCAAACTGCTCAGCCGAACATAACTCGCTCATTGTATACCAGGCAATCGCACACTGGATTTCAGAGGATGCCCTCTCTCCTACTGTAAGATCATCACAGTCCGCACGATCCCCGGTCACCGCTATCAGCTGAGTTGCAAGTCCGCCGGCTGAATTGCCCCAGACTGCAAAACGCTCCGGATCCAAATCAAGTTCTTTTGCATGTCTTCTCAGATAACGGACTGCGGCTTTTCCGTCAATCAGCTGTGCCGGCCATTTTGCTTCCTGACAAAGCCGGTATTCTATTGTTGCCACCGCATATCCCTGGGTCACAGGAAGACACATGGATTTGATATAATGACTTCTCTTATGTCCCGTTACAAAAGCTCCGCCATGAAACAGCATAACCAGCGGAAATGGTCCCTCACCTTCATCCGGATAAAAAATGTCCAGAATCTGATTGACCGACTGATCTGCATATGGAAGGTCCAGACGAGTCTTCCTGAATTGTTTTACATCAATTTCCGGTTCTTCTTCCAGAAACTGTTCCCGGTTTCGAAATATTTCTGTCATTTTCTGATCCTCCTTTCTCTCATAAACAAAAAACTGACAGTCTTTCTTTTGTCCTGCCAGTTTTTTGTTTTACATCTAGTTCTTAAAGGCTCTTATGCAGTAATTCCAAAACAGTTTTCAGATCTTCCACACCCATCTGTCCTGGTGCAGATGCTTTCTTTGCTGCGCCAAATGTCAGCGCAGATCCGAATACCTCTCCGCAGAGACGGCTGATAACTCCGGTTCCTGCCATTGACATGGTGATGATCGGCCGGTCTGCATAATTAATATACATCTCTTCTGTAGCTGAAAGCAATGTTAAAACATCTTTTTTGCAAGTCGGCATAACAGCGATCTTAGGAATATCCGCATTCAATTCCTGCATTTTCTGAAGTCTTCTCACGATCTCATCCTTTTCCGGTGTCTTATCGAAATCGTGATTGGAAGCTACCACTTTTACTCCGCACGCATGTGCGTTCTCTATAATCTCTTTTACAATCTCGTCTCCTGTAAATACTTCCACATCTACAAGATCTACATATCCGGATTTTGCCGCCTGAATATTTAATTCTTTGTAAGGCTCCGGCTCAATTGCTTTTTCTCCGCCTTCTTTTGATGTACGGAATGTAAAGAGGATCGGCGTCTCTCCAAGAGCTTCCCTCAAATCTTTCAGAACATCTTCTACTTTATCAAACTCAAAAACATTCTCAAACCAGTCAACACGCCATTCCACCACATCGACCGGAATGCTGTCAAAAGTTTTTGCTTCTGCGATGATTTCTTCTTTTGTTACTCCAACGATTGGAACACAGATTTTTGGAATTCCGGCTCCGATCTCAATATTTCTTACCTTTACCGTATTCATTGGCACTTCCTCCTATTTCTTACCGATTGGCGATCCTTTTTATTTTGCAGATTCCTCTGCGTTTTTCAGCAGCACTCCATATCTTGCATTTACAAAGACAGCCAGAAGCACACCAATGACTGTGATTACAATGTTCATAATGATAACCTGAGAAGAAGTCATCTTCGCAGCTGCTGTAAGAATCGTATAATTACATAAACTTGACGCGATCATAACCAAACTTGTAATCGTTCCTTTGATTTTCGGGAACAGGTCGTTAACAACAGCTGTTGCCATCTGGAGAACTCCTCCTGCTGCAGCATAACCGATTACAAAAGCACCAACATAACAGATCATCGGTGATTTGATCAGATATACAAGAACAAGCATCACTGCTGAAATCGCCGGATAAATTACCAGGAATCTTACCTGTTTAAATTTTGTGATCAGAAGACTTGTTACAACCAGCGCTACCATTGTTCCTGCTGAATAGTATGTCTGCATCATAGATACACTCTCAGATGGGATTCCAGCCACATCATTGGCAAATGTCTGTGCGCAGTTTAACCATAACTGGAATGTAGCTGTACTTGTAAATCCAATCAGAATCAAAGCAATGCTCTCGATTGAGAAATGAGCATTCTTCAGATTGCTGATAAAAGATTCTGACTTTCCGCTTTCAGATGCTGCAGGAAGCGGTGCAAAAATCGCAAGGATTCCAAGAACTGCAATCACAATACCGCATACCAGTGGAAGCATCAGATAAGACATGCTTGTTCCTGCTGCTACTCCAAGGAAGAAAGGCATTAACAGCTGTGCAACAGAAATAAAGAATTTAATTCCCATTGTAGCAATACCTGTATACTTATAAATAATCTCAGCAACTGCAGGATATGTAGCGGTATCAAGGAAAGAGTTTGCGATTCCTCCTAAAACTGCCGCAATATAAGCAATCGTTGTGTTTGGTGAGAACGCGATTCCTACAAAAAAGATAACATAAGAAGCGCATCCAATCAATACAGAAAGACGGCGTCCCAGTTTATCAGACAATGGTCCTGCAAATGGAAGGGAAATCAGACGTCCCAGTCCTAATGCCGCAGCGATGGATGTTACTGCCATTACATCATTTAATCCCCACTGCTCAGAAAGCATTTCTTTTACAACCTGCTGACTTAAAATGGAGCATCCAATTCCATGTATGAAATAGTTTAAATAAAGAATTAACGCACTCGGTAAATATTTTTTATCCATTTTTTATGATTCCTCTCAATTTTTCCTAATTCGTATTTTAGTCGTATTTAATATCCAGTACTTCTTTCATATGATCGATCGGCATATGTTTTCCTGTCCACAGATGGAATGCCGCATCTCCCTGGAATAACATCATTCCAAGACCGTTCATTGTCTTGCATCCTGCTTCTTTTGCCATCTTAAGAAGTGCTGTCTCTCTTGGAGCATAAATTGTATCAGTTACGATCAGGTCCGGGCGGAAGAAAGATTTATCCGGCACAACAGACTGTCCTTCCATCGGTTTCATTCCAACGCCAGTTGCCTGTGCAAATAAGTAACTGTCCTCAATTTCTTCTCTTAACTTTTCTTTGTCATCCAGATCATAAAGGTTTACGATACAATCTGTATTCGCGCGGATCTTTTCTACTGTTCTTTCTGCGTTCTCCCAGAATTTATCTTTAATATTGAAGATTGACATTTCTTTCACACCATCCAGTGCTGCCTGGATTTCAATTGCTGTTGCAGCTCCTCCTGCTCCGGCAATTGTCATTTTTTTGCCAATCACATCAATATCATTGTCTTTTAATGACTGCATATAACCGATTCCGTCTGTGATATGTCCGATCAGTTTTCCATGATCATTTACAATTGTGTTGACAGCGCCAGCCATTTCTGCAGCTGGTGAAAGTTCATCCAGATACTGTCCTACAACTGTCTTATTCGGCATAGATACGTTAGATCCTACCATTTTTAAAGCTCTCAGACCTTTGATCGCATCTTCCAGAGTGTCATTGTCAACCTCAAACGCAAGATATGCGTAATCCAGTCCTAATGTAGCAAATGCTTCATTGTGCATTGCCGGTGAGCTGGAATGTCTGATCGGATAAGCCATCAGACCGATCAGTTCTGTGTGTCCTGTAATTCTTTCTGCCATTTTCTTTTTCTCCTTTATATCTTCATTTTTTTGTTTACGTTACTCTCACCCAAAAGTTAATTTTTTAACAACCTTACGTCCCTCATTATATACGAATTGAACTGATACTTCTAATATATCTTTTCATGATTATTAATAGCTTTTTGCTATCATTTGTGTTAAACTGATAGCAGATGATATATTTTTTGATAGCGAATCAGAAAGGATAGGATAAATGACATGAATTTAAATCAGCTGTATTATTTCCAAAAAGTTGCTGTGCTGCAGCACTACCACCAGGCCGCAAAAGAACTGAATATTTCTCAGCCGAGCCTAAGCCGTTCTATTTCCAACCTGGAAGATGAACTCGGTCTGAAACTCTTTGTTAAAAAGGGGCGGAATATTGAACTGACCAAATATGGACATCTTTTTTTAGAGCATGTTAACCGCATTTTGGAGGAAGTAAAAATTACACTGGATAAGATGCATTCCCTCTCCTCTTCCTCCGGCGGTCATATTGATATCGGGTATGTATTTCCTCTGGCCAAATCCTATATTCCTCATATGGTACGCAGTTTTTTAAATAAGGATCATAACCATGAGATTACATTCTCTTTAAGCCAGGAGATTACAAAAGAGCTGATCACAGCCCTTAAAACAGAAAAATATGATGTTATCTTTGGCTCAAAAGTTCCAGACGAAACCGAAATTGAATTTATTCCTGTTGTAAATCAGGAAATGGTCATCATCACACCTCCGGGACACCCATTAAAATATAAGAAGCCTCTGGTTCTGGAAGATTTGATGGACTATCCTGTCATTGGTTATGACCGGACCTCCGGACTGGGACAGTACACGACTTCTATTTATAAGCAGAATCATATGAAACCATCCATCGCATTTGAAACCTCCGATGAAAATGCGATCGCAGCCCTTGTGGCAGAAAATTTTGGAATCGGTTTTGTCGCACATGTAGAATCTCTGAAAGAATATAATGTAGATATTCTTCATTTAGATAATGTCAAACCATACCATACTGTCTATATGGCATATTTAAAAGATCATCCCAGAATACCGGCAGTACAAAAATTTATTGATTTCGTTCAGGAAACCATAGATAAAATTTATTGATTTTCAAAAAAATATCAATTTGTTAAATATTTGACCAGATGTTATAATGATTTCATCGAAACACACCCAAAAAGTTTTTATATACAGCCTCATAAAGAAAACAAAATTCGTTTATTTTTTTGGAGGTTCCAATTCTATGAAATCTAATTATAAGAATATTTTTTCACCACTGACAATTAAAAACATGACAATGAAAAACCGCATCATGATGACTCCAATGGGAACAAACTATGGAGAACAGACAGGCGAAATGAGCTTTTTGCATATTAACTATTATGAAGAAAGAGCAAAAGGCGGCGTAGGACTGATCATGGTAGAGAATGCAAGTGTAGATTCTCCTCTTGGATCAAACGGTACTACCCAGATTCGAATTGACCATGATAACTTCATGCCTCGCTTTTTTAAACTTTGTGAAACGATTCACTCTCATGGAGCATGTATTGGTCTGCAGTTAAATCATGCCGGAGCTTCTGCTCAGTCTAAAAGAACAAATATGCAGCCGGTATCTGCCTCCGACATTCCTTCCAAAGAAGGCGGAGAAATCCCTCGCCCTCTGGAAAAAGATGAGATTTATGCAATCGTAAAAAAATATGGAGAAGCTGCTGCCCGCGCTCAGGCTGCCGGATTTGACTGTGTGGAAATCCATGCGGGACATTCCTACCTGATCAGCCAGTTTATGTCTCCTACGACCAATAAGAGAACAGACGAATTCGGCGGATGTCCGGAAAACAGGGCCCGTTTCGCAAAACTGGTCATTGAAGAAGTCCGCAGACAGGTGGGACCGATGTTCCCAATCTTCGTGCGTCTCAGCGCTGATGAGTTCGTAGAAGGCGGAAATACACTGGAAGATACATTGGAGCTCATTTCCTATTTTGAAAAAGAAGTGGATGCTTTTGATGTATCCGCAGGATTAAACAGTTCTATCCAGTATCAGATCGATGCAAATTATCTGAAAGACGGATGGAGATCTTATATGGCAAAAGCCGTAAGAGAAAAATATGGAAAACCATGTATTACTATGGGAAATATCCGTGACCCGAGAGTCGCAGATGATATCCTCGGCAGAGGTGACGCTGACATCATCGGAATGGGCCGCGGACTGATCGCAGACCCTCACTGGGTGAAAAAAGTTGCCACTGGCAGAGAAGATGAAATCAGAAAATGTATTTCCTGCAACATCGGATGTGCCGGAAACCGTATCGGCGTAAACCGTCCGATCCGCTGTACTATCAATCCGACTGTTAACTCAGGATATGATTATAAAAAGCACAAAGTAAATAAGCCTTGCAATGTTGTTGTAATTGGCGGAGGAACCGCAGGACTGGAAGCTGCCTGTACAGCTGCCGAAGTCGGATGTACAACTTTCTTATTTGAGAAAAAAGATGTACTGGGCGGATTATCCGTAGAAATCTCCAAGATTCCGGATAAAAAACGTCTGGGAGACTTTCCGGCATACCTGGTAAACCGCGCTTCCAAGCTTACCAACCTGTTTATCTTTAAAGGACAGGAAGCAACTCTGCCGCTGATCAAGGCGCTTCACCCGAATATTATTGTGAACGCTACCGGATCTAATCCGCTGCTTCCGCCGATCAAGGGACTGCATGACCATATCGATAAGGAAGGCTCCAAAGTCGCTTCTATCGCCGGCATGATCAACAGCCTGGCTGAATATCCGGAAGACTGCTCCGGCAAAAAAGTCGTTGTAATCGGAGGCGGCGCTGTAGGTCTTGATGTCGTTGAATATTTCGCTCCAAAAGGCGCTGATGTCAGCATTGTGGAAATGATGCCTCAGATCGGTAAAGATCTGGACCCTGTTTCCAAGTGCGGCACTAACGCTTTGATGAAGAAATACAATGTAAATCAGATGCCGAATACTGCTCTCTGTGAAGTTAAAGCAGATTCCTTCGTTGTAAAAGCCGGAGAAGAAGAAAAAGAACTGCCATTCGACTATGGATTCGTATGTCTTGGAATGCGCGCCAATGCGCCGATCCTTGATGAAGTCAGAGAGGCTTTCGCAGACACTGACGTGGAAATTCTTAATATCGGTGACAGTGTACGCGCAAGAAGAATCATCGACGGCGTTCAGGAAGGACATAACATTTTAAGTACTCTTGCAGATATGGATTATCTGTAGAAATTCTCTATCCTCTATATATAGTATAACTCATGGAAAAGAGCCATGAAATCTGCGGGTTTCATGGCTCTTCCCAACTATAAATATTTTTTCATTACTGCTTTCTTCATATCCAAATAAGGCTGATATTTATCCTTTTCAAACAGCAATACCTCTTCTTTTTCTGCATCTTGAAGAGACAAACTTTCTCCATTATCCATATAAGTCCAAACCTATCTGCGTTTCCCTGTATAATTCAGGCATACTGGTGTCTGCTCGATATTTTCCATAAGTCATACTAACCGGAATATATACATACTGATCTTCACTAAAATGTGAATTTTTCACTTTACGTAAAAATAATATATATTCTTCTCCTCTTGCCATCGGCGTGTATCCTTCCTGACACAGCACAGGGTTTGTAAATCCTGTACAATTTACCGGTTCAAATAAGTGTATTTTCTCTCCCGATTTAATAGTTCCTTTCCAACATTTTATCACGTCTGCCTGAGACAAAATACATTCTGTATAGATTGTTTTCTTTACAGACTTTGTTTCGGCGTATCGATCGGATAGTGGAAGTCCCCCCCTTCCCTTATCCTTCATGAAATGCACAGCTAATTACGGTATGGGTCAGATACACAGCGGTTTATGAAATCAATTACCACATCTTTCACTGCCTGGCACCAGAACAGGCTCCCTCCGTGGTCCGCCCCTTTTACCTGATAGAATTCCACCGGGTCAATCTTTAATTCTTTTAACCGTTCATATAAAATCACACTCTGGCCAAACGGCACCTGCGTATCTTTAGAACCGTGCAGGATCAGCAGCGGCGGTATGTTCTGACGCTCCTTAAAATAAGCAACCGGAGAACAGCGGTACGCCAGTTCCGGTTTGTCCACTACATCATATCCTCCGATTTCCAAGCCTTCCGGTGAATGTTCTCCTCTGTGCTCCACCAGAGACGGTTCATAATTCATCTGTTCCAGATGCGTCGGGCCGTAAAAATCAATACAGCCTCTTAGTGCCGGAAGCGGTGTTCCTTCATCATCCAGCCGTCCATCTTCCCATGTGGCCAGGCTGCAGAGAGCCGTATGTCCGCCGGAGGAATCTCCCGCCAGAAAAATGTTATTGATATCAATCGGATATGCCGGTGCGTGCTGTACCAGATAACGCACGGCGCTTTTGGCATCCTGCACCTGAGCCGGAAACGGCGCCAGCGTACTTGGTCTGTACTGTACAATAGCTGCGGCAACCCCTGATTTTACAATCTCATAGAGATCCATCACATGATTGTTCATGGACTGTTCTTTCCACGCAGAACCCTGGATAAACACCAGCAGAGGATATTTTTCCTCCTCATGTCCCTGGTGCACCGGGAAAATAAACCTGATATGCAGTTCCTTCCCGTCTTTTACAGCATATACCGGCTGAATATCCTGTACTTTTGGCTCTATATTGTTTTGGTCTCCCTGAAGTACTTTCATCCCTTCGGATGATTTTTCGGATTCCGGGAAATCTTCGAATTTCTGTGTCGTCATACGTTTCACCTGACATTCCTTTCTGCACAAAATATCTGCTTATTTCTTCATATTCTGATATTTTCATGATTTATTTTACTACATTCCAATAAAACAGCGCAAGTTTCCTTTATCTTCCATATATTAACCTGCGGTCATACTTGACATTTTCTTCCTGTCCTTATAAAATAGTCTATGCCAATAATTAGAATCCTAATTATTAGAATCCTATTTTTATTCAGGAGGACCTTATGGATCATCATTCTTACCATTATCTCATCATGTCCGTTCACATGATGTTTCAAAAAGAATTATTCAACGCTCTGAAAGATACCGGTCTGTCCATGGGACAGCCCAAAATCATTGATTATCTGAAAGATCATGACGGCGTCAGTCAGAAGGATCTTGCTTTTGGATGTCATATCGAGCCTGCATCTCTTACTTCACTGCTGAACCGCATGGAGAAGCAGAAATTGATCGAACGCCGAATGCTCCACGGCAACCGCCGTTCCCTGTATGTTTTTCTCACAGAAAAAGGATGGGAGATGTCTTCCATTATTTCCAGAACATTTGACCGTCTGGAACAAAATATTTTTGAGAATATCCCGGATTCTGACCGGGATCATTTGATGAAAATATTAGAAAAAATATATGAAACTATGCTTGAAAAGGAGTAACTTATTATATGGAAAAACTAAAACGTTATCTTGTATTTTTTATTGGACTTTATATTAATTCTTTTGGAGTTGCCATGATTACCAAAGCTGCTCTCGGTACATCTCCGATTTCCTCTATTCCATATGTACTGAGTCTGCAGTTTCCGTTTTCACTGGGAGAATTTACAATCTTCTTCAGTCTGTTTCTGATTTTGCTGCAGCTTCTGATCCTTCGCAGAAATTTTCACCTGGAACATCTGCTCCAGATTCCGATTTCTATTTTGTTCGGATACTTTATTGATATTTCCATGGTTCTTTTAAATTTTGTAAATCCTGAATTATATTTGATGAAGATCGTGTACCTTCTGATCGGAGGCCTGATTCTCGGATTCGGTGTCTACACAGAAGTTCTGGCAGACGTAGCCATGCTTCCGGGAGAATCTTTCGTCCGTGCCATTGTTACCGTGTGGCATACAGAATTCGGTATCACCAAAGTCTGTTTTGACGCGTCTATGACAATCATTGCAGCTGTTTTATCTGTCATTTTCTTTCATCAGCTGAATGGCGTACGGGAAGGCACCATCATTGCCGCCTTGCTGGTTGGTTTTATCGCCCGGTCTTTTGGCAGAATTCTCTCCTTCCTGGAGCCAAAATTATTCCCAGCGCAGGAAGCTGACTCTTCCGAGACAGCCCCTGTTTCCGGCATACCGTCTGTCATTACCATCGACCGTCAGTACGGAAGCGGCGGCCGCGAGATTGGGAAAAAACTGGCTGAACGGCTCGGCTATAAGTTTTTCGATAATGAAATCATCCAGATGACTGCCGGATCCACCGGATTTTCTCCTGATTTTGTGCAAAAAAACGATGAAGCCATGTCAAACCGCCTTCTTTATAATCTGGCTGCTCAGATGTATTCCTACGCCCCAAATACTCCTTCTCCAAAAGATGCCATCTTTGAAGGAGAATCCCAAATTATCCGCGCTCTTGCCAGAGGCGGAAACTGCGTCATTATGGGACGCTGTGCTGACTATATCCTGAAAGATGATTTCCCGTGTTTCAGAGTCTTTCTGCAGGCTCCTTCTGATTATCGGATTCAGCGCATTGCAGATACAGAGCATCTTTCAAAAGATAAGGCAGCTGCAAAAATACGTCAGATGAATCGAAAACGGGCTGATTATTATCATTATTATACCCATCGTTTATGGGGAATCGCAGGCAATTATCACTTGACGCTGGATACTTCTTTAGGTACAGATTATGTATTGAATTCTATCACTCACGGATTCTGGCAGTATCAGGAAATGGCTTTTTCCAATGAGAATGACTAATCCAGAGGCAGGAAATTTATGAAATAGTATGTTACGGTCCAGGAGCGAAAAAGCATCCTGGCCGTAAAATTGAATATAATATCTTCTGTTATTTTTTTGTTCTACAGATCCATCTGCTTTCTTAAAAGATGTACCGCTTTCTTTTCAATCCGGCTGACATAAGATCTTGATATATTTAATCTTGCCGCTACTTCTTTCTGTGTCATGGGTTCCGTTCCATATAATCCATACCGCATGACCAAAGTTTTCTTTTCTTTTGTTGATTCCATTTTCTCAAGAAGATCATAGATCTGTTTGATTTTTTCGTCCTGGTCAATCTTTTTTACCAGATCGATCTCATCCGCTCCCAGTACATCCAGAAGATGGATTTCATTTCCTTCTTTATCAATTCCTATCGGCTCATAAAGCGATGTATCTTTTGATGTTTTTCTTTCCTGCCGCAGCATCATCAGCAGCTCATTTTCTATGCACCGTGATGCGTAAGTAACCAGTCTGTGCCCTTTTTCCATCTTATACGTATTGATCGCCTTGATCAGCCCAATGGTTCCAACTGAAATCAGATCGTCTTTTTCCCGGTCAAAATTATGGTATTTTTTGACGATATGGGCAACCAGACGAAGATTATGTTCCACCAGCAGATTCCTTGCTTCCATATCTCCTTGATGGCTTAGTTTGAGATAGTGACGTTCCTCTTCCGGTGATAATGGTTCCAGAAATGCCTGCAAAAGAAAAGCACCCTTCTAAGCCTTTTTATCATATTATGATTTCAGACTTAAAAAAGTGCTTTTCCCCTATTGATTCCATTGAAATCCTTTTACCATATGGCAGGTATTTTAACGATAAGATTTCCGGTAAATAGAAACTGTATCTTCCTCGTTTAATTCAATGCGGTCTGCCGCATATAAGCCACCCATGGTATCTTTTGCTTTTTTTGCCATCTCCGGAAATTCTTCTGGTTTGAATCCGTAATCTGACATCTTAAGGTCATCAACTCCGCAGGCTTTCTGAAGATCTGCCAGCGCACGGACGAAATCCATCGGTTCTGACGCATCTTCTCTGCCAAGGGCCTTTGCCATTCGGATAAATCGTTCATCACAGGCGTGATGTTCCACAAAATATTTATAATATTCCAGGCTGATCATGATCAGACCTGCTCCGTGCGGAAGTTCCGGATGCATGGCTGACATGGCATGTTCCATGGAATGCTCGCTGCTGCAGGCACTCAGCTCCATAACATGGCCGGATAATGTGTTGGCAAATGCCACATGCTCTCTTGCCTCCATATCACTTCCATCCTGAACCGCCCGGGCAAGATATCTGCCGATATTTTCGATTGCTGTAATCGCAAACATATCACTCATTAAATTGGCCGGACTGGTAATATAACATTCTGTGCTGTGGAACAAAGCGTCAAATCCCTGAAAAGCTGTAAACTTTGGCGGTACAGTCGCCATCAGTTCCGGATCTACCACTGCCAGTACCGGATGGCTCGCATCGGCTCCGCCCAGACCGATTTTTTCATCATATTTTTCGTTATTCACAACGCCCCAGGCGTCGACTTCGGATCCGGTTCCGGCTGTTGTTGTGACTGCCACTACCGGAAGCGGAGTTTCAAGGTAAGGTTTGCATCCTCCATGGCCTCCGAAGGCGTAATCCCATACATCTCCCGGATTGGTTGCCATAATGGCAATGATCTTTGCTGCGTCCATGACGCTTCCTCCGCCAAGAGCTACGATAAACTCACAGTGATTTTCTTTCATAAAGGCAGCGGCTTCCATGATTGTGGATGCCAGCGGATTAGATTCTACTTTATCAAATATAACCGTATCGATTCCGGCATCTTTCAGCTGCTTTTCTGTTCTGTCCAGAGATCCGCTCTCCTTTGTTGATTTCCCATTGGATATTACGATGGCAGCCTTTTTACCGAGATTTAAATTTTTTATATTTTCTCCCAGTTCATTGAGACGTCCCGGTCCGAATAATACTCTGGTTGGCTGATAAAAATTATAACTCATGGAAAATTCCTCCCGTTCTGTTTGTATTTTTTAAGAGAAGATTTTATACTCTCTTCCTGGTTATTATTATACCGCCAGCCGGATTTCATTGTCTAATACCTGGTTTCTCTATTTTCTTATGCTTCTGGAGCATGATGACAGCCCCTATTCTTTTCTCCTTAAGAGATATCCTTCCTCGATCTTCTGTCCGAAATCGACATAGATCATCTGCTTTGGATGCGGAGCTGATTCCATCGGGTTTCCGTCCTCATCTTCAATTGCTTTCACTGTCACTTCCAGATTTGTTCCGTCTGGAATCATAACCTCAATCGTCTCTCCCACAGAAAACTTATTTTTCTGTTCCAGAAGAGCATACCCTTTATCGTTATGTCCCTGGACAATTCCAATATACGTATAATTTTTAATGTACGTATTATTATCATAAATCTGAGAATTCTCATCGGTTTTTCCAAAATAAAATCCTGTGGTAAACTGACGATATGTGCATTTTGCGATTTCTTCCCGGTAATACTCCATATTTGCTTTATACTTTTCTGCGGATTCTTCACAGTCATTGATGGCTTTCCGGTATGTTCTGGCAACCGCTGCCACGTAAAGAGCGGTCTTCATTCTTCCTTCAATCTTCAGGCTGTCAATACCTGCGTCCAGAATCTGATCAATATATTCTATCATACACAAATCTTTGGAATTAAAAATATAAGTTCCTCTTTCATTTTCATAAACCGGCATATATTCTCCCGGTCTTGTTTCTTCCATCACCGCGTATTTCCATCTGCATGGATGCGTACATTCACCGCTGTTGGCATTTCTTCCGGTAAAATAATTGCTCAGCAGACAGCGCCCGGAATGAGAAATGCACATGGCTCCATGAACAAATGCCTCAATTTCCATATCTTCCGGAATCTGTGCCCGGATTTCTTTGATTTCTGCCAGCGATAATTCTCTGGCTGCAACGACCCTGGAAGCTCCCTGCTGATACCAGAAATTGTAAGTCGCATAGTTTGTACTGTTAGCCTGTGTACTGATATGACGGTCAATGTCCGGACATTCTTCTCCGGCAATCATAAACACTCCCGGATCTGATATGATCAGGGCATCTGGTCCGATTTCCTTTAATTCTCTGAAATATTCCCGGATTCCTTCCAGGTCTTCATTGTGAGCCACAATATTGGCCGTAATATAGACCTTAACCCCATGCTGATGGGCAAATTCCACTCCTGCTTTTACATCTTCCATGGAAAAATTCTTTGCTTTTGCCCGAAGTCCATACATTTCACCACCGATATATACCGCGTCCGCTCCGTAGAGAACCGCAGTTTTTAAAACTTCCAGGCTGCTTGCCGGAATTAATAATTCACTCTTTCTCATGATCTTCTCCTATTTTCTGACTGACGGCAACGCCGTCTCCTACAGTCAGTATCGCCGTTTCCAGCATACTGTGATTTTTAATGGTATATAAATAATCCCGCATCCGTTTATGAATGGTGCGGTCCCGCCTTTCTATAGCGTATCTTGACTTTACGATATCTCCATCCTGAAGGACATTGTCCGATACCAGCAGACCTTCCGGCGCCAGAAGCCGCATCACTTCATCAAGAAAAGCAATATACTGCCCTTTTGCCGCATCTACAAAAATAAAATCAAATGAATCATCGATTTTTTTCAATAGATCTGCCGCGTCACCTTCCAGCAGAGTAATCTGATCTTCCCGGCCCATTTTTCCGATATTCTCTTTCGCTTTCTGGATCCGTTTCTCATTCCGCTCGATCGTGACGACTGTACCTCCATCCGGCTGATACATATTCATATAGAGGGAAGAAAATCCTACTGCCGTCCCGATTTCCAGAATCTTTTTCGGACGCTTTAAAAGGACCAGGATCTTCAGCAGTTCTTTGGTTTCCGGTTTTACAATCGGCACATGCTGATTCCTGGCCTCTTCCTCTATATGACAGAGTTCCTGATGACTGTCTTCTTTGATCAGGGAATGGAGATAATCGGTAATGTGTTCATCAACAATCATTATTGAATCTCCTCTGTCTCATGTTCTCCACATAGTATGGATATGATATCATCCATTCCCTGGGACTGATAAAAATAGTATGTCCCGGGAACAAATGATTCATCTTTGTATCTTGAAAAATATTTTCGAATTCGAAACCTCCAGGTTCCGTTGATCAGTTTTTTATCTTTCAGCTGATCTGCCACATCCGTTTCCGTATCCGAATCCTTTATGACAACTTCGATCGCCCGATCGCCGTTTCTGTCATAGGCCGGATTGGAAAAGGTGTCTTCTGCCACAAAATACGCGATACAAAATATGCCGAAAATTGCGCATATGATCAAGACTCTTACCATCGTCTTAAAAAAGAGACGGACAGATTCTGACATGATAAATTTTTTTCCTTTTTTAAGCATATTTCATATCTCCCCGCTTATTCTGGAATTATACTTCCGTTATGATCGGAAGAATCATTGGATTTCTCTTCGTATTTTTCCAGATGTAATTGCTCAGAGCTTCCTTAATACTGTTCTTAATTCTGGCCCAGTCCGAAATATTGCGCTCCATGCACTCTTCTACTGCCGCCAGCGCAACTTCCCTGGCTCCTTCCATCAAAGATTCTGATTCTCTTACATAAACAAAACCTCTGGATACAATATCCGGCCCGGCAAGAATCTGTCTGCCGTGCCGCTGCAGCGTTACCGTCGCAATAATCAGACCGTTTTGTGACAGCATCTTACGGTCATTAAGAACAATATTTCCTACATCTCCAACGCCCAGTCCATCTACCAGGATTCCTCCGGCCTGTACTTTTCCTGTTACCTTTCCCTGTCTCTTATTCAGTTCCAGCACATCACCTTCCGCAAGTACAAACGTATTTTCTTTCGGAATTCCCATCTCAATGGCAAGCTCTTTATGGCGCATCAGATGACGATATTCTCCATGAACCGGAATCGCATATTTAGGCTTGGTCAGAGCATAGATCAGCCTGATCTCTTCCCGGCACGCATGCCCTGAAACATGAGTATCCTGAAATACTACTTTGGCTCCCTTGATTGCCAGTTCATTCATAATCTTTGATATATTCTTTTCATTTCCAGGAATCGGACTTGAACTGAATATGATCGTGTCAGATGGCACGATAGATACTTTTCTGTGAGTTGAATTCGCCATACGGGATAATGCTGCCATCTGCTCTCCCTGGCTTCCTGTCGTGATTAAAACAATCTGATCATCCGGATAATTTTTAATTTGATCCGTTTCAATTAAAGTATTTTTCGGGATCTTTAAATATCCCAGTTCAGAAGCCGTGGTAATGATATTTACCATGCTTCTTCCTTCTACCGCAACCTTCCTGCCGTATTTATGCGCAGAATTAATAATATGCTGCACACGGTCAACATTGGATGCAAACGTCGCGATAATCATACGCCCCTTCAGGTGCTCGGCAAATATGCCGTCCAGACGTTTTCCTACGTTCTTCTCTGATAAGGTATAACCCTGCCGTTCCACGTTCGTACTGTCCGCCATCAGTGCAAGAACCCCTTTGCTGCCAAGTTCCGCAAACTTGGCAAGGTCGATTGCCTCTCCAAACAGCGGTGTATGGTCAATCTTAAAATCACCCGTGTGTATGATAACACCCGCCGGTGTCGTGATTGCCAGAGCCGCAGCATCCGCGATGCTGTGATTGGTCTTAATAAATTCAACCTCAAAAATACCCAGCTTTACCTTATCCCCATGGGAGACGACATTCTTCTGCACCTGTTCTGAAATCCCATGTTCTTTTAACTTATTGTCGATCAGCGCCATCGTAAGTTTTGTCGCGTAAATCGGCATATTAAGTTCTTTCTCAATATACGGGATTGCTCCGATATGGTCTTCATGACCATGGGTAATTACAAGACCGCGGATCTTCTTCGCGTTTTCCTTCAGATATGTGACATCCGGAATGACCAGATCGATTCCAAGCATATCTTCATCCGGAAACGCGAGACCACAGTCGACCACCAGGATCTGGTTGTTGCACTCAAACGCCGTAATATTCATTCCGATCTGTCCAAGTCCTCCAAGAGGTATGATCTTGACAGAACTTGGCTTTCTGCGCACAGCGCCATTACGGCGTCCTCTCTGATTATGACTGCCGGTTCTGTTATACGTTCTTCTTTCCTTTGTGCTGTTGTCTTTCTTTTGTCTTACTTGTTGTCTTTGTTGCTGTTGATTGTCTCTCAAAGTTTTTCCTCCATCTTTCCTCCGGGATGACAATCGATTGTTTTATAATCTCACTTCAAATTCATCTGTTAATTCATTAAAAATTCCTGAAATTATCTTCAGTTCTTCTTCGTCCTCTACAAATTCATAGGACACCATATCATCTTCTAATTCAACTTCTTTCATGATCATGACGACTCCATCGTCTTCCAGGGAATCCGCCGTCAGCAGATAATTCTTCCCGGCCAGTGTTGTCTGTTCCAGGACATATAATTCAATCTCCTGACCCTCATCATCTAAAAGAAGTATCTTGTTATCGTTCTTTCCCATTCGTCCTTATCCTTCCCTGCGGGAATCCAGATATCCCTGTAAAATAAAAGACGCAGCAATCTGATCGATCACTTTCTTTCGGTTTTCACGCCTTACGCCGCTCTCCATCAATACTTTCTCTGACGCAACGGTTGTAAGCCTCTCATCCCACATAATGACAGGAATTCCGATACGCCGCACTAAAGCATCGCGGAAATCCATTGCGGCATCTCCGCGTTCACCGACTGTATTGTTCATATTCTTCGGAAACCCAAGCACAATGGCCTCGGCCTGATACTCACGCACAAGCTCCTCAATCCTTGCATAAGTCCTGCGAAGCTTGTTGGCATCTTTCCGGGTAATCGTCTCCAGCGGCTGTGCCGTCAGTCCAAGCTCATCACTTACCGCAACCCCCACTGTCTTCGTTCCGTAATCCAATCCTAATATTCTCATAGTCCGGCCTTATCTGAGCTTTGTATCAATGTAATTCTCCAGCAGAGCCTCAATGATCTCATCACGCTCTACCTTGTTGATAATGCTCCTGGCATTCTTATGACTGGTTATATACGTAGGATCTCCTGACATAATATATCCTACCATCTGATTTACAGGATTGTAACCTTTTTCCTGCAGCGCTTCATACACACGTGCCAAAATCATGTGCACATCAAGCTCTTCTTTTACAACCGAAAAATGTTGTGTACGATTGTTATCCATATTATCACGTCCCTTTCATGTATTCTTATTCTAATATAAAAATTTAAAAATAGCAATGGCAAACCATAAAATTTCACCTGTGCTTAACATTTTTTCTTTTGTGCTGCAAGGGTTCCTTCTACATATCCATCTTCTGAAACCGTCTTCAGCTGTACTTTTACAATCTGATGATCGACCGGTGTTTCAGAATAAGCTGCAGTTCTGATATATTCTCTGGTATGTCCCACATACCAGTTTTTCCTTCCCCGTAATTCTTCTTCCATCAGGACTTCTTTTTCCCTGCCAAGCTGGGCTTCTTCAAAAGCTTTTTTATTTCTTGCTGCCATGGCAAGGAGAATATCGCTTCTTTCTGCCTTGATCTGATCAGGAACCTGATGATCCATAACCGCCGCTTTTGTTCCTTTCCGGACGGAATATTTGAAAATATGCATTTCATACAGCTGGATTTCTTCCAGGAATCTTCTTGTTGTCTCAAATTCTTCTTCCGTCTCCCCCGGAAATCCTACAATAATATCTGTCGTCAGCGCCGGCGTATCAAAGAACGTCCGGATCATACGGCATTTTTCCCTGATATCTTCTGTCGTATATTTTCGGTTCATCCTTGCGAGCACAGTGTCACATCCACTCTGAAGAGACAGATGAAAATGCGGACAAAAGTTCTTAAGACGGCTCAGTCTCCCCAGAACATCTTCTGTGATAAATCCCGGTTCCAGAGATCCAAGACGAATCCGCTCCACCCCTTCAATCTGTGATATTTCTTCCAGCAGATCAATGAGACGGATATCCCCAAGATCCGTTCCATAGGAGGTCACGTGAATTCCTGTTATCACAAATTCACGGCAGCCTTTCTCCGCAAGATTCCGGATTTCTTTCAGAACATCTTCTTTCTGCCTGCTGCGGACCCGCCCTCTGGCATAAGGGATAATGCAGTAAGAACAAAACTGATTGCAGCCGTCCTGTACTTTAATATATGCTCTTGTGTGAGTCTCGAGATGATCGACACAGAGATTTTCAAAACTCCGGTCTGATGCAATGTCCAGCACCTCGGCCTCCGGCACGCCTTCCGGTTCATAATCCTCTAAAATTTTTATAAGATCTTTCTTTTTATTATTCCCAATAATCAGATCAATATGACCATCTGCTGCCAGTTCTTCTTTTCCGACCTGGGCATAGCAGCCTACAGCCACAACAATGACATTCGGATTTTTCCGTTTTGCCCGATGAAGCATCTGTCTGGATTTTCTCTCTGCCATATTCGTAACAGAGCAGGTATTCACGATATAAATATCCGGTTCATCCCCGGCATCTGTAATTATCACCCCTGCGTTTTCCAGCATTGAACGCATGGCATCTGTTTCATACTGATTGACCTTGCATCCCAAAGTGACAATTGCCGCCTTTTTCCCATGTATATCCATAAATTTCCCTTTCTATTGACTTTTTAATAAAATGCGGGTACACTAATCCTTGAATTCTGAAACCAACGGATCTAAGGAGATTATTATGTGTTCTATCATGATTCAACTTCATTCAATCAAAGAACTTCATTCTTTTATTGATATTATCAATGAATATCCTGGCAGTTATGAAATCGCCAAAGGTTCCTACGCAGTCAATGCGAAATCACTGATGACCCTTCTGAGTCTGGATCTTTCAAAACCTTTTAAACTTATCATTTCCTCAGAAAACGCGGACGAGGTTCTTAACAAAATTCAGCCGTTTATTTTACATGAATAACTTCTGTTGTGTCAATGGCTTCTTTCATCAGATCATCGATCACATCTTTCAGATGCTCTTCTGATTTCTGAATTCTCTTTAAATTTCCTTTTGTTACCGGATGTTTTGCCACGAAAATCGTACAGCAGTCTTCAAACGGCTGGATGGATGTTTCAAACGTTCCGATTTTTTCCGCGATATCCACAATTTCCTGCTTGTCCATTCCAATACATGGACGGAATACCGGAAGTTCACATACTTCATTGGTGATTGCCAGGTTGTGGATTGTCTGACTTGCTACCTGTCCGATGCTTTCTCCTGTGATCAGCGCCAGATCTTCCCTTTCCTTTGCAAAGTGTTCTGCAATCTTCATCATATATCTGCGCATGATGATCGTTAATTCATCATGAGGGCATTTTTCATAAATTGCAAGCTGGATATCTGTAAAGTTGACTACATGCAGATCGATCGGTCCTGCATACTGAGCCACGATTTTGGCCAGGTCTACTACCTTCTGTTTTGCCCTCTCGCTTGTGTACGGCGGAGCATGGAAATAAGTAGCATCAATCCTTACTCCTCGTTTTGCGATCATATATCCTGCTACCGGGCTGTCAATTCCTCCGGACAGCAGAAGCATGGCTCTTCCATTGGTTCCTGCCGGCATTCCGCCTGGGCCCTTGATCTCCTGAGAATAAATGTAAATATATTTTCTTACTTCGATATTCACCATAACATCCGGATGGTGTACATCCACTTTAAGTCCCTCAAACGCATCCAGCAGCTTTTCTCCAATATCCATATTCAGCTCCATGGATGTCATTGGAAACTGTTTGTCGCCTCTGCGGGCATGGACTTTAAATGTGAAATCTTTGACCGGATACTGTTCATCAATAAATGCCAGAACAGTTTTTCTCAGATGGTCGATATCTTTTGTCTCTTCTACCACCATCGGACAGATTCCCACAATTCCAAAAACTTTCTGCAGGGCTTCTACCGCTTCATCGTAATCAAAGTCTCCCCTGCCTTCCACAAACATACGGCCGGATTCTTTTCTGACATCAAAGTCTCCCACCGGTTTCATGGCAAAACGAATCTGACGCATCAGAGCGTCCTCAAACATAAAGCGATTTTTTCCTTTGATCGCAATTTCTCCATACTTGATCAAAAAGGCTGTTACCTTCATTTTCTTCTCCTTTTCTTATCTTCTTACAAACCTCCGAAGCATTGGTACCAGTTCTTTTAGTGCTTCGATCGTTTCATCTACTTCTTCTTTTGTATTCTCTAACGAAAAACTAAACCGGAGGGTTCCGTCTTTATATTCATCCGGAAGTCCGATTGCATTTAAAGTGCCGCTGACCGGCTGCTTTTTATTGGAAGAGCAGGCAGAACCTGAAGATACATAAATTTCTCTCTCCTCCAGAGCATGAAGCAGGACTTCACTTCTCAGCCCTTTAAAACTAATGCTCGCAATATGAGGCGCTTCCCCTGAGTTATCAATAATATCATCAATTTCCTGAATTCTTTCCTGAAAATACTCTTTGATCTTCCGAATCTTGTCCGCATTCTCATATTGTTCTCCGATCATCAGTCTGCATGCGCATCCAAGTCCGGCAATTCCAGGTACATTTTCTGTTCCGGAGCGCATTCCTTTCTGCTGACCTCCTCCGTAAATCAACGGCTGTATTTTCGTACCTTCTCGTACATAGAGAAAACCAACCCCCTTCGGTCCATGAATTTTATGGCCGCTCATGGAAAGAAGATCAATTTTCATATTTTTCGGCGTGATTGGCATTTTCCCATAAGCCTGGATCGCATCGACATGAAATACTGTTTCCGGATTCTTTTTCTTTATAATCTCACCGGCTTCTTTTACCGGCTGCACGGTTCCGATTTCATTATTGACAAACATCAGTGATACCAATGTTGTATCCGGGCGAATGGCTTCCTCCAGCTCATCCAGACGAAGATATCCTTTTTTATCTACGTCCAGATATGTAACCTCAAATCCCTGTTCTTCCAGAAACCGCATTGGTTCATAGACTGAGGCATGTTCAATCCTGGACGTGATAATATGTTTCCCGCGTCTGTGATTTTTCATTGCTGTGCCAATGATCGCCGTATTGTTGGATTCTGTGCCTCCAGAGGTAAAAAAGATCTCTCCGGGCTTTGCTTTCAGCGATTTTGCAATTACATCCTGCGCCTCTTTTATCAGATTTTCCGCTTCCATCCCTTTGATATGTTTTGCGGATGGATTTCCATAGATCACCTGCATTGCCTCTTCCATTATTCTGACTACTTCAGGAAAAGCTTTTGTTGTGGCCGCATTATCAAAATATATCATCCTGTTTTCCTCCATCTCTATTCTTCCAGCAAAAACATCAAAATAGACAGTACTGTCATTCCAGCTGTTTCTGTCCTCAAAATTCGTTTCCCAAGCGTGATGATATCTCCTCCGGCTTCTTTGGCCAGTTCAATTTCTTCCCGGTCAAATCCGCCTTCCGGTCCGATTATAATTCCTATGGATGCTTTTTTCTTCCCTTGTCTCAAAATTTTTCTGGACTCTTCCATTCCCCTGGCCTCTTCATAAGGAACCAGAAGCATATCAAGCCCCTCTGCATCTTTCACGGCAGTCTGAAAGTCCACAACTTCAGATACCTGCGGAATCACTCCTCTTCTTGCCTGTTTCGCTGCGCTTTGAGCAATTGCATTCCACCGTCGGATCTTCTTTTCTGCCTTCTTTTCATCCAGCCTGACAACACATCGTTTCATGCGGACCGGAACGATCCTGGCGGCTCCAAGTTCTACGGCTTTTTGTATGATCCATTCCATCTTATCGCCTTTTGGCAGCCCCTGATACAAAACAAGTTCTGTCTTCAGTTCCGTTTCCATTCCATGAATATCCAGAATCCTTGCACGGATCCCATCTTCTGAAAATTCTTCCAGGCTGCATTCATATTCCAGATCATTTTCACAGCTTAAGAACACTTTATCCCCTGTTTTCATCCGAAGCACATTTTTAATATGGTTTACATCTCCGCCCCGGATCCAGATTTCATCCTGACCGATCTGTTCTTCTTTTATAAAAAATCGATGCATTCTATTTCCTCTTTCCCGCTGTAATGGATACCCAGTCTTTCATCCGCCTGGTTTCCAGAATATCAAAACCGTAATTTTTCAGTTTTTCTGCGATTTCCTGCTCTTTTGTATCAATAATTCCGGACAGAACAAAAACCCCGTCTTCTGTCATAAACTGATCCGCAATCTCAATCAGCGGAAGCAGGACATCCGCCAGTATATTTGCCACGACCAGCGGATAACGTTCCTTCCCGATCATCCGGGCAAACTCCTGATCCTCCAGAATGTTTCCCTGGTATACTTCATATTGATCTTCTGAAATGTGGTTCACCTCAAAATTTTCCTTCGCGGCGGCAATCGCATTTGGATCAATGTCTGTCAAGACCGCATGAGAAGCTCCCAGTTTCAACCCGATGATTGAAAGAATACCGCTTCCGCATCCCACATCCAGCATCCTGGATCCCGGTTTGATATATGGCTTCATCCCTTCAATGCATAATTTTGTTGTCTCATGAGATCCTGTCCCAAAAGCGGTCCCAGGATCAATTTCTATAACAATCGTATCTTTTTTTGGATTTTCAAGCGTCTCCCAGGTTGGTTTTATAACAATCTGCTCATCCAGCTGAATTGGCTTAAAATATTTCTTCCAGTTGTTGACCCAGTCTTCTTCTTTTGTTTTGTCAAAGGAAATGGTTCCTTCTCCAATCTCCATAAACTGACTGAGCCGGTGAAGCATCTCCTGAATCTTCCATGTAATATCTTCCAGGTTTTCTTCCTCATCAAAATAGCAGTGAATTTTTGCGGTACCATCATCGGGAGCGATCTCATCCGGCAGAAGATCCACATACATAACCTTCATTTCTTCTTCCGTCAGCGGAACATGATCTTCTACTTCAACACCTGCCGCTCCCAGCTCTGTCAGTTCATAACTGATCATGTCTTCTGCTGTTGTAACCGTATGGATCGTAATCTTATTCCATCCCATGTATTACTAACTCCTTTCCTGTTTTTTTCCGTATCAAGGCATATCAATTTATTAGTGTATCATAGAAGTTTCTTTCATACAAGGGATATCCCGCATTTTAATTATAGACGACCACCACATCTCCTTCCTGGATTTTTGTCTGTCCTTTTGGAATGATATTCCGATCTTCCCTTTTGATCATAGCCACCAGTACATGATCCTCCAGATCCAGATCTTCAATCCTGCAGCCGTTCCACGGATGGTCTTTGTCTATGGTGATCTCTCTTAATTCGATATCATTCACAGATTCATAAGCTGGCACATTTAATACAACTTCATCTCCTGCCAGGATCCTGGTGTCTCCCTTCGGTATGATCGTTTCATCCTGTCTGCGAATCAGCATTGCCAGAGAGCCTTCTGGAAGATTCACATCCCGGATCAGCTGATTCTGCCATCCATGGCCTTCATTGATATGAATCTGCATCAGATTCATGGACGCATCATCCTGGTAATCATTAAATGTCGTCAGCACATCATTATTATTATCAATCAGATTTAATTTCTCCGCAACGGCCGGAAGCAGCGTACCCTGAACCGCAACTGACAGAATTGCCAGGCCGAATACAATATGAAATACATACTCTCCCTTATATATGCCGCTTACCGTGGCGAAAATCGCAAAGATGATCGATGAGGCTCCCCTGAGTCCTGCCCATGAAATAAAGATTTTTTCCCGGATTGAATATTTTTTCCCGGTCAGAAGAAATACAGCCAGCGGCCGGGCAACTAACGTCAGAAATAAAATGATGATCAGTGTATTTGGAAGAAAGCCAATCATCTGTGATGGAAATGACAACAGTCCCAGCAGAAAGAATGCCGCCATTTGTGCCAGTGTCGTAATGTTATCCAGAAAATGTATGATATCCGCTTTATTTTTCATTTTCGTATTTCCCATGATAATTCCTGTCAGATAGACAGAAAGAAATCCATTTCCATCCAGCACGACTGCCAGGGCATAAGATACCATAGCAACGGCGATCATAAAAATCGAATCGAAGCCGCCCGCATAAAAACGAAATTTACGGATAATCCGGGGCGCTATGATTCCCACAAGGACTCCCACCGCGATTCCCACAGATAATTCCAGGATAATTACAACTCCCAGAGAACTGACCGCTTTTCCTTCCATGATCGTCAGAGCAATGACTGTCAGCATATACGCCACCGGATCGTTGCTTCCACTTTCAATCTCAAGCAAAGGTGCCAGATCACCCGCAAGATTCAGATTTTTCGAACGAAAAATAGAAAAAACTGCCGCTGCATCTGTACAGCTTACTACAGAACCGATCAGAAAACTTTCTGCAAATGGAAATTTCAATAAGAAGTGACAGCACAGGGAAACCAATCCCGCCGTCATAATAACCCCGACCGTAGATAAAAGAAGCGCTCTCGGAGCGGCCGGCCTGGCATGTTTCCAATTGGTAGAATAGCCTCCATAGAACATGATAAATACCAATGCGGCCGTACAAATGTCTTCGGCCACAGCAAAATCAGCAAAATCTATTTTGAAAATGCCATCTGACCCAAATAACATACCAAGCAGCATAAAAATCAAAAGGCTGGGAACTCCCAGCTTATTGGAAATCTTATTGGAAAAAATGCAAAGGATCAGTACGGCTGCACATAATAAAAAAAACGTTTCCATTCGTCTTCTCCCCTTTCTGTAAGTTCGTTTTATATCAAAAAACACAGTTTCCTATAAAACAGAAAAACCGGCGAAGCAGTCACAAAACATCCTCCGTCGGTTATATAGATTTATTTTATCATAATTTACTGTCTTTTTTCAGTTTATTTTACTTCTTTTTGAATCCTTCCATCTACAGAAAGAACAAAAACCGGAACCGGAAAATCCTTTCCGGAAAGTTCTGCCGCCTTTTGAACCGCAAGTTCCATTCCCCTGCAGCATGGAACTTCCATACGGACAACTGTTATGCTTTTGATTTCGTTTCGCTTTAAAATCTCTCCCAGTTTTTCGGAGTAATCCACTCCATCCAGTTTCGTGCACCCGATCAGAGTTACCTTGTCTTCCATAAATGTTTTGTGGAATTTTCCATAGGCATACGCAGTGCAGTCTGCGGCAACCAGAAGATCAGCTTCCTGAAAATAAGGCGCCTGAAGCGGCGCAAGCTGAATCTGTACCGGCCACTGAGCCAGCATAGTACCTGATTTCTTCTTCATATTTTTCATAACGGCTTCTCTGTCATAAGGCGCTGCTTCTCTTTCTGCGAAAGAAATGGCATCCTGCGGACAGACCGGAAGGCAGTCCCCTAAGCCGTCACAATAATCGTCCCGCAGCAGCCTGGCTTTGCCATCCACGATTCCAATCGCTCCTTCGTGGCATGCTTCTGCGCAAAGGCCGCATCCGTCACACTTTTTTGTATCAATCTGTATCATCTTTCGAATCATATTCCTTTTCCTTTCTCAACTCTGTGATGATACCATTGTAATCCTTGTTTTATAAAAAGTCTGTTGTAATTACAACACTGCCGGGACATTATCAGTCCCGGCAGCAGCCAGATCCAGCCGGATATCAGCCGGCTGTTCTCTTACACTCTCCATGAGATTTTACAAAAAAAATGGTTTTCTCCGGAAAGTTCCTGATATTTCTGCTTCATCATATAAATAATCTCATGGAGCGGAGCGGATTTTTCTTTGTTGACTTCTTCACGGATCATCTCTTTGATTGCCGCGTCTCTCGCTTCCCGAAATGTACTATAAGTTCCAAGATGACTACAGCTCATCTCTTCTCCTTTTTTGTTCATTCGTTTTTTTAATATATATTCTGTTTGATTCTTCTCGATAAAAAAGTTTTCTTTAATATGCATCATTATCAAATCTCCTTTCTTATACATCGGATCAATGGCATTATATACCATTTTTGTGCCTGATTTGTATCAATTCTATTACCTCTTTTTAAAAATTTTCTTAAAATATTATGATGTACACAGAACACAATATGCAAATCTTACACTTATTTATAGTATTCACAAGAAAATATTTTTGATACAATGCATCTATCTGATTAGAAATTATTGGCCAGAAGCAGCAGCGCAACCAGTCCCGCGACTGCAAAGGTTCCAATTCCTGTGCATATGGAAATAACCAGAATGAACCGGTCTTCTCTTCCACATATCTTTTCAATAGCCGCGCAGACCATGATTCCGATGATGCCTCCGATCGTATTGGCAAGGACATCTGTAATATCTGTTCTGCCGATCGCCAGAATAAACTGCAGGGTTTCATATGCTATGCTGATCAGAGCTGCTGCAGCAATCTCCCGTGATAAATTTCTTTTCCCTGCCAAAGCCCGGATAAATACCCCAAGAGGGATAAATGCGATTACATTCTGCAGAATCTCCCCGGCATCCAGCTTTCCATTTACAATTACAGATCCTTTCAAAGGAATCAGATTCAGGCTTCTTATATGTCCTAATTCTTCCAGCGAAAAACTCATCTTGAAAACAATGATCCATGTTAATATAAGAAAATACACAACAAACATGACTGCCAGAAAGTTCTTTTTCATTAATACCACCTCCATTTTTTCTCATCTTACCAAATAAATTCAAAGAATCATGGAGATTTCTCTTACATTTTTATTACGATTTCTTTCTAGTTCAATATGCTATTTCCCAAGCTGCTGCCTTACAAACAAGACCGCTCCCAGCAGATTCGCATCATTGTCATATCGGCACCGCTCAATTCTCGTGTCTGCGATATCTTTAAAATCATGTTCTACCACATTTTCCATCATATAACGAATCTTATCGATAAACCAGTCTTCTTTGGAAATCCCGCCACCAATGCATATAATTTCCGGACTGTAAAAGGTAATGATAATATACAGCCCTAATATAATATTTTTGCACCATTCATCCATGGCCTGGATCGCCGTTTCATCTCCGGCAAGATAAAGATCAGTAATTTCTTTTCCATATTTCAGCTGCTGTTCTTCTTCTACTTTTCGATTGTAAATCTCAATCAGTGCCGTCATGGAAGCGATCTCACACAGGCCTTTTAGTTTGTTCGGCTCATCCTCCAAAAAGCCAATTGGAAGCTGGGAAAATTCACCGGCAATCCGGTTCTGTCCCTCAATTACTCCCTTTTCATCACAGACGCATCCCCCGATTCCTGTTCCGATCACAAAATAAACAGAGGATTTGCTTCCCTTCCCATTTCCAATCTTCATCTCACATAATCCGGCGCTTTTTGCATCATTAACTGCCCGGGTTGGAATCTTTAATCTGTCTTCAAATTCTTTATTGACATTGGTTCCATACATCACACAGACGTTCGGCGCCGCTTTTGAGATGATCGTAGAATCTTCCGCCAGCACTCCCGGCGCGCTAATTCCGGCGCATGCCACATTTTTCAAATCCAGCCCGTCGCAGATATAGTCATAGAATGCATCTTTCTCTTCAAACAGCAGTGTTTCTTTTTTCCATTGACGGATAATCGTATTATTTTCATCTATCATTCCATATTTTATATATGTTCCGCCGATATCGATTCCCAAATATTCCATATGCGTCCTCCTTTTATGCAGCGCAGCCGAGACCTGTGAATATCAAGCCCCGGCTACTTCTTTTATTATTTAGACAATGTATCTATTTTTTCATACAGGTCGATCACCTGCTCTGCCATCATTTTAAACACTTCCGCACTCATCATCTGATCTTCGGCATGTGCCAGAATCAGAGAAATCACAGATTCGTTGGAACCCGCTTCCTGCTGTATCAGGTCGGTATGCGGTCCATGCCCTTCTTTGAGCATCTTGTCTCCTTCTTCAATCATAGCTCTGGCTTCATCGTAAAGACCTTCTTTGGCCTTATTTACAGCTTCCATGTAGGCCGATTTTGCACCGCCGGCAGCTGTGATGATCTGAAAACAAATTAATTCTACACCTTCCATAATGATATAATCTCCTTATTCCTGGTTTTGAGCTTCCTGTTCCTGTTTTACATATGTTCTGTCAACCATACGGACAAATGGCAGGTACACAAAGAAGCTTAACACTAAAATCAAAAATTGTAAAATCGCTGTTCTTACTCCGCCGATCAGCAGTCCGGAAATGATTGGAGGACATGTCCATGGCAGAACGACTCCTCCGTACATCGGACAGATTCCTGTATAGATTGCAAAATACTCAATCAGGCCGGAAAGCACAGGCATCAGTATAAACGGTACCGCAAGCATCGGATTTAATACGACCGGAACACCGAATAATACCGGTTCATTGATATTAAAGAATGCCGGAGCAATTCCTATTTTACCAATCTGTCTCAGCTGAGCAGATTTTGAGAAAGCAAACATGTATAGTACCAGTCCGATAGTCAGTCCTGCGCCGGTTACTGTCATAAACTGATCAAAAAACTGCTGTGTTACAATATGTCCGCCGTTGGCAAGAGTCAGTTCTTTTCCTGCATCCAGGATTGCCTGGTTTGCTGCAGTATTAGATGCAAGCATAGGACTCATGATTCCTCCGATGATCGTAGAACCATGAACACCGAAGAACCATAAAAATGGTACCATAAGACCCATTCCGATCACGCCTCCTACAGAGTCTGTCATTCCCTGTAAAGGTGCCTGGATTACGCTGTAGATCCATTCCATCGGAGTTGAATGCAGTCCAAGATTTACAACCGCGTATAAAATCGTTACGCCAATGATGATAACCGCACCAGGAATCAAAGCTACGAATGCCTGAGATACGCCTTCTGGCACACCTGCCGGCATCTTGATCGTAATGTCTTTTTTCATGAAGATGGAATAAATCCATCCAACGATCAGACCCATACCAAGGGCTCCTACCATTCCCTGTCCTCCAGTCCATGTTCCCTGGATGGCATTGACGGCACTTCCGTCTGCCAGAGTGAGGCTCTGAGGCTGCAGAATCAGATAGCAGCATAAGGATATAACACCTGCCGGCAGTCCTTTATAACCTTCATTCTGTACATATGTAAATGCGATACCAACAGATGCGATCATGGACATAATTCCGAATGTAGAATTATACGCCTGATTCAGAACCGGTGTTACGCCGACTTCCGCAAGCCATTCCGTGAATGCCGGAATCGGGAAATTAGCGATCAAAAGGAATACGGCACCCACGATCATCATCGGCATGGAATACAGCAGTCCGTCTTTCAATGCCTGAATGGCTTTTGTATTGATAAATGCCATAACCTTTGGAACAACTTTTTCATTCATAAAATCTTTCATCTTTTCTACCTCTCTTTGTTTCCTATTTTCCTGCTAATTTTTTCGCAAAAGCAAGTACATTTTTTCCGTTGCACATACCGTAGTCCTGCATTGGAATTACATCCATCGGAACTCCCAGCTGCTGACAGGTTTTTGAGGCTTTGGCTTTCAGATATCCTACCTGAGGTCCGAGAAGCGCACAGTCGATTCCTTTGGCTTTATCATCCAGATCATTGATCGGATACGCTCTGATGTCCACCTCGGTTCCTTCTGCTGCCGCTGCCTTTTTCATTTCCTCAACAAGTAAACTCGTTGACATCCCTTCATTGCAAAAAAGTCTGATTGTTAACATTGTTACATCCTCCTTTAATCTTATAAAATTTCACCGTTACTTTTGATAACGTTTTTATACCACTCAAAGCTGTCTTTTTTGCTGCGCTTTAATGTACCGTTTCCCTGATTGTCTTTATCTACATAGATAAATCCATATCTTTTCTCCATCTCTCCGGTTCCCGCGGATACCAGATCGATGCATCCCCATGGGGTATATCCTATTAAATCCACGCCGTCGGCATCCACACATTTTTTCATTGCCTTAATATGCTTCCTCAGATACTCGATGCGGTAAGGATCATGGATGGATCCGTCTTCTTCTACTTTGTCATAAGCTCCCATGCCGTTTTCTACGATAAACAGCGGAAGCTGATAACGGTCATACAGCCAGTTCATAGACCAGCGCAGTCCTTCCGGATCCACGGCCCATCCCCAGTCTGTGGTCTCGATATACGGATTGTCTACTTTACATTCTTCCTCATGGTAAATGTATTCCGGATTATTATCTGCTGCTTTAACCACAAAACTCATATAATAACTGAATCCAATATAGTCGACACATCCGTTCTTTAAGATTTCTTTATCTTCTTCCGTCATATCAAGTTCAATGTGGCGGCTTGCCAGATATTTTAAAATGTATGCCGGATATTCCCCTCTCACATGGACATCCGCAAACCAGAACCTTTTCTGCATTCCGGAAAGCGCCATCATCATATCTTTCGGATTGCAGGAATACGGATAGATCGGCGTCATAGCGATCATACAGCCAATCTGGAAATCCGGATTGATTTCTTTTCCAATCCTCACTGCCTCCGCAGATGCAACCAGTTCATAGTGAGCTGCCTGGTACATCACCGCTTCTTTGTTCTCGCCTTCTTCATATACGATTCCTGAATTCGTAAACGGCGCCCATGGATTTTCATAACTTGCCTGATTGTTGATCTCATTAAATGTCATCCAGTATTTTACTTTGTCTTTGTACCGTTTAAAACATACTTCAGAAAATCTTACAAAAGCATCGATACATTTTCTGCTTCTGAATCCTCCGTATTTTTTCACCAGTGCAAATGGCATTTCAAAATGAGACAATGTCACGACCGGTTCAATTCCATACTGAAGACAGGTATCAAACATGTCATCATAGAATTTCAATCCCGCTTCATTCGGCTGTTCTTCCTCGCCTTCCGGAAAAATCCTTGTCCATGCGATGGAAGTACGGAAACATTTAAATCCCATTTCAGCGAATAATTTGATGTCCTCCTTATAATGGGAGTAAAATTCAATCGCCGTATGGTTCGGATAGTTCTCTCCGTCCAGTACACCGTCTGTGATCTTTCTTGCTGTTTTGTAATCACCGGCTGTCATCACATCCGCAATACTAATCCCTTTTCCGCCTTCCTGCCAGCCGCCTTCCAGCTGATGAGCCGCAACCGCGCCGCCCCAAAGAAAGTCTTCTCTCAGCATCTTTCATCCTCCTTTTGTCTGCTTCATTTTTGAACTACACTTATTGTATATCCGGCCGGATGCAAACTCCACAGACGAAAATACCACATTGAATCTGGTAACTGCCAGTTCAATGTGGTACTTTTCAGGACTCTATCAATTTCATTAACGTCTCATAATCCGGATGATCAATCAGCTGCTGAACAGATTCTCTGTTCAGGGCAAACTGCGCCGTCGATTTATAAAACTTCTGACGATTGGAATCATCCCCTCCTTTTACATCGCTTACAGACGTCAGAAAAATTACCTGGACATATTCCCCATTCCACAGCACTTCTTCCGGCAGAACCGCCACATACGCGAAGGTATACGGCGAGCAGATTCTGTTGGGATGAGGGATGGCAATCTTATTGCCGTATTTCATCTGCGCGTATTTCTCTCTTTCCAGTACCAGCTCATAAAAGTCGTCGTCCACCTGCTCCTGTTTCATGATAATATCACAGATTTCCTTCAGGATGGAATCCCTGTCCCGCCCTTTTATATCCGTCAGGAATCTCTCCGGCGTATAATATTTTCTCAGCACGTCGGTGATACCTCTCTCCAGTATATTGGTGATTGCCTGGACATCATTTTCACCCAGGAAAACACTGATTTCAAAAATCGGGCACGGTATCTTCCATGTAATCGGAACTGTGGTAAACACATAATCCACAAGGGAAAAATCAAACTTCTCAAGGCCGATCTTATCTTCCACATAAATCTGATCCACATAATCAGAAAAACTCTGCTCATACTGATATTTCAACAGCTTTAACAGATTTTTTCCGGAATTGCAGACAACCAGAATGTTCATTTTCTCACGGTTGGTATCTTTATTCAGCGCCAGCGCAAAAATCAGCGCAATATAACCGACTTCATCCTCACAGATTTCGGTCTTGTAATAATCCCGCAGTACGGCAGACGCCTGAAGGGCCATATCATAAGCAAGGCAGTACTGTTTTTTAATTTCGTCCAGCATTGGATTGGTCAGCGGCAGTCCGTACTTCAGTCTGACATCCAGCGCCACAAGATGCTGATTCAATGTCATTCTCAGTTCAAAGTTGCTGCAGAAATCCATATGATATTCCTGCTTGATCCGTTCCATCATTCCCAGAGCCAGACGGTCTATTTCCTCCCGTATGACAAAATTATAATCATTCTCGATCGCATTTCCAACTCTTTGCTTCCCAGCCAGATAAAGCAATATGTAATTCTTCTCATCTTTCGAATATCTCAGATGATACGTCTCTTCAATCTTTTCTACCAATTCTCTCTGAAAGCTGATTTCCTTGACCCCGATCGTCGGAAGACTGACGAATTGGAGATTCAAATGATATCCTCTTCTGGTTCTGGAAAACCCAATATATACGTAATCAATAAAATTATCAAACGCTATCTCTGTCAGATGAATTTCATATTTTATCAGAAGCTCCTGCACGTTCTGGGCAATCCACATAAAAGCCTCATTATCTCTTGCTCTGAATTCCTTAAAAGATTTATTCTTAATAAAATAATGGCACAAAAGCCTTCTGAGATCAAATTCGTCTCCTCTGACGGAAATTCCATAATTAGGCTTCCTTTCAATCGTAATGTTGTATTGGTTCATTATCTTTTCCACATTACGAATTGAGCTGGAAAGTGAAGATTTGGAAATGTAAAGCATATCGCACAGGTCATCCATCTTGACCCAGCCATCCAGTTCCAGGAGATATTTCAAAAGAAAGATATTTCGCTCCTGGATGGTTTCCGGAATGTTGCTTTCATTTTCTTCCTGCAGGAAATGCTTAAACTTCTTTTCATCTGTTACTACTAATTTGTATCCGTATCGGGACTTGGAAACGATATCCCCGCCGTGCTGATTCAGCACACTTTTCAGTTCTTTAATTCTGTTCCGGACAGTTTTTTCGCTGACGGCCAATTGCTTTGCCATCAGACTGGCCGGATGATATTCATCCAGCTCCATCATGTTAAGCAATTCTTGTAACTGTATGCGAAGCACCTATATCCACTCCTTTTACAATCAATTCGTTAAATATCATAATATAATGGACTTATTTTTACCATAACCATTTTTACCAGATTGAGAAAATAAAATTACCAGATTAATTTCTGCTTACCTCAAAATTTTACCACATTCCCCCTGCCGCCGGTTATGTATGGATCCCTGTAAAAAGCAAAAAGGAGCTGAACGCACATAAAGCACCAGATCACCGGTTCACAGAGAATCACGCCAAAATACCCAAGAACCGGGATACATGCAATGACAAATATGATCTTTCCAAAAAACTCTATTCCGCTGGAAATCAGCGGCACCACTTTTTTCCCGATTCCCTGCAGAGAATTTCTGAGAATCAGAAGAATTCCCAGGACAGAATAAAACGGAGCATTGATCATCAGATATTTTGCCGCATTCCGGAGTACTTCCGGCTGAGAAGAACCTGAAATCAGTGCCGCTAGTTTTTCGGCGGACAGCAGCATGATGACCGCTGCAGCAGCGCCCCATATAATAGAAGCGGCGCTGCCGATTTTTATGACCTTTAAGATTCTGTCTTTCTTTCCTGCGCCGAAATTCTGGGACACAAAATTTGAAATTGCCAGCGCCAGGGCAGAACACGGCATCATGCAGAAAGAATTGATCTTCCTTGCTGTCGTATGTCCCGCAATGATCAGATAACCGAATCCATTGATGGATTTCTGCAGAATAATAGTTCCGGCAGATACAATCGCCATCATACATCCCATGGAAAATCCCTGACCGGCCAGTTCACCGTACAAATTACCCTCTATCTTAAAATGTTTTCTCCCGGGAACCAGAATCGGCGCTTTTTTATAAATATACAGCATGCATAAAATAGCAGAAACTGCCTGGGCTATGACCGTTGCCACCGCCGTTCCCTGAACCTCCATCCGGAACTGCTTCAGGAAAATCAGATCCAGCCCCACATTGATCACAGAAGAAATGATCAGGAAAATCAAGGGCATCAGGCTGTTTCCAATGGCTCTGAGACATCCCGATAAAAGATTGTACAAAAACATAACGCCTGCAAACATGGCAATTATTATGATATAAGAATAGGTTTCTTCAAAAATATTGGATGGTGTATCCAGAAGTATCAGCAGAGGTTTCATTCCCAGCATTGACGCTGCCATGATTCCAAGAACGATACCGGCTCCGATTACCATTGAGCCTGCCGCCGACCGTTTTACCATATCTTCATCGCCTGCGCCGTAATATCTTCCGATCACAAGGCTGAATCCGTTTCCCACTCCCACGGAAAAACCAACCAGCAGTTCATAGACCGCCCCTGCCGCCCCGATTGCCGCCAGAGATTTATCCCCCAGGACATTTCCCACGATCATAGTATCGGCGGTATTATACAATTGCTGAAATGCATTGGATATAAAAATCGGCACCGCAAAAACAAGAATTGACCATAAAATAGGATCTTTCGTCAGATCTGCTTTTTTTGTCTTCATATTCCATTCCCCTCTCTTGAAAATTTCTTTATTATTATGCTTCCTGCGTTTCCGAAAATCAAGTTTTTCTTTTTATACTCTTTCACAACTATTCTCCCGGATATTGCGCCAGCCGGATTGTTTGATGTATACTTATTTTGACAAAAATTGCAGAAAGCCTGCTAATAAAAAGTCAAGTGCTTTTTGAAGGGAATTTTAAAAAGCCGATCTGATATTTTGGGGCACAACTTTTAAGCCGCCATAAATGCCCGCTTTGAAAGAGGTGATCTGAAAAAAGATCTTATGATTCCCGCTCTAAGTTACGCAGGCACTCTTTGACTTTGCCATAGTAGATGCGGAAGAACTTATTCGCTCCAGCTGTCATGTAGACATAGTAAGGTTTTCCCTGAGAAGGTTTTTTATCAAGGAAACGATACACAGGGTCATCTTCCGGGGCATTTTGCAGCAAGGTTGTCATGATCTGGAATAATGTCTTACGCAATCTTGCAGATCCAACTTTAGATGCCCGGTTGCTCTTGGATCTGCGCTGACTGGACTCATCCACACTGGGATCCACGCCAGCAAAGTCCGTCAGAGCTTCCCTGTGGGTGAATCTGGATACATCGCCGATCTCAGCGATGAGCTGTGGGCCATAAGTCTTACCAACACCATAAATGCCCATTACTGTGTTGTATTCAGGGAGAGTGGAGGCCAATTCATTCATTTTCCTGCGGAGCTGTTCCACATGTTCAGAGATGAGGTTTAACTGCTGGATGCTCTGTTGGATCAGCAGCTTATAGGTCTTCTCCTTGGGAAAGACGGCTACCAGCTCTTTTGGGGCATGAAACAGTTTCTCCGGCTTGTCCGCCTGGAAGTTGTAATGATGTCTCTTGCAAAAGGCCCGGTAACGCTCAGTGAAAGCTTTTAAGCCAATCCCACGGACGCAGTCCACATGCCAGAAAGAATAGGCGTAATTCCGCCCAGTTGTCAAGGGTATAGCGAGCGATCTTTCTGGCGTCTGCGGATCGGATTTGACCTTGCGCAGGGAATTGTTGCCGAAATTTTTGATCAAATGAGGATTTACTGCGGAGACAAACAGACCAGCATCAGAGAGGAACTTTAGGATAGGTTCATGGTATCTGCCGGTACATTCCATAACGATCCTGGTATCACCATCCAGAGAGGTCAGATACTCAGCAAGATCATGCAGGCTCTGGGAAGAGTGGGAAACGACAAAGGGTTTGTGGATCACAGTGCCGCCGGGCTGCAGGACCGTCACGGTACTTTTTCCTTTTGAGACATCAATACCTACTGCATTATACATTCTAATGTACCTCCAAAAATATATTTGCATGGATTCCAGCCTTTCTCATTGCCGATTCCATCTCCTGGGGTATCAAACAAACGTATTGTAGTAGTTCAACCTGCATAAATCGAATGGCTGCAATGACAGGCTTTCTGACGGGCGCCTTTATGGTCCTGGGAGTTTTTGTCAGACCGATGCCTAATCATTATACAGCTTAAACAATGAGAGGATGAAGTCCCAACTGGCTGTTGGGTACTGAAACCCTACACTTATATATTAGGAGGATTTTTACGTATGAGTTACAAATTGATCGCACTGGACCTGGACGGTACTCTGTGCAATGATGAAAAAGCCGTTACCCCAAGAACTGCCGCTGCTCTGAAGCAGGCACAGAAACACGGGATTCGCGTCGCCCTGGCTTCCGCAAGACCGCTTCACGGACTTTTCCGGGAAATGCACGCCATTGACTGTGACAAACACCACGGAATTCTGATTGCCTACAACGGAGGCAAGATTGTTGACGCCTCAACTAAAGAAATTTTATCGCAGACAATCATTCCCCATGATCTGGCAGTGGAAGTTCTTCATTATCTGAAAGATTTTCCGGTTTCTCCGATCATTGATGACGGAGAGCAGTTTTACGCGGAATCTGAGGATACTTATAAGCTGGACCATGAATGCTCCAATAATGCTATGGACTGCACCATCGTTCCTTCTCTCGCTGATGCTTTGGATTTTGATCTTGTGAAGATTCTGACATCCGTGCAGCCGGAACAGCTGTATGATGTACTGTCTGTGATCGGAAAACCTTATGAAGACCGCCTGGAATTTGTCCGTACGGCTCCATTTTATATTGAGGCTATGCCGAAAAACATTCATAAAGCTGCCAGTCTGCAGCTGGTCTGTGAAAAACTGGGAATCCGTCCGGAGGAAGTGATCGCTTTCGGCGATGCGGAAAATGATCTGGAAATGATTCAGTTTGCCGGACACGGCGTTGCAATGGGAAATGCATGCGATGCACTGAAAGATGCTGCCGATGAAGTGACTCTGTCTAATAATGATGATGGAATCGCCCACAGTCTGGAACATCTGCTGGACTTTTTATCCTGAAGTAAAAGAAGGAAGAAGCGGTGAGATTTTCTCATTCCGTTTCTTCCTTTTATTGTGTCTATTTTTTACGTTTTCCAAAGAAGCCTTTATGTTCGTGCTCGTGGTGCTTCGGCACTTCTCCCATTGCTTCCTGGAACTTCTGAAGCGCTGCTCTCTGCTCTCCATTTAAATGTTCCGGCACCTGAACGACCAAAGTGACGAAATGATCTCCTCTGACGTTCTTGTTTCTTACCATTGGAACACCTTTTCCTTTCAAACGGATTCTTGTATCCGTCTGTGTTCCCGGTTTGATCGTATATTCATACGGTCCATCCACCGTTGGAATCTGAATGGTTGCACCCAGTGCAGCCTGTGTAAATGAAATCGGCTCTGTGGAGTAAATGGTCGTATCCTGTCTCTGGAACTTCGGATGTCTCTGTACAATGACTTCCACAAGAAGGTCTCCTCTTGGTCCGCCGTTGACACCAGGTTCTCCTTTTCCGCGGATCCGGATACTCTGTCCGTTATCAATTCCGGCCGGCACTGTAACCTCAATGGTCTTCCGGCTGCTTGTATAACCGGTTCCGTGACAGTCTGGACATTTCTCCTTGATCACTTTACCGGTTCCATGACATTCCGGACAGGTCTGCACATTCTGAACCGTACCAAACATAGACTGCTGTGTATATACAATCTGTCCGCGGCCGCCGCATTTTGGACAAGTTTCCGGCTGTGTTCCCGGTTTTGCACCGGTTCCGTGACAGGATGTACACTCATCTTTCAAAGTAATCTCTATTTTCTTTGTTGTGCCAAAAATGGCTTCTTCAAATGTTACATGAACTCTTGCGCGGACATGAGCTCCCTGAGCCGGACGATTCTGCTGCCGCTGTCCTCCTCTGGCTCCGCCGCCAAACATTCCGCCGAAAAGATCGCCAAAGATGTCACCCATATCACCGCCGAAATCAAAGCCTCCAAAGCCGCCGCCATTAAAACCGCCGCCCTGTTCAAAGGCAGCATGACCGAACTGGTCATACTGCGCTTTTTTCTCAGAATCACTCAGCACTTCATAGGCTTCTGTCACCTCTTTGAACTTTGCTTCTGCTTCTTTGTCTCCAGGGTTCATATCCGGATGATATTTTTTTGCGAGTTTTCGGTAGGCTCTTTTTATCTCTGCATCAGAAGCATTGCGGTCAACCCCTAACACTTCATAGTAATCTCTCTTCTCTGCCATGATCGTCTACCTTTTCTCTTCTCTCTTATACTTCTTTGTAATCACCGTCAACGACATTGTCATCTGCTCCGCCGGATGTTGTCTGTCCTGCACCTGCATTGCCTTCCGGTGCTGCCTGACCTGCAGCTGCTTCGTACATCTTAGCAAACAGATTCTGTGCGCTTGTCATCAGTTTATCTTTCTTTGCTTTCATGTCTTCAACCTGTGCATCTGTCATTTCCTGATCTTTTGTCTGTTCTACAAGGTCTTTTAATGCTTTCAGGTCATCTTCCACTGCTGCTTTCTCAGAAGGATCTACTTTATCTCCTGCTTCTTCCAGGGCTTTTTCTGTCTGGAATACCATGGAATCTGCTTCGTTTCTTGCGTCGATTGCTTCTTTTCTCTTCTTATCCTGAGCTTCAAATTCAGCTGCTTCTTTTACAGCCTTATCGATGTCTTCCTCAGACATGTTAGATCCTGCTGTGATTGTAATATGCTGTTCTTTTCCTGTTCCAAGGTCTTTTGCAGATACATTTACAATACCGTTTGCATCAATATCGAATGTTACTTCAATCTGAGGCACTCCACGTCTTGCAGGTGCGATACCGTCCAGACGGAATCTTCCAAGAGATTTGTTGTCTTTTGCAAACTGTCTCTCACCCTGAACTACGTTGATATCTACTGCGCTCTGATTATCTTCTGCTGTAGAGAAGATCTGGCTCTTCTTTGTAGGGATTGTTGTATTACGCTCGATCAGTCTTGTTGCAACACCGCCCATTGTCTCGATAGATAATGAAAGCGGAGTAACATCCAGAAGAAGGATATCGCCTGCTCCGGCGTCACCAGCTAATTTACCGCCCTGGATACATGCACCGATTGCAACACATTCATCCGGGTTGATTCCCTTAAATGGCTCTTTTCCTGTTAACTGTTTTACTTTTTCCTGAACAGCCGGGATACGTGTTGATCCGCCGACCAGAAGGACTTTGCTTAATTCAGATGCAGATAATCCAGCATCATTTAATGCAGAATTTACTGGTCCTGCTGTTCTTTCTACCAGATGAGCTGTTAATTCATCGAATTTTGCTCTTGTAAGGTTCATATCGAAATGTTTTGGTCCTTCTGCTGTTGCAGTGATGAACGGAAGGTTGATGTTCGTTGTTGTAGAAGAAGATAATTCTTTCTTTGCTTTTTCTGCAGCCTCTTTTAATCTCTGCATTGCCATCTTGTCTGTAGATAAGTCTACGCCTTCCTGTTTCTTGAATTCATCCAGCATATACTGTGTGATTACGTTATCAAAGTCATCTCCACCCAGTTTGTTGTCTCCGGCTGTAGATAATACTTCGATGACACCGTCACCAATTTCGATGATAGATACATCGAATGTACCTCCGCCTAAGTCATATACCATGATTCTCTGTTCATTTTCATTGTCAAGTCCGTAAGATAATGCTGCTGCTGTCGGCTCGTTGATGATACGTTTTACATCCAGTCCGGCAATCTTACCGGCATCTTTGGTAGCCTGACGCTGAGCATCATTGAAATATGCAGGAACTGTGATAACAGCTTCTGTAACTTTTTCTCCTAAATAATTCTCTGCGTCAGATTTTAATTTCTGAAGGATCATTGCGGAAATTTCCTGTGGAGAATATGCTTTTCCGTCAATGTTTACTTTGTAATCGGTTCCCATATGTCTCTTGATGGAAGAGATTGTTTTTTCTGCGTTTGTGACAGCCTGACGTTTTGCAGGTTCACCAATCGCACGTTCCCCTGTTTTTGTAAATGCTACAACAGATGGTGTTGTTCTCATTCCTTCTGCGTTTGTAATAACGGTAGGTTTTCCACCTTCCATAACAGCTACACAGCTGTTTGTTGTTCCTAAGTCAATACCAATGATTTTACCCATGATCAATTCCTCCTAAACTCTATCACTTTTTTCATTTTTTTCAATAAATATTGATTTGCTGACTGACATCTGAACTTCGTCCGCCAAGTCAGCCGGCGCATCGCGCTTCGCTTTCTTTATAAGGTAGTTCCACTCGACTAGCGCTCATCCTTCGCTTAGCTCAGATTCGCTGAGTCTCGGGAACGGCTTGTTGACTAACCTCACTTCGTTCGCTAAGTCAGCCAATGCCTCGCTAAGTGCTCTTGTCAATTTGCTACTTTTACCATGCTGTGACGAAGTACGCTTTCTTTGTACATGTATCCCTTCTGCAGCTCTTCCGCTACGATGTTTTCTCCGAGTTCTTCATCCTCCACATGCATAACCGCATTGTGAAGATTCGCATCAAACTCCTTGCCTTCTGCGTCCATCGGTGTAACTCCGAGATCTTCCATCACAGAAATCAGCTGTTTATAAATCTGCTGGATTCCCTGTACAAACGCGGAATCTTTTTCTTCTTCTGATACGCTTTCAAGACCTCTTTCAAAATTGTCAATCACCGGAAGGAGTTTTTCGAGCACTCCCATAGCTCCCATGTCATAGCGCTGTGTAGATTCTTTGCTCATCCTCTTTCTGGCATTCTCAAATTCTGCCATCAGTCTCTGATACTTATCTTTCCAGTCCGCAATCTCTGCGTCCTTAGCCTTAATCTGATCTTCAAGATCATCTTTTTTGTCTTCTGCTTTTTCTTCAGAATCTTTTTTATCAGCCTCTTTTTCTTCTATATTTTCTGCAGATGTCTCTGCGTCTTTTTCCTCTTTCTCCTGGAATTTCTTTTCTTGTTCTTTCATTCCTTCACTTCCTTTCTCAGGTTTTTCCTTTAAAGATATCATCCAGCTCCTCGGTCAGATTCTTCAAAGTCTTTACAACTTTTCGATAGTTCATGCGCTTCGGTCCGATAATTCCTACCGTTCCTGTGCCGCCTTCCGCAAGTTCATACGTCGCTGTTACAATGCTGCAGTCCTTCATGTTCTGTACCGGAGATTCTTCTCCAATATAAACCTGAATTCCATGATGTTCATCATCCTGATCCAAAGTTGAGTCAACCAGTTTTGTCAGTGCCTTTTTCTCTGCCAGAGTATCCAGCAGCTCTGTGGCTGTATCTGGATTTCCCAGTTCCGGATACTTCAGGATATTGGCCGCTCCGCCTGTATATATCTCCATCTGATTTGCCTCATGGATCGTTTTGGCGACTTCTTCCAGAATCTTTTCTAAAATATCCTGCCGGATGCCTGCCTGCTCCCGCATTGTCTGAATCAGTTCCAAATTAATATCCCTGAGCGATAATCCCTGAAGGAATGTATTAAGCAAAACATTCAGCTTCAAAATATCTTCATTAGACAGCGGTTCCTCCACCGACATCATCTTGTTCTTAACAACATTGCCCTGGGTCACAATAACAGCAAGCAGATGTTCGTGATCCACCTGAGACAGCTGTACAAACTTCAGCGTAACTTTCTGATAATGAGGGGATGAGACCATAGTGGCATAGTTCGTATTACTTGCCAGGACATTGGCTACCTGCTTCAACAGAACTTCCATTCTGTCGACCTTCTGTATCAATGCCTGTTTTTCTTCGCTCTCTGTCTCCCGTTCCATCATCAGCTGATCTACATAGAAGCGATATCCTGCATCGGAAGGAATCCGTCCTGCTGATGTATGCGGCTGTAAAATCAGACCCATATCTTCCAGATCCGCCATCTCATTCCGAATGGTTGCGGAACTTAGATTCAGATCCGGATGTTTTGATATGGTTCTTGATCCCACCGGTTCACCAGTTTCAAGATAGTTGGCTATAATCGCTTTTAATATTAATTTTTTACGATCATTTAGTTCCATATCTTTCCCTCCCTGTTATTAGCACTCAACAATACCGAGTGCTAACATCTATATTTAAAGTATCACTTTTGTATTTTATTGTCAACTATATTTCAAAAAAAATTTATTTATTTGCAATTTCTTTTTGGGAAATATTTTGAAAACGCTTTCATAGAATAAAAAATAAGGAGTGTGATGACAATGAATCAGAATCCGAATTTTGAACTGGAACGTCAGAAACTGAATCAGACCTACGAAAAAATGAACGCAGGCAAAACATCTTCCCATGATGACAGCAGGATTCCTACATACTGGACTTTTCTAAAACTGAGAATCGGATTTTCTATTCTTCTGTTGTTTTTTCTGGCCGTTTCTGTGAAAGCCTTCCCCTCACCGGAAACAAAACATATTCAGAAAGTCCTCCGGCAGATAGATCAGATGGATCCATATACACAGGAAGCGATGCGCCAGATACAGTCTGTCTTCCCCAAATAGGCCGCATTGCCTGTAAAACAAAAGTCCCCCAGACAGATCTTTTCTTTATATGATCCGTCTGAGGGCACTTCCCACTTGAAAATTTTTTGCTTACTGTACGATCTTAACCTGGATGCCATTGTTTTCCAGAGTTGTTTTTGTTTCTTCCGGAATCTGATCGTCCGTAAATATCATATCAATGTCTTTCAGCCGTGACTGAAGGACAACTCCGTGTTCCTGAAATTTACTGGAATCTGTCAGAATGACCGCTTTTCTCGCAGACCCCATCATGCTTTTCATGGCTTCTGCCCGCATCATGTCGCCACAGGTAAAACCGATTCCCGGAATATATCCATCGGTTCCCATGAACAGCTTATCCACATAAAACGCTTCTGCACATGTTTTTACCAGCGGTCCAACCATAACTTCCGCATCCTTTTGATATTCTCCTCCCAGCAGTATGACCTTCGTGTCGCCGCTGCCGGATTCCCGGATAAACCGGGCAATAAACGAGGAATTTGTAATGATCGTAACTTCTTTTTTTGTTTCAGAAAGACATGACGCCAGAAGAGCACAGCTGGATCCGGATTCTATCATAACCGTTTCCCCATCCGATACGAGTTCCGCCGCCGCCTGGGCAAGCTTTTGCTTTACATCGTATCTCACCGCCAGACGGTTCCCGATATCTGACATATTCTTCGCTGCGGCATAGCCGTGCTCCCTCACCAGCAGTTCCATACTCTCCAGTGCATCCAGATCCTTTCGGATTGTTACCTGGGACACGCCAAGCAGTTCAGATAAAGCTGCCACCTCAACTTTTTTCTGCTGTGTTACAATCTCGAGAATTTTTGTCTGCCGGTCTGTCATATCTTTCATCCTTTCTTATTCTGATTCTATCCTTCAGTTTTGTGATTACAGATCGCAGATTCCCTTTCCTTCTCCATATACACTGTACCAGTCCTGATTGAAATCTGTGACTGCTTTATCGATATTTGGATTTGCAAAAACCTGCTTCAGAACTGCATACGGCGCTGTAACTGCTTCCGCTCCATAATTGAATGCGTTCTTTATCTGCTCTACTCCTTTGAAAGATGCCGCAACAATCTTGCAGTCATATCCGTCATCATCGATCCGGTCCTGAAGATTTCCAATCAGTTCCATCGGATCGCTTCCCAGATTTCCAATCCTGTTTACATACGGCGCAATATAATCGGCGCCGGCTGCCAGGGCAAAATATGCCTGCATCAGATCATATACCGCTGTTGCCGTAACATGGATTCCTTCTGCTTTCAGCATCTTGATTGCTTTTAATCCCTCATAAGAAACCGGAACTTTAATATAAACCTGATCATCAATTTCTTTTAAAATTCTGTGGGCTTCCTCAACGATCGTATCTGCCTCCAGTGAAATCACCTGGATATGAAGGCTTCGGTCTTTTCCAATGATCTCCCGTATTTTCCTCATATGTCCGAAAAAATCTTCCGGACTTGTTTTCTTTACAATAGAAGGATTGCTTGTAACTCCTGAAATCGGCATATGGTCAATTCCATCTTTAATTTCTTCCAAATCCACTGTATCTAAAATAAATTCCATTTTTCTTCTCCTATTTTATACTAAAATTTTATTTTTCTCCATACAAAAGAACATTTTTTCTTCATAAATTATAAAGTCTGCTCTGTTCTTCCGATGATATCGTCCTGCGTTGCTTTTGATAATACATTGAAAAATGCGGAATATCCGGCAACACGAACAATCAGGTCTTTATGTTTTTCCGGATGCTTCTGCGCATCGATGAGCGTATCTCTGGATACTACATTGTACTGTACATGATATCCATCCAAGCGGTTAAAGAAAGTACGAATGATCATTTCCAGTTTCTGCTTGTTTTCTTCTGTAGACAGCATCTGCGGTGTTACTTTCTGATTTAACAAAACTCCGCCTGTAATTTCATGTGTCGGCAGTTTGGATACAGACTTAAATACTGCAGTCGGACCGCTCTTATCCATAGAATGAGCCGGTGAACATCCCTCTGCAAGAGGCTCATGAGCTTTACGTCCATCCGGAGTTGCCATGGTGTTCATTCCCTGCCCTACATTTGCTGAAATGCTGGAGGTTCCGGCATAACGAATTCCTCCGATCGGACCTCTGCCATATCTTGTATTTGGATATTTCTTCATTTCATCAATGTACTGATCATATACTTCGACTACCAGATCGTCTACATAATCAATGTCATTTCCATATTTCGGTGCATCGTTGATCAGCATCTTCTGGATTTTCTGATTCTTCGGACTGGTAAAATCATCTTCCAGAGCGTCACATAATTCATCCGGCGTGATTTTTCCTTCCTCGAATACAAGTTTTTTGATCGCTGCCAGACTGTCTGCCATATTAGCGATTCCCACCTGAAGTCCGGAAATGAAATCGTATACAGCTCCGCCTTCTTTGATGGTTTTTCCTCTTCCAATACAATCCTGTGTCAGGGCAGAACATAAAATATCCGGGCATTCTCTTTCAATGGCCAGATCAATCGCATTTTCCACGATAACACTCATTCTGGTCAGCTCTCTTGTTACATATTCTACTGCATCCTGAAGTTCCTTGTAAGATTTCATGTTTCTGAAATGTCCGCATCCTTTTACAAAGCGTTTTCCTGATGTCGGATCGATTCCATCGTTCATAGCGATCAGAAGGACTCTTGGGAAGTTCAGATAACTCATTCCGGTACAGCGGTATCCCCATTTTCCAGGCACCGCAGTTTCCACACATCCGATAGCAGAATAATTATAAGCATCTTCTTCCGCTACGCCTTTTTCAATAAAGGACGGGATAATTACCTCATCAGAGTTAAATGCCGGCATTCCGGTTCCCAGTTTCATAACTTCGATTGCTTCATCCATAAATTCTTTTGACATGTTCCTGTGGTATCTGACTGTCAGATTCGGCTGTGGGAGTCTTGTCTGGGCAACGGATTTCAGGATAAGGAAGGATAACGGATTTACGGCGTCTTTCTTATCCGGCGTCTGTCCTCCAATGGTAACATTTTGGTACATCGGGCTTCCGGCGCTGCTTAATGTATGTGCCTGACTTCTTACTTTATTAATAGTCAATGTTTTGATCCAGAGATTATCCAGAAGTTCCACTGCCTGATCGTCTGTCAATGTTCCATTTTCAATATCATGTTTATAATAAGGATAAATATACTGATCAAAACGTCCATAGGAAAGAGAATGTCCGTTAGATTCAATCTGCAGGATCAGCTGGATAAACCAGGTAGCCTGAACCGCTTCCTGGAATGTCTCTGCCGGCTCATATGGAACTTTATCGCAAATCCGTGCAATCTCCAGTAATTCTGCTTTTCTTGGCTCCTCAGCCTTCTCTGCCATCTCTCTTGCCAGATCCGCATAACGATGAGCAAAATTCTTTACTGCGTCAATTACGATCAGTACTGCTTTGTAAAAGCAGTTTTTATCAATGCTTTCTACCTGGCAGAGATCCAGTTCACTCTTCAATTTCTTCGTTCTCTCTTCATATCCTTTCAGACCGGTTTTCAACATAGTCGGATAATCAACAGCAAGATGCGCGTCTCCGGAATTCAGTTTTCCTTCCATTCCAAAGAATCCTGTTTCCATAAACACATCTACTTCTTCCGGAAGCAGAGCTCCTCCTTTTGCTCTCAGGTTATTGTTCTCCCAGAATGGAGCAATGGACCGCAGAGCCTCTTTGGTTTCTTCTGTAATATAGAAAACGTCTCCGTCACGTTTCTCAAACAAATCCAGTTCGTTGATAACAAATTCCAATGTGTATTCAGGAAAGATCGGGGCATCTTTATTAGAGGAAGCCTGGTTTCCAACGATCAGTGTTTCATCCTCAATATAGATAGACATTTTCTCCAGGATATTTTTTAACATCAGCGCACGTTTCATTACCGGCGGCTGATTCTGATTCTTCTTATATGCTTCTGTCGCAAGCAGCGCACGCTCTGCGCAGATATATGGTTTCTTATCCAGGACTTCTTCACGGAACCGTTCCATCCTTGGTGTTAAGTCTCCAAAATGCTCTACATTCTTCATATTCATATACCTCCATAGGAATCAAAAGTTTCATTCAAAACATTTTCTCTGGCTTCTATACTTCTATCATACTACATTTCTTTCATTTGTCAATATTTTTCTTTCATTTAAAACTATTTTATTTACATTTCGTAACTTTTGTGTTATGATGTTATCAATATAAGAAGGGAGAAAAAACATGTCAGACAAAGGAATTGTTTTTAATATACAAAAATTCAGCATCCACGACGGACCGGGAATCCGGACAACCGTCTTTTTGAAAGGATGTCCTCTTCGGTGCAAATGGTGCGCCAATCCGGAATCCCAGCTGAGCGAGGTGCAGATTCTTTACGACCAGAAGAAATGCCTGCACTGCCAGACCTGTGTTCAGTCATGTCCAAATCAGGCTTTTTCTTTGAAAAAAGATCACATTCAGATTGACCATGACCGCTGCAGCGGATGCCTGTCTTGTGTCCGAAACTGTCCGGGGGAGGCACTCAGCTATGAAGGGGAAGAAAAAACAGCAGATGACGTCACTGAAGTCTGCCTTCAGGATGTTGACTTTTATGAAGAGTCCGGAGGCGGCGTAACGATCTCCGGAGGAGAGGGAATGGTTCAGTCTGATTTCGTAAAAGCGCTGCTGTTCCGTTTAAAAAAACACAATATCCATACTGCCATTGAAACTACCGGTTATGTTTCTGATGATATCTTTCAGGATCTGGCCCCGGAGTTTGATCTGCTGCTGTTTGATGTAAAACATTATGATTCCAGAAAGCATCAGAAAGGAACCGGAGTCTGCAATGAACAGATCATCAGAAATCTCAAATGGGCTGTCCAAAACGGCCTGAATGTCCTTCCAAGGATCCCTGTGATTCCAGGCTTTAATGCTTCTCTGGAAGACGCAGCAGGAATTGCAGAGCTCCTGAAAGAAGTAAACGCCGATCAGGTCCAGCTTCTGCCATTTCATCAGTTTGGCGAAAATAAATATCATCTTCTCGGAAGATCTTATGATTATGAACATGTGGAAGCTCTTCACCCGGAAGATCTTTCTGATTATCAGAAAGTTTTTCTGGACGCCGGGCTCAAATGTTTCTTCTAATTATACAAAAACCCCTGCCGAATCAGCCCGGCAGGGGTTTTTAATTCAAATATCTTATTTCATTTTCTTCCGTTAAAACATCTCTTCCTGTGTCAGCAGTCCTGCTGCCATCTGCATCTTAACTTTCAGCAGATAATTATAAACAGCAATCACTCTCCCTGTAAAAATCACAACAAAAAGAGTTCCTATGCCGATTCCAATGATATGTCCGGTAAAAGCAAAACCAATCACCAATGCAATACAAAAACAGGTAAAATCGAAAATATTCTTTCCCAGTCCCATATCTCTGTGAATCTTTTCTCCGATCGCCGCTGCAAGAGCATCTGCAGGATTTGGAATCAGTTTCATATTCACCATGGTTGCCGCTCCGATTCCTGTTACCAGCACCGCAGCAATCAAAAGCAGAAATTTTCCAGCCACTGTATCCGGCTGCAAATTCAGATACTGATCAAAAAAATTAATAAACATGCTTGTTACAAGACTCATCGGAATCTGCAGCAGATCATAAATCTTAAAATTCTTTCCTTTTATGACCGCTTCCACAAGAACGCAGAAGCTGTAAAAAATAAAAACAGTGATTCCAAGATTAAAATGACCAATCTGACAGACGTTGTACGGAATTGAAATAATCGGTGAGACGCCCAGCAGAGTTTTCGTATTTAACACAATACCAAGCGCCAAAACAATCAGTCCGAAGAAGTAGATTACCGCACGGTTTAACTGTTCCTTCAAAATACATCATCCTTTCTTCCTCGAATGATTATAACACCAATTTTTCAAAGACTCAAAGGGTCTTTTCGTTATTTTTCTTTGATCTGACAGAATTTTTTCTTTCCTTTTCTTAAAAGGATTCTGTTCTGATCATCAAAATCCGCTGTTCCAAACACTGCTTTAATGTCTCCTACTTTTTCGCCATTTACAGATACTCCTCCCTGCTGTACCATTCTTCTGGCGTCAGAACGGGTAGTACAGAGTTTGGAATCCACAAGCAGGGTCAGGATGTCAATTCCTGCATCCAGCTGTTCCTTATCATATTCAAAGGTCGGCGCGTCTTCGTTGGCTCCTCCGCTTACAAACATTGCTTTTGCGGCGGTCTGCGCTTTCTTTGCCTCTTCTTCTCCATGAACGATCTTGGTCACTTCATATGCCAGGACATCCTTCGCCTCATTAATCTTGGCACCTTCCAGCGCACCCAGCCGGCGGACTTCTTCCATTGGAAGGAAGGTAAGAAGGCCAAGACATTCTTCTACTTTGACATCCTCAATATTTCTCCAGTACTGGTAGAAATCATACGGCGATGTTTTATCCGGATCCAGCCATACGGCTCCGGCCATAGTTTTTCCCATTTTCACTCCGTCACTTCTCGTGAGAAGAGTCAGTGTAAGTCCATATGCTTCTTTCTGTTCTTTTCTTCGGATCAGATCTGCTCCCGCAAGGATGTTGGACCACTGATCATTTCCGCCCATTTCCAGTTTACATCCATATCTGCGGTTCAGTTCAAGGAAATCATATGCCTGCATCAGCATGTAGTTAAATTCGAAGAACGTAAGTCCTCTTTCCATTCTCTGTTTGTAACATTCTGCTGTCAGCATCTTGTTTACAGAGAAATGCACTCCGATTTCTCTTAAAAATTCCACGTAATTCAAGTCCAGAAGCCAGTCTGCATTGTTTGCAAGGATTGCTTTATCATCATCAAATGAAATGAAGCGGGATAACTGCTCCTTGAATCTCTGCGCGTTATGCTCAATGGTCTCCCTTGTCAGCATATTTCTCATATCAGATTTTCCGGATGGATCTCCGATCATTGTTGTTCCTCCACCCAGCAGCGCAACCGGACGGTGTCCGGCTTTCTGCATATGCATCATTGCCATGATGGTCAGAAAGTGTCCGGCAGTAAGGCTGTCCGCGGTCGCGTCAAATCCGATATAGAAAGTTACCTTTTCTTTTCCTAACAAATCTCTTAATTCTTCATGCGTTGTCTGGGCAATAAATCCCCTTTCCGCTAACACATCATATACATTTCTACTCATTCTTCTTCTCTTAACTCCTTTTATCTATTTTATCCGTTGTCTGACAGAAATTTGCTTTTATGGAAATTCTTCGATTACCTTCAGCAGCAGTTCCCATGTCCTCTTAGCAGATGAAACGGACATTTTAAAATGATTTAGTACCCCAAGTTCTTCACCTCTTTAGTTCTTAAAGCTGTGGATCGGAGCCGGAATTCTTCCGCCTCGATTGACAAAATCATCGCAGGAAAATTCATTGACCGGCATAATTGGAGCGTATCCCAATAAGCCTCCGAATTCCACCTGATCCCCCACGTCTTTTCCAACCGCAGGTATGACGCGGACTGCTGTTGTTTTCTGGTTGATCATTCCCAGTGCCATCTCATCGGCAATCAGCCCTGCGATGGTCGTTGCCTTCGTCTTTCCAGGAATGGCGATCATATCCAGTCCCACAGAACATACACAGGTCATTGCTTCCAGTTTTTCCAGTGTCAGGGCGCCTGCATTAACCGCATCGATCATGCGCTGGTCTTCACTGACCGGAATAAAAGCTCCGCTTAAGCCTCCCACATAGGAAGAAGCCATAACGCCGCCTTTCTTCACCTGATCGTTGAGCATGGCAAGAGCTGCTGTCGTTCCCGGAGCTCCCGCATATTCCAGACCGATTTCTTCCAGGATCTCTCCTACACTGTCTCCCGCTGCCGGCGTCGGCGCAAGAGAGAGATCAATGATTCCAAATGGAATTCCAAGTCTTCTGGAAGCCTCTTTTGCTACCAGCTGTCCCACACGGGTTACTTTAAACGCTGTTTTCTTAATGGTTTCACAGAGAACTTCAAAGTTTTCTCCTCTTACTTTTTCAATCGCACGTTTTACAACACCAGGGCCGCTGACACCTACATTGATGACCGCATCAGCTTCCGTTACGCCATGAAAAGCGCCCGCCATAAACGGATTATCATCCGGCGCATTACAGAACACGACAAATTTGGCACATCCCAGGCACTGATTGTCTTTGGTCAGTTCCGCTGTTTCTTTGATCATCTCACCAATCAGTTTTACTGCATCCATATTGATTCCTGTTTTGGTGGATCCTACATTAACAGAAGAACACACAAAATCTGTCTGAGCCAGTGCCTGCGGAATGGAGCGAATCAAAAGCTCATCGGCTTTTGTCATACCCTTGCTTACCAGGGCAGAATATCCTCCAAGGAAATTGACTCCAACCTTCTTGGCTGCCTTGTCCAGTGTCTTGGCAATTTCCACAAAATCTTCTGATGTTTTGCATACACTGCCTCCCACCAGAGAAACAGGAGTTACAGAAATCCTTTTATTTACAATCGGAATCCCGAATTCTCTCTCAATATCTTTTCCTGTTTTCACCAGATCCGCAGCAACTGTTGTGATTTTGCGGTATATATTTTCTTTTACTTCTTCTAATGTTGTCCCTGCACAATCCAGCAGACTGATACCAATGGTAATTGTGCGCACGTCCAGATTCATCTCATGAATCATTTTATTGGTTTCAAAAACTTCATTCAGATTAATCATTTTGCCACCCCGTTAAATTCTATGCATAATATCAAAAATCTTCTCATTCTGTGCCTGGATGACGACACCAATCTCCTCACCAATCTGCTGCAGTTCAGCAGAAAGAGTATTCATATCTTTGGATGAATCCTTTGGATCCACTACCATCATCATATTAAAAAATCCACCTGTGATCGTCTGGGAAATGTCCAGAATATTCACTTTGTTGCTTGCGAGATAATCACAGACTTTTGCTATGATTCCCACTCCATCTTTTCCTACAACTGTAATGACTGTTCTATCCATGATCCTAAATCCTCCTAATTCTCATTAAACAATTGTTACAGATGACACTGCATCTCTCTTCGCCACTTCCAGCGGCAGTTCAGCTTTGTCCGGCAGGGAAACCTTTACCGTCTCATAAGCGAGTTTCTCGTAATTATTTTCTTTGCTCAGATGTCCCAGGTATACCTTCCGGGTTCCTTCCGTTGCCGTATCCTGGATCAGCTGCGCACACCTTTCATTGGAAAGATGTCCGTTGCGTCCCAGAATCCTTCGTTTCAGGTAATAAGGATATCTTCCCACCTGCAGCATATTAACATCATGATTCGCTTCCACAAACAAAATATCGGATCCGTAAATCTTCTCCACCAGATACTCATCATAATCTCCCAGATCTGTGGCGATACTTGCCTTGCTGCCATTGGACCAGAAAGAATAACATACCGGATCCGCGGCATCATGCCATACCCTGGAAGCTTCTATTTTAATATCTCCGATCCAGAACGGATGATCTGCTTCAATTGACTGAAACAAGCTTCTGTCAACCTTTCCCAGATTCTTATATTCAAAAATCGCGTCAATTGTCTTCCCTGTGGCAAATACCGGCAGTCCGTATCTTCTGGAAAGAACGCCAAGTCCTTTGATATGATCTGTATGTTCATGGGTGATCAAAATTCCTGAGAATTCCGGTACCGTCAGATCCAGCTCTTTTAATCCTGCTTCAATTCTTTTGGCGCTGATTCCACAATCTACCAGCAGTTTTGTATCTTCGGTGCCGACGAAGATCGCATTTCCCTCACTGCTGCTTGCAATGCTTGTTAATTCCATGAATTTTACCTCTTCTTTCGCCAAACCGTTCTCTTTAGTATAGCATAAGGGTATGGCAGAATCTACTTTTTCTTTTAAAATCCGCTTGCGGCAGGTGACTGGGCCGCATCGCCAAGAATTTCCCGGATCTGACGTCTGGTCTCTTCCAGATCTCCGGAATTGTCGATTACATGGGTTGCCGCCGCCTTAAACTCTTCTTCCGTCTTCTGGCTTTCCATCATCTGACGGATCTTGCGGTCAGAATATCCTCTGGACGCTTTTAACCTCCGGAAGCGAATTTCTTCTTTCGTATAAATATACCAGAGCTGATCAAACAAAGATTCATACTGTGCTCCTACCAGAAGCGCTGCTTCACAGACTACCAAAGCATTCGGGTCTTCTTTCCGGATTTCTTCAATCTGCCGCATAATCTCCACGTCTACATTTTTATGAGTAATCTCATTTAAGATCTTAAGTTTTCTTTCACTGCAAAATACAATGGAACCCAGCACTTCCCGGTCAATAAAACCATCTGCCTTTACGATTCCTTTTCCAAATGCTTTTACAATTCCTTTATAGCTTATGCCGTCCGGTTCCATCAGTTTATGAGCTACCAGATCTGCAATAATAATTCTTGCGCCATATTCGTTTTCCACTATATTTAAGATTTCACTTTTCCCGGAGCCAACGCCCCCGGTAATACCAATTATTTTCATTTTCCACTCCTTATTTTGCTTCATACCAGCTGCTTCCAGTATTAATATCAATCTCCAAAGGGATTTCCAGATCCGCCGCATGCATCATCTCCGTTTTCAGGATTTCTTTTACCTCGTCCAGTTCCTCCATCCATGCCTCAATCAGAAGTTCGTCATGAATCTGCAAAATCAGTCGGGACTTCATGTTCTTCTCTTTCAGTTTTACATTCACCCGGACCATGGCAATCTTAATAATATCAGCTGCTGTTCCCTGAATTGGAGAATTCATCGCCACTCGTTCCCCAAAGTTTCTCTGGGCAAAATTCTTTGACTTTAATTCAGGAATCGGACGTCTCCGATGGAACATCGTTTCTACAAATCCATCGGTCTTTCCTTTTTCTACTTCCCGGTCCAGATACTCTTTTACCTTTGGATAAGTCGCAAAATATTTATCAATATAATCCTGTGCCTGTTTTCGTGTAATCTTTAAATCCTGACTCAATCCAAACGCACTCAGTCCATAAATGATTCCGAAATTTACAGCCTTGGCATCCCGTCTCTGGGCACTTGTAACCTGATCCATCGGAATTCCAAACACTTCTGAGGCAGTTCTGGCATGAATATCCTGATTTTCCTGATACGCATGGATCAGTTTCTCATCTTTTGACAAATGCGCCAGAACTCTTAATTCAATCTGGGAATAATCGGCATCCAGAAAAATATACCCCTTTTCCGGAAGAAAAACTTTGCGGATCTGGCGTCCCAGATCCATGCGGACCGGTATATTCTGGAGATTCGGCTCCGTACTGCTGATTCTTCCTGTTGCAGTGATCGTCTGATTGAATTTGCCGTGGATTCTTTCATCCTCTCTAATAAAATTGGCAAGTCCATCCGCATAGGTGGATTTTAATTTGGTCAGCTGACGGTATTCCAGAATCATCGGGATGATCGGATACAAATGTTCAATCTTCTCCAGTACATCCACACTGGTAGAATACCCGGTTTTTGTCTTCTTTCCGCCTTCCAGCTTCATATGCTCAAACAAAACTATTCCCAGCTGTTTTGGAGAATTAATATTAAATTCTTCTCCTGCTTCCTGATAGATCATATTCTGGAGCTCCTCAATTCTGCCGATCAGCTGATCTCCGTAATCTTTCAGCGCCTGACGGTCTACATGGATTCCTCTTTCTTCCATATCATAAAGCGCGAACATCGTTGGAATCTCAATGTTTCGATAGAGATCCATCATGCCCAGTTCTGCCAGCCGTCTGGATAACGGCACAATGGATGTTCTGGAAACATAAGCTTCCATTCCAAGAATTTTTCTGCCTTCTTCCGTCAGTCCGTCTTCCCCTGCCATAGGTTTCTTCTTATCTAACAGTTCTTTTCTGGAAGGAATCATAAGGCTCAGATAGTCTCTGGCAATATCGTCATATTCATACGTGCTTTTCAGTGGGTTTATCAGATATGCCGCAAGTGAAATATCAAATACAGACGGTGTTTCTTCTTTTATCTTCAATTCTCCCAGATATTCTTTGGTCTCCATCATTCCGACAGATTCCACAGAAACATACAGGCGGCTGATCTGATCCAGCAGAAACTCCTTCGTTATAAATCCTTCTGCCGGTAAAAGATAAATCTGCTGCCCTTCTACGGACAAGCCAGCCCAAAAGCGGTCATTTTCTTCATAAATAGAGATACCAATCTGCTCTCTGTCTGCAGCCTGCGCAAAAATCTCTTCCGCCCGTATCAGATCGTGGATAGTCTCTGTCTCCAATTGAAATTCATCTGGATCATCTCCGTCAAATCGTTTCAAAATAGATTTAAATTCCAGTTTTTTCAGAAGCTGATACGCTTCCTGAGTATAAATATTCTGAATCTTCGCATCTTCCAGTTTAATCTCTACCGGACAGTCTAACTTGATCGCAGCAAGTTCCTTGCTCATAACTCCCTGCTCATAATATTCCTGCAGATTGTTTTTTGCCCGGTTCGGCTTTACCTCTTCAATATGCTCGTAGGCATTCTCAATGCTGTGAAATTCTTTGATCAGCTTTGTCGCTGTCTTCTCCCCAATCCCCGGAATTCCCGGAATATTGTCAGAAGCGTCTCCCATCAATGCTTTTACGTCAATAAATTCTTTCGGCGTCACCTGATACTTCTCCATCACATCCGCCGCATAATAATCCTCTACGATCGTTCCTGACATCTTTGTCTTTGGGATCCGGATCTGTACCTTATCTGTTGCAAGCTGCAGCAGATCACGGTCTCCGGATATGATCTTTACTTCATATCCCTGGGATTCTCCAATGACAGACATGGTTCCAAGAAGATCATCCGCTTCATATCCTTCCTGCATCATCATCGGAATATCCATTGCCTTCAGCACCTCTTTGATCACCGGGACCTGCTCCGCAAGCTCATCCGGCATCCCCTTCCTGGTGCCTTTGTAATCCGCAAACATCTTATGGCGGAACGTAGGCGCTTTCAGATCAAAAGCGACTGCCAGATGAGTCGGATGCTCTTCCTCCAGGAACTTAAACATAATATTTAAAAAGCCAAGCACTGCATTGGTATGAAGGCCCTGGCTGTTGGTCATTTCTGGTAGTCCGTAAAACGCACGATTTAAAATGCTGTTTCCGTCAATTAATAACAATTTTTCTTCCATCGGAATATTCTCCTTCTATTTGTTATGTTTTCCATTGTAACAGAACCAGCCAGACAAGTCCACCTCGCAAAAATCCCATATGACGGATTTTTTCCGTACATATGGGATTTTTTTGCTTATTTTACTGAAACATTGGGGTTGACAAGTATCTGTCTCCGTTGTCCGGCAGGAAAACGACAATATTTTTTCCATGATTTTCCGGACGCTTTGCCACCTGAATGGCTGCCCACAGAGCGGCTCCTGAAGAAATTCCAACCAGAATGCCCTCTTCCACTGCCATGGATTTGCCAAGATCAAAGGCATCTTCATCTGATACCGGGATGACTTCATCATAAATTTCTGTGTTAAGGACGTCCGGCACAAATCCGGCTCCGATTCCCTGAATCTTATGCGGTCCGGCTTCTCCTTTTGAAAGAACCGGAGATGTAGCCGGCTCTACCGCAACAATTTTAATATCTTCTTTTTTGGATTTTAAATACTCTCCGACACCTGTGATCGTTCCGCCGGTTCCGACACCTGCCACGAAAATGTCAATATTCCCTTCCATATCTTCCCAGATTTCCGGACCTGTAGTCAGACGATGCACTTTCGGATTAGACGGATTCACAAACTGTCCTGCCAGAAACGCATGGTCCAGTTCCTGTGCAAGTTCCTCTGCTTTCTCAATAGCTCCGTTCATTCCTTTCGCTCCGTCTGTCAAAACAATCTCCGCTCCGTATGCCTTTAAAAGATTTCTTCTCTCAACACTCATGGTCTCAGGCATTGTAAGAATGACACGATATCCTCTGGAAGCCGCAATGGATGCCAGTCCGATTCCCGTATTACCGGAAGTCGGCTCAATGATCACAGATCCTTCTCCCAGTCTGCCGGCAGCTTCTGCGTCTTCAATCATCTGCAGAGCAATCCGATCCTTTGCGCTGCCTGCCGGATTTAATCCTTCCAGCTTGGCAAAAATCTTTGCTCCTGTCTCATATTTTTTCTCTATCTTTCCAACCTCCATCAAAGGAGTCTTTCCAATCAATTCTCCTACGTTCTTATAAATCCCAGCCATTGTTGTCTCCTTTCATTTCCTATAATTCCTAGCAGGTTAATATGATATTAATATATCACATTTTCCCCGTTTGTCAATAGAAAAAGACAGAAACAACTCCGTGCTAAATCACGAAGTCATTTCCGCCTTTTTCCTTTGCCCGTTCCACAATATCTTCCAGTGTAATCTGACTTAAATACTCCCGGATCACCTGTCCCAGGCCTTCCCAGATCCCAATGGTCGGGCACTCATGATACCGCCCGCACTGATTGATCTCATCATCCAGACAGGCAACCGGCTGAAGGCTTCCCTCTGTAATCTGAAGGATTTCATAGATCGTATAATCCGCCGGTTCCTTTGCCAGCTGATATCCCCCGTGAGGTCCCCGCAGACTCTTCAAATAACCACAGATGCTCAGCTGACGTACAATCTGCTCCAAATATTTCACAGAAATTCCCTGACGTCTGGATACATCTTTCAGCGCCACCCAGTCTCCCGTATGATGCACTGCCAGATCATACATCAGACGGACCGCATATCTCCCTTTTGTTGATATTTTCATAACACCACTCCATGTTTTCTTTTTTCTACATAATTACTATGATTTATTCTACTTGCTTTCGATTCTATTGTCAATTTTCTTCTCATGATTTACAATAGATGCAAAAGGAGGAACACTGTTATGAGCAAAATCAATAAAATCACACCCCTCACCCATGTAAAATATCTGAATCTGTATGAGCTGGAAGCGGAGAATAAATTTGGCGACACCCACCCTTATTATGTCGCCAGCCGAAAAGATGAACATACCATGATGGCTGCCACGAAGAAACCAATTCCAGACGGCGTCATCATTTACAGCCTTTTCGGTGAGAATAACGATAAGGTGATCATGATCCGCCAGTTCCGCTATCCGCTCAATGATTACATATATGAATTTCCGGCAGGCCTCATCGACCCGGGAGAATCCGTAAAAGAAACTGCGGTCCGGGAAATGATGGAAGAAACCGGCCTTAACTTTACCCCGGCCGACTGCGAAGAATTTCTGCACCGGCCGCATTTTTCTTCTGCCGGAATGACCGATGAAACCAACTGCACAGTATATGGATATGCATCCGGAAAACCAAATCTGGATCATCTGGAACCCAATGAAGATTTATCTGTTCAGCTGGTAGATCGCGAAGAAGCTAAACGGATCCTGAAAGAGGAAAATCTGTCTGTCAAAGCTTACTATCTTCTGCTTCATTTTCTTCAGAGCGATCCAAAGGATCCTTTTGCATTTCTTCATATTTAAAAATCTGTACATAGCAAAAAGGAAGGACATGGATTTTCCATGTTCTTCCTTTCTATAAATAAAAGCAGATCCTTTTTCTCTCTGTTTATGATTCAATAATTATATGCTTCACTCCGCCCTGTTCTGCCCAGGAACGGAATTCTGCCATTTGTTCCTTTGTATACAGTTTCGGGTTATCCTTAAAACAGTACTCCTGATCGATCAGGTGATATTTGGATTCTGCCAGAGGATTATAGTTTAAGATCTCATAAGAAACTTCCGGGTAAATGCCGCTGATCCATCTTCCCACTGCTTCTATATTTTCTTTTGTCGCTGTCATTCCCGGAATCATCGGCGTCCGTATGATGACTGCGTCTTTCTTTTCGGATTCCAGCAGAAACTTCAGATTTCTTCGGATCCTTTCATTAGAGACTCCTGTATATTTCTTATGAAGATCCTCATTTTCCAGTTTAAAATCCGCGAAAATGCGGTCCAGATACGGCAGGATTTCCTCCAGAATTTCCTGTCTGGCATAGAGAGAAGTCTCTATGGCCGTATGGATTCCTTCCTTTTTACACTGTTTCAGTAATTCCAGAGCAAATTTCCACTGAAATAAAGGCTCTCCGCCGGACAGGGTGACCCCGCCGCCGTGGCGGTAAAATACTTCGTCTTTCCGGACTTCCTCCATTACTTCGTTCACTGTCATTTCTCTGGAATCCATTTCAATAGCTCCCGCCGGACACCAGTCGATGATCTCTGCCCAGTCTTCTGCCACTTTAGGATTGAGATGGATTTTCCCATTTTCTATTTTTACGCCTTCTGCTCTGCTTTTCTTCACGCAGGTTCCACAGTGGATACACCGGTTTTCAAAATACAGCGGTCTCTTTTTCGCAGAAATTCCTTCCGGATTCTGACACCATACACAGGAGAGAGGGCATCCTTTTAAAAATACGGTCGTACGGATGCCGTCCCCGTCATGGGTGGAAAATCTGCGGATATCAAACACCTGTCCCTTCATCTAAATATCTCCATAGCTGGTGCGGGCAATGATCTCATTCTGCAGTTCATCTGCCAGCTCCGTAAAATATGCCGTGTATCCCGCTACACGAACCGTAAGGCCGCGGTACTGTTCCGGATTCTTTTTCGCAGCGATCAGATCTTCTTTGCGCACCACGTTAAACTGGATGTGCGGTATCTCGAGATCTACAAAACTGCGGAGGAATTTGGCAAATTTATCGATTCCCGCTTCGTTTTTAAAGAATTCCGGCAGGAATTTCATATTTAACAGGCCGCCGTTGGTCGTTAAATTCTTATCCAGCTTGGATACAGATTTCAATACCGCTGTCGGACCTTTTACATCTCTTCCGTAAACCGGTGACATTCCGCCGTCTGCCAGTGGTTCTTTCGCATGGCGTCCGTCCGGCGTAGCGCCGACATTTTCTCCCATCGGAACATGAGCGGATACCGTGTACATGCCGGTATGATACGGGCCTCCCCGGTAATTGGTGAATGTGCGGAGACGGTTTTTAAAATACTCTGCCCATTTTGTTCCCATGGCATCCACCCAGTCTACGTCATTTCCATACTTCGGAACTTTGTTCAGACACATGGTTCGCAGGAACTCATATCCTTCAAAATCATGCTTCAGAGCATCCAGCATTTCACCTTTTTCCACTTTGCCCTCATCGTAAATCAGCTGTTTGATTGCTGCCAGACTGTCTGCCAGGTTCGCTACCTGAATCATCTGAATCCCGGACAGATTATATTTTGCTCCGCCTGCCGTTACATCGATACCGCCTTCCATACAGTTATCGATCACAGAAGATAAGAACGGTGACGGCAGCAGATCGATGTGTGCCTTTTCTACTTCTTCACATGCCAGGATCATCTTGTCCATAAAATAATCAATCTGACGGCGGAACGCTTCTTCCAGATCCTCAAATGTCTCATAATCCTCCAGATTACCGTAATCCGGCGCAAAACGCTCTCCGGTCAGAAGACAGATGCCTCCGGTCAGCGCCGCTTCCAGCGCTTTATTAAGATTAAACATGGCGGAATCACTCCATCCCAGATTGTTTCCCTGGGTTGTCAGTTCCACGCAGCCTACAATCGCATAATTTAAGGCATCCTTTTCCTCGATTCCCAGCTCTTCCATGGACGAAATCACTGCCTTGTCATTAAAAAACTGCGGCATTCCGCTTCCTTTCGCAACGGTTCTTACTGCTTCTTTCAGCAGAGCATCTCCGGTTCCTTCATGAAGTCTGACGGACAGATTCGGCTGCGGAAGTCCCAGATGTTTCTGCGCCTGCAAAAACAGGAAAGACAGATCATTAACATAATCATTTCCGTTTTCATCCTGTCCTCCTGCCGCAATGTTAAAACCAATCGGGAACCCGGCGAAATATTTTGCACCGTGGGAGTTCCTCATATATACGATCTCATTAAATTTTAGCCAGAGACATTCGATGATTTCCAAAGCGCCCTGTCTGGTCAATCTTCCTTCTTCTATATCTTTTGTGTAGAAAGAAATCAGATGCTGGTCCAGTCTTCCAGGAGAAAAAGAAGATGCGTTGGATTCCATCTGAAGGATCACAAATAAAAACCAGACGGACTGCACTGCTTCATGAAAGGTTTTCGGCGGACGTTCGCTTAAGTTCCTGCAGTTTTCTGCAACGGTAAGAATGTCCTTTTTCTTATCCTCATCCATTTCTTTTTCTGCCAGATTCATCATGAAATCATGATAACGCATCATAAAATCCTCTGCGCCTTCCATGACGATCTGAACACTTTTATAAAAATCTTTATGTTCCTCGCTGCATGTTTCTAATTTTGCTTCTGCCTCTTCCTGAAGTCCTTTCGGTCCCATTTCCAGCCACTTTTCACAATTTGGACAGATATGCCCCTGCGCGTGGTCTTTCTGATTGATTTTTACGACTTTGGCAATCTCATCAATTTCCTTTCCGTATCTCTGCGCCAGAATATCTTCCAGAGACTTTCCTTTCCAGTATGGTTTGATCACCTGGCGAAATGTATCGATATCTTCCTGATGAACGTTGAACCTGTCCTGAGGTCTTGTCGGCAGAGTTTCAAATTCTTTGTCCACCCATGTGCTTCCGCTTTCCGGAAAGACAACGCCGTAGCGGACGCCTGCGGTACGATTTCCTACGATCAATTCCTCCGGTTCCGCGCTGATGGCAATCTGCTCCAATGCAGCTTTCAGGGATTTTGCCCTCTGTATGATTCTTGGCTGCCCTTCATTTTTCTTATATGTATCTGTAATGATCAGAGCCTGCTCAATTGAAGCATATCTTGGCTCTGACAGCATTTTGTCTTTTAAGTAAGTCACCCGGTCTGTCTGATAAAGTTCTTCCATCCTTCATTCTCCTTTCCGCTGTTTCCTGTTTTCTTGTTTTTTATTATTATAGATTATTTTTTATTATTTTTCAAGTATTTTTTATTGTTTCTTTTCGGTTTTTCTTAGTTTTTCTGATTTCAAACCCGGCATTATTTTGTATAACAAAAAAAGCACCCGGCGAGTGCTTTTCTTCTATTCTATATAATTCCCCTGCTGTTCTACTCTTTCTCGAATACATAAATACTTGTCCCATCAGTGCCTTCCATTGTTAGTTCTCCGCCGTCCAGAGTCACTTCCGCAGCTTCAGAGTCGGCGTGAATGATATATACTCCTTTTTCGTCTGATTCTGTCCAGGTTCCATTCGCATTTTTTCCATAGCCCGTATGATACATGCTCATCGTACCATCATCGTTAAACGTTATTTTGATTCCTGCAAACATATCATGTGCTTCCTGTCTGTCCTCTTCATCCATTTCCGGATATTCTTCTGCCAGCATATCCACTACCTCGTCTACCTCCTTCGGCTCACTCATGTCTTCCGTCTGAAGTTTTGTCAATGTCCAGGTTCCTTCTATGGATCCCATCTGACAGCCGGTCAGTATCCCTGCCAGCATTCCTAACGTCATGAAAATCATTACCAGTCTCTTTTTCATCTTCATTTCCTCCTTTGTTCTTCGGCCGGTGCCGTTGTTATTTTCTTTATATTTTCAGTATAAATTCCGTTTTGGAAAATTTGTTTTTCGCTTCTATATTCTTTCTTTTTCTAAAACCAGGATGGCAGTTTCTCTGTCATCCTCCATGGTCAGCTCTTTGCCATTAACGGTAAATGTTATAATATGAGGTCCCGCACCACCGACAGCTAAATAAACTCCATCCTCCATTTCTTTCCAGGTGCCCAGCAGCTTTGATTCATCGTAATCCACTTCCATTGTTCCATCCTCACGGAAAATCACCTGATAATTTTTTAGTTCTCTTATCGCTTCCTGCCTCTCTTTTTCTGTCAGATTTTTGAAATTTTTCGCAGCATCTTCTATTCTCTGAGGCTCACTCATCCCTTCCAGCTGTATTTTTCTTGCCGTCCATGTCCCTGTCACAGACTTTTTCTCATGGGCATTGAGCAAAGTCGGCAATATCCAGACCGCCAGCAGCCCTGCTGCTACTAAAATGATGATTCTTCTCTTTTTCACCCCGGTTCCTCCTTTCCTCCGGTGCATAACTCCTGCTGTTTTTCTTTGCAGTCTCAGTATAAAAACCAGTTTGGAAAATTTGTTTTTCCTGCTTATTTTTCTTTTCGTATTTGGGAAAATCTGCTTCCAGCCAGTTCGTATCCTGTCCGGATTCCTTCAAAATCTTTTGAATAATACATGGTATGTTCTTTTTTGATTCCTGTCTCTCTTGCCTGATCCAGAATCCGCATTTCCGTCCCAAAAAACAGAATTTCCCATCCTTTTCTTTGTTTTTCCTGTATCAGATGCCGGATCTTTTTCTGATCATATTGTATACTGGCATTCTCCATACCGTCTGTCATAATGAAAACAAGAACTTTTTCTTCTTTTTCCGGTTCGGCATCTGTAAACACCGTTCCTATGGCATCAAATAATGCCGTATTGCCATAGGCATAATACTCCTTTGGTGTCAGCTCCTCTGCCCGCCGGATTGGCATATGCCGGCATAGAATATTACATTGGTCGTTGAATAAGGCTGTTGTAATATAGGCCTCGCCCTCCTGCTGTTTTTGTTCTTCCAGCATATGATTGTAGTTTCTGATCGTATCCTGTTCTTTTCCATACATGGAACCGCTTTGATCGAGGATACATATCATCTCTTTGATGCTTCCATCCTGCATTTTCTTCACTCTCCTTCCGTTTTCCTGGAGATCATTTTAACGATTACACTAAGCCAATTTGTTTTTCTTTCATCAAAAAACAAATTTTCCAAAACAGAATTTATACTGAAATCATCAAATGAAACAAAACAAATTCAACGATTGAAACAGGAGGAAATAAAATGTTAAAAAAATTGATTCTTATCATCATCGCCATATTTTTAATCCCAGTGGCTGCAGAGCAGATTCAGACAATGTCATCTGCCTCCAGAAATTCAAAGCAGGAACAGGCAGAAGAAGAAACCGATTCATTCAGCTCTGATGATACTTCCGACACCGAAACCTATGATACGAGCGATACAACAGAAGAATCTTATGAAAATACGCAGACTTTATCCGATGATTCTGAGTCTGAAAATTCCAGTGAAACAGAAAATAAAGAAGGGAGTGAAGAATTTGACTGGAAATCCGGATATGCCAATGTTCTCCATCATATTGAGGACTATATGTCCATTGAAGATGGTACAGAATGTACATTAAAAGATCTTGATTTTGACGGTATTCCAGAATTACATATCGTAACTCAAATTGGTGCAAACGGATTACTCGGAAACGCTGTAATTTTCTATTATGATGACAGTCAGAATTTACAATACACAAAATTTTCTTACGATGGCCAAAGTGCAGATTCTCCCGGACTTTATGTTAATTCCAATGGCGAATACGCATGGCTGGTTGAAAATCTGTGCTATGACTACAAAACCGAACAAAATACTTTTTGCACAGATTCTTCAAAAAAATCATCAATTGAATATAGCGGAGTCGATGCCAGTAAAATGACATTTTCCAATGGACAGATAAAATCAACTGTTCTTATTAAGGTTGAAGGCGAAAAATGGACCGGCAAAAAACCATCCCAGTTTTATGCATTAGGAGAAACTTATGATAATGTTGACGACTTTTTTAAACAGATTGGTTCTAACTGGACGTGGAGCCCAGTTGCAGAAACTTACGAATATGTCCATGTTTCTCCAACCTATAAAAATCCATCTCAGGAACAAATTGATCAATTACTGGATTCTTATCGCCCGCTGATTTAAAAGCATCATAATAAAAGATAGGAGGAATCGATATGTTAAAGAAAATCACCGCTTTGATGCTGGCTGCTTCTGTCATAATCATCGCCGCTGCTGCCATCCGGTCATTTTCATCCAGTTGGACAAAACGTTTTCCGCCTAAGAAGACCGAACCAAAGCAGACAGAAACTCCGGCTCCTATCGAAAAAAAGAATATAGAGCTTCTTCCATACAGCGACACCCGGCTTATCACCAGTGAAGAAGCGGCTGCATTATCAGATCAGCAATTAAGAATTGCACGGTGTGAAATCACGGCAAGACACGGCAAACGTGTTTGTTCAAAAGAAACAAAAAAATATTTTAAATCCATCAGCTGGTACCATCCTTCCAACAATTACGATAGAGCTTCTCTGTCAGACATCGAAAAGGAGAACGTAGAAATTCTATATAAGGAAGAGCTGGGACGTAAGCAGGATGCCGCAAAAGAACGCCTGGAAGAAGGTAAAAATGGCAAAGATGCCAAAGATTTATCTTCCGATTATGTGGATATTCTTACCTCTTTTTCTTATGATGATCTGTCTGGAAAATGGATCAGTATAGAAGAAGACTCAGATGACACTCTTGTTCCTAAAAGTACTTCTGTCATAGAAATCAGAGAAAAGGACGGCATTTTTTATTACGTATATTATTTTGTCCAAATTCCTATATGCTTTACTCCCGAAGCAGCTGCCGAAGAAGGCGAAGCCAGCCGTGTATTCTGCGACTGTACCACTGGGCTTGTCACATTAGATGAAGATACCGGAACCATTACATTTTATTCTGGTCTTTCTGACGAACATCCTTTTTTCGTTTTTGAATATGATGTTATGTCTGACCGCCTAATTCAGACAAATGACGACAAATATCAGGAAATTATGGTAAAAAATGATGATTTTAAATATTAAATATCAAATCAGAACCACCGGCTTAGCCGGTGGTTTGCTCACGCCCTATAAGGGCTCATTACCGGCACTGGAGTCTAAAGACTCGTCGAATTGGTCCGCCAGCCGCAACATCATTTACTCACTGAGTCTTTCCAGACTCTTCTTATATGTTTGTTTTTACTGGCTCCCCCGTAAACGGGTCTATATACTCCTTGAGTGTCATTTGGTCATATTCCCAGTCTTCCTGCAATTGGTTTTGAATATACTCTTGTATCTTTTTCGCATTTTTCCCTACCGTATCTACATAGTACCCTCTACACCAGAAATGTCGATTCCCAAATTTATACTTCAGGTTTGCATGTCTTTCAAATATCATCAGCGTGCTTTTCCCTTTTAGATACCCTACAAAACTTGATACACTTATACTCGGTGGTATCTCTACCAGCATGTGTACATGATCTCTGCACATTTCTGCTTCTACAATTTTTACCCCTTTTCTCTTGCATAGCATACTGAGAATCTTCGCTATATCTGCTTTCAACTTTCCATATATGATCTTCCTTCTAAATTTTGGTGCAAACACCAGATGGTACTTACAATTCCATTTTGTATGTGCTATACTCTGTATATCCATATGGATAACCTCCTTTGATCTTTAATGTGGTTGGCAAACCAACATTATTGTATCACCGGAGGTTTTTTACTGTAAGCTAAAGCAATGCTGACTCACCTGCATAGCAGGTGGTTTATTTGTTCTTCAAAGCTTCGTTTCTCTTTATTGAAAAACTCCGCAATGACGAACAGGCTTAAAGCCTAACAATCAAAAAAATCAGGGAAGGATCTATAAATCCAACCCTGATTTTCGTTACTGCGGCCAGTAGTAATCTGCGTTTCCCGGTTTCGGCGGCATAATCGTCATAGTTAAATTATTTTTTTCATCAATTCGTGTGAAAACGACAGCTCCACGAAACCAATACAACGATCTGCTTTCAGTACTTTGTATCTGGAGTTTATTTTTTCCAAAATCCTCTAAAAATTCATCCTGCTTATCACTTATCAACCTCAGAATATCTGCCACAGCTTTCTCACTCGGAACATTTTTATCTTTATTTTGATAAACTTTTAAAGAAATGACTTTCCCATTTACCAAATCTTTCTTTACATCAAGGAAAATATCATCTGTCATCTTATACTTTTGAACAACAGAAAAATCTGTTAAAATAGCTCCATATTTCTGCAATTCCACAATGCATTTTTTCTCTTCTGATTCTTTTATCATTTGATATTTTTTATCTTTTAATTCCCCAATCAGATTATCCAGACGAACAAAAAAGCGAAATTCATTACATGGTTCTCCCCATTTCAAAGCATCACTTTCACTTAACACAAATTGTGTCGACTCTACTTCATTCAATTGTTTATTATCAGCTATTTTTTCTTTCGATATCGCATGCTTTTTTACATAAGAGACAAATTTTTTATATTTGCTGCTGCCTCGCTCATAATTTCCTGCATAAACTGTCTCATCATTTGAATTTTCTTCAAATCTAGCCAAAGATGACGTTTCATACAAATCTGCTTTAATTTCAACCGAATACTGGGAAGTCCTTTTTTCTGTATCACTCGGATATTCAAATATAATTTGACATTTTGCATTCGGTTCCAGAACGAAATACTTTCCTTTTTCTAATGATTTTTCTGTTATTTCCCTGCATTCCTGTTTGGTTAAATAGGTTTCTGGAACAAGAAACGGCAGTATCTTTTCCAAGAAATAAGAACAACGTTCTTTTGATGCCTGAAATTTTACTGACCCAAGCCGCTGACTCAATGGATCATATGATAAAACTACCGTTTCATTTTCTCCTCTCACTTTATAAGTATTTTCTTTATTTGCATACAGAATAATTTCTTCCTCTGCCTCCTTATAGATTTCTCCTCTTAATGCTCCTGATTCTTCCATTAAATCTATTTTGTCTTCTACTTTCATATAGTATTGTATAATATCCTTTGCTGTTTTGTAATCCAGATAAAAAGCCCCTCTTACACCTTGTTCCACCGGGCACTCATCCCAATTTTCCTCTTTTATTTCATAGGTAATTTCATCAGAAATTGTATCCTCCTGCTTTTCTCCGTATTTCAAAAAATAGTCTAACATTTCTTTATATTCTGAATCTTCTTTATCAAAACATATTTTGCCTTGGCTATTCTCTGTTTTCTCTTTGGCCTTCTGCAATTTCCATGCAAAGTAGTCCCGCTGATGTGTCTGAACATATGTATATAAACCACCGGCTGTCAATCCTGATAAACAAATCAGACAAATCATTACCGCTGCAATTCGTTTCAGAAAATATCCTTTTACTCTGTTTTTCTTTCTTCTTTTTTCCTCCTGCTGAGCTGTATTTAACCAGTTCTCTCCCCAGATGTGGCGGATTACTCCCATTCCCTTCTCTTCCTCCTCTCTTGGAAGATCTATACTTTCCAACAGATTTCCAATAGAAAAGAACCTCATCTGAGCTTCCAGAGATATTCCCCGCATTAACGCCTGTTCTGTTTTATCTCTGATTTTTGTATACCAATGCGGACTCCTTACGTTGTCCTTTTTCATTCGATCCGCTGCTTTTTGAACCTTGTGTCCTGTAACCATTTCATACCATACTACACAAAGTGCATACACGTCAGTCCATGGTCCTAAAACCCCATCACTGTCTAATTGTTCCGGTGCTTTGTATTCATCCGCATCATCTTCAGAAATTCTGTTTTTGCAGTCTGCTAACAGCCTGAGAGTCCCATCTTCCATTACAACCAAATGTTTCAGCGAAATATTCCCATGAACCTGTCCTGCCGCGTGAAGTCCATTCACTGCCCGAAGGACAGGTCGAAACATTTGTTCCGCTTTTTCCTCTTCTATTTTGTGCTTTTCTTTTATATAGCTTTCGAGTGTTTCTCCTTCTGGAAATGTTGTAATCATATATCCTTTTCCATTTTCCAAGAAATAATCCTTAATCACCGCTATACCAGAGGACAAAATTTTTCCAAACAGACTCTTTACTTTCTTTTCCTTTTCTGCCTTCCAGAATTCTTCCGGATATTCGTATATTAATACTTTTTGTTCCAGTACAAGATCATATCCTGCATACCGTATCGTATGTTCATCCTGTTCCAGGACTGCGCCAATCATATATTTCTCCTCAAGCACAGTATATGGTTCCAGATAATTATCCTGCCATTCATATTCCCACAGCCCTTTTTTGCAAACCGGACAAATTTGTTCTGATTCTTCTTTTTCATTCATACAAAAAATACATCTGTTTCTCTTCATTTTTATTCCCAACTATCTTTATATTCACGAATATGTATCAGTACAGTAATTCCAACGATCAACCCTGAACGTCCAATATATAGTTTCCTCACTTTCCCCCTCTCGCAGCCAAAAATGAAATCCCGGATCAATCTGATCATTTTCCGGCATCTCATCATACAAATTTTTTAAGTTTTCTCTTTCTTTAGTGGAAAAATCCTGTGCCAGGAATTCTGCCGTTTCCTGAATTAGATTTTTATCCTCCCCTTTCTGATTCTTTGGAAGCTCGATAAAAATTTCAAACAAATCATCATTTACCGTATCACTTACTACATTTACATATAAATCATTTTTTACTTTATACCTGATTTCTTTACTGAAATTTGTATAAATTGCCCCATATTCTTCTACCTGAACCGCATTTCTTTCATTTTGCTCTACTTTTTTCATATCATATCCTTTTTTTTTCATCCATTGGATATATTCGTCCCCTGTCATCTCAAACCGAAAACGATTGCACGGATCTCCCCACTCTTTTACATCTTCTGATTTCAAAAAATAAATTGTACTCAAGCCCCGATAAGGATCCGTTTCATATTCCTCATCCTTTTCACTCTTTTTTGTGGATACTGCACGGCTTTTTACAAATTCTAAATATTCCTTATAGCGCTCAGTTTGTCTTCCATAATCTCCCGCATAAATCGCATTTTGACTCTCCTCCGCAGTATTCCAAAAAAAGAATGCACCTCCTGCTGCACATATCATTGCAATTATGCTGACAATCCCCAATGGCAGAATCCATCGTGTCCGTTTTCTTTTTTCAGCTTCTTTTGAAGGATCAGCAATATTTTTTACACTATTAGATAAATCAGATATTTTTCGAAAACGCTGTTTATAATTTAGTTCCAGCCCTCTGCAAAGAATTTCCTCTTCTTCCGGCAGAATTTCAGCGCCATAAGCAGACGGCAGATACAATTCATCTTTTTCAATTCTCTGAATAGAAGGTTCCGGGCGCACTCCTGTTATCATTTCATAAATCGTTGCACATAAAGCATATATATCCGTCCATGGCCCCTGTTTTCCTTTTTTCACATATTGTTCCGGCGGTGCATATCCTTTCTTGATCAGAATCGTCATGGTTTTTTCTGTCTCCAGATACGGTCTTGCCGAACCAAAATCTATGATTTTAACCGTCCCGTTCTCTTCGATCATCAGATTCCCCGGATTTAAATCACGATGAATAATTCCCATTTTATGAATTTTTTCGAGAGCCTCTGCCACAGGCTCCAGCATCTTCCAGGCCTGCTGAAAAGAGAGAGGCACATCCTGATTTTGCAGATAATCATCCAGATTGATTCCCCGGATGTATTCCATTGCCAGGTATGCTGTTCCATTTTCTTCAAACCAATCCAGAATCTTAACAACTTCAGGTATATCAAATAATTTTGACATTCGTCTGGCTTCTGCCAGAAAATCTTTTTTTCCTTTCAAAAAACGACGGCGGTCATTCCTCTCTCTGGGAATCACATTCATTACTCCATCTTCTTCCATCATTCTTCCTGCAATTTCACGCGGATAATATTCCTTTATGACTATGTTCTGTCCCAGATTTCTATCTTCCGCCAGATAAGTGATACCGAAGCCTCCAATTCCTAATATTTTTCTGATATAATATCGATTCTTTAGAACCATACCCTTTTCCAAACACAAATTCTCCATTACGTATTTACCCCTACTGTTACATTATATGTACCATCAGCCGATTCATATGAAAAGCGTACATTACACTTTCTTCCCCGGCAGGATCTCTTTTTTCTGCCGTTTTAAGCATCCTGATTTACTGGAAATTCCACCGGTATTTTACTGCTCCCCACGCAAAAAAAGGACTGTCTGAAACTTCATCCCGGTTTCGAAAACAGGCTGTATAGTTTTTTAAAAAGGCTCTCCGCCTGTCAGCCGCCAGGCGCACGACATAAAAAGACGCAGGAAATCTGTTTTCCTGCGTCTTATGTTATTTACACTTCTGACCGGATGCCGAAATTTTACTGATATCATGTTCCGGCTGTTCTTAAAATCAGCTCCTTAATTCATTAAGCAGATCTTCAATCTCATCCAGACATGCTCCGCAGACAGACCCTGCTCCGGTCACATCCTTGATCGCGTCTACGGTTACCGCTCCATCTTCATAAGCATCCATAATCTGGCCTGCTGTTACGTCCAGACATGGACATATCACCTGGTCTCTATCCATTTCCATAACCTCCTAAATCTGTTCCATTTGTTTACAGGAGATATTATGGTCAAATTTTTCTTATCTTATACTTTTCGGATTGTTTTTTCCAGATCTCTTTTTTTAATCTGCCAGTTTACCACTTCCGTCAGAAGCTGATATAAAACCGAGAACAGAGGGATGCTGAACAGCATTCCAACAACTCCCGCGACATTTCCTCCTATGGTAACTGCCACAAGAACCCAGATTCCCGGCAGTCCGACAGAATTTCCTACTACATGAGGATAAATTACATTGCCTTCAAACTGCTGCACTACAAGGAACATAATGACAAAGATGATCGCCTGCTTCCAGTCAACCGTAATAATCAGCAGGATCCCAATGCCGCATCCGACAAATCCTCCTACGATCGGGATCAGGGAAGTTACACCGATAAAAACCGCTATCAATACTGCATACGGGATTCCCAGGATTTTCATACATCCAAAAATCAGACATCCCAGAATCACAGCTTCCGTACACTGCCCGGAAAGGAAATTGGAAAACGCCTGATTGGACAGTCTTCCGACCCTTACAATATGTTTGACCGCTTTCAAAGGCAGAAACGCAAGCAGCAGCTTCTTCACCTGAAAAGCCAGCGTTTCCTTTTTCAGCAGAGCATTCAGTGCAAATACAAATCCCAAAGCGAAGCTGACAATTACCTGCACCGCACTGGAAATAATACTGACTGTGGAATTGAGCAGGTTGGTCGCCCAGGTCTGAAAATATCCCATCATCTGTCCTCCAATCTCATTCCAGTCAACATCCAGACTCAGTACATAGCTATGTATCCTCGGATTGTCTTTGGACAGGTTATCAATATATTCCTGAACCGCTTCAATAAACCCGGGAACACTGACTGAAAGCCGGTACATTGTTTCCGCCAGTTCCGGTATGATCAGACCGCAGACCAGAAGAATCACGCCGATAATACACAGGATTGCCGCAATCAGACTCAGCACGCGCCTTCCTTTTTTTATCTTATGCAGCACCCGGTTTTCAAAAAAGCGCATCGGCACGTTAATGATAAAAGCAAGACAGCTTCCAAGGATAAACGGAAACGCCACCGATCCTATATATGAAATTCCGTGCATTACAAGCGATAAATGCTCCAGCAGGAAATACAGACATATTCCAAAAGCCACCACAACAAAAGGGGTCTTGTCATTTTCTTTAAAATACTTCATACCTCACTCCTTCTTCATGTAATAAACCCATTATACGCTCTTTCCGAAAAAAGTACAGTGATTCCTGAATTTTTTGCATATTAAAAGGAGACTTCCAAGAGTCTCCTTCTTTATCTTTTGTAACGCCCAGAATGCCGGTCCCGCAGTTTTGACGCCTAGCGAAGCTAGGTGGGTTCCCTCGACAAACCTTTTGTAGTCCCTTCGAGGAGGGCTGGACATCCAGTCTGTTATCTGAGATCCCGTGATAAATAAATGTAGGTTCAAAATAGCAGGTTATCGCACACCCCAGGCCGTCGTATCTATCTCTTTAATCTTATTATAGAATAAGTATGTCAAGATTGCAACCCAACGATACATGAAATTCTATCCAATATGGATACATCCCGTCTCGCTCTTGGGAGATATCTGATCATAACCGCTGATATCCTCCCTTAAATCTCTTTTCAGATATTCAAAGACAGCGTCTTCTCCCTCCCGGGCATACATGGTCAAAAGCTTCGTAAGATATTCTCTGGAAGCATCATGCATCAAGGATCCGCCGATTCCATGGTTAAAATATTCCAGCGGACTTTCCTGGGTAAATTTGTCTCCATTATATATCTTTCCGGCGCTGACCCGGTCCACAAACATCTCCGCCATATAGCGTTTTGGAATCTTCATTCCCACAAGTCCCTTTTTATGAGGGTCCAGACTATAATCGATCCAGTACTCAAAATGGTGCTTATTCCTTCCTTTGTGGTGCAGCCATGCCTTCGAATATCCTTTATCCAGACGTTCCGCGTTATTCGGACTTGCATTTCCCTGATAATAACGGATTCCCTCAAGAAATTCCGTTGGAGAATATTTTGACATATCATGCATCAGCCCCTGATAATAAAGTCCCAGACGAAAGCAGCCCTTTGCGACCAGTATCTTATGCTTTGTAATTGTCTTAAAATGTCCAAGAATATTCATCTGCAGCACTCCTAATTTGTCCTTTACTATTTAATATATCAAAAAGTCCTGCCTGTGAAAAGTATCTTTTTTCTCGGTTTTACAAATTACTGTATCCCATCAGCTTCTTATCAACTTCACGTGCCGCGTCTCTTCCTTCACGGATTGCCCACACGACCAGTGACTGTCCGCGGTGCATGTCGCCGGCTGTAAATACATTCTTGACGTTTGTCGCAAATCGATTCGGCTCTGTCGCCACATTTGTCCGTTCATTGACTTTCACTCCAAAAGCGTCTGTGACATAAGACTCACTTCCCAGGAATCCTGCTGCGATCAGTACCAGATCTGCCGGAACTTCTTTCTCTGATCCCGCAATCGGAACCATTGCCATTCTTCCTGTTTTTTCATCCTTTTTGCTTTCCAGAGAAACCAGAACCGCTTTGCAGACTTCGCCCTTCTTATTCATCTTAAATTCTTTTACCGTCGTTGTATAAAGACGAGGGTCATGTCCGAATACCGCAATGGCTTCCTCCTGACCATAATCTGTCTTGCAGATTCTCGGCCACTCCGGCCATGGATTGTTTTCCGCACGCTCATCCGGAAGCTTCGGCATCATTTCCAGCTGAATGACACTCTTACATCCATGACGGATGGATGTTCCGACACAGTCATTTCCTGTATCACCACCGCCGATGACAATGACATTCTTTCCTTTGGCTGAAATGTATTTTCTGTCCTTAAGTCCGGAATCTAAAAGGCTCTTTGTCGTTGCTTTTAAGAAATCTACCGCAAAATAAATTCCTTTCGCTTCTCTTCCCGGCGCCTCGATGTTGCGAGGATGAGAAGAACCACACGCCAGAATAACAGCATCATATTCCTTTTTCAGCTGTTCTGCTTTGATGTCTTTTCCTACATCCGTATTTGCGATAAAATGAATTCCTTCTTCTTCCATGATCTTTAATTTGCGCTCAACAATTTCTTTTTCCAGTTTCATGTTTGGAATTCCATACATTAAAAGCCCTCCGAAACGATCAGAACGTTCATAAACCGTAACTTCATGTCCTCTCTTGTTCAGAGAATTAGCCGCGGAAAGGCCTGCCGGACCGGAACCAACGACAGCAACTTTTTTACCGGTGCGGAATTTTGGCGGATGCGCTTTTGCAAGCCCGTTTGCATACCCATATTCAATGATACTCAGCTCATTTTGCTTGGAGCTGACCGGATTTCCATCCAGCCCGCAGGTACAGGCATTCTCACAAAGGGCCGGGCAGACCCGCCCTGTAAATTCAGGGAACGGGTTTGTCTTCTTCAGCCTTAAATATGCCTGATCCCAGTTTCCTGTATAGATCAGATCATTCCATTCCGGAACCAGGTTATTCAAAGGACATCCAGATGCCATTCCGTTTAATATCTGTCCTGACTGACAGAATGGAACTCCGCAGTCCATACATCTGGCGCCCTGTTTCTGCTGTTCTTCTTTGGAAAGAGGAACATGAAACTCATTAAAATGCTTGATTCTTTCTTTTGGAGATTCCGCTTTTGCGTCTTCTCTCTGATAATCTAAAAATCCAGTTGGTTTTCCCATAACTTCCTCCTTCTTTTACTCGCTGGCATTCATATAAAATGCTTCAATCTGTGCCTGTTCGCTGCTCAATCCCCGTTCTTCCATCTGAACGATCAGATTCTGCATCTTCTTATAATCGTTCGGCATGATCTTTTTGAATTTTGGCAGATAATCTCCCAAATTACGAAGGATTTCTTTTCCTTTTTCGGAATTTGTATATGCTACATGTTCTTTCAGCATGTCTTTTACTTCCATAACATCGTATTTAGATGTCACCGGCTCGATAGCAACCATTTCTTTATTCAGATTCATGTACAGCTTGCTGTCTTCATCCAGAACGTAAGCGATACCGCCGCTCATTCCGGCCGCAAAGTTCTTTCCTGTTGCTCCCAGCACAAGAACACGTCCTCCTGTCATATATTCGCATCCGTGGTCTCCCACACCTTCTACAACTGCTGTCGCACCTGAGTTTCTGACACAGAATCTCTCGCCTGCCACACCGTTGATAAATGCTTTACCGCTGGTTGCTCCATATAATGCCACGTTTCCGATAATGATATTGTCTTCTGCCTTGAACTTCACGCCTTTTGGCGGACAAACCACAAGTTTTCCACCGGATAAACCTTTTCCAAAGTAATCATTGCTGTCTCCTACCAGCTGAAGCGTCAGTCCTTTTGGAATGAAAGCTCCAAAACTCTGTCCTCCGGCACCATTACATTTTACAGTAAAAGTATCATCGTCCAGTGTTCTTTCACCCCAGCGTTTCGTAATCTCAGCTCCAAACATGGTTCCAAATGTACGATCGATATTCGTTACATCAACTTCAATCACTTTTTTCTGTTTTGTCTCCAGCGCTGGTTTCAGTCTCTTGATCAGCACTTTGGCATCTGCCGTCTGATTCAGTTTAAAATCAAATACATTCTTATGGCTGTATTCAATCTTTGCTGCTTTCACGTAGTCTGTGCAGAGAATTCTGGACAGATCCACATGTTTTTCTGCTGCCACATGGTTTGGCTTAAGCAGATCAGTACGTCCAACCAGTTCATCAACTGTGGCAACACCGAGTTTCGCCATATATTCTCTTAATTCTTCCGCGATGAATCTCATGAAGTTTACCACATATTCTGGTTTTCCGCGGAATCTCTTGCGCAGTTCCGGATTCTGAGTTGCAACGCCAACCGGACATGTATCCAGATTGCAGACACGCATCATCACGCATCCCAGCGTTACAAGCGGTGCTGTGGCAAATCCGAATTCCTCTGCTCCAAGCATGGCTGCGATGGCAACATCACGGCCGCTCATAAGTTTTCCGTCTGTTTCCAGAATGACTTTATTTCTAAGATCATTCATGATCAGGTTCTGATGAGTTTCTGCAAGTCCAAGCTCCCATGGAAGTCCCGCATTATAAATGGAATTTCTTGGCGCGGCTCCTGTTCCACCGTCATATCCGGAAATCAGGATAACCTGAGCCCCTGCTTTGGCAACACCGCAGGCAACAGTTCCCACACCTGCTTCAGATACCAGTTTTACAGAAATACGGGCATCAGTATTGGCGTTTTTACAGTCATAGATCAGCTGTGCCAGGTCCTCAATAGAATAAATATCATGATGAGGCGGCGGTGAGATCAGTCCTACACCTGCTGTTGAATGACGGGTCTTGGCAATCCATGGATATACTTTCTTTCCAGGAAGATGTCCGCCTTCTCCTGGTTTTGCTCCCTGCGCCATTTTAATCTGAATTTCTTTTGCACTTACCAGATATTCACTGGTCACGCCAAATCTTCCGGATGCTACCTGTTTGATCGCAGAACAGCGGTTTAATCCGTCTCTTCCTATTACAAGACGTTCCGGGCGTTCTCCTCCCTCACCACTGTTTGACTTTCCGCCTAACATATTCATAGCGATTGCCAGAGTCTCATGAGCTTCTCCGGAAATAGATCCATAAGACATCGCTCCGGTCTTGAAACGTTTTACAATGGAATCTACACTTTCTACTTTATCCAGAGGAATTCCTTTCTTTGGATAATTGAATTCCATAAGACCTCTTAAGTTGCCAGGCTCTAATTCTTTATCAATCATCTGCGTGTATTCTTTGAACATCTTATAATCCCCGGTCCTTGCAGCGGTCTGCAGTGTATGGATCGTTCTTGGATTATAGAGATGCTGTTCTTTTCCGCTTCTGTATTTATGACTTCCGTCACTTTCCAGAGTCAGGTCATTTTCCAGTCCCAGCGGATCAAATGCTGCAGCATGTCTTGCGTCTACGTCTGCTTCCAGGTCTTTCAGTGAAATACCTTCGACTCTGCTGACAGTATTTGTAAAGTATTTATTTACCACATCGGAATTGATACCAATTGCTTCAAAAATCTGAGATCCCTGATAAGACTGCAGAGTTGAAATTCCCATCTTAGACGCAATTTTCACAATTCCATGAAGAATCGCATTGGTATAATCATCCACTGCCGCATAGTAATCTTTATGAAGCATTCCTTCATCGATCAGCTTCTGGATTCCCTGAAGTGCAAGATAAGGATTTACCGCACATGCTCCATATCCGAGCAGCGTTGCAAAGTGATGTACTTCTCTTGGTTCTCCGCTTTCCAGGATCAGGGCTACAGAAGTACGTTTCTTTGTCTTGATCAGATGCTGGTGCATTGCGGATACTGCCAGAAGTGATGGAATGGCAACATGATTCTCATCAACGCCTCTGTCAGATAAGATGATAATATTCGCTCCATCACGATATGCACGGTCTGCTTCTACAAACAAACGATCCAGCGCTTTTTCCATGGATGTGTTTTTATAATAAATGATCGGAAGTTCTACAACTTTAAATCCTTCCTTCTTCATACTCTTGATTTTCATCAGATCTGTATCTGTAAGAATCGGATTTTTTACCTTCAGGACACGGCAGTTCTCAGGTTTCTCATCCAGGATATTGCCTTCTTTTCCAACATAGATGGTCGTAGAAGTGATCAGTTCTTCCCTGATCGCATCGATCGGCGGGTTCGTTACCTGGGCAAACAGCTGTTTAAAGTAATTAAATAACGGCTGATGTTGATTGGACAGTACTGCAAGCGGTGTGTCTGTTCCCATGGCCGCGATTGCCTCAGAACCATTCAGAGCCATTGGCTGAATCGTTGTTTTCAGGGCTTCATAACTATATCCAAACGCCTTCAGAAGTTTTTCTCTTTCTTCTTTTCCATAAGAAGGAACCGGCTGATTTGGAATCTTTAAGTCTTTCAGCTCTAAAAGATTGCTGTCCAGCCACTCTCCATAAGGCTCTTTCTCGGCATATTTTTCTTTTACAACATCATCTGCGATCACTTCTCCCTGAACCGTATCTACCAGAAGCATTTTACCTGGGCGAAGTCTTTCTTTTACAACAATCTTCGTTGGATCGATATCCAGAACTCCAACCTCGGAAGAGAGAATAAGCTGATCGTCATCTGTAATATAATATCTGGAAGGACGAAGTCCGTTACGGTCGAGGACTGCTCCTACCTGGTCACCATCGGTAAACAAAATGGAGGCCGGTCCATCCCATGGTTCCATCATGGTTGCATAATACTGATAAAAATCCTTCTTTTCCTGTGAAATGACTTTATTGTTTTCCCACGGTTCCGGAATCGTGATCATCACTGCGTGAGGAAGATCCATACCGCTCATAACAAGGAATTCCAGTGTGTTGTCAAGTCTTGCAGAATCTGATCCATTCGGATTTACAACAGGAATCAGCTTGTGCATCTCATTTTTCAGATATTCAGATTCCATGTTCTCTTCCCGGGCAAGCATCTTATCCGCATTTCCGCGAATGGTGTTGATCTCACCATTATGAACAATAAAGCGATACGGATGCGCCTTTTCCCAGCTTGGTGTTGTATTCGTACTGAATCTTGAATGAACCAGGGCGATCGCGGATTCATAGTCCGGATTCTGAAGATCTTTAAAGAAAGTACGGAGCTGTCCTACCAGAAACATTCCTTTATATACGATAGTACGGCTGGATAAAGAAACTACATAAGAATCCTCATTACTCTGTTCAAACACCTTCCTTGCGATATATAATTTACGGTCAAAGGCCAGACCTTTTTCCACTCCTTCAGGTTTTTTGACAAATCCCTGAAGAATCCGCGGCATACATTCCAGTGCTTTCTTTCCAAGGACACCCGGATCTGTTGGCACTTCTCTCCATCCAAGGAATGTCATTCCTTCTTTTTCCACAATGATCTCGAACATCTTTTTTGCCTGCTGAAGCCTCAGTTCATCATTCGGGAAAAAGAACATACCGATTCCGTATTCTCTCTCATTTCCGATCTGAATTCCGGCTTCTTTACATGCAGCAGCAAAAAATTTATGTGAAATCTGGAGCATGATTCCTACACCGTCTCCGGTTTCTCCTGCAGCGTCTTTTCCTGCCCTGTGCTCTAATGTCTCTACAATCTTTAAGGCATTATCTACTGTCTGATGATTTTTTATTCCTTTGATGTTGACGCAGGCACCAATTCCGCAGTTATCATGCTCAAAACTAGGATCATATAATCCCGGCGTCTGATTCATCTGATTCGTCATTTTCATTCTCCCTTCGTCAAGTTTTATTTTTCACTTATCATACACAACTTTTTTCAGGTTGTAAAGGAAAAAATTCTTAAGTTGTCAGATTATTAGATATTTTGAGGATTTGTAGATATATTATCAGATTTTTTATCGAGTTTTTCCTTATTTTCTTCATTTTCGCAATTTGGACTGAAAAAGCGCTCCGCTATTATTGTACTGTTTTTCTTTTTATATTATACTGGAATTGGAAATATTTTCGAAAGATGAGGAATGAATTATGAATGAGTTAAAAAAAGAAAATCCTCTGGGCTCCGAAAACATCGGCACTCTGCTGGTGCGCTTTGCGGTCCCGAGTATTGTAGCTATGCTGGTCAGTGCCCTCTATAATATGGTAGACCAGTTTTTTATCGGAAGAAGCATCGGCATGCTGGGAAATGCCGCCACCAATGTAGCTTTTCCCCTTGTCATGATCTGCACTGCGATTGCCCTGATGTGCGGCGTTGGCGGCGCGGCTAATTTTAATCTTTCCATGGGGCGCGGTCAGAAGAAACGGGCTGCTTCCTTCGCCGGCAACACTATCGTACTGCTCCTCTCCCTTGGCATCCTTCTCTGTGTCGTAACCAGGATCTTTTTAGAGCCTTTGATGCTCCTGTTTGGCGCAACTCCAAAAGTACTGGATTATTCCATTGTTTATACCGGCATTACTTCTTTGGGATTCCCGTTCCTGATTCTCACAACAGGCGGAACCAATCTTGTCCGTGCAGATGGAAGCCCTAAGTTTTCCATGGTCTGCACCCTGACCGGAGCCATCATAAACACAATTTTGGATCCATTGTTTATTTTTGTTTTCGATATGGGAATTGCAGGAGCCGCATGGGCCACTGTAATCGGTCAGGTTGTATCCGGCATTATGGTCATCGGATATCTGACCCGTTATAAAACAGTAAAAATAGGAAAGAAAGAATTAAAACCGAATTTTGGCTATTTCAGAAAAATCGCCTCCCTGGGCATGGCTCCATGCTTCAATCAGCTTGCCATGATGACCGTTCAAATTGTGATGAATAATGTATTGACACGATATGGTGCCGCTTCTTCCTATGGAAGTGATATCCCTCTGGCATGCGCCGGTATCATCACAAAAGTCAATATGATTTTCTTTTCAGTCAATATCGGTATTTCCCAGGGGCTGCAGCCGATCATCAGCTTTAATTACGGCGCCGACAAACTTCGACGTGTAAAAGAAGCATACCTGAAAGCCATTGCTTCCGCTACACTGATCAGCACCGCTGCCTTTTTATGCTTTCAGTTTTTCCCACGGCAGATTATCGGGATTTTCGGTTCTGAAAGTGAAGCATACTACCAATTTGCCGAGAGATTTTTCAGGATTTTCCTGTTCTGCACTTTTATAAATGGTATTCAGCCGATTACATCGAATTTCTTCACGGCCATCGGAAAAGCCAGCCGGGGTATCTTCATCTCTCTGACCCGCCAGATTATTTTCCTTCTGCCGCTGATGGTCATTCTTCCTATGTTTTTCGGAATTGACGGCGTTATGTATTCTGCACCGATCGCCGATTCTGTTGCGGCAGCATTTGCCATAGGATTTGCAGTATGGGAACTTAGAAAATATCCGTCTCTGAAAGAATAAACAATTTATGACCGCACCTTTGAAATTCCCCTTTTTTCTTCATTTTTCGCTTTCTTTTGTCTATACAAAATGGTATAATCTCCTTTGTGCGTTAAAAAAGCGTTAAAAAAATTTTTAAGAAAGGAATGAATTTCAATGGACAACAAGTCAGAATTCAAACCGTATATTCCGGCGGACAAAATCGTTCCGGAATTTACCGTCACTTCTCTCTTGATTGGTATCCTTCTTGCTATCGTATTTGGCGCTGCCAATGCGTATCTTGGACTTCTCGTTGGAATGACGATTTCCGCTTCTATCCCTGCGGCCGTTATTTCCATGGGAATCATTCGTGTCATCCTCCGAAGAGATTCCATTCTCGAGAACAACCTGGTACAGACAATCGGCTCTGCCGGTGAATCTGTTGCCGCAGGAGCAATCTTTACTCTTCCTGCATTATTTTTATGGGCAGAAGAGGGCAAGATTGCATTTCCAAGCATTCTGACCATCTTTCTGGTCGCTTTGTTTGGCGGTATCCTGGGTGTATGTTTTATGGTTCCGCTTCGTCAGGCACTGATCGTAGAAGAACATGGCACTCTGCCGTTCCCAGAGGGAACAGCCTGTGCTGAAGTTCTTTTGGCAGGTGAGGAAGGCGGTTCTAAAGCCGGAACCGTCTTTGCAGGTCTTGGCATCGCCGCTGTATATAAATTTGCGGCAGATGGTCTTCATCTGTTTTCCAGCGAGATCGGATATGCCTTTAAAAGCTATGCCGGTTCTCAGATTGGAATCCAGGTACTTCCATCTCTCGCAGGTGTTGGTTATATCTGCGGGCCTAAAATCTCCAGTTATATGCTGGCCGGAGGCACTCTGAGCTGGTTCGTCTTAATGCCTTTGATTGCCTTATTTGGCGGAGACGCTGTTGTCTTCCCTGGCACAGACCCAATCTCCTCCATGGCTCCTGGCGATATCTGGGACAATTATATCAAATACATTGGAGCCGGAGCAGTGGCAGCGGGTGGTATGATCAGTCTGATCAAAACCTTCCCTCTGATCATCCGTACCTTTAAACAGGCTATGAAAAGCATGTCCAGCAAGCATGCGGATAAGAATGCTCCCCGCACCCAGCAGGATCTTCCAATGCCTCTGCTGATCGGAATCATTCTTATTATCGCAGTTGCCATCTGGCTGATTCCTACCTTCCCGGTTAATCCAATCGGTGCATTGATCGTTGTTATCTTCGGATTCTTCTTTGCATCTGTTTCTTCCCGTATGGTAGGACTGATCGGATCCTCTAACAATCCAGTATCCGGTATGGCAATCGCGACACTGATCATTGCCACTCTGATATTGAAAGCTACCGGAACTATCGGAACTACCGGTATGGTAGGCGCCATCGCTATTGGCGGTATTATCTGTATCGTTGCAGCGATTGCCGGTGATACTTCCCAGGATTTAAAGACTGGTTTCATCGTTGGCGCAACACCGAAAAAACAGCAGATTGGTGAGATGATCGGTGTCGTTGTTTCTGCAGCTGCCATTGGTTTTGTCCTTTATCTGCTCAATGAAGCATGGGGATATGGAACAGAACAGATTCCTGCAGCTCAGGCAACCATGATGAAAATGCTGGTAGAAGGTATTATGAACGCTCAGCTTCCATGGGCTTTAATCTTTACCGGAGTGTTTATTGCAGTCGTTATCGAAATTCTGAAAGTGCCGGTTATGCCGTTTGCAGTAGGAATGTATCTGCCATTCAGCTTAAGTGCCGGAATTATGGCCGGCGGTATCGTACGTTTTATCGTAGAGCGTGTCAAAGGTACAGAAAAAGAGAAAAAAGAGCGGAGCGACCGTGGAGTACTCTTTACATCCGGACTGATCGCAGGAGAAGGTATCATGGGAATCGTGCTGGCTGTCATTGCCGTTGCTAAAATGGATGCAGCGATCACTCTTCCATTCTCTCTGCCTCAGATCGGAAGCCTGATCATCTTTATCGTACTGTTATTTGGATTGTACCGATTGTGTATGAAAAAGGAAAAATAGAAAATGAAAACAAAAAACCAACGGAATTATCTGGATTTTGTACCGGTTAAAAACCCGGATATTGAATATCAGACCGATGAAAGCGGAATCGTAACTCTTTTTGTGGAGTGGACCGGTTTTTATCATCGCATCGCTCAGAAATTTTTCCATCGGCCGAGAGTCAGCGACATCAGGCTGGATGCCTATGGAAGTTTTGTCTGGCTCTCCATCGACAATTCCAGTGATGTACACCAGTTGTCAAAAACACTGTATGCTGAATATCCGGATATGGAGAAATCACTTTCCAGACTGATCAAATTTCTGGAAATTCTTCACGATAACCATATGATTTACTGGAAAGGAGAATCATGCAGCTGATCCTTCACTATATTCCTTATGTTCTTCTGTTTGCAGCCGCTACAGCCCTGATCTATGGATGGGGGCTCTGGCGGACCATGCGTCAGAAACAGGATCTGTCCAATATGCTCAGTTCCAAAGGAATTACAAAAGTTCGAAAAACTCTGCGAAAAAACGGCCCTATGACCCGCGCAGAACTGGAACCCGTGGTAAAAAATCTGACCGCGAAACAGCCGTTTCAGAGCAGACGGCTTGCGGTTACCAACCCAGGAGAATTTTTAAATTCCATTCTTCCATATATGTTGAAGCAGAAAATGATCACGGAAGAAAGAAAAAACGGAAAGATTCTCTATCGATACAGGAAATAATAGAAAGCCGGATGAATCCGCGGCATCAGCTGCGAACCCATCCGGCTTTTTGCTGTCATTCTCTCAAGAACTGATTTCAGATACTTCGATCCGTCTGATCTTATTTTTCTGCCAGTCTTCGTAATACATCTTTTAATAATTTGTAAAATCTTTCAAAAGAATCCAGCGGAAGATTCTCTTCCGGCGTATGGACATGATACAGCTGCGGACCAACAGCAATGGCGTCCAGTCCCGGAATCGCATCACAGAACAATCCGCACTCCAGCCCTGCATGAAGAGCTTCTGTCTGCAGCTCTCTTCCGAATAATTCTCTGTAGCTTTCTTTAAATACTTCACGAATCGGAGATTCTTCCAGGAAATTCCATCCCGGATATTCCCCACTGTATTCTGTAGTGAAACCAAAGGTATCTGCCAGAAGCCCGATCCTTGCCTTCAGCTCATCCTGAAGAGATGCCACAGAAGAACGAGGCGAAAATACAAGAACCAGCTGATCCTCATCAGCACATACTACCCCAAGATTCACAGAATTCACCACAAACCGGTCCATCTTAATATTACGGCTCTGCACTCCATTTGGAGCAAGATAAATCGCCGTTACATAGGCTTTGGCATCTTCTGCCGGTACAGCTTTTACCTTCTGTCCTGCTTCTGCCGTTACCTCACATACAAAACCTTCTTCATACGGAGTAATCTCATCCGCAAGAACTCCTGCAAGATTTTCAGCTATTTCTTCTGCTTTTCCGGCTTCTTTTGGATCAGCATAAATCAAAGATGCCTCACATTCTCTTGGAATGGCATTGTCTTTAGTTCCTCCGGCAAATGAGACAAGTTTTCCATCCGTATTTTTCATCAGCTGGTATATAACTCTTGCCATCAGACGGTTGGCATTTTTTCGTTCCAGATCAATGTCTGTACCGGAATGACCGCCCTTAAGTCCGGACATCACAATTTTTACCAGGGTTCCTTCTGCTTCTTCCCGGACATTTTTTCTGCTGCATTCAATGCGGAGCCCCCCTGCACAGCTGATCGTCGCGATTCCCTCTTCTTCTGAATCCATGTTGATCATCGTACGGGCTGAAATCAAAGACTTATCGAGCGCTTTCGCTCCATTCAGCCCTACTTCTTCCTCTGTCGTAAACACGCATTCCACCGGGGGATGCTTAATATCTTCATCATCCAGCACCATTAACATTAACGCAACCGCAACGCCGTTATCTGCCCCAAGGGTTGTTCCATTTGCAGTCAGTACTCCGTCTTTTACAATCAGTTCCAGACCATCTTTTGTAAAATCGTGGTCAACTCCGGCAACTTTTTCGCATACCATATCGATATGCCCCTGAAGCATTACGGCAGGGAGATCTTCCGCTCCCTCGCTGCCTTTCTTTTTGATGATAACATTGGAGGCTTCATCCTGGTGTACCCACAATCCCCTTTCTTTTGCAAAGGATACAAGGTAATCACTGATTCCTTTTTCATTTCCTGATCCTCTTGGGATTGCGCTGATTTCCTCAAAAAAATGAAATAATTTTTCCGGCTGATATCCTGTAATCTTATATTCCATTATAAACTCTTCCCTTCTGTTTATATTTAGCATGGATTTTCATGCTATTTCTGCCGTTTTCTATTGTATCAGATTTATAGAAACAATTCATCCTTTCCGATCATTTATTTATCGTTTCCCGGCACAAGAAAGAAGCCTGCTTTGCAGGAGTTCCCTGGGAACAAAAAACAGGAAGAGGGGTCATCTCTTCGATTTCTCCTCTTCCTGCATGCCTCCGTTCATCTCCGGAAGCTTTTTCTCTATTTACTTTCCTAGAACGTTACATCTTTTCCATAGTAGATGCACTCTAACACTTTTTCCATATCTTCCACAGAGGTCTCTCTTGGATTAGATCCAGTGCATGCATCTCCTACCGCACGTTCTGCGATCATATGTTTCTTCTCAAGGAATTCATCTTCTTTGACTCCAAAGTCTTTCAGATTGGAAACGATACCAAGACTTGCTCTCAGCTTTCTTACCGCCTCGATCAAAGATAAGGTCAGCGCTTTATCTGTTACACCCGGAAGTCCCAGTTTTCTTGCGATCATTGCGAAACGGTCTTCGCAGACTTTTGCATTGTACTGAATGACATACGGCAGATAAATTGCATTGGCGCATCCGTGCGGGATATGTCCTGTGTCAAATACGGCTCCTGTCTTATGTGCCAGAGAATGTACGATTCCAAGCAGAGCGTTAGAAAATGCCATTCCTGCCAGGCACTGTGCCATATGCATATTATCCCTTGCTTCCATATCGCCTTCATAAGATGCTTTCAGATTATCAAAGATCATCTCGATTGCCTGCAGTGCCAGCGGATCTGAGAATGGAGAATGAAGTCCGGCCACATATGCCTCAATCGCATGAGTCAGGGCATCCATTCCCGTATGAGCCGTCAGCGTCGGCGGCATGGTCTCTGCCAGTTTTGGATCTACAATCGCGATATCCGGTGTAATCTCATAGTCTGCCAGCGGATATTTGATTCCGGTCTCATAATCTGTAATAACAGAAAATGCAGTTACCTCTGTTGCAGTTCCTGATGTAGATGGAATTGCGATAAACGCTGCTTTCTTTCTTAACTCAGGAATGGTAAACGGATCTTTGATATCATCAAATGTCGTTTCCGGATGCTCATAAAATACCCACATTGCTTTTGCGGCATCAATCGGGGAACCTCCACCCATGGCAACGATCAGGTCCGGTTCAAATTCTTTCATGACTTCGGCACCTTTCATTACCGTTTCTACGGAAGGATCCGGTTCAATTCCTTCGATCAGCTTCGTCTCAATGCCTGCTTCCTTCAGGTATCCCACAACCTGATCCACAAATCCGAATCTCTTCATGGAACCTCCGCCCAGACAAAGGACAGCTTTCTTTCCCTTCAGTGTCTTCAACGTCTCCAGAGAACCTTTTCCAAAATACAAGTCTCTAGGTAATGTAAATCTTCCCATAATAATTTCTCCTTTATGCTGTGGAACTTACAGTTCAGTCTGAATTCTTCCCTGATCATTCCGTTGACGCCTACACTTCTATTATATATTTTTACTAATATTTATCAAGACATTCTATGGTACTTTATGAAATTTTAACAAATCTTTACTTCTTTTCTGCAAGATAGGCATCCAGCCCTTTCTTTCTCAGCTTACATGCCGGGCATTCACCGCATCCATCTCCCATTATGCCGTTATAACAGGTCAGCGTTTCGTTTCTGACGATATCAAAAACACCCAGCCGGTCTGCCATAGCCCATGTTTCTTTTTTATCAATCCACATCAGCGGAGTGATCACCTCAAATTCATAATCCATCGCCAGCGTCAATGTCGTCTCCAAAGAAGAAATAAACACATGACGGCAGTCCGGATACCCGCTGAAATCACTCTGAGACACTCCGGTTACCAGCACATGGATATTCCTTTGTTTTGCAAAAACCGCCGCAAAAGTCAGAAACAGCATATTTCTGCCATCCACAAAAGAATTCGGCGTTCCTTCTTCCGGAGCCTCATGATCCACCTCAATATCAGCCCGGGTCAGAGAATTCGGCGCAAGCTGATTCAGCAATGCCATATCCAGAATATGATGTTCGATTCCATGTTTCTTACATATTTTTTTTGCACACTCCAGTTCCTTTACATGTTTCTGCCCATAATCAAAAGAAAGCGCGATTACTTCCTCATATTTCTGCTTTGCCCAGAAAAGGCAAGTTGTACTGTCCTGTCCGCCGCTGAACACAACGACTGCTTTTGTTGGTTTGCTCATTTGTGTCTCCTCCTATTTCCCTGCCTGAGTCATAAAATGCCAGCGCAGCATATTGTCTGTCTCAAAGGCTCCTCTTAATGTAGTCGTCACTGTTTTCGCATTATGTTTTTTAATCCCTCTGGCGCTCATGCAGCTGTGACATCCTTCGATATATACCGCCACATCTTCGCACTCTGCAACCTCCATAATGATATCCGCAATGTCACTTCCAATCCGTTCCTGCAGCTGCAGCCGCTTTCCTACCATATCACAGATTCTGGCAATCTTGCTGAGTCCCAGGACCTTTTCCTTTGGGATATAAGCCACCGCGGCTTTCATGTCATACATCAGAGCCATATGATGTTCACAATAACTGAACATATCAATGTCTTTCACGATTACCATATCTTTATGATCTTTCACTGTCAGATCATCTTCAAATGTCTTGGAAAACATCTGCGCGATTTCATGATTGGAATAATTCATTCCTTCAAAAACCTCTTCATACATTTTCGCCACCCGTTCCGGTGTCTCCTTAAGTCCTTCTCTCTCCGGGTCATCTCCCAGGGCGATTAAGATTCCTCTGATATGTTCTTTTACTGCTTCTTTATCGATTGCCATAATTTCCTCCTACACTCCGGTTTTATCCGGATCCCAGACTACCTTATGAATCTGGATCTGAAATCTTACTTTATTTAAATGTTCCTCTTTCATATATTCCACAATTCTTGCAGGCTCAATCATTCCAAACACCGGACTGAAATACACAATAGCTTTCTCACAAAGAGAAAAACGATCGATGATTTCCTTGGCCCGAATCAGATCTTCTTCACTTCCAATTACAAATTTCACCACATCCCATGGCTTCAGTTCTTCCATATTTTCCAGGCACATTGTCTCTTCCATATTACTGGAAGGCAGTTTGTAATCCATCGTCATCGTAAGCCTGGCATCTCGCTCCCGAAACATTCGAATTGGCACACTGCCGTTTGTCTCAATCTCCAATTCTGTCTTAGGAAGCATCAAAATACTCCCGATCAATTCTCCGATGTTTTTATCCAGCAGCGGTTCCCCGCCCGTCAGTGTCACAAGCGATACCCCGGAATTCTTGATTTTATCTATAATCTGATCTGTTCTCATTAGTTCATAAGGTGCTTTCCGCTCATTGGCCCATTTCGTATCACAATAAGAACAATTGAGATTGCAGCCCTTCAGCCGGATGAACATTGCCAGTCTTCCGGCTTTTTTCCCTTCACCGTTGATACTTACAAATGTTTCCACTACCTGATATGATTCCATCTCATTCTCCGTATCCCGCCATGTTATTTGGCGTTTCATATACTTTTACCAGCGAAACCTGATATCCAAGCGCCTTGATTCTTTCATAAAAATAACGAGCAAAATTTTCTGCCGTAGGCCGGAACTCCACCTGAATGATTCGAAATTCTTCTTCTTCCAGCGCTTCCATTGTTTTCTCTTTTAAAGTTCCTCTTTCTATGATCAGACAATGATCAAATTCATCGGCAAGATCTTTGACATCTTTTTTCAGTTCTCCAAAATCTACGATCATTCCCCGGATCTGTCCTTCCTGCGCAAGCTCTTCACTGCTTACAGTAACTTCCAGTTTCCAGCGGTGTCCATGAAGATTCCTGCATTTTCCTTCATAGCCCGACAGAAAATGCGCGGAATCAAAAGAGGCATGAGTTGTCAACTGATACATCTTTCTTCCTTCCTTATTCTTATCTTTTCACAATACATCATCATTCTCTCAGATCCTTTTTCTTTTGTTCTGTATACTTTCAGAGCAAAAGAAAAAGGATACAGATTCTCGTACCTGTACCCTTGACATCCATAAGCGTCAAAGCAGAAACTATTCCTGCTCTCAGGTCCTAGTTTTGTTTATAGACAGGATGGTACGAATGAACTGTCTGATCCATTGAATCCAACCCAGTATAACACGATTTCCCTGAAATAGCAAACAGAGATTGCCTTTTAGGCAATCTCTGTCTGCTGTCTTTTATTTCTTCAGCGGTTTCTTTGTAACGGACATGATCAGCATGCCGACAACCGCTCCTGCCGCAATCGATACCAGATACATCAACGGATTGGTAATAACGCCTATAACGAAGATTCCGCCGTGCGGAGCCGGAAGCCCGCATTGAAATGCCATGGAAAGAGCTCCTGCCACTGCAGATCCAATAATACACGGAGGAAGTATATGAAGAAGATCTCCGGCTGCAAAAGGTATTGCACCTTCCGTTATAAATGATAATCCCATAACATAATTGACTACACCGGATTTTCTTTCACTCTCTGTAAAACGATTCTTAAAAAACGTAGTACACAAAGCAATTGCCAGCGGCGGCACCATTCCTCCTGCCATTACAGCCGCCATGATCGCATACTGTTCCGGTCCTGCATTTGCCACTGTAAGCTGAGCTGTACCAAACACATACGCTGCCTTATTGAATGGTCCTCCCATATCAACAGACATCATTCCGCCAAGAATTGCGCCCAGCAGGATGGAACTGGTTCCGCTCATGGATGAAAGGAAGTTATTCAATGCTGTATTAATAGCTCCAACGATCGGATTGACCGCGATCATAATCACACCCATCAGAAGAATTCCGCATACCGGATACAGCAGAATCGGCTTCAGTCCTTCCAGAGCATTTGGAAGTTTATCAAATATTTTTCTTAAAAGAACGATAATATAGCCGCCAAGGAAACCAGCAAGCAAAGCGCCGATAAATCCAGATGAGATCGCAGTTGAAGAATCGTATGTCATTACATTGGAGAATGTATAACCGGCGTTTGCAATCGCTCCGCCGACAAAACCAACTGCCAGACCAGGACGGTCCGCAATACTCATGGAAATGAATCCAGCCAGAACCGGCAGCATAAATCCAAAGGCCTGATCTCCAATTGTCTTCAGCACCGCCGCTAATGGCGTATTCTTACCAAAGTTTGCCGGATTAATGGCCTGATCATCAAAGAGGAAAGCCAGTGCAATCAGGATTCCGCCCCCAATAACAAATGGAAGCATATGAGAGACACCATTCATCAAATGTTTATAGATCTGCCGTCCTACACTTTCACCTTCTGCGCCTTCTTCTTCCTGAACACCGCCGCCGGCATGATGATAAATCGGCGCTTTATGATCCAGAATTGTCTGAATCAGTTCTTCTGGTTTGTTAATACCGTCTGCAACCTTTGTCTGCAGTACCTGTTTGCCATCAAATCTCGCCATTTCTACATTTTTATCTGCCGCTACAATGATTCCATCGCATTTTTCAATCTCTTCTTTGGTCAGAATATTTTTTGCTCCGCCAGAACCATTGGTTTCTGCCTTCAAAGTACATCCCATTTCCTTTGCCTTGTTCTCTAAGGCTTCTGCCGCCATAAAGGTATGCGCAATTCCAGTCGGGCAGGCAGTTACCGCCAAAACCTGATATCCATCTGTTTTTTCAGGAGTCTCCTGCTTCACTTCTTTTGTTTTATCTGGAAATTTTTCCGTTTCCTTTTCATCAATCAGACGGAGATATTCTTCTTTTGTTTTTGCATGGAGCAGATTTTCCTTGAATTCCGGATCCATCAAAATGGTTGACAGTCTTGCAAGCGCCTCCAGATGAAGATCGCTTCCTTCCGCTGGTGCCGCAATCATAAAAAACACATCGGACGGCTTTCCATCCATAGCGTCATAGTCAACACCTTCCGGAACCGTCATAGACGCCAGCCCCGGTTTTGAAACCGCCTTATTCTTTGCATGAGGAATTGCAATTCCTCCTCCGATTCCTGTTGTTCCCGTAGCTTCTCTGGCAAGAATTCCTTTTTTATATTCTTCCCGGTCTGTAATGTTTCCGCCCTTCACCATCAGGTCAATCAGATGATCGATCGCCTCTTCCTTGCTGCCAACCTTCACTCCAAGATCAATGGTTTCATCCTGCAGTAATTCTGTGATTCGCATACTCGTTCTCCTCCTTTTCTTCTATCGAAACAGTCAAAATCCGTCAAACCCACTTACAATTTTGGCTGTTTTTGATTTCTTTTGATTAGATTATAGCACGATTTCAGTCAAAGTCAATCATTTTTAGTCAATTTACTTCAATTTATCATTTTGAAAGAAAACAAAAGTATTTTTGAGCTATTTTTCTTTCATTTATCTTTTATTTTTTTCATTTATTCCTTCATTCTTTATTTTACAAATGCTTGTTTGTACTATATACTAGTCTGATGGATACTACACAAAAGAAAGGATTTCAATTATGATTCAACAAATTTACAACCTGCTGTGGGGAGATCTGATCACCATCCCGCTTCCTGGCGGAAGTTCTCTCGGTCTTTCCCTGCTGGTTATCCTGCTGATCCCGTCTGGTATTTATTTTACGATCCGGACAAGGTTCCTTCCATTCCGTCTTTTTCCGGAAATGATCCATGCAGTCCTGGAAAAAGACGACAAAAGCCGCAAGGATTCTATTTCCGGCATTCAGGCGCTGATCGTATCTACCGCCTGCCGGGTGGGAATGGGCAATCTGGTCGGCGTCGTAGCCGCAATCTCTGCAGGAGGAGCAGGCGCTGTCTTCTGGATGTGGCTGATCGCGGTGTTTGGAGCCTCTACAGCCTTTATGGAAGCAACCCTGGCTCAGATTTATAAGGAAAAAGATCCTCTTTACGGAGGTTATCGCGGAGGCCCTGCCTATTATATTCATGCTTTGTTTCAAAAAACTTCCTCAAAAAACCGGCGTTGTGTTCTGGCTGTGCTTTTTGCACTCTCCGGACTAATCTGCTGGTGCGGGATCAGCCAGGTCATTGGAAATTCCATTTCCTCCGCTGTAGAAAATGCGTTCCATATTCCTCCGATTTATACAGCTGTCATTCTTGTTCTCATTGCTGCTGTCATCGTTTTAAGGAAAAACGCTACCGTAAAAGTTCTGGATATTATGGTTCCCATTATGGCCGGATGTTATTTTCTTCTTACCTTATTTATTATTATCAAAAATATTCATCTGCTGCCATCTGTATTCCAGAAGATTTTTATGGAAGCTTTTGGATTCCGTCAGGCCGTGGCAGGAGGAATCGGAGCGGTTATTATGAATGGAGCAAAACGAGGCCTGTTTTCCAATGAAGCCGGATCCGGATCCGCTCCCTGTGCAGCCGCAGCCGCCGATATCAGCCATCCTGCCAAAGAAGGTCTGCTTCAGTCTCTCGGCGTTTTCATTGATACGCTCCTGATCTGCAGCTGCTCCGCCATGATCATGCTGATGACGCCTCCGGGCTTTATAGACGGTCTCCAGGGAATGGATCTTCTGCAGGAATCCATGAAATATCATCTGGGAAATTTCGGACCGATTTTTATTGCCGTAATCCTGTGGCTGTTCAGTTTTTCTACTTTCATCGGCATCCTGTTTTATGCAAGACCTAATATCGCTTATCTTTTCGGAGATAACTGGCTGTCTCAGACGCTCTATAAGATTCTGGCTCTTGCCATGCTTTTCGTAGGATGCCTGGCCGCCTATACTTTTGTCTGGGATCTGGGAGATATTGGTGTGGGACTTATGACTATCTTTAACCTCATCGCGCTTTTCCCTCTGGCGCCAAAAGCTCTATCTCAGCTAAAGGAATATGAAGCCATTCGAAAAGAAGAAAAGAAAGCTTCTGCTTAACATAAAAGAGACATAACAGATCCTGCCGGATCTGCCATGTCTCTTTTCTATATCATATTTGCGTTCCAGAATCAGTCCCCAAACAGCATATAAAGTCCGATGAGAAGCATCAGGACTCCCAGAACCGTTTTAAATATTTTTGACGTCAGATTCGCTGCCGTTCCATCCAGACGATTGGCAAATCCTACGGAAGTTCCTGCTGCTGCAATGATAATGCCGTGTCCTACAGAATAGCAGAGAAGCAAAAGTGCTCCGAGAAGATAATTTCCACTCTGGCTTGCAATCGCAAGCAGCATAATAATCACAGGAGCCGCACAGTGGGAAGAAAAAATTCCTCCGATCATCCCCACAAAGAAAGCTCCCACAAATCCCTGTTTTCCATTTCCGCCAAGACCATGGACGTGGGGAATCAGCTGGATCACACCCCACATCTGCAGCGCCATCAGAATCATCAGGATTCCCAGAATCATATGGACGATCTCAGAATGACCGATCACATGTCCCAGTGCTGAGGCAATGAATCCAAGACAGATAAAAGTAACTGCGGATCCCGCGGCAAATGTAATGGACAGCAGAAATGCTCTTCTGTTATCTTTGATTTCATCTCCGTCAGCTGTCACATACCCTGTTACCAGAGGAATATTGGACAGCGCACACGGCGTCAGAGATGTAAAAATTCCGGCGATCAGCGCAAACAGAGGTCCGATCCAAAGATTTCCATGGATCATCTCAACAATATTTCTTGAAAATGTTTCTAACATAATAAATTCCACCTTTTACATTTTTAGGGCTCTAAGTGCTTATTTTACTCACTTTTTCAAAAATATGCAACCTTATTACGGGAAATTCTACTGACTTTCATTCTCATTTTTTCAATGAAATATATAATTTCTTCAACCGAACAGGGAAAGATTCTTTCCCCTGCCGGTCACCGCGATACCTTGTTCATATTGCGCAAAAAAAATCCCGCTTTGCCGGCGGGATCTTTTTATAATGAAAAGAGAGGATTAAAAAATATATATGAAAAACTATGTTTTTATTATACCTCATTTCTCTTTTCATTCAATTTTCTCCGTATAAAATTTTCTAAACAAAAAATAAAATAATATGAAATAATTCTTTGAATTCTTATTTGTTTTTTAATCTCTTTAATTTCCGGTCTCAATGCTGATCTGATTGAAACGGTCCAGCAGGTCATCTACATCCAGATTGTCTTTATCCTCTCCTGCTTTATCAACGATCGCCTCCCCCTGATGCATCATGATCAGGCGGTTCCCGTATTATTCTTGAGATCTTTTGCAATAACAAACACATTTAAAATCTAAAAAGAAACCATAAAATTGCAATCATAATCTCATGGTTTCTATATCATCTAATTTTGACTACAACATTATATTTTTAATCATTACCAAAATCTTTTTTACATTAAAGCTCTCTTTTTATTGCAATGCGCAATACAAAATAATTTAAGAACAATGCACACACAAGAAAGCCTATAAATATAATGTTGGGAGCATTATTTACAACAGTTATTGTTTCATTTCCAAATTTGAAAAAAATGAACATAAATACTAAAATAATATATGGAACAAAACGTACTTTAGAATAATCATACCAGTAGTATATGAAAATATATATTGTATTATAAAACATCAAAAAAATAATCATAATGATATTTATTCTCCAATCAATATGTACTGACTGATCTCTTGCTACTCCCACAAGGATACTTCCTACATTTGCAATTAATATTCCTACAAGAATACAAAAAAATGATAAAATATTTTTCTCATTAATTATATCTTTTTTTGAAACCGGAAGGGATAATAAAAATTGTCTTGTGGCATTTGAATCTTCCATATAACATATTTTTCCAACCGTCCAGCTAAACATAAGCGACGGACACATCATCAATGATACAGTATAATATTTTGCTCCATCTATTGTTATAATCGAAAAAAACGTTGCGAAAAGAACTCCTAAAACAATATTTTTTTTATATAGTAACCAATTTTTTCGTAATAAATATATCATAATTTATCTCCTTTTTGCTTTATTAGATTTTCTAAATACATATCGATGCTAATTCCTTGATTTAATATTTTTTTTGCTTCGCACTGCTCAATTATTTTCCCTTGATGAATAAATATAAGATAATCTGCTATTTTTTCCATATCTTCTATAATGTGAGATGAGAATAGTATGCTTGTCCCATATTTCCGAACTTGTTCTTTTAATATATATAAAACCTCATTTCTTACTAATGGATCTAGTCCTGATGTAGGTTCATCCATCAATAATAATTTGGGTCTATGAGAAAGAGCAAGGCATAAATTAAATTTCATCCTCATTCCCTTAGATAAATCTTTCATTTTATAATTTGATTTTATCCCTAATTTATTTGATATCACTTTATAATCATCCTCTATCCAGTCTGGATAAAATGATTGATAAAATTTCTTAATATCATTTAATCGACATTGTGAAAAAAAATCAGTATTTTCTCCAACATATCCTATTTTTCTTTTATATGATATATCCTTATTTTCTAGAATATTTCTATTTTGAAAATAAATTTCCCCATCATCTGCTTTAATTATTTGAAGTAACAATTTTATTGTTGTACTTTTTCCCATTCCATTTGCACCAATTAATCCTGTAATCTTCCCACTTTCTAAATGAAAACTAATATTATTTAAAAAAAATTCAGGATATCTTTTTCTTAAACCTATTACTTTCATTATATTTTTCTTTTCCTTCATTCCTTCACTCCTTAAAAGCTTGTAACAAGTTACTTTCTATTCCTTTTTTTTACAGAAACTATAAATGCTATAAATGCTATAATAATTGTTTGAATAAAAATTTCTTCCATATTCCCTTTATGTTCTACAATATACGGAATTATTTCAATAATCAAAAACATAAAGATAAAATATCTCATTATTCCTCCATAAATTTTTTATTTATTCTTGATTTAAAATAATTTTTCTCTCTTTTTCAAATAATAAATCGCTTTTTCTAATTGAATATCATCATTATTTGTTACATCTCTATGATTAATATCAATATAAACTTGAGGTTTTATATTCTTAATATGCATCTCTTTTCCATTGAAATTAACATACTTTTTCGTTGTCAAACTCATCCTCATACCATCTCCTAATTCATATACAGACGCTATATCATTCATTCCGCATGTCGGTGTTCCCATTCGCAATATATTTTTATTATCAGATATCAACCTCAAAAATATAAATTCTAGAGAACTACATGTGAGATTGTTAAATAGTACACCTACATTTTTTCCTCTAATTACACTCTTTCTTGGTTTTAAAACATATTCATGAATTTTTCTTTTATCCTTTAAATATATTTTTACTTTTTCATTTATAAAAAATTCTGTGATTTTTATAGCTAGTTCAATTTTTCCTCCCATATTATTACGTAGATCAAAAATTATACTTTTCAACTTTGTTTGTTTTTCCAAACTTTGCATGAATAAATTTACTTCTGCATCATTTAATAAAGACGGACAACGATAATATAAGATTTTATATTTTTGTTCAATTCTTTTCTTATGTTCTTCCATTAATGCAAAATACTTCTGCTTTAGACAATTATCTAATTTTAGTGATTTTGCTTCAACATATTTTATATTTTTCTCTACTGTTTGTCCTCTTCCTGTTTCAAAAGTTAATAATATCTTTTGAGGATTATGTGCCCTGGAAATTGATTCAAGTATTCTTATTAATTTTAATGATTCTGAATCAATATTTTTCATTTTATATAATAAATCGCTAATACTTTGATGATTTATTTTTTTTAAAATAAATCCCTTTTTTATTATAGAGTTAGTTTCAAAAACTTCAATTACAACTAATTTATTTCCAATAATGCCTAAGGTAACTGGCAAAATATACTCCATCTTTCTAATCAATTTAGTATGTGGATCTTGAAATTTCTCCAAGAGGATTTGGAGTTCTTTAAAAAAAATATTCTTATCTTCTATGTATTGTATCTTGTAAAAATCATTTTTTAACTCTTCAGAAAGATTATCAAAATATATATATTGTTCCTTTATTATTTGTACAATTTTTTCTCTATTCATTCTTGCCCTCCTGAATCAAAGAACAATTTTTACACGAATGGATTCCATTTGATGCACTTATCTCTATTGCAGAACAGCTAATACATCCCCAACGATAAACACATTGTTTACAAGATTGCATTTTTCCTTTATTTAAGTTTACTAATTCCTCATATTTTTCATTTAAAATCTCCGTTAGATGATTTTTCTCGTTTAGCTTCCCATAGGATGTTAACCTCGACATAACGCAAGGATATACTACTCTTTCTTCCGATATACAAATAGCTTTAGAATAACATGGATTTTTTAACATCAATATACCTATATTTACAGGGTTCATTTTTATCAATTTTCTTTTGTAATCAAAAACAAACTTAGCATATTTTTTTGAATAATGTATGTTTTCAGGAAAAGGATTAATAAAATCTAACCGATATCTACATTGATAATCTCTTATTATTTCAATATATTTTTCAATTTTTTCTTCATTATAATTTTTTAAATAAGTTAAAATCATTAGTCTTAATCAAAACAATTAATAATATTTATCAGAAAGAATATTATTTTTTCCACTTTTATAATACAATTTTTTCTCCTCTCTTTACTATCTTGACCCCAATCTGCCAATTTTCGTCCGCATTCTGTTTTCTCTTTAATATGCATATATATTCTGATTGAGCGAAAAGATAAATTCCACTTGTCTGGTGTATTCAGTAAGGAGTCATTATCCACAAATTTCTTTTGTTATCCGGTTTTATTTTTTAGCAATGTAGATGTCAAAACAATTTCATCCGTTTGTATTTCAGTGAGTCGAAAACAATCAAACAACTCCTGAAGCAACATGATAGATCGCTAAAGCTCTGCTGTGGTGTGTTGTTGATATAATCCATCATCCGGTCGATATCACTTTTCGAGAGATCATCGAATAATGTGCCTTTCGGACATATCCATAATTCTTATCTCAATGAGGTTTTTTCCAGGAACACATCGGATCACAATAATAAATACCTATGCAGATGAAGTTGTCCTGTCCATATTTCAATGTATCTAGTTTTTGGAATTCGCTACCCCTATCAGTCAGAATCAATGAAAATATTAATGTTAGACCCAAATCCTGCTAGGAATGTTCGATAGTGTCGATGAGCAGTAGTCCTTCTATAATAAACTTTATCGAAACGATAACTTCTCTTCTTTGAGTAAGTATTGCAGACAAAAGAATCCTTGCCCCGTTTTGAGTAATGATACCTGCGTGAAAAAAGTCTTTGCAGTGGGAGTTGAAGTGATTGCAGATCCTGCATTTTTTTATAAATAGGAATCTTTGTTCTTAGATTCATCAAAATGGTTATGCTTTTGAAAAGAATTATATTTATTTTTTGGACTCTTTAGAGATAGCGAAAGATTCTTTTCCTAACTTTGCGGCAATGCTACCCAAAAAACATTTCCAGTTCAGAGCTTTTTCGATGGTAATACAGTCATCAAGAGTTGAATGTTTTCGGTTTCCAGTTATTTTTTACACATAACTTCCTCTTTCCTACTGCAGATAAAAGGCACTAAGAATGATAAAAGAAATGCAAAGAGACTGTATAAATAAATCCAACATAGAGGTGGAATTTAGAATTCCATTCGAAGCAAAGCATAACATACTCTAAAAACAATATACTTTCATTCATTAATGTGATAAAATAATCTTGTTAATATATATTTTTATTCATTAATTGGGAGATAACCATGATCAAAATAGCAATTTGTGATGACGAACCTATATTCGTATCAAATAATAAAACTATTGTAGAACAGTTTATAAAAAGGAAAAAGGAAATCGTAACAATAGATGAATATTTTAATGGTGAATTTTTATTGGCAGATATACAGGAAGGCGCATTTTTCGATTTGATTTTACTAGATATTGAAATGCCATATCAAAATGCTATGAAATTAACTCCTATAATAAAGGATTTTTTGCCTCATGTTCTTATTATTTTTATAACATCTTACTTAAAATACGCAGTAGATTCGTTCTCTCTATCGATTTTTCGATATATACCTAAACAAGAACTAACTTCTCGATTAAATCAAGCTTTAGAAGATGCCTTCAATCTAATAAAATTAGAGCAAGATGAAGCATATATAATTCAAACAAAAACTACATTTAAGAGACTCCTTTTAAAAGATATATTATACATTCAGAAAAACGGGAAAAATTCAATATTTGTAACATTGAATGGACAGGTAAAACTAAGAAAAAGTTTAAAAGAAATATATCCAGAATTAAATCATAATGAATTTATTTATATTGATAAAGGCTGCATCGTAAATATTATTCATATTATGCAAATAAAAAATGGAGAGATTATTCTCAGGAACAAGGAATCTTTATCAATTAGTAGATCACACATACAACCAACACAGAAACTAATTAGCACATTTTGGGGGAATCACATTTGAGTATGTTTATATTATTTATAGAGTTTGCTGCTTCAATATTGGAAGGATATATTGGAATCAGATTTGCAGGTCTTTTATTCGAAAATAAATTCAAAAAATCAAAAGCTATTATTATTACTTTTATAAGTTCATTTTTTCTTGCTATTATCGTCACTATTCTAAACATGGTAAAACTTTTTTCATGTATAACTATAATTTTTGGCATATTTAGCATATCCATTATAGTTTTTCTTATTTATAATTGTAAAATTCCACATGCCTTCCTCATCACATGTTTTTATTTTATATGCCTTAATTATTTAGATTTTTTTGCTATTACAATAGCAAGTTTTTTATTACAAGATTCAAACTACCCCAAAATTGTTACTACATATTATAGTTATTTAAGAATTAAACAATTATTTATCTGCAAATTATTGTTAATTATTTTCTATTATAATATAAAACGATTCTTTAAAAAAAGGTTTCATATTTCGTCTTTCAATCATTATGTTATACTTTCATTAATCTGCGGAATTGGAACAATATATTTAATTAATTCATCTTTCGCAAAAATATATCCATCCAATTTTAAAGATTGGCTTATTTTCAGTATTATATTCATACTAGCATGGCTGCTACTTTTTTTCTATGAACAATTCAAATATGAAAAAAAAGAAGAAAATTTTCTACATAGCAGAAACTCATTATTGGAAAAAAACTTTAAAGAATTAAATTTGCTTTATTCTGCAAACGCACAAGCATATCACGATTTTAATAATCATATAAATATTTTACAACATTTATTAATAAAGAAAGATACTTCCACTGCATTAAATTATTTAAATTCTATAAATCAACCAACAAAATGTTTATTATCACATACTTGGACTGGGAATGATATCATTGATATTATACTCAATAATAAATTAAAAATAATGGATGATAATTGTATAGATTATAAAATAAATGTTGAATTTCCTAACAATAGTAATCTGCAGCCAAATGATATTTGCTCTATTTTAGCTAATCTTTTAGACAATGCCATAGAAGCTTGTAATAGAAATTTGAAAAAAAGTAACAAATGGATTAACATTACGATTCGTATCATTAATGCTATGTTGATTTTTAAAATAGAAAATGGAAATGAAATAGAACCCAAAATTCAAAATATGCATTTCATAACATCAAAAAAAGAAAAGCAATTTCATGGCTGGGGATTAAAATGTGTAGAAAATGTAATTACAAAATATCAAGGTAACATGACTTATGCAATCAAGCAAAACAGTTTTCAAATTATTATACTTCTTAATTATGATATAAAGAATTCTTAAAAACTCATTTAAAGGACAATTTTTTGCAATTCAAGGACATTTTCTTTTACAGTCCGATAAATATGTTATGATAATTAAAAATGGAGGGCAAAAATGCTACTAAAACTATCTACTTATCTTACACACTATTTCATTAAAAAAAATATTATTAAATCAAATTTATCACAAATATATATATATGGTTTTCAACTGACTATATCTACATTATGTTCTCTTTTAAGTATATTACTTTTATCTTCGTTTTCTAATTTTATATTTGGAATTACTTTTTTACTATTTTTTATGCCATTAAGATTTTGTGCAGGTGGATATCATTCTAATACCTACCAAAAATGTTTTATTCTTACTAATTTATGCTTTTTGTTTACACTGTTTTCATCAAAAATATTTTATAAATATCATCTATTTAATTTAAATTTATCATTATTTTTTATTAGCGTTATTCTCCTTTGGATTTACGCTCCCTGTGAAAACATAAATAATCCATTAAGTAATACATATTTAGAGAAGAACAGATTATATACTCATATATTATTAATTATTTACATTTTCACTCTTTCTATTTTTGCATATTTTTTTAATACATTCTTATTTTTTTTAGGAACACACACAATGCTACTTGTGTGCTTATTATTCATAATCGGCAAAATTATTTTTTTCAAAGGAGGATATACAAATGGCACTACTTAATCTAATCGCAATTCTTATAAAAAAAATTGCAATTAACGGAGCTGGCTTAGCATCTTATGGTGGAATGTACCAACCAAAAAAGCCAAAAGAATTAATAAAATAATTCGGAAAAGAAAACTTTAAAACAATTTGATTTGTATTACAAGATGTACCGTCCTTTCTAATATATCTTTTTAGAAAAGGCGGTACATCTTCAAGTCATAAAAAATATTTATAAAAAATCGCTTTTATTATTCATATGAAAATAAATCAAAAGTAAATAAATGTATATCTCACGCTAACAGAATAAATATAAATTTGTAAAATAATCAAAATATAGTGTATTATACGAACATCTGATTCTTAATCTATTCTTTCCAACGCCTTAATTTCCGGTCTCAATGCTGATCTGATTGAAACGGTCCAGCAGGTCATCTACATCCAGATTGTCTTTATCCTCTCCTGCTTTATCAACGATCGCCTCCCCCTGATGCATCATGATCAGGCGGTTCCCATACTCTACCGCATAACGAAGATTATGGGTTACCATGATCGTTGTCAGTTTTTTCTCACGGACAACCTTATCCGTCAGTTTCATGATCAGCTCCGCTGTCTTTGGATCCAGAGCCGCTGTATGCTCATCCAGAATCAAAAACTCAATCGGCGTCATTGTGATCATAAGAAGCGCGATCGCCTGTCTCTGACCTCCGGACAGAGATCCTACCTTGCTGCCCATCATATCTTCCAGGCCAAGCCCCAGCTGACTTAATAATTCTCTGTAATAGCTGACGCGCTTCCGGTTGGTTCCGAATCCCAGGCCAAACGGCTTTCCTTTGTTATCTGCCAAAGACATATTTTCCAGAATCGTCATGGACGGACAGGTTCCCATTGCAGGATCCTGATATACCCTTCCGATCTTTCTCTGCCTTACATATTCCTTCTGCCTGGTAATATCTTCCCCGTTCAGTATGATCTTTCCTGCTTCCGCTCCCAGGCTTCCGCAGATCAGATTCAAAAGAGAGGTTTTTCCAGACCCATTGCTGCCGATCACAGAAATAAAATCTCCGTCATGGATCGTCAGATTAAAATCCTTAAACAAACAGACTTCATTTACCGTACCTATATTATAATATTTATCGATATGCTGTAACTCTATCATGATTTCACCTTCTTTTTGCGGTCCATACTGATCAGTAAGATAATAAGGAACAATACTGCAGTGATCATCTTTAAGTCCGTCGCAGGCATTCCCAGTTCAATTGCGATGGCCACACATGCCTTATAGATCACAGAACCGATCACAACTGCCGTTGTTGCTTTGATCAGATTTCCTTTAAATACATTGGTTCCAATAATAACGCTCGCAAGACCAATAACGATGGTTCCTGTTCCCATGGAGATTTCAAAGAATCTCTGCTGCTGGCACATTACGCTTCCTGCCAGGGCAACCAATCCATTGGAAATGGCAAGACCAACGATCTTTACAAATCCGCTGTCCTTTGCCAGGGAAGTTACGATGGTTGGATTATCACCAACGGCACGGAGCAGATATCCGGATTTGGTTTTCAGATACAGATCCAGAAGAATCTTCGCGATCAGCATGATCACAAAAATAATGATGACTGTCTTATATGGCCTCAGCGCTTCCGGGAATAATGCATTTACAAAGTCATTGTTAAAAACAGACTTGTAGTTAAATAAAGGAACATTTGCCGTTCCTCCTACGATTCTTAAGTTAAGAGTATACAGTCCTGTCATCACAATGATTCCTGACAACAGATCTCTGACTTTACATTTTACATGGATCAGTCCTGTCACGGTTCCTGCCGCGGCGCCGGCTGCCACAGAGGCTGCCAGTGCCAGAAGAGGATTCATTCCCTTTGACAGAATGACCGTCGTAATTGCTGCTCCCAGAGGGAAAGTGCTGTCTACTGACAAATCCGGAAAATCCAGGATCTTATAAGTTATATATACGCCAAGAGCCATGATCGCATAAATAAATCCCTGCTCAAACGTACTGATGATTAATTGTTCCATAGTATTTTACATCTCCTAATTATTCTGCCGTGCTGATTTCATCGTATGTTTCTTCCGCTTCATCCAGGATGTTCTGGCTGATCGTCATACCGATTTTCTTTGCTGCGGCTGTATTTACAATGATATCTCCTTCTTTGAAGGATTCATATTTCATATCTTTTGCCTCAGCCTCGCCTTTCAGGACTTTTGCTGCCATCTCTCCCGTCTGTTCTCCAAGATCTACAAAGTCAATTCCGACACAGGCAACACAGCCTAATTTTACCTGCTCTACCTCTGAACCAAATACCGGGATTTTCGCTTTATTTGCCTTTTCCAGGTAAGTCTGCATGTTGCTGACAACCAGATTATCTGTAAGGTTTGTGATGCAGTCTACTTTCTTGATCAGACTGTCTGCTGCCATTGGCATATCCGCAGAAGATGTGATTCCCTGAGTCACGATCTCAAATCCGTATTGATCTGCTGCTTTTTCATATGCTGCGATTCCGGCTTTTGAATTTGCTTCATTTGTACTGTAGAAGATACCAACTTTCTTTGCATCCGGCATCATTTCACGAATCAGCTTCAGCTGCTGATCTGCCAGTACCATATCGGAAGTTCCTGTGATATTTCCCACATTATTTCCGTCGTCATCTACGAATCCTGCTTCTTCCGGAGAAGTAACTGCTGTATAAATTACCGGAGTATTACTGTCCTTTACCGCATTATAGGCGCTCTGCGCGCTAGGTGTCGCAATTGCGCAGATCAGGTCAAAATCTTTTGACGCGAAATTAGATGCAATCTGGTTATCCGTTGCCGTATCGGCCTGGGAGTTCTGATATGTAACCTCAAGATTGTCTCCTTCTTTAATTCCTTCTTTTTCCAGTCCCTTCAGAAATCCCTTTCTGCAGTTATCCAGAGAACCATGTTCCGCAAACTGAAGAATTCCGATTTTGTAAGTTTCATCACCGCTTCCGCCGCTTTTTCCACATCCTGCTGCCATTGCCACTGCCATTACCGCAGCCAGCCCGGCTGCCAACACTCTTTTCATTGATCTCATAATTTTCTCTCCTTTTTATTCCTATTTTTTCTGGTCTGGTTCTTCTTCCAGCCTTACTTTTGTGCAAATAGAAAAAAGAAAAGCCTCAAGCATCTCTGCTTGAGGCGAAATATCCGCGGTACCACTCAAATTGACATAAACTGTCCACTCTCATCATATACTATCATATATGCCCACTGTGATAACGGGTCGGGTGCCCGGCGATCCCTACTGCTATTTCAAAATCACCCTCGAAAGTCCATTCGCCAGGGAAATCATACCGCAATCCCACCATCTGCGGCTCTCTGAAAATCATTCGAATCCTGCTTACTACTCTTTCTCAACGGTTTCTTTTCTATTTGTTTAAAATCATAATACTTTTATCTATGGTTGTCAAGAAAAATTTTTACTTTCTACTTGTAAAAGGAATGACCTTCATACGTAAACAGCCGGGTCAGAGACCGCTCAAACCAGGATACATTCTTTGGACTGGCAATTGTTTTCTCCACAAAATAGAGAGCCCCTTCCGAATAATCTTCTCCTTTCAAAGCCCTGTCAACACTTTCTTTTGTGCTTTCCGTCACAGTAACGGACTCATATCTTCCATCTGCAGTGGGCGAGAACTGAACGTTGCCATTTTCCCTCTGAAAGACCACCGCCTCAATGGAATCCGGAAAGTCTTCTGAACGCACACGGTTTAAGATCACATTCGCTACCAGAATCTTACTTTTCATATCTTTATCCGTAGCTTCTGCTTCTACGATCCTTTCCAGTACAGATCGCTCTCTTTCTGTTACCTGATGGGTTGTTCCCTGAATATATACAGGCTTCTCTTTAATCTGTTTTTCCAGATTGATCTTTGTTACCAGCTGTGCCTGTAAAAGATATTCTCTTTGTTCATTCAAAAGTTTCGTCTGAACCAGGTGTTCCATTTTCATACTGCTTTCCTTTGGCAGCTGCATAAACTCGCTGGCACATACTTTCTGCCCAAAACTGCAGATTCCGATGGAACACACAATGGCTGCAATTTCAATTTTCTTCTTCAATGTCACATACGCTCCTTTGGTATAGTGTATGCAGCTTTTCAGAAAATATTCTTACAAATCCATGAATTTTTCTAACGTTTCAAAGACATTTCCGGGTATCAGACAGCGGAGCTTTTTTATTTCATAGGATTAGGGTGTCAAAAGACACGTTAATCCTATGAAATAAAAAACAGAATCCGGACAGGCAGACACCCTCCGGATTCTTCAAAGATACAGGCTATATGATAAAAATTTTATGACGGAAATATTTTCCCGTCCTTGATGACAGTCTTAAGATTCAGATCTTTATCCCATAATACGAGATCTGCTTTTTTTCCTGCTTCAATGGATCCATACATATCATCAATTCCAAGGCTTCTGGCAGGATTGATGGTCGCGCATGCTGCTGCTATCTCCAGAGGAATCCCCATTTCCCTTACTACGGTTCTTACACAGTCCGGAAGCGGCGTCACAGACCCTGCCAGAGCCCCATCTGATACCAGTGTCGCACGATTTCCCCTGACTTTTACATCCAGCCCTCCAAGAGTATACTGTCCATCCGGCATTCCTGCCGCCCGCATACTGTCACTGATCAAAATCATCCGGTCAGCTCCCAGCATCTGAAACGTGGCTCTTACCACCGCCGGATGAATATGCACCCCATCGCAGATAATTTCCGCCATAACATGAGAACTGTCCGCCACAGCTCCCACAACACCCGGCTCACGATGAGAAAATGCCGGCATGGCATTATAAAGATGCACCGCATGACTGGCTCCTGCGTCAAAAGCCTTTTTAGCGGTATCATAATCTGCATTGGTGTGAGCGAGGGATACGGAAACTTCCCCTTTTACTTCCCGGATAAAAGCTTCTGTCTCAGATTCTTCCGGCGCCACTCCGATAAGTTTTACCAGACCCCTGGCAGCCTTCTGGAACCTTTTATAAATTTCCGTACTGCATGGAAGGATGTTTCTTTCATCCTGAGCTCCTTTTTTAACTTTACTGATAAACGGTCCTTCCATATTGATCCCTACCAGATCGGCGCCTGCCACAGCGGTTCCGTTTTCCTGACTTTTTTTGTATTCTGCGGCATTGGAAAGAACGGATTCCAGTTCCTCCACAGGAAGCGTCATGGTCGCAGGCGCAATCGCCGTTACCCCGATAGACGCCTCATAGGAGGCGATCGTATCCAGAGCTTCCTTTGTGCCATCACAGACATCCATTCCTTTACAGCCATGAAAATGCAGATCGATCATCCCCGGCAGACAGTAGCAGCCTTCTCCATCTACCGTCTCTGCTTCAGATTCTTCTATGGCTCCTCCTGGGAGGATTTTTTCAATCCTGTCTCCATCTGTTACAATATCACCGGATACAAACTTCTGATCCGGCATGTAGATTTTTACATTTTTTATGATCATGTCATAACCTTCTTTTATCTTATTTTAAATATTCTTCCGGTACTTTAGATAACGCAGCCTCATCTGCCACGATCGTCACATCTGGATGGAACTGTAAAATAGATCCCGGAACATGAGGCGTTACAGGTCCGCAGATAGAATTTTTCAGCGCTTCTGCTTTACCTTCTCCGCTGACAACCACAAGGAGTTTCTTTGATTTTAAAATGGTCCCGATTCCCATACTGTAGGCTTGTCTCGGAACATCATCCGCTGACGCAAAAAATCTCTTATTTGCCTCAATCGTGCTTTCTTTCAGATCAACACAGTGTGTTGCTTTCTCAAAGACATCTCCCGGCTCGTTAAATCCAATATGCCCATTATGTCCCAGGCCAAGAAGCTGCAGATCCACCTGTCCAAGGGAAGCAAGAAGATCTTCATAACGGCAAGCTTCTGCCTCACTGTCCATGTTCATGCCGTCTGGAAGATATGTATTCTCCACGTTGATATTTACCTTGTCAAATAAATATTCATGCATAAAGTAGTAATAGCTCTGTTTATTTTCTTTTGGCAGTCCTTTATATTCATCCAGATTAACTGTCGTTACTTTTGAAAAATCCAGATCTCCTTTTTTATACCATTCTACCAGCTGATCATAAACTCCGATCGGTGAAGATCCTGTTGCCAGTCCCAGAAGAGATTCCGGTTTTAAAATCACCTGTGCAGAAATAATATTCGCTGCTGTTCTGCTCATTTCATCGTAATCTTTCGTTTTATAAATTCTCATTTCTATTCTCCTTTTAATGCTTTTACTGTATCGTCATGCATCGTTTCTTTTCTGAATTTATCTTTCTTCAAATAATAAGAATAAATCAAATCCATCATAACCAGAATCGGAAATTGAGGGGAAATCACATTTCCATAGTTTAAGTATTTCAACGATGGGATTAAAACCAGTTCATCGCAGAATTCCCGATGTTCTTCCCGATTATTTCCTGTGATCAAAATTGTTTTCGCGCCTCTCCGGTGAGACTCCCGCAGCATATAGAGCACATCCTTTGCTTCACCGCCGATGCTGATGCCGATCACAACAGATCCTTCTTTCTGAAAGACTGCCTGAATCCTCATCAGATCCGCATCCTGGACAGCATCAATGTCCACCCCGATCCTTACGAATCTCAGCATCATTTCTCTTGCGGCAAGTCCGGAATTACCTCTTCCGCATACAAAAACTCTCTCCGCCTGTTCCAGAAGATCACAGATTCTTAAAATCTGCTCTTCATCCAGAAGACTGTATGTCTTATTCAAAAGTTCCTGATACGCATTGAGCACCATCCTCGTATGACTGGCAGCTGCCGCATCTTTCCCCATAAAAGTTTCTTCATATTGATAAATAAATTCCCGGTAGCCTCTGTATCCGCATTTTTTTGCAAACCGTGACAGAGACGCTTCCGACACAAACAGCCGTTTCGCGACTGCTTTGGCCGAAAAATCAGTCTGCTCCTTATTATTGATAAAAAAATCCGCAATCGTCTTTTCCAGCGGTGTAAAGTTTTTATAATTAGATTCAATAATCGGAAGCACAGATTTTACGTAATATTCCATACTGTTTTCTCCAGTATTTTATCGTACTGCCTCTGCAAATGATTTCGTGATCAGCTGAGGTCTCGTAATTGCAGATCCCACTACGACACTGTATGCTCCCAGTTCCAGCACTCTTTTTGCTTTTTCCGGAGTATTCACGTTTCCTTCTGCAATCACCGGATGTTTTACCTGATCTAAAATCTTCCGCAGTACTTCAAAGTCATTTTCTTCAATTTTTAAATCTCTGCTCTGTTTTGTATAGCCCACTAAAGTTGTCCCAATAAAATCAAATCCCAGCTGGTCCGCATGAAGCGCTTCTTCTACAGTAGAACAGTCTGCCATCCACAGCTGATCCGGATATTTTTCCTTAATCTGGCGGAAAAATTCATCCAGAGTTAAACCTCCCGGTCTCTCTGCTTCCGTAGCATCCAGAGCAATGATCTCCGGTTTTACTTCCATCAGCTGATCAACTTCTTTCATGGTAGGAGTAATATAAACATCACATCCCTCATAATTTTGTTTTACAATTCCGATAACCGGCAGATCTACCTGTGATTGTATCTCATGGATGTCCTCCCTGGTGTTCGCCCGAATTCCGGCCGCTCCGCCTTCTTTTGCCGCCAGTGCCATCCTTCCCATGATAAAAGAAGAATGCAGAGGTTCCTCCGGCAGCGCCTGACAGGACACGATCAGTTTTCCTTTCAACTGTTCAATCTTTTGATTCATTTTTTCCCTCCTTTGCTGCCCTTATCATAGCTTCTTTTTAATCTATTTTCAATATTATATGCCATTTCTGAAAGTTCTTTCATATACTTTTTTTCGTTCCACGATAATTCGTCTTTTCCTGGCTTAAAAAAAAACACAGACTGTATGTTCTTTCACTGGCACAAAAAAAGAAGGAACTGGCTGTTATATTTTTACCAATTCCTTCTTTTTTCTGCTCAGACAGCCGATAAGCCGGGTTCTGTCATTGAATGGCCATCTATCTCGACCTGCTGTCGCCAGCAGGCTCATGCGACCCACCTGAAAACAAATCGGGCCAATTTATCGTTTTCTATTCGGTCTTGCTTCGGATGAGGTTTACATGTGCCCTGTCTGTTACCAGACAGGCGGTAAGCTCTTACCTTGCCTTTCCACCCTTACCGGTCATCAAACCGGCGGTTTATTTCTGTTGCACTGGCTTGAGGGTCACCCCTACCGGACGTTATCCGGCATCCTGCCCTGTGAAGCCCGGACTTTCCTCACCATTTCCCTTTCGTCTGAAATGGCGCGGCCATTTGTCTGTCTGAGCACAGGTGATATCATATCACAAAATATTTTTAGAAACAATACAATTTTCTCTGATTTTTCAAAATTATTCAGGCAAGCACTTTTCCTTCCGGGAATGCTTTCCTAAACAGCGTTCTAACCAGCGGTCCTGCAATCAGCAGCTGGAATGGCAGAGCCATAATAAAGTTCTTTGGAATGTTTGTAAGCCAGATCATTCCAAGGCGGTTCCATGCTCCTGTGTGAACACACATTTCCAGTCCGCCGTACAGTGACATCAAAATTACCATTGGGACCACCATACTGCAGGATACCCCGATTACTTTCTTGATCACAGAACTTTCCGGAGTCACCAGAAAACGAAATGCGAATTTTTTTGCCGGACCGGAAACAATACACCAGTCACAGATCATTGCGAAAATATAGGCAAATGGAAATCCCATCCATCCTTCCTGCAGAGTTGCTATTGAAAACTGTCCTGTGTGCATAAATACATTATACATGCTCATCCAGAATACCATGCAAAAACACATTAAAATTGTATAAATTAAACTTTCTCTTTTATTTTGCGGCATATTTTCTCTCCTTTCTTGCTGCAGCCTGATGATTATTCTAGCAAATTTTTTTCTCCCGTGTAATAGAAAGTTTTATTTTCGTTGCTTTTGCATAAATTCTCGCTCTGTTTTTTTATTTTTCAGGATTTTATGCACAAAAAAAGAGGGCGTTCCCTCTTTTTATGTTTCAAAACAGCTTCCTCCAATAAACTCTCTCAGAAGAGACGTTTTTGGTATATCTTCACTTTTTATATTTAAAAAATAATCCAGAAATTTTAACAGTCTCTTGGCTTCCTGATGTTCCGGACAGTCTTCCGGCACAGCAAACAGCAGAGGCTCCGCATACTGTTTTAATACCGCAAGTTCATAAATCTGGGCGGAATTGAACATGATATCCGCCTCTTCCTGGTATGGAAAAATATTTTCCTCTTCCCCCTGCCTTACAGAATCCCACCGGGCAATGGTTTCCCTCGCATCATTGCCTCTGGTCATGGCATCCCGGACAATTCTGCGCAGCAGTCTGCCGTCAGAACTTGGAATCCGATTATGCTCGTCCAGATTAATCTGGCTTAAGGCACTGACATATATCTTATATTTGCTTTCATCCGGCAGATTTTTTGACAGCCTGCTGTTTAGTCCGTGAATCCCTTCGATCACAAGAACATCGTGCTGGGCAAGCTGAAGTTCGTGCCCTCTGTATTCCCGCTTCCCGGTCAGAAAATTATAACTTGGCATGGAAATCTTCTCTCCATGAAGCAGCTGGTTCATATGTCTGGAAAACAATTCCGTATCCAGCGATGCAATGGTCTCAAAATTGTAATTTCCCAGCTCATCCTTTGGCGACATTTCTCTGTCCAGAAAATAATCATCCAGAGAGATCGGATGCGGCTTTTTCCCTGCAATTTCCAGCTGAATTGACAACCTGTGAGAAAATGTTGTTTTCCCAGAGGAAGAAGGGCCTGCGATCAGTACAATTTTCTTATCTTCCTGGACAATCTTATCTGCAATATCCGACAGCAGTTTTTCCTGCAGCCCTTCCTGGAGAAGAATCAGATGGCTGATATTTCCCTTCGTAATTTCTTCATTCAGCGCGCCTACTGTATCAACACCTAGAGTTTTGCTCCATTCTCTGGATCTCTGCATAACGCGGAACAGCTTTGGCTGAGGATAAAACTTAGCGATTTTTTCTGTCTGATGCCGTTTCGGAGTCTGCAAAACAAGACCGTCCTGATAAGGAGACACGAGAAAATTCGCAATATAACCGGTAGAAGGCGCCATATACCCGTAAAAGTAATTTTCATATCCGTCCAGGCAGTACATATTTGTCTTTGAACCTCTTCGGAAGCGGAAGAGTCTCTGCTTCTCTCTCAGACCAATGCTTTCAAAATATTTTCTGGCCTTTGATGTATCCACAGAATATTTCGTAATAGGAAGATCCTGATCCCGCAGCTGTTCCATCTGATTCTGTATTCTAAGGGCCAGCTGTGTGGTAACCTGGATATCTTTCACGAGGAACTCACAAAATGTACTGTTTCCAATGGAATAATTGATCGCAATGTCATCGACCGCTCCTGCCCCCAGCACATCTTCACACGCTTTCAGAAACATAAACATTGCAGTTCGTTTGTAAGTCATATACCCGGCCTGTTCTTCCAGAGTCACAAACCTGATATAACTGTTTTCTTCAATGGGTCTGAAAAGTTCCTTCAGTTTGCCATTGGCATAAGCAAGAAGAATCACCGGCCCGTCCGGTTTTTGTATCTTTCCCGCCAGTTCTCCAAGTGTCGTTCCTTCCTCAACCATATAGGTTTTCTGATGAACAACCGCCCGTACCATAAGCCTCCCTCCTTTTTATATGATCTGAAACGGACTTCCTGCTTTGTAAGAAGAAATCTCGCACTCCGGAAGTTTTTGCTGCAAAAGCTCTCTCATATCATCAATAAACACTTGTTCCAGACCATAGTGTCCTGCATCTATCACACAAAGTCCCATATCCGCAGCATCCAGTCCTTCATGATGTCCGATATCTCCCGTTACGAGGACATCCGCTCCTCTGGCTGCCGCAATTCCGGTCATGCTTCTTCCGGAGCCGGGAACTATGGCTGCTTTATGAATCGGTGTCCTGGGATCTCCAAAAACTGAAACCGCCGGTATTCCAAAAGCTCTCTTGATTTCCTTCGCAAAATCTTTTAACTGCTTTTCTCCGGCAAAAGCGCCGATCATTCCGATTCCTTTGCCTTCCGCCTGAAACCGTTGATCCTGTGCTTCTTCCAGCACTCCATCCGGATAAAAACCTAATTTTTCTGCTACTGCGTCACACATCCGGCAGACATCATAATTTGTATGCATGCCGTAACAGCAGATTTTATTTTCTATCAGCCGGAGAAGCTTTCTCTGCAGAAAATCATCGCTGGTACATCGTTTTATTTTTGAGAAAATAACCGGATGGTGAGCAAAAATAAAGTCCGCACCTGTCTTTACCGCTTCCTCGACCACATCATTGGTAATATCCAGCACGACCAGTATCTTTTTTACTTCTTTTTGACGGTCCCCTACCAGAAATCCGGGATTGTCCCAGGATTCTGCCGCTTCCAGAGGAACTTCTTCTTCCAGCAGTTTTATTACGTCATCACATTTCATAATAACCCAGCGCCTCCTTTATATCATCCAGTCTTTGTTCTACTTCTTCTCTTCTTTTCCGGATATGCTCTTTTGTTCCATTCTGGAGAGTTTTTCTGATTTTTTCATATTTCCGGTATTCTTTGTCCAGGTACTCCAGCAGAACCGGACTGCAGTCCATGATCAGCTGTTTCCCGAAACAATAAAAACACTCTTTTTCATAAGATTCCCGGCCATGCACAGCCCGGATGGCAATATAGTACTTGCCTTCTTCCTGAATCATATCTTCCTCCAAAATCCGGAAATTATGATCATGAAGCCAGCGGCGCACCCTCTCCGGATGAGACTGAGGAGATACGATCAGTTCTCTGACTTCTTTCAGCTTATCCTGATCCTGATCGAGAATCTTAACGATCAGATCTCCGCCCATCCCCGCAATAATAACTGAATCAACATCCTTTTCAGGAAGTTGATTCAGACCATCAGAGAGGAGACAGACTATCCGGTCCTGAAGTCCCATCTCTTCAATATGCTGTTTTGCGCGTTCCAAAGGGCCTTTGTTGATATCCATGGCAAAGGCACGGGGACTGATCCCCTGCTGGACTAAATAAATTGGTATGTACCCATGGTCCGTCCCAATGTCGGCAGCACAACAGCCATCTGTTACAAAAGAAGCGATCATATTTAAACGCTTTGATAATTCCATTGTCTGCACCTTAATCCAGATAATCCTTCAGTTTTCTGCTGCGGCTTGGATGTCTCAGTTTCCTCAGTGCCTTTGCTTCAATCTGCCGGATACGTTCTCTTGTTACATTAAATTCTTTTCCGACTTCTTCCAGCGTCCTTGCACGGCTGTCATCCAGTCCGAAACGAAGTCTTAATACTTTCTGTTCTCTTTCCGTCAGCGTTCCAAGAACTTCATCCAGCTGTTCTTTTAAGAGGGTAAACGCTGCCGCGTCAGCCGGCACCGGCACATTTTCATCCTGAATAAAGTCCCCAAGATGGCTGTCTTCCTCTTCACCGATTGGCGTCTCCAGAGATACCGGCTCCTGTGAAATCTTCAGGATTTCCCGAACTCGTTCTACCGGAATGTCCATTTCTTCCGCGATCTCTTCCGGAGACGGCTCCCTTCCCAGTTCCTGCAGCAGCTGTCTGGATACCCTGATCAGCTTGTTGATCGTTTCCACCATATGCACCGGAATACGAATGGTTCTTGCCTGATCTGCAATTGCTCTTGTAATCGCCTGACGGATCCACCAGGTAGCATACGTACTGAATTTATATCCTTTGCGGTAATCGAATTTTTCGACTGCCTTAATAAGACCCAGATTTCCTTCCTGGATCAGATCAAGGAAAAGCATGCCTCGTCCTACATATCTTTTGGCAATGCTGACAACCAGACGGAGATTGGCTTCCGCCAGTTTTTTCTTTGCGCTTTCATCTCCCTCTTCCATCTTCTTGGCAAGTTCGATTTCTTCATCAGCACTCAAAAGCGGAACTTTTCCGATTTCCTTTAAATACATACGTACAGGATCTTCAATGCTGACCCCGTCAGGAACCGCAATCTCTGTATCGTCCTCAATCGGCTCATCCAGATCATCATCGTTGTCTTCCACTGCTGCCAGCGTCAGCACATCAATGCCGTTCTGCTCCAGATAATCATAGATTGCCTCCATCATATCTGAAGTCAGCTTCATATCCTTGAAGTAAGACTCAATCTGTGCATACTCCAGAAAATTCTTATTCTTTTTTCCAAGTTCTACTAATCCAGCAAGTTTCTCGCTGAACTGTTCCATTGTACCTTCCATAATTCGTCCTTTCTTCTCTTTCCTATTGTAACCAACCTATATTGAAATATGCAGTCCGGAAAGGCTTCCCTTTTCCCTGATCAGTTCCTGCCATTTCAAAATATCGTTTGTCCCATTCATCTGCTGTTCAATGCTGTCTTCCTTGACACGGCGGACAATATCCGTCAGTGCTTTATCATTGTCTTCCGGCGAAGGCTCCATCTTAAGCGTCGTATTGAATAATTCCGCAATCTTTTTCTGATCCTCGGAATCGGTATACTGATTCAGGATCCTGGCCGGTATTACTTTTTTCTCTTTTTCATACTGCTCAAACAGCATCAATGCCGCTCCATGGTAAATCGGCTCATAAAAATCATCTGGTCCGATGATTCCTTTCAGCCGGTCAAACAGAACCGGCTCATTGACCAGCCATGTAAGCAGAAGTTTCTGCGGCTGTCTCTTTTTCTCTTCTTTTTCTTCTGAACCGGAAACTCTTCTTTGTTCCCGTTCCGGTGTTTTCATGTTTTCCCGGGAAGAGACATAGCCTTTGGTTCCATAATATTCTACCAGATCCGTCAGATCTTTCTGCCCGATATAATATTCTCTGGAAACTGCTTCAATGTAATTTTTTCTCTCCAGCGGTTCCCCGATCTCCGCCAGCTGTTTTGCCGCTTCGTGCTGAAACTTTGTCTTCTCTTCCGGATCATCCTGATTATAACGTCCTGCCAGAACTTTGATCTGAAACATAAAGCTGCTGACCGCCTTCCGGATCCGCTCTTCCAGGGCTTCTTTTCCCTGCTCTTTAATAAATTCATCCGGATCTTTGTGCGGCGTAAGATCCAAAACCCTTACATTCAGGCCTGCGTCTTTCAGGATTGGGATGGCCCGCAAAACTGCCCTCTGCCCGGCTTCGTCACTGTCAAAGGACAAGATGACATTTTCTGTGTACCTTCGAAGCAGTGTCCCGTGTCCGCTGGTAAAAGCGGTTCCAAGAGCAGCAACCGCATTGGTAAATCCCGCCTGATGCATGGAAATCACATCCATATATCCTTCACACAGTATGATCTCATTTTTTCTTGATTTTCTCGCAAAATTCAGGCCATACAGATTTCGGCTTTTATCGAATAATTTTGTTTCTCTGGAATTTAAGTATTTGGGAGTGCCGTCTCCCATAACTCTTCCTCCGAATCCGATGACCCGGTTATTGACGTCCATGATCGGAAACATGACCCGGTTCCAGAATTTATCGCTTCCACCCCTTTTTTCATCAATCGAAACCAGCGCGGAATCTTTCAGTTCTTCATCCTTATACCCTTTGCTTTTCAGGAAACGGTACAGATCATCACTGTAAATATCCGCAAATCCCAGTCCGAAATGACGAATGGTCTCTTCTGTTATTCCGCGTTTTTTAAAATATTCAAGCCCCCTTTTCCCCCGTTTGCTGTGAAGCAGATAGTAGAAATAATTCGCTGCCAGTTTATTCATCTCCCTTAACCTGGCTTTCTCATCCATCTGCCGTCTGGCTTCTTCATTCATTTCTTCTTCCGGAAGCTCCATGCCCGCTCTTTCTGCAAGAAATCTCACAGCTTCAGGAAATGAAAAATTCTCATATTCCATCAAAAAAGTGTATACGTTGCCTCCGGCTCCGCAGCCGAAACAATAGTACATCTGCTTGTCCCTGCTGACAGAAAAAGAAGGGGATTTTTCATTATGAAAAGGACAAAGCCCAAAATAAGAACTGCCCTTTTTTTTCAACGGCACATATGTGGAAATCACATCTACGATGTCATTGCGGCTGCGCACTTCTTCTATTATGTCTTCCCCATAGATCACACGTCTGTCCCTCCTTTATTTTTCTCTCTATATATATTATTCTACATTTTCTGCTGTATTCCTTTTTTATTTTTGAAAATTTACCGGATGATCCAGAATTTTGGGATAAAAATTTCCTTATAGGTTTCAATCGCATAATGATCCGTCATCCCTGCAATATAATCACATACGGCCTGTTCTCTGGATTCTGTTCCCTGGCGGATCCTCTCCTGACTGTACTGAGGCAGAAGTTCGAGGTGTTTCATATAGTATTCATACAGAGGCGCTATAATATGCTCAACTTTTCCTTCCTCCTTTTTCGTATCCAGATCCGTATAAACATGCTCAAACATAAAATCCCTTAACCCGAACATTGCCCTGTAAACCTCTTCTGACATACAGATATCGTTCTTATTTTCGCTGTGGTTTACGATATCCAGTATCATTGTATTGACCCGTTCCCGGAATGTATGGCCGAGAATCTCCGTGCATTCCTTCGGAAGATCATCCTCCGTTATAACATTTCCCCGGATTGAATCATCGATATCGTGATTAATGTACGCAATCTTATCTGCCAGCCGTACGATCTTCCCTTCCAGTGTAGCCGGACAGCTTTTGATCGAATGATTCCTCATGCCGTCTCTCACTTCCCAGGTAAGATTCAGCCCCCGCCCGTCTTTTTCCAGATACTGTACAACCCGGACGCTCTGTTCACTGTGGCGGAATCCATGCGGATTCATATCATTTAAAACATTTTCTCCCGCATGGCCAAAAGGCGTGTGTCCGAGATCATGTCCAAGAGCAATGGCTTCCGTCAGCAGTTCATTCAGGTTCAGGGCTCTGGCGATCGTTCTCGCATTCTGTGATACTTCCAGCGTGTGAACCAGCCGTGTCCGGTAATGATCTCCTTTTGGAGATAAAAAAACCTGTGTTTTGTCCTTTAGACGGCGAAAAGCCTTAGAATGGAGAATACGATCCCGATCCCGCTGAAAGCAGGTTCGGATCTCGCACTCCATCTCAGGCCTTTCTCTTCCTTTTGTATTGATACTTAACGCCGCATAGGGACTTAATAATTCTTTTTCAGACTGTTCCTGTTTTTCTCTGATATTCATACGCAGCCCTCCTGTATCCGTAAATACCTGTGTTTCCCTAAGACTCTTTCAGTGTAATGTCGGTTTCCATTACGGAAATCGCATCCAGCGATATTTTCATGATATCCTTCACTTCTTCTATTGTCATTGACAGATACTCTGCCAGTTCTTCTGCCTTGGGTTCTCTTCCCAGTTCTTTCGCAAGATGAGACGATGCCTCATCCAGACGATTGGCTTTCATCGCCATCTGTTCTCCAATGCTGTCTGATCCCTTCTGGGCAGCAATTGAATTCAGCATTGCTTCTTCCACTGCCCGGGCAGCATATTTTAAAAACTCTTCCTCATCTTTTCCTTCATATGTGCCGACCGCTTCCAGAAGTCCGATATTTCCTTCCTGAATCAGATCGGCGTACAAAACGCCTTCTCCCTTATGTCTCCGGGCGATCTCCATAACAGCCGGAAGCAGACATTCGATGATCTGTTCCTGGCTGCCCTGTCCTTCCAGCCACTCTTTCAGCAGCTGTTTCTGAGAGTCTTCATCCGGAAGATCCAGGCCTTCCACTTCTTTCTCATAAAAAGCAAGAACTTCTGATTCTTTCTGCTCTTCTGCTTCTCTCTCCTCTTTTTTCTCTCCTGTCTTCTCTTTTTCATATCCGATGATCCGGATTCCTGCTTCTTCATATGTATCAAACAGCAGTTTTTTTGCTTCCTCATTCATCGGAATATCGCTGAAATAATCCAAAAGCTCTTCTTTCGTAATCTGATTGCCGTTTGTCTTGGCAATGGAGAGCATCTCTTCCAGCGCTTTCAAAAAATCTTTCTTATCCATACACTGCTCCTTCGCCTATTTTAAAAACGCAAAATAAGCAATTACCAAAATACCTAAAATGATCCGGTAAACACCAAATGCCTTGAAGTCATTTTTCTTAATATATCCCAGCAGGAATTTGATCGCGATAATGGAAACAAGAAAAGAAACGATCATTCCTGTCAGCAGAACAATGACTTCCACACTGGTAAATTGAAAACCAAACTTTACGATCTTTAACAAACTTGCGCCAAACATCACCGGAATTCCCAGGAAAAAGGAAAATTCGGCCGCAACTGTTCTGGAACATCCGATCAGGATTCCTCCCAGGATCGTTGCCCCGGATCGTGAAGTTCCCGGAATCAGGGAAAGCACCTGAAACGCGCCGATCGCCAGCGCCATTGGGTAACTCAGACGGTCCAGATCATCCATCGGACGTCTCCTGCTGCGGCGGTTTCTGTTTTCCACTACAATAAATAAAATACCATAGATGATCAGCATTGCCGCTACCACCGGCGGGTTATAAAAATGCTCATCCAGCCAGTCATCCAGTGGAATCCCAATGACTGCGGCAGGAAGAACCGCCAGAATCACTTTCATCCACAGTATGATAGTGTCACCTTTTTCTCTCCGGTTTTTTTTCGGCGAAAAAGGATTCAGTTTATGAAAATACAGCACAACGACTGCCATGATCGCACCCAGCTGTATGACCACATTAAACATCTCCATAAAAGCATCTGACATATTCAGCTTAATGAATTCATCTGCCAGAATCAGATGCCCGGTACTGCTGATCGGCAGCCATTCCGTAATTCCTTCTACAATTCCAAGCAGGATCGTCTTGATCATCAATAAAATATCCATACATCTCTCCTATCCTTCATTTTTACAGTTCTTATTATCCTTATGCTTTATGCCGCGGAAGAAAGAAGGGCGCTTAGGAATTCCTAATCACCCTTGTCTGTACTTCCTATTCTTCTGTTTCGTCATCTCCCAGAATCTTAACTTTTTCCTGCCAGAGTTCTTCTACCGCCGTAGATAATGGTTTCCCGGAATCAGATTCAGCAACAAGAGGAATATCCCCTGCTATGATCTGCCTTGCTCTCTTGGCACTTGCGAGGACTACAGAATATCGGCTGGAAATTACCTTCTCGTCCTCACTGTCTCCGTTGATTACCTTCATTAATTCTGTATATGATGGATGTATCATTCTTATTCCTCCTATAATTATAATTCATCTAATCCTTTTTTCGTTTCCTCAATAAATTCCATATTATTGGCAAGCAGACACTCCTTCGCCTGCACAATCGCATGGATCCGGTCGACGCATTCTTCCAGGTCATCATTAATGACAATATAATCATACTTTGTCATATCCATGGATTCTTCCTTCGCCCGTTCCAGACGCTTATGTATCACTTCTTCAGACTCCGTTCCCCGTCCGATCAGCCGCTCCCTGATTGCCTGAGCACTTGGCGCGGTAATAAAGATCAGGAGAGCATCGTCATACTGCTTCTTAATATTAAAAGCACCCTGAACCTCGATCTCGAGGATCACATTGTGTCCTGCTGCCAGTTCTTCTTCTACGAATTTACGCGGTGTTCCATAATAATTATCTACATATCTAGCATACTCTATAAATCCGTTATAATCAATAAGATTCTTGAACTCAGCTTCTGTCTTGAAAAAATATTCCCGGCCGTCCACTTCTCCTGTTCTTGGCTTTCTGGTCGTTGCCGAAACTGACAGACTGTACCCGTATTTTTCTACGAGCCGCTTGGCCGCTGTTCCTTTTCCTACCCCGGAAAATCCGGAAATCACCAGCAATGAACCTTTCTTCCTCATGTTTCTTCCCTTCTATTCTACTCTATATTCTGAATCTGTTCTCTTACTTTTTCAACATTTGTCTTCAATTCAATTGCGTGTTCCGCCAAAGCCACGTCGCTGGACTTTGACAGAATCGTGTTTGCTTCCCGGTTCATCTCCTGCGCCATAAAATCGAGCTTACGGCCAATGCTTCCCTCTTCTTCCAGTACATCCTTCATAGAATGGATATGACTCTGAAGCCGGACAATCTCCTCATCCACTGCCATCTTATCCGCATATACAGCGACTTCCGCAGCAATCCTGTTTTCTTCAATCGAAGCATCTTCCAGGAATTCTCTGACCCTCTCTTCCAGTTTTGCCCGGTATTCTTTTACAATATCCGGAGAACGCTGTTCGATAAAGTTCACATCTTCTTCCATCTGCGCTAATTTTAAAAGGAGATCCGCCTTTAAATTCTCTCCTTCCACAGATCTTGATGCCGCAAATTTCTCAGCTGCCTCCCGAAGCGCTTTCTCAATCAGTTCCCACCACACTTCTTCATCCTGAGGTTTCTCCTCCACAGAAATAACCTCTGGGAATCTTGCCATCTGTGACGCGGTAATGTCCATCTCAATCTGGAATTCTTCCTGCATTTTCCGGAAAATATCCATATATTCTCTGGCAATTTCCTGATTGTAGCGGAGCCCGATCCCTGTCTGAGATAAATCTTCAAAAGATATATAGACATCAATCTTTCCACGGCTTGCATATTCCTTTATGATCTTTCGGATTGCCGCCTCAAACATCGTAAATTTCTTTGGAAGCTTCAATGAAACGTCACAGTATCTGTGATTTACAGCTTTCATTTCCACTGTAACTTTCTGGTTTGCGGCATTGAACGCCTCTCCGTGTCCAAAGCCAGTCATACTTTTTATCATGAAAACCATCCTTTTTCTTTTTGTCAATGCTTCTTATTATAAGCAAATTAAATCTGTTCGTCAATGTTCTTTCTGTTTTTGCATCAGATACTTCTGCAGACATTCCAGATAGTGAAGAATGCCTCCTTTTTTCAATGGAACAAAATATCCGATATCCAGTTCTTCATATTTAAAATGCTTTGGTCCGCCTTCCTGCCCCCGGTTCCAGAATTTCATCGTTTCCTCAAAGGTCATAAAATAACACGCCTGCCGGTTTGTAAAATATACCAGGAGAAAACTTATACCTCCCTGTTCTTCAAACTGTTTCATAAAATCAATCTGGTGTTCATGGATATTCTGAAGCGGAAAAACATCCGCAGCACATTCTTTGGCGTCAAAACATATTGGAATCCCCTGCACAACACCAATATAATCCACGGTGCTTTTCTGATCAAAATACGCCAGGGTAATATGCCGTTTTTCTTTATCAAACCGTACCGGCTTGATCGACGTCGGAATCTTCTGTACCAGAGCCAGGTTCTGACGGCGGTATTTTTCATTGGTATAATTTACCAGTTCCTCCAGAACAGAACCTCTCAGTCCTTTCATATTCCAGCTTCCCATACTGCATCTCCCATCAGTTCTGATCTTACACGTTCAAATTTTTCCGGCAGCGGCGCCTGGATTTTCCTGCCCTGAAGGCTCACGCACCGTTCCATGTTCTCCGGAAACCGAATCTCACCGCAGTGAAGCAGCTGTCCCCGGATGCCGAATTCTGCTCTTAATTTTCGGTTGATCTTCTCATCTCCATACTTAAAATCACCTGCCAGAGGGTGCCCCTGACCAGCCAGGTGAGCACGGATCTGATGCGTCTTTCCGGTCACCAGCTTTACTTTAAGGAAGGTAAATCCGTTTTTGCAGGAAATAGGTTCATACCATGTTTCAATATAGGCTCCCTTTTCTTTTTTCTGCCTGCTGACAGTCACTTTATTATGTTTCTCATCTTTGATCAGATACCCGGATACCTTCTCTTTTTTCTTTATTTCTCCTTTTACGATACAAAAATAATATTTATCAATCTCTCTCTTCTTCAAAAGTTCTGACATCGTCTGAAGGCCCTCCAGAGAAATTCCGGCAATCAAAATCCCTGTCGTATTGCGGTCCAGTCTGTTGCAGACAGACGGTTTTATCCGGTTAAGATCTTCCGCGGACATCAGTCCTCTCTCAAGCGCATATGGAGCGATCTGCTCATTGATCGACAGATCTTCTCTGCCGGCTTTCTGGGACAGGATTCCATATGGTTTATTGATCAGCAGCACATTTTCATCTTCATATAAAACATCCAGCGGGATCTTCTGCTCCTGAACCTTCACTTCTTCCCGGAATTTTTCAATGGTTTCCTCCGCAAGATACAGCGCAATACAGTCACCGGCTTTCAGTTTCTCATTTCCTGCCGCCTTCTTTCCATTCAGCTTGATATTTTTCTTTCGAAGCATTTTATAAAGAAAACTTTTTCCCGCTTTGTTCAGATATTTCTGCAGCATCTTGTCCAGACGCTGACCTTCCTCTTTTTTTGTAATCTCTATTTCTCTCATAACTGTTCTCTAACTTTGGAAGAACCTGACAATCAGTTCCTCCGGAAAGATCCGGCAAATCCATCTTGTCAGCTTCATTGTCATTCCATAGACTGACACAGCCTTTCCTTTCTTTGCATCTTTCACCGCACAGGATACCACACGGTCGCAGTCCGCCATTACCAGCCTTTTATATCCTGATATTTTCTGATTTCCATAAGCTTTCTTAAGAAATTCTGTCTTCACAGGTCCCGGACATACTGCCGTTACCCGGATTCCCTGTTCTTTTAATTCCTGACGAAGGGCCATGGAAAAACTAAGAACATACGCCTTGGAGGCCGCGTAAACCGCAAACCCCGGCTGCGGAGAAAAAGCTGCCGCAGAAGCGAATTGATAAATCTGTCCTCCTTTTCTCATATAAGGCAGAACAAGATATGTCATCCGCGTCAATGCCCGGCAGTTCACATCCATCATGCCGGTCATCTCTTTTTCAGATATTTCGTTAAAATTCCCGGAAATCCCGATTCCTGCCCCATTCACCAGAACCCCAGCCCAGGGTTTTTCCTCCTGAAGCGCCTTTGAGATTTTTCCAAAACTCTCTTCTTCCTTCAAATCCAGAGGAAACAGACGGATTTTCACATTTTTTATTTCTTTTTGCAGCTGTTCCATGGGTTCCGCTCTTCTGGCGACTGCCCATATTTCTTCTAACTTTGGGTATTTTTCTGCCAGCTGAAAAATGAAAGCCCGGCCCATGCCGGAAGATGCTCCTGTTACGATCGCGATTTTTTTCATTCCCTCATTCCTTTGCCTTTATGACAGTTTTTGGTACGTTCCATTTAGTACATCATAATAAGAATCAATATAATAATCCGCCAGCCTGAGTTTTTCCTCCATTGCCCGCTCTGAGTAAGGATCGCGGACGGCACATGTTGCCATATTGGCCCGTTTGCCGGCCATAAGTCCATAGGGAATATCCTCAAATACCAGAACTTTTTCCGGCTCCACCGACAGTTTTTCTGCCGCGTGAAGATAGACATCCGGTTCCGGTTTCCCTTTCGGCACTTCGTCAGAAGTACAGATATAGTCAAAGGCATCTAAAATTCCATTGGATTTTAAACATACCTTCGCCAGCTCCCTGGAATTGCTGGTGGCGATTCCCAGCGGCATATGTTTCTCTTTCAGCATATGGATCAGCTCTTTTGCTCCATCTTTCAGGGAAATCTCTTTTTCGTACATTTCCGCCGCCATACGGTTCCATGTTTCCATGATCTCTTCCATCGTCAGAGGAAGCGGAAAATGTTCTTTAAAATACTTTGCAGTCTCATAAAAACTAAAGCCTTCCAGGGCGTCATTGAGCCCGTCCGGCACCTGCAGTCCGTATCTGCCAAGAAAACGGATATCAATTTCCTTCCAGATCCACATGGAATCTACCAAAGTTCCATCCAGATCGAATATTACTGCTTTCTTATCTTTTAACATCTCGGCTCCTTTAGCTGCTGTATCTCTTCTTTTGTTAATTTGCGGTAGCTGCCTGCACTCAGATCTTCCGGAAGCGTCAACGGCCCAATGGTCAGCCGCTTCAAAAACAGGACTTCGCTTCCAACTGCCTTTACCATCCTCTTGATCTGATGGAATTTACCTTCTGTAATTGTAATCCGTACTCTGGAAACTTCTTCTGAAGCATCCAGGACTTCAAGAATCGCAGGTCTTGCGGTTTCTCCGCCTCCGATGTCCAGATTTCCTGCAAATGCGGCAATTTCCGCTTCTCCCATGTTCCCTGACACTTCCGCATAATAGGTTTTCGCCACATGCTTCCGCGGGGACATCAGATTGTGCGCCAGCTCACCGTCATCTGTCAGAAGGATCAGTCCCTCCGTGTCTTTATCCAGTCTTCCGACCGGAAATAACTTTTTTCTATAAGGTTCTTCGATCAGATCGATCACTGTTTTTTCCGCAGGATCTTTTGTGGCGGACACCACTCCCTGGGGCTTGTAAAGCATCAGATAATGAAATGGTTCGTAGGACAGCTCCTCTCCCTGGCAGATGGTCTGATCCTGACCGGGACAAACCTTGTATTCCGGTCTTTTTACTGTTTCTCCATTGACAGCAGCCTGTCCGCTTTTTATCTTTTCTTTCGCTTCTTTCCTGGAAATCCCCAGGCACTGACATAAATATTTATCTAACCGCATTGTCTCCATTACATCCATCTCCAGCTGGACGCGTATTTATTCTTAATTCTGCCTTTTTTTACTTTTCCCCATCCAAGCGGAAATCGTCCGGTTCCAATCAGATGGATTCCTTCCGTCTCTACATCCGCATTCAGAGTTTCACATTTCAGATAGCGGATTGTTCTCTCATCTTCCAGCTCAAATGAAATATATTTATCATACTCTTCCGGATAAAGAGCCGCTGCCAGAGGCTGGCTCGGCTCGAACCGTCCTTTTTTCATCTCTCCTAAGAATAATCCTTTCCTCAGGATCCTGACACCGCTGAGCTTTGGAAATTCTTCTTTCAGATAAAAAAGTTTTCCCTGAAATTCCTGTACCCGGTTCCAGTCAATATCCATATGACAGTCTTTAAAAAACGCTTCCGTCTCCCTGGTCAGTTTCACCCGTGGATACTTTTCTCCGGAAAAACTCGTTTCTTTACCCGGCGCCTTCTGAAGCAGCGCCAGAAAATGTCCTTCTCCTTTGATTCGGTGCGGCCACAGACGGATGCATTTCTTTATATCCTCTCTTCCGGTCAATGTCCATTCCGGATGTCCGCAGTCAAATCCATCGCACATTTTCATGGAAACTAAAGACAGATCTTCATTCTCCGTCAAAAGATGTTCGATCACCTGCTCATTTTCCTCCGGGGAAAAGGTACAGGTAGAATAGAGCATCATTCCGCCTGGTTTTAAGAGCTTCACCGCATCATCCACGATCTCTCTCTGCAGTCTGGCATACGGCTCACTGCCTTTCTGTTCCCAATTCTTTATCTCATTATTTCCCTTCCGGAACATCCCCTCTCCGGAACAAGGGGCGTCCACAAGAATCTTATCAAAAAATCCCGTCAGGGAAGGTACCATGTGTTTCGCTTCCGTACATAATATTACGCTGTTCCGGATTCCAAACATCTCAAGATTACGAATCAGAGCCTTCGTTCTTGAAATACTGACATCATTGGATACAAGGATTCCTTCTCCTTTCAGCTTCGATCCCAGTTCCGTTGATTTGCCTCCCGGGGCAGCGCACAAATCCAGGACCCGGTCCCCTGGCACAACCGGCAGATAAGCCGCCGGAGCCATGGCGCTCGGCTCCTGGATATAATAAAGTCCTGCGTGATAATACGGATGTTTGGATGGTTTATCTTCTCTCCGGACATAAAATCCGTTTTCCGTCCATGGGACCGGCGTCACGGGAAACGGGCAGATATCCAGAAACTCTTTCACAGATATCTTTAAAGTATTCACCCGTATCCCATAATACGCCGGATCATCCAGATGCTGTTCGTATGCAGCAAAATCTTCTCCTAGAAGATTCTTCATCTTTTTCTCAAATTCAACTGGTAATTTCATCTATCTTCCTATGAAATACTCTGGGCACGATAACCTTCCGCGATAATATCCAGCTGCTTGTTAAAGTGCTCCAGGCGTTCCATGTCTCCTGTTTCGTAAATTTTGTAGAATTCATCCTGAATCTTGATAACTTCATGCTTATTGGCTACCTTATACAGATTCTGCATTGTATGAAGGATATCAGACACCATATTCGCTTTCTTCCGGAATGAATTCTGTGCATCCATGATCTCGTCCCGGACAGATGACATCTCACGATCCAGTATCACAATAGCGTCTGACGCCTGCAGAAGCTTATCTGTCACATGTTCCGGAATGTTGCCTTTATACTTATACTGCAGGGAGTGTTCCACCGTAGCCCAGAAATTCATGGCCAGCGTACGAATCTGGATCTCTGCCTGCAGCTTCTTTCTTCCATAGATGGTATTGACTTCATAATAAATAATCAGATGATAGCTGCGGTAGCCGCTGTCCTTGGACTGGGAGATATAATCTTTCCGGCTCTTGATTTCCATATCAGAGCGGTTCTCGATAATCTCCACGACTTTCTCAATATCTTCCACAAACTGACAGATCAGCCGGATGCCGGCAATGTCTTCCAGTTTATCTTCGATATTGTTGGCATTGATCTTCTTTCTCTGCATCTTGTCAAGGATGCTGGATATGGTTTTTACCCGGCCGTCTACCTGTTCAATCGGAGAATACAGGCCTGCCCTCCGGTATTCGCGGATAATATGATGAAATTTTAATGTCAGTTCATCAACTGCCAGTTCATAAGGGCTGAGAATTTCCCTCCACAATTGTATTTCCATGTACTCCCTCCTGTAATCATCTTCTTATTATAGCATATTTTTACATAGAAAAATAGCCAACTTTTTCTGAACTTTCGAAAGCTGACTATCTTTTTTTATCTCTTCTTTTGTAAAAATAAGATGCCTACCATTCCAGATAAACAGAGCCCCATGTTAATCCACCGCCAAAGCCGCTCATAACGATCTTATCACCGTGCTGCAGCTTGCCGTCCCTGTGGATCTCATCCAGCAGGATCGGAATTGTCGCAGAAGAAGTATTCGCACAGTGGTCAATATTCATCGGGAATTTCTCCAGCGGCTCTTTCAGACGCTTTGCCGCTGCCTCAATGATTCTGTAATTCGCCTGGTGAAGAATATAATACTTGATCTCGCTTTTATCGACTCCTGCCGCTTTCAGCACTTTGCCGACACTTTTTGGAATGATTCTTACCGCAAACTTAAACACTTCCTGTCCGTCCATCTCAACCTGTTTCATCGGACTTTCATCCTTTACAAGAAGGTTATTGAGGTGTCTTTCTTCACAGGTAAGAACATCCCCTCTGGCTCCGTCAGAACCGGTATCAATATAAATCTCTTTTGACGGGTCTGCCTCTACCACAACGCTTCCCGCGCCGTCTCCAAACAATACACAGGTACTCCTGTCACTCCAGTCAACAATCTTAGATAATGTTTCCACTCCGATCAGCAGCATCTTGTTTCCCATACCTGCCTTTGCATACGCCATCGCAGTATTCAGTGCGTAAATAAAACCGGAACATGCTGCGTTCATATCCATACAGGACGCATTGACTGCTCCAAGAGCTTTCTGCACCTCGCAGGACGTACTAGGAGTTGCATGGTCTCCTGATACTGTAGCTACGAAAATATGGTCTAACTCTTCCGGTTTCACACCTCCATCTTCCAATGCTTTTTTTGCTGCCTTTACAGCCATTGACGAAGTGGTGTCGCCCACTGAAATATGTCTGCTTCTGATTCCTGTCCTTGATGAAATCCATTCGTCGCTGGTATCCATCACCTGTGCAAGCTCATCATTAGTCACCGATTTTTCCGGAAGAAAACTTCCTGTTCCTAATATTCTAATAGCCATAATTACTCCATTTATCCTACATGTTTTTATACCTTATCATAGGTATATTATTTACTTTGCCTATCAAAGTATATTATTTTTTCACTGATTTGTCAATGTATCTCAGATGATGATACAGACTAATCCTCCATTACTTTCATTTATGATCTTTTCCATGGTGTTTTGAAGCTTCTGCTGGCTCTCCTCAGTCATTTTAAGAGCCTTCGCCTGCATACCGTCTCCCACCAGCTGTTCCAGGGTTTTTCCGAAAATATTAACATCCCACATGCTTTCTCCCGGCTCCCCGGATCCTTTTTCTATATATTCCATCAGATCCTTTGCCTGATACTCCTCTCCCACGATCGGCGCGATTTCCGTGGAAATATTTGCCCGGATCATATGAATGGAAGGCGCGCTTGCTTTTATCTTAACCCCATATTTATTTCCATGTTTGACAATCCGGGGTTCTTCCAGGGTGATATCCTCCTTTGTCGGAGTAACAACCCCGTATCCCCTCTGCTTCACTGCCGCTACAGCATCCCCTACTTCCTCATATTCTCTTTTCTTTTGTGCCAGATCCCGCATAACCTGAATAAATTCATATTCATTGCGGATTGGAAAACCGATGGTTTCTCCCAGAAACTCATAATAATACCGGTCATCAACAGCCACCTGGACTGTCACTTCCCCTGTATCCATGGAAACCCGGTCCAGTTTCCAGGAACTTATGTACTTGCTGTCAGGCTGTTCTTCTTCATATACGTCTTTCATGGTAGATTTATCCTGAATCATATTTCCGGCTGCTTCCAGAAGTTCTTTTTTCACCGGATGATCCTTGGAGAGCGTCTCCGTCCATTTTGGGACATAAAACCCAATGGATGAAATCGGGAACTCCAGCAGAACACTTTTTAAAATCTGATAAATATCATCTTTTTTTAACTGTTCCAGATTCATCGGAAGAACTTTGGCCTGGTATTTTTTCTCTTTTTCCCTGGCCAGAGCTTTTGTCTCTTCTGAATAAGGATGGACGGTATTTAAAAGAACCACAAAAGGTTTCCTCAGATTTTTAAGCTGTTTGATTGTTTCTTCTTCCGGCACCTCATAGTGGCTGGCTTCGATTTCTCCAAAAGATCCATCACAGGTTACAACAATTCCAATGGTAGAATGCTCTGTGATTACCTTTTTTGTCCCAATGGCTGCCGCCTTGGTAAACGGAATTTCATATTCAAACCACGGAGTTTTCACAAGACGCTCTTCATTTTCTTCCATATGTCCTGCTGCCCCGTCCACCATGTATCCTACACAGTCGATCAGCCTGACGTCCAGATCGATTTCATCATCTACACGAATGGAAACCGCTTCATTGGGCACAAATTTCGGCTCTGTTGTCATGATGGTCCGCCCGCTTGAAGACTGAGGAAGTTCATCATTTGCCCGGCTTCTTTCATTTTCATCTTCTATATTAGGAAGCACCATCAGATTCATAAACCGTTTGATAAAAGTACTTTTTCCTGTCCGCACCGGACCTACTACACCGATATAGATCTCACCGTTGGTTCTGGCTTTGATATCCTTATATACATTAAATTGATCCATAATATCCTCCTTGGATAGACTGTTAAAGTATATGCGGGACATGCAGAAATATTCCTGATAATACACAAAAAAATACTCTGACGCATTTAAAATATGTCAGAGTATTTTTACAGAAATTTTATATAAGCGCCCGGAAGCAGATCTTCCGGAAGAAACGGTTTCTCTCCTTCTAATTCTTCACTTCTTTGTGATAAATCCGAATAATTTTTTTCGCAATTTCTGCAGTTGTGATCAATGTTGTAAACAATCCTTCTTTCATCGCGATATATATGCTTTCCGCTTTTTCTTCTTCACTGGCCGCGCAGATCACCTCCGGAATATTCCAGAGTTCTTCCAGAGTCACTGCCATCAGCTGCCGGTTCCACCGGCAGTCTACCATATCTCCTGTTTCATTAAAATAATTATAGGAAATATCGCCTTTGATGCTTTCTTTGACCGTATCATCATCTTTATCCAGTCCATGGAGATATGATTCTTTCAGCTCAAAATACTGCAGAGAACTGCCAATCCCGACAATCGCCACATCGGCTTTTCTTGCCTTTTCCAAGACATCTCTGATGAAATACTGTTTCATCAGCATATCTCTGGCTTCCTGACTGTCTACTACGATCGGCGCATGAAGCTGAAGACTTGCCGCCCCGCAGTTGTGAGCAAAATATTCGCACACATTGTTTGCCTGAACTTCCCACCGTTCTTCTCCCAGCCCGCCGGACATGGGAACAAAGACCAGATTGGAAAAAGGAACCGTTGATGAAAAATTTACCGCAATCTCCCGGGTCATACGTCCTGCCGATACTGCCGCATAATGAACGCTCGGAAATTTTCTTGCAAGATATTTTCCTGCTTCCAGGGCAACCCTCTTTCTTGGATAATGGCTGTTGGCCGTATCCGTTAAAATAACATCCTGAAGTCCAAATGTTTCTTTCAGCTTTCTTTCCATATTCCGATAAGAATGTACCATGTCGTCCCGGATCGTAATTTCAACGATTCCTTCTGCCCTCGCCTTATTTAAAAGCTTTGATACCAGCGAGCGGCTCATATTGATCTGCTTTGCAATCTGCTGCTGTGTCAATTGATCATCGTAATACATATGTGCAATTTCAACTAATAACCTTGTATCATCTGAGCCGCCCATACATCCTCCTATAAATTCTGAAATATCCTGATTGCCTTTTTTACGTCTTCTTTGACTGCCTCTTTGGCAGAAAACGCCATCTGATCATAAAACAGGGGCCTGCTGGTATCTTCCCAGTATTCCTTTGAAGCTTTTCCTGCTGCCGTATTCATATAAGTATAGTAATTAATTTTACAGATTCCATTTTTAATTGCTTTCCGGTAATCTTCTTCTGATACTCCAGAGCCTCCGTGCATGACCAATGGTATCTTAATAGTATCTCGTATCTGCGCGACACGGTCAAGGTCTAATTTCGGCTCCTTTAAATAAACTCCACGTGTCGTTCCGAAAGCAATGGCCAGACAATCCACCCCTGTTTCCTCTGCAAACTGTTTTGCCATCTGAGGATCGGTATAGATATCTTCCAGATTTTCATAATCGTCTGCTTCATCAGCTGAGCCGCCTTCACTGATGCCTACCTTTGAAGTAAATACATGCCCCAGTTCCGCCTCTACGCTGACGCCGGCTGCATGTGCCGCTTTCACGACTTCTTTTGTCTCCTTTATATTATCTGCGAATTCTTTTGCAGACGCATCATACATAACTGAGGTAAAGCCAAGCCGGACTGCCTGGATGCATCTCTCATATGTACTTCCATGGTCCAGATGAACCGCTACCGGCACCCTGGCCCGTTTCGCATAGTATAACAAAATCGGTCCGATTTCTTCCAATGATATGATTGCGTCATGGCTTTGAGCGTGCTGCAGTATTACCGGACAATTCGTTTCTTCTGCTGCCTGGATAATACCCTGTATCGCTTCCAGGGTTGTTCCGTTAAATGCTCCGACTGCCTTTTTTTCCTTTTTTGCTTCTTCCAGCAGTTCTTTTAATGTAACCAGCATATGTTCCTCCTTATTCTGTACAGCTTACGTGGTACTCATCCAATAATATTTTTTCGGCCTCTCCGTTCCAGCATCCCTGATGGCGGTCACAGGCGTCTGCCAGTTTGCGGAACAGTTCATTTTTTTCTCCCAGTTTTCTAAAATCTTCAATCGCGGTCAGTGGAAGATCGGTCTGAGTATAAATTAGTTTCTTCCCTCCTGGAATTTCAGGAAGACGAAGCGTAGTATCTGCAGCACTTTCCAGCCCTCCGATATGCGTTACCATAACCCTTGGTCCCAGTCTCCCTTCCTCAATGGATTTCAGCGCCTGCACAAGATCATTCTGCGTGCTTCCGGTAAAGCCAACCGTATGTGTTCTGGAATAATGTACCCGGTAAAAATTAATCTTCGCAGAGAGATTCTGATCGATTGGTCCTGCAAAGAAATTCAGGCATCCATCCTCCGCAAGAACCTGATCTGCCTGTTCGATCAATTCCTCCACCGGCGCATAGACAAAGACATCATCATATCCTTTCCCATTTGTTAAATTCATCAGGTATTCTACAATATTGTCTGTTTTCCCCGCGTCCGCAAATACGAGCTTTTTATCTCCTTTCTGCGGCATCATGATCCTGGAAGCCCGCTCAAGCCGTTCCTGATTGAGATCAACTGCCACGATCAGAGAAGCCCCGTCTTTCATATGCAGGCCATAGTCAATACATTCCATTCCCATAGGCCCGCACGCTCCAAAAATAATCAGACTGCCGCCTTTTTTTACTCCCATCGTATGGCTATGATCTGTTTTGGATGTGTGATACATTCTTTCATATCCCGCCTTAATGCAGGCAGTAGGTTCTGCCAGCGATGCTTCAAAGAAAGAATCTCCCTCAAAAGGAATCAGGCAGTCCAGCTCCATGACTTCTTTAGGCAGAATGCAGTAAGTGCAGTCTCCGCCGTAATTTTCATAGTAATATCCTGCTGTTTTCGTTACCCCATGATCGTTCATATCCGGCTGTACCGTAAACTTGGATCCTTCTTTATATTTTCCTTTCCATTTTTCTCCTACTTTCAAAATAACACCTGACATTTCATGTCCTACGACTGCCGGATGATGTTTCAGATCTTTTGGAGCTCTTTTATGGTTTTCTCCCTGCTGTACCAGCTTGTAAGTAGACATACAGACACTGTCTGTCATGATTTTTACAAGAATTTCATCTTCTTTCATGGACGGAAGCTCAAACTCCTCCAGTCTAAGATCCTTTGTTCCATATAGCCGAACTGCTTTTGTTTTCATCTTCACACCTCTTTCTAAGTCTGTTGTCTGATTTCTTTTTTAACATAACGGCTTTTGGAAACCATTGTCAATCATTTGACACGCATTGGAACATTTGCCACTTTTATCGTTTCCTATACAAAAATCTTCCCTTCACTTTTGTGTCATTTGTTCCATTTTCTTTGTTTTTATTGACTTTTTTTGTTGAAAATTAATAAAATACAACCATCAAGTCAAACGATTTCAAAACGAAAGGAGGTACCGGGGATATGCAGATTCGTACTATTTTAGGCATTTTATTTGTAGTTCTGATTTTACAGGCTGTCTTTTCTCTTTTTCAGATTCGTCAGATCTATCAGACAATGGAACAGCAAAAACAGTTATACAGAGGGAAAGATTATACTCTTGCCATAGGAAGCTCCCGCTCTTCTCTGCGTTCCCTGTCAAAGGGCGTTATTATGATCCTTGTTGTGAACCAAGATCAGATCATACAGGACTTTCATTTACTGGAAGGGTTTTCTGTTCTTTCCCGAATGAGACAAATGCCTGATTACATCGGAAGATCGATTCAGGATTTATCTCTTGTCCTGAAAAGTAAAAATCAGAAAAAAGCATTGGCATCTGCAGCAGAACAGATTACCAGTCAGACAGCCTGTTAACTTACGTTAAAATAAAGGAGGATTTTATTGTTAAGATTGCAGAAGGCTTTACCGGCATTGTATCTGCCGGCGGTGAAAATTTGATGAGCCTGATCACCAGCATTCTGCCAAATGTACTGATTCTTTTAACATTTATCAATGCGCTGATCAGTCTGATCGGAGAAGAAAGGGTTATGAATTTTTCAAGACGTCTGACCCGGTTCCGGCTTCTGCGTTATACGCTCCTTCCGGTTATGGCTCTGTTTTTTCTGACAAACCCTATGTGCTACACCATGGGTAAATTCGTAGAAGAGGATGAAAAACCAGCTTTCGTAGACGCCTGTTTTTCTTTTGCTCATCCAATTACCGGCCTGTTTCCTCATGCGAATTCCGCAGAATTATTTGTCTGGACTGGAATTGCAGCCGGAATTACAACGCTGGGAAAATCTACGACTCCGCTGGCCGTTCGTTATCTCCTGGTCGGTATCATCGTCATCTTTATTCGCGGAAATGTTACAGAATTTATTACCAAGCAGCTAATGAAACGCAGCAAAAACCAGAATGAAAGGAGTTAATCCATATGAAGCCAGTTGTAAAAATCACACATGGGAGTAATGGATGGGGCGGACCTCTTACGGTTTGCGAGACTGACACAAAAAAGGTTGTTGTATCCACAACCGGCGGTTCTATTCACCCTCTGGCCCAAAAGATCGCTGATCTTCTGCAGGTTCCTGTCGTTGACGGATTTAATAACAAAGTGGAACCGGAAGAAATCATCATTGCCATTGTAGATGCGGCGGAACTCTGCGCTGCGGCGTTTATCCAAAAATGGGAGTAAAGACCATTGATATCCATCCTATTTCTCCATCCGGCCCGTTAGCCAAATATATCAATGAAGATAATTTTGTATCTGGTGTAAAAGAAGAGAATATAACTCTTGCCGAAGGGGAAGTTCCGGCGCCTGAAAAAGCGGCGATTCCGCCGGATCAGCCTAAAAAACCTTCAGCCGCTTCATCCGCAGCAGAAACAAAAAGAACAGAGCAAAAAGGAATTGTCGGTGTGATGACATCTGTCGGCCGCAGTATAGGAAGTGTCGTTAATGTCTTTTATCAGGCCGGCCGTGATACTCTGGATGTTGTTTTGAAAAATATCCTGCCTTTTATGATCTTTGTAAGCATCATTGTCGGAATCATCAATTATACCGGCATCGGAAACATTCTGGCAAATGCCATCAAACCGCTGGCCGGCAGTCTGCCTGGTCTTCTGATTATTTCTGTTTTCTGCGCTATCCCGTTCCTGTCACCTGTTCTTGGTCCCGGAGCCGTGATTGCCCAGGTAATCGGAGTTTTATTAGGAGTAGAAATCGGAAAAGGAACCATTCCTGTCTCTTATTCCCTCCCTGCCCTATTTGCCATCAACTCTCAGGTTGGCTGTGATTTCGTTCCGATTGCTCTTACCCTGGCCGAAGCAGAAGAAGACACAGTAAACTACGGTGTTCCGGCTATGCTGTTTTCCCGTTTGATCACAGGTCCGGCTGCCGTCTTAATTGCCTTTGTCTTTAGTTTTGGATTATACTAATTGTATCATAAGCTATATCGTCAAAAAGCTGTGCACAAGAATTTTCCCGTGCACAGCTTTTTTCATCGTAATCTTCTTATGAAATTATGCTTCGCTGAAGAATTTCTCTTTTACTTCTTCTACCGGCATATCTTTTCCGGTGAACAGCTTGAAAGCTGCTACTCCCTGCCATAAAAGCATTCCGCTTCCAGGCACAGTGATACATCCATGTTCCTTTGCTTCCCTCAGCAGTCTGGTTTCTTTTGGATTATATACAACATCTGCAACAACCAGTCCTTCGTGGAACAAATCCGGATCATTGATGATGGAGGTATCTTCTCTCGGCTTCATTCCGAGAAGCGTTCCATTCACCAGAATATCTGCGGCGTCAATCTTTTCTTTCATGGCATCTTTGGCGTCCAGATCATACAGCTCGACCTGGCATCCCGGCACTTTATCCTGAATTTTGCCAACCATCTTCTCCGCTTTCTCAAAAAATCCATCTCTCGGATTAAAAATCGTGATGGACTTCGCTCCATCCAGAGCGCATTGTACCTGGATTGCCGTAGCAGCGCCTCCCGCGCCGAAAATTACAATATTTTTATCTTTTACTTCTACTCCGTGATCTTTCAGATTCGCAACAAATCCTTCCCCATCAGTAATATGGCCGTACAGCTTTCCATCACGGTTTACGATCGTATTTACGGCTCCGATCAGCTGGGAAGCCGGTGACAGTTCATCCATATTCTGAGCCGCCGCTGTTTTACACGGCATCGTTACATTGCAGCCCTGCATGTTCAATAATCGCATGGCTTTAATAAACTCCGGCACCTGTTCCTCTTTGATATCAAAAGCCAGATAAGCTCCATCTACACCGCATGCCTGAAATCCATAATTCTGCATAGCCGGTGAATCTGAATGACCGACCGGCGACCCGATCAATCCATATAGTTTTGTTGTTCCTGTAATTCTTTTTTCCACGTCTGCATCTCCTATTCTTTGTCCCATGATAAGCTTCTGTTAACTGCTTTCTTCCAACCGAAAATTTTCTTTTTCCGCACTTCATCATCCATATTGGGGTCAAACACACGGTTCAGTTTCCAGTTTTCTTTTATTTCCTCTTTATCCTTCCAGTATCCAACGGCAAGCCCTGCCAGGTATGCCGCTCCTGTGGCGGTGGTTTCCACGCATTCCGGCCGGTGAACCGGCTCTCCAATAATATCAGCCTGGAACTGCATCAGGAAATTATTGGCGCACGCTCCGCCATCTACTTTCAGAGAATCCAGACGGATTCCGCTGTCTTCTTCCATGGCTTTTAACACATCCAGTGTCTGATATGCCAGGGATTCCAGTGTCGCTCTTACGATATGATTTTTGCTGACTCCTCTTGTCAGTCCAAGGATACTGCCTCTGGCATAGGAATCCCAGTACGGAGCTCCCAGCCCGGTAAAGGCCGGAACTACATAACAGCCATTGGTATCCGGAACTGAAACAGCCATTGCTTCACTTTCGGAAGCTTTCTCAAAAAATCCCAGTTCATCTCTCAGCCACTGGATCGCAGCCCCTGCCACGAAAATAGATCCTTCCAGAGCGTAATCAATCTTTCCTTCCCGGCCGCAGGCAATGGTGGTGATCAGACCATTTTTAGAGTTTACCGGCATCCCGCCTGTATTCATCAGCATAAAACATCCGGTTCCATATGTATTCTTTACCTCTCCTGCCTGGAAACAGGTCTGGCCGAACAATGCAGCCTGCTGATCGCCGGCCGCTCCCGCAATGGCGACCTTCCCTCCCAGCAGATCTTCATCCGTATATCCGTAGATTTCACTGCAGGATACCACATCCGGCAGAATGGACTCCGGAATTTCCAGCAGGTCCAGGATATCTTTGTCCCAGCACAAATCGTTGATATTGTAGAGCATTGTTCTGGACGCATTGGTGTAATCTGTGACATGCACCCTGCCGCCTGTCAGATTCCAGATCAGCCATGTCTCAACGGTGCCAAACAGCAGTTTCCCTTCTTCTGCTTTTTTAGCTGCCCCGTCTGTATGATCCAGCATCCAGCGGATTTTGGTTCCTGAAAAATACGGATCGATCGGAAGTCCGGTCTTTTTCCGGATCATTTCCTCATATCCCTTTTCTTTCAGCTCATCACACATCTGCGCTGTCCGTCTGCACTGCCATACTACCGCATTACAGACCGGTTTTCCAGTCTCTTTCTCCCAAAGGACCGCTGTCTCCCTCTGGTTGGTAATCCCGATTCCTGCCACCTGATCAGCGCCTATTTTCAGCTGATCCATCGCCTGGATCATAACTTTTTTCTGCGTTTCCCAGATTTCCACCGGATCATGCTCTACCCAGCCGGGTTTCGGAAAATGCTGGGTAAATTCCTGCTGAGCCATACTGCAGATATCTCCTTTATGGTCAAACAGAATACATCGGGAACTGGTCGTTCCCGCATCCAGGGCCATCATATATGTTTCTTTCATTGTGATCACCGCTCCTTTTTTATAAAATGAGTCCTATTTCCCTTCCAGGATTTCCTGGATCAGATCTCTTTCATCCATATGGTGTTTCACACCTTTGATTTCCTGATAATCTTCATGTCCTTTTCCTGCAAGTATTACGATGTCCCCTTTGCCGGCATGTTCCATACAATATTTAATTGCTTCTTTTCTGTCCGGAATCGTCACATACTCTCCCGGGCCTTTGCGCACGCCTACCAGAATATCATTGATGATATCCATTGGCTCTTCATATCTTGGATTATCGGAGGTAACCACAGTAAGATCTGCCAGATTGGAAGACACTTCTCCCATCTCATATCTTCTTGATTTTGCGCGGTTTCCTCCACATCCGAACAGACAGTAAATCTTATTCGGATGATATTTGCGAATCGTCGTAAGCAGGCTTGATAAGCTCATCGCATTATGCGCATAATCAATCATCAGCGTATATTCACCTGGCGTTTTGACAATCTCCAGTCTTCCTTTTACCTGAATTGTATTCAATGCTTCCAGAACATCTTCTTTTACGATTCCCATATGACGGCACAGAGAAATTGCCGCCAGCGAATTATAAACTGTGAAATCTCCCGGTATATCCACTGCCACACGGTACTCCTGTCTGCCTTTCAGGTCATAGGCAACGCCAAGATATCCCGGTTCCTGGATCAGTTCTACATTTTCCGCATATACATCATTGGTATTCTTCATTCCATATGTTTCAATGGCGCAGGTATGATCCTTGATAATTCTTTCTACATAGTCATCATCCCCGTTGACAATGCCCTGGCAGCACTGCTGGAACAAAAGGCTCTTGCAGTGGATATAATCATCCATATCTTTGTGTTCATTTTCTCCGATATGGTCTTCCGCCAGATTCGTAAACATTCCATAATCGAACGTGAATCCGCTGACTCTGTGAAGCATCAGGCCTTGTGAAGAAACTTCCATTACTACGTTTCTGCATCCGGCATCTACCATCTTTCGGAAAGATTCCTGCACAACATAAGATTCCGGCGTCGTATTAACAGAAGGAATTCTTTCTTCCCCTATGATCGTCTCAATGGTTCCGATCAGTCCGGTTTTCTGTCCCGCATGTTCCAGCACCTGACGAATCATATACGTGATCGTTGTCTTTCCCTTCGTTCCTGTGATTCCGATCGTTGTAAGTTTTTCTGCCGGATATCCAAAATAAGCCGCAGACATTTCTGCCAGAGCAAGTCTCGTATCTTCTACGCGAATCACCGTGATTCCTTCCGGCACTTCCACTTCTTTTTCCACGACAACCGCGGCGGCGCCTTTTTCCGCTGCCTGTCCGGCAAATTCATGCCCATCAAAAGCAGCACCTGAAATACATACAAATACACTGCCTTCCTCTATCTTTCTGGAATCATAGACCAGAGATGAAATCTCTGTATCCACATCTCCCTGCACACAGCGGTAATCTGATCGTTCCAATAAGTCTTTTAAATTCATGTTATCCTCCAAATCTATTCCTTCCCTTTGATTACGGCAGTTCAATCTCTCCATCAAATACTTTGGTTGCCGGTCCTGTCATAAAAATCGTGTTTTTCTCTTCATCATATTCAATCTGCAGATCTCCGCCTGTCAGATGCACCAGTACCTTCTTCCCGGTCTTATGATTCAGATATGCCGCGTACGCGCTGGCACAGGCGCCGGTACCGCAGGCAAGCGTCTCTCCTGCTCCGCGTTCCCATACACGCATCTTTAACGTATTTTCATCTATCACTTCTATGAATTCTGTATTCACTCTGTCAGGGAACATTGCATGATTTTCAAACTTTGGTCCGATTTTTTCCAGATCCAGATCATCTACAGAATCCACAAAAACAACTCCATGAGGATTTCCCATGGACACACATGTAATCTTATATTCTTTTCCATCCACGATCACCGGCTGATCGATAATCTCATCCAGTTCATCATAAATTGCAGGAATCTCTGAAGCTTCCATGATCGGCGCGCCCATGTCCACCCGCACCCAGGTTACTTTTCCATCTTCCACAGTTAATTTCAGTTCCTTGATTCCCGCTTTGGTTTCAATCGTGATCGTTGTTTTGTCCGTCAGTCCATAATCATAGACATATTTTGCGATACAGCGGACGCCGTTTCCACACATGGCTCCTTCTGATCCATCAGAGTTATACATGGCCATTCTAAAATCAGCTTTGTCAGATGGGCAGATACAGATCATTCCATCAGAACCGATTCCGAAATGCCGGTCACTAACAAATTTGGCAACCTTGCCAGGATCATCTATGGTCTCATTGAAACAGTTTACATATACGTAGTCATTTCCACAACCGTGCATCTTTGTAAATTTCATGTAATCACTCCTCTTTTACTTTTTTATCATTCTATCACAACAAAAGCAGCAAAGTCTACTGCTCATTTCGAATCTCCCAGTGAATCAGGAACGCCAGCACCGCCCGGAGCAGGATGATCCCTGCTACCATTCCGATTTCAGAGAAATTCCGTACGATCACAGTCCTTAAGATTTCACTGCCCATCTTAAACTCCAGACCCGCCGCCAGTCCCCGGGCAAGCACCATTCTCGCATCTTCCTTCCTCCTGACATAATGTGTTATTCCCCTGATTCCGGCCCATAAAATAACCGCTACTCCAATATATTCAAAAATGATGATTGAAATATCTGTCACAGACATAAGCACATGCTCCATTTTCTCCATCCCGATCACCTCCTTATATCTTTTCCTGTAAGATGCATCGATCTTCCGGAAAATCCGGGACGGAATTTGCTGTGTTTTACGGCATGTCTGCTCCTATCAGGTCAAAAAAAGGGATTTAAGCATGCTTAAATCCCCTTTTCGCAAATTTATTAATCCTGAAGCATTTTTTCAATGCCAGCTTTTTTTACACAAATACAGAACAGATCCATTGCCTGCTGTAATTCTTCCACTGTCGGATACGTAGGCGCAATTCTCAGATTTGCGTCCTTCGGATCCTTTTTGTATGGATATGTGGCACCGGCTCCTGTCAAGACAACACCAGCTTCCTTCGCCAGACGAACGACCTCTTTTGCGCATCCCGGCATCACATCAACTGATACAAAATAACCGCCTTTTGGATTTTCCCATGAAATCAGTCCGCTTCCGCCCAGTTCTTTTTCCAGTGTGTTTAATACGATCTCGAATTTCGGCTTCATACAGTCCGCAAGAACCTGCATATGTCTGCGGAGTCCCTGCGCATCCTTAAAGAACTGCACATGGCGCAGCTGATTAATCTTATCATACCCAATTGTCTGCGCATTCATTATTTTTTTGATCTCCGCGATATTTTCATCACTTGCCGCTACCAGGGATACGCCAGCTCCCGGGAAGGAAATCTTAGAAGTAGAGAAGAAATAATATGGACGATTCTTTGTTCCCGCTTCCTCACAGGCATCCAGAATGTTCTTTACTTCCACATCCTCAAATACCGGATGAACCCCATATGCGTTGTCCCAGAAAATCTTAAAGTCTTTTGCCGCAGTCTTCATAGAAGCCAGGCGGTTTACTGTTTCGTCACTGTAGCAGATTCCCTGAGGATTGGAAAACTTAGGAACACACCAGATTCCTTTGACTGCCTCATCCTCTGCAGCCAGTTTTTCTACCTGATCCATGTTCGGTCCATCACTGGTCATCTCAATCGGGATCATCTCCATGCCCAGAGTCTCACTGATTGTAAAATGCCTGTCATATCCCGGTGCCGGACACAGGAATTTTACCTTCTCCAGCTGTCCCCATGGTTTTTCTCCCATGGTTCCAAACACATACAGACGCATCATTGCATCAAACATCAGGTTCAGGCTGGCATTTCCGCCAATGATAATACGTTCTTTCGGAATATCCAGCAGATCGCTGAACAGCTTCTTGATCTCCGGGATTCCGTCTAAGATTCCATAATTACGGACGTCTACGCCGTCTTCCGTATGATAGTCTGTCATTTCTTTTAACATGCCGTTGGAACAGTCTACCTGACTTGGCGCAGGTTTTCCTCTGGACATATCAAGAGCAAGATTCTTCGCTTTAAATTCTTCATAAGCACGATCCGTCTCTTCTTTTAATGCCAGCAGTTCTTCTCTTGATTTTTCGGTATATGATCCCATTCTATTTTTCTTCCTTCCTTTGTACTCTCTTATTCTTCCCACTTCAGATTATTATGTTCTTTCCTGCGTTCACGCAGCAGAAGACTTGACACTTCTTCTTTCGGGTCAGCTCCTTCAAACAGCACCTTGTTAACCGCTTCCACGATCGGAACGGATACGTTATATTTTCTTGCCAGACCAAGCGCTGCCTTTGCGGAATATACACCTTCCACAACCATCTTAACTTCTTTCATCGCTTCATCTGCTGTCATTCCCTTTCCGATCAGATATCCTGCCTTCCGGTTTCTGCTGTGGACACTGGTGCAGGTAACGATCAGATCTCCAATGCCTGTCAGTCCGGAAAACGTCTCCGGTTTTCCTCCAAGCGCAACCCCAAGACGGGTAAGTTCAGCAATTCCACGGGTCATCAGCGCCGCTTTTGTATTATCTCCGTATCCAAGACCATCCGTTGTTCCGGCTGCAAGGGCAATGACATTTTTTAAAGCGCCTCCCAGCTCAATTCCGATGATATCCGGATTTGTATATACACGGAACACCTGATTCATAAAAACATCCTGGAGCATCTCCGCAATTTTTTGTTTCTTTGATCCGACAACAACCGTTGTCGGAATTCCCCGTCCCACTTCTTCCGCATGACTTGGGCCTGACAAGACACACACTTCCGCATTCGGGATTTCTTCTTCTATAATCGCGGATAAGGTCATATAAGTTCCATCTTCAATTCCTTTTGCGACATTTACAATGACCTGTCCATCTGAAATGTAAGGAGCCATCTGTTTTGCGACAGAACGCACAACCGGAGAAGGAACCGCCATTACAACGACATCTTTTCCTGTCAGGCTTGCTTCCATATCAGACAGGACGCTGACATTATCCGGCAGTTTCACTCCCGGCAGCTTTTCCTGCTGCTCTCTTTTTGTGCTGAGCATCTCGACCTCATGAGGATCATGTGACCATATCGTCACCTGATGTCCGTTGTTTGCCAGCAATACTGCCAGGGCCGTTCCCCAGCTTCCCGCTCCTATTACACTAACTTGTTTCATGAATCAAATCCTCCTAACGTTTTACTTTTTGTCCCAGTTTATTCTCCGTGCCATGAATCAGGCGGTCAATATTCGCCCTGTGGCGCCAGATTGCCATCGCCGTAAAAATCACACCAACCCCTACCAGAGGAAGATTTCCCGGTTCTGCAAAATATAACATAAATGGAATGATCAAAACCATGCAGATGGAGCCAAGGGATACATATTTGGTCGCTGCTGTCACGATCAGAAATACAACCGCACAGATCAGCCCCAGCTGCCAGTGAAACGCAAAAATCACGCCTCCTGTCGTAGCAATTCCTTTTCCTCCCTTAAATCCCAGAAAAAATGGAAAATTATGTCCCAGCACAACTGCAAATCCAGTCAGCAGCCACAGCACAGCTTCACTTTCTACTCCAAAATAAGGAATGATTATGTAACGAGCGATATTGACAGCAACCAGTCCTTTTGCGGCATCGCCAAGGAATGTGATCACTGCCGCTGTCTTTCCGAGCGTCCTCAGTGTATTGGTCGTTCCGGAATTTCCACTTCCATAATCACGGATATCAATCTTATTTGCCCGGCCTACAAAATACCCTGTCTGAATGCATCCGAACAAATACCCAACAATAAGACAGACTATAACGCACATTACCATTTATCTTTCCTTCCTTTCCCTTGTATAAATGCGGATCGGTGTTCCGCGGAAACCAAACGTATTTCGAATCTGATTTTCCAAATATCTCGTATATGAAAAATGTGTCAGTTTCTTATCATTTACAAAAACCACAAACGTAGGCGGCTTTACAGAAACCTGCGTCATATAATAAAGTTTCAGGCGCTTTCCTTTGTCAGACGGCGGCTGCTTCATCGCCACTGCCTCGGCAAGAATCTCATTGAGCACACCTGTCTGCACTCTAAGCGCATGATTCTCGATAACTACGTCCAGCAGATCAAAGATCTTCTGAAATCTCTGACCTGTCTTAGCAGAAACAAATACCAGTTCCGCATAAGACATAAAGGATAAGACTTCTCTTATTTTATTGGTATACTTATAAATTGTTTTGTCGTTCTTCTCCACCAGATCCCATTTATTCACGGCAATGATCATTCCCTTGCCTCGTTCATGGGCGATTCCGGCGATCTTGGCGTCCTGTTCTGTGATACCTTCTTCTGCGTCAATCACCAGAATTGCCACATCACACCGCTCTACAGCAGCAACGGTACGAATCACGCTGTACCGTTCCAGATCTTCTTTGATTCTGCTCTTTCTGCGCAGTCCTGCCGTATCGATAAAGACATATTCCTTATCTCCCCGGCGGATCACTGTGTCAATGGCATCCCTGGTGGTGCCGGCAACATCCGATACGATCAGCCTGTCCTCCCCAAGCATCTTATTGATCATAGATGATTTTCCTGCGTTCGGTTTTCCGATGATGGCTACTCGTGGTCTCTCATCTTCCTCCTCTTTTAATGTCTCCGGATTGCAGTTGGCAATCACTTCATCCAGCAGATCTCCAAATCCCAGCTTCGAATTGGCAGATACCGGGAATGGCGTTCCCAGTCCAAGATTATAAAATTCATAGGTGTCCATAATGAACTTTTCATAATTATCTACTTTGTTGACTGCCAGAACGACCGGCTTCTGAGAACGGCGCAGCATGTCTGCCACCTGATAATCCGCGTCCACAAGCCCCTGACGCACATCTGTCAGGAAAATGATCACATCCGCAGTCTCTATGGCAATCTCCGCCTGATCTCTCATGTGAGACAGCATCATATCGCCTGTATCCGGCTCAATTCCGCCGGTGTCAATCATCGTAAACTGATAATCCAGCCAAGAAATGTCCGCGTAAATACGGTCTCTCGTTACACCGGGAGTATCTTTTACGATTGATATCTTCTCTCCTGCCAGCGCATTAAATAATGTAGATTTTCCTACGTTCGGCCGGCCTACAATCGCTACTATTGGCTTACTCATAATCTATATTTCCTCTCTGAATCCTTCTTGTGATACTTATTTTAGTATACCGTATCCGGCAAATCCCGTCCAGTACCATCTGAGAACAAAATGCAGAACATCCATACATCCCCAGGGTCTGAAAATCTGCCCTCTCTACGGCTTCTTACAAAACAATAAACGCTGCCAGATTTCCTCTCCGGCCATGACTGGCACGATGAGAAAACAGGTATTGGGAATTACAGCAGGTACATATATCTGTAACATCCAGATTTTCTTTTCGAATCCCTGCTTCCAGCAGAATGATCTCATTAATCTTCCACAAATCCAGCTGGTATTTTCCATTTCCTTTATCATCCATATATTCTGCCTCTTCATGTCCTTCCAGAACTTTCCGGAACACATCTGCCACATCCTGACTGACTTCATAACAGTCTCTGCAGATGGATGGCCCGATGGCAGCGACAATATCTTTCGCTTTGCAGCCATATTCTTCTTTCATGACCCTTGTCATCTTAGCCCCGATTTTTCCTGCGGTCCCCCGCCATCCGGAATGAGCCAGCGCCGCAACTTTTTTGCAGGGATCATAAAAAAACAGCGGAACGCAGTCTGCATATCCTGTATACAGCGGGACTCCTTTTACATTCGTTACGAGTCCGTCCATGTTGGTCATTGTTTTTCCACAGTCTTTTTCTGTTACTTTACAGATCCTCGTTTCATGGATCTGATTGGAAAACACCAGTTTTTTCGGATCAAAGCCAATCGCTTCTCCAATCCTGCGGAAATTCTCATCCACTGCTTCTTTATCATCTCCCCGGTGATAGCTTAGATTCATGGTAGCAAAGATTCCTTTGCTGACGCCGCCCATTCTCGTAGAAAATCCATGGACAGCGCCCGCCTGATCTAATTTGCGGAACGTCAGATAAGGCACCTTCCCATCATGAAGCACCGTAGAATGATTCTGATTTGATTTTTTAAAATGCATGTTTTATCACCCGAATTTTCTTTCCCAGTATTTCTACTACATCAAAACGTATGGGCTGGGCAAAGGACCAGCCTTTTTTCTTCAGATATACCTCTGCCGTCCGGCGGATCCTGTTTTGCTTTCTGACATTAACAGCCTCTCCCGGATATCCATACGCTGTATTTTGACGATATTTTACTTCAACAAACACAAGCCAGCCATCCTGCCTTGCGATGATATCGATCTCTCCTGTTTTTGCGGTAAAATTTCTCTCCAGGATTTCATACCCCTGAAGTTTTAAAAAACGGCAGGCAGCTGTTTCCGCCGCCATGCCTCTTTCTCTCTGATTTCTCATATGTACTTCTTTACAAAAGTTCTGCGGTGGATCTCGCAAATTCCCTGAGCCCTGATTGCTTCAATATGTGCCTTTGTCCCATAGCCTTTGTTCCTGGCAAACTGATATCCAGGATATACCGCATCATACTCTTTCATCATGCGGTCCCTGGTTACCTTCGCTACGATGCTTGCCGCAGCAATGGACGCGCTCTTGGCATCTCCTTTAATGATCGGAACCTGCGGAATTGAAATTTCAGGGATCGTGACTGCGTCATTCAGCAGAAGATCCGGCACAACCTCCAGTTTTTCAATGGCTGACTGCATTGCCTTGTAAGTCGCCTGCAGAATGTTGATCTCATCGATCACTTTTTCTGAAGCCATGCCAATGCCTACTGCCACTGCCTTTTCATAAATCTCATCATACAAAATATCCCGCTTCTTCTCTGAAATCTTTTTGGAATCATTCAGATACAAAATATCGCAGTCCTTCGGAAGAATTACGGCAGCCGCCACTACCGGTCCTGCAAACGGACCTCTTCCGACTTCGTCCACCCCGCAGATATAGTGATACTGCCCGTATTTTCTTTCATACGCGAACATCTCATGCATCCGCTCTTTTTCCTGGCGCAGTTTTTCTAATTTTTTTGCTTCTCGTTCTTCTTTTTTCGTCATGCTTCTTCTCCCGGAACTTCCAGAGAAATCCGTCCCAGTTTTCCGTTTCTGAATTCCTCCAGCAAAATCTTTGCCGCCTTTTCATAATCCAGCTCGTTGCCCTTCATCCTGCAGTTTCGGTTTTCTGCAATGGCATTTAAGATTTTTACCCGGTCTTCTGACTCATCCACCTGATATCTTTTTTCCAGGATACCAGAATAATGATGTTTCAGATATTCAATCAGCTCAATGGCCATCTCATCCTGATTCAGGATTTCATCCCGGATGGATCCGATCAGGGCAAGTCTCAGTCCGACTGTCTGATCTTCAAATTTCGGCCACAAAATTCCCGGCGTGTCCAGAAGTTCGATGTTCTTATTCAGCTTGATCCACTGTTTTCCTTTCGTAACACCCGGTTTATTTCCTGTCTTGGTGCAGGCTCTTCCTGCCAGACTGTTGATAAATGTTGACTTTCCTACATTGGGAATCCCTGCGATCATCGCACGGATCGGTCGGTTTTTGATGCCCCTCCTGCGGTCTCTTTCTAATTTTTCTCTGCACGCTTCCAGAATAATATTCTGTGTCGCTTTTACACCTTTGCCTGATTTTGAATTTGTTTTTGCCACAAAAAATCCTTTGGCTTTAAAATATTTTTCCCATTCTGCCGTAACCTGATCATCTGCCATATCATATTTATTCAGCAGGATCAGACGGTATTTCCCGGCTGCCAGCTGATCAATGTCCGGATTCCTGCTGCTTAACGGAATCCTTGCATCCACCAGCTCGATCATAATATCAATTAACTTCATGCTCTCCTGCATCATACGTTTTGCTTTTGTCATATGACCAGGGTACCACTGAAAATCCATAGTTTCCTCCTTTACTCCTTATCTAGCCCCATGGCCAGTATTTGATACTGACTTTTCCAATAATATTGCTTCTCTTTATATTTCCAATTCCTGCACTTCTGGAATCTTCGCTATTGCTGTAGTTATCTCCCAGTACAAAATACTCATCGGAACCTAATGTAATTTCTTCTGACGCAACTCCCGGAGATGAAATGCTTTCATCAGAATAATTTTTCGCTGCCTTCCCGTCAACGTAAATTTTGCCATCTTTGATCTGCACAGTTTCACCCGGAAGTCCGATCACTCGCTTTACATAATAGCTGCTGCTGGCATCATCATCCAGCTTAAATACGATCACATCATACCTGCTCGGTCCTTTGATATGATAGATCAGACGGTTCACCAGATGTTTTTCCCCATTTTCAATCGTTGGCATCATGGAGTCTCCCTGGATTGTATAGCTGAAGCACACAAATCTTACGATCAGGAACGCAATCAGCACCGCTGCTGCAATTTTCAAAACATATCCGATGATTTTCTGACGCCGCTGTCTCTGACGCTTTCTCATCTGATAAGTTACCGTATATCCATTCCTCATATGAACTCCTTCCCATCCCCTTCCCGGGAACGATAACAGAAAAGGGATAAGCTTATGCGGCCTATCCCTCTCTTCTCATCATCTCTGTTGATTATACTCTTTCTTTTACTTTTGCTGCTTTACCAACACGATCACGTAAGTAGTATAATTTTGCACGTCTTACTTTACCGCGTCTTACGACTTCGATCTTCTCGATAATCGGAGAATGTACCGGCCAAGTCTTTTCAACACCTACACCGCTGGAATTCTTTCTTACAGTAAATGTCTCACGTGCTCCGCCGTTCTGTCTTTTGATTACGATTCCTTCGAATACCTGGATTCTTTCACGGTTTCCTTCTTTTACTTTTGCGTGAACTCTTACAGTATCTCCTGTTCTGAATTCAGTTACCTCTCTTAACTGTGCATCTTCGATGCCTTTGATAATCTCCTGTGCGTTCATGTTGTTCCTCCTTCAATAATTTTAGATGTTCTTAATACCGTTCGTAGCAGAGGACCATCCTATTTATAACAACTTGGATATTCTACCATACTTTTTTGCCCCGGGCAAGCATTTTTTTCAAAATCCAGAGAATTTTTTATACTGCCTTTCCAAGGATCAGCTTTTCCATGGCTTTAGCGACTCCGTCTTCCCGATTAGACGCTGTCACATAATCTGCCATCGCTTTCATCTCTTCCAGCCCGTTTGCCATGGCGACCGAACAGCCTGCCTGTTCGAACATTTCTCTGTCATTGTCTGCGTCGCCAAATACTATGATCTCATCCTTTTCAACTCCCAGGATTTCCGCCAGATGCAGCAGCCCGGTTCCCTTATTGCATCCCCTTTTGGAAATTTCAATATTTTTTGGCAGCGAACTGGAATACTGGATATCTTCAAACTGACGGAGCCAGTCCCATACCCTCGCTCTCTCTTCCATCGTTCGAAAGATCAGGGTCATCTTTTCAATGGTATCCCGGTTCTCCCTGATGTGATCTTCAATGTTTTCTACAATCTTTCTGGAACCTCTGACAATCTCCCGGGTATTCTCATCCAGTTCATAATAATCCAGATGCTCCATCGGAATTCTTTCCCCATAAGACTGCCCTCCCTGGCTGACACTGGTCATAAGATCAAACGGTCTCAGCTGACGAATCAGTTCCAAAGCCCTTTTAGGATCAAAATGATTTGTATAGACTGTCCTCTCTTCCTGAAGATCATAAACAGTGCCTCCATTACTGAAGATTCCATATCGGACTCCCTTAATGGATCTAAGTTCTACAGGCAGAGCATTCACGGCCCTTCCCGTGGCCGGAACAAAATAAACACCCTGCTCAATCACTTGTTTTATGACCTCCTGGGTCCTTTTGGTAATTTTCCTCTCTTGATTCAGCAGCGTGCCGTCCATATCTGCCGCTGCCAGCCGGAATCTGCTATTCACCTTTCTTCCCCTTTTCTTTCTCATAGACTTCCCAGAGATCCGGGCGCCTTTCTTTCGTACGTTTTACTGACTGCTCATACCGCCATTTACGAATATTTTCATGATGTCCGGACAAAAGCACTTCCGGAACTTCCTTGTCCAGAAAAACCGGAGGTCTCGTATACTGAGGATATTCCAGCAGGCCATTTTCAAAAGACTCTTCCCCTGCGGATTCATCATTATTCAAAACCCCCGGAACCAGTCTGGAAATAGCATCGATCATAACCATGGCAGGCAGTTCCCCGCCTGTCAGTACATAATCTCCGATAGAAACATAATCTGTTACAATCTCTTCCAGAACTCTCTCATCAATTCCTTCATAATGACCGCATAAAAATACCAGTTCTTCTTCTTTTGCCAGTTCTTTCGCCATTTCCTGGCGGAACACCTGTCCCTGGGGCGTAAGATAAATCACCCTTGGGGCTTTCTTCATATTTTTTCTCAGATCCTGATAAGCCCGGTAGATCGGTTCCGGCTGCATTACAAGTCCTGCGCCTCCTCCATAAGGATAATCGTCTACTTTTAAATGTTTATTTGTGGAGTAATCCCGGATATTGACCGCATTGATTTCCAGATGTCCGGCCTCTATGGCCCTCCCGATAATGCTGGTGTTCAATCCGTCTCTCACCATATCAGGAAATAATGTCAATATGTGAAATCTATTCATCCAATAATCCTTTCATAAGATGGACAACAATTTCTCTCTGCTCCAGGTCTACCTTTTTAATACAGTCCCGAATCACAGGAAGCAGAATTTCTCTTCCATCTTCCATTTTTACTACATAAACGTCATTAGCTCCTGTCTGAAGCACGTCAACCAGTTCTCCCAGATATGATCCTTCTTCTCGCAAAACCTTAAGTCCGATCAGATCAGCAATGTAATATTCATCTTTTCCCAGAGGCACTGCCTGATCTCTTGACACAAACAGCCCGCAGCGTTTGTATGGTTCAATCTCATTGATATTCTTAAATTCACGGAATTTAAGAACCGGCTGATTCTTTACAAATTTACAGGATACTACATGAAGGAGCATCCTTTCCCTTCCTGTATCCAGATATACTTCTTTCAATTTTTTAAAACGCATGATATCATCCGTCATCGAATAAATCTTTACTTCGCCTGCGATCCCATGGGTATTGGCAATCGCACCGACCTGTAAGAATTCCTCCATTGATACAGTCCTCCTTTATTCTTTCCATATTATAATAATGAAAGAAATCCTAAAACACAACCATTTTTTACACAATCTTTCTATTTTCAGAGACGTTTTTATGGTATAATTCAATTCGATGAAACAATAGGAAGGGTTTTTACAATGTTAACTGGACTGATCGTATATATGACCGCAAGTTTTTTTACAGAAGCCGTCATACATTATTTAAGTTTTCTTATTTTAAATCTCAGAGTGTCGAAGCCTCGTATTTTACTTGGTTCTCTGGCAGTTGATCTGATCGTCTGTCCGATCATATATTTCGCGTCTTCTTATTACCATATTTTCCCTGTTCCGGCAGGCATTCTTTCCTATCTTCTTGATATGTTCGGCATGTTCATTAATATTCTGTCCGTTTATCTGATCTCCCGGCAGGATTTCTGGAACACTGCAATTTCAACTTCTTTTTCTTTTTTTATATATTATCAGACATTCCTGATTACTTTTCTGTTTATTCCGGAGCAGTATGCTTTAGGTTCCTCTGCCAATCAGGCAATTTCTGTACTGCTGCTTCTCTTCTTTACCTATTTTATCGGTAAAATCATTCGCAGACTCAATCCATCATTCTTGATTGTTCGCTGTCTGAAAGAAAAAAAGCAGAAACGGATTGCTGCGGGAATTGGAATCTTTATTGCCGGCTCCTCCCATTATCCGCTTCTTCTGTCTGGAATCGTACAGGAATATAACCAGCTTATGGCAGTCATCGGATTATTTCTGCTGTTTTTCTTCAGTCTGCTGTTTCATTACATTACAAAAAGTATTCTGCAGTCTGAAACGGAAAAAGCTCAGCAGCAAATGATCGCACAGCAGAATACTTATATTAAAACTCTGGAAGAAATTCAGAAGGACGTCCGGCTTTACCGGCATGATTTTAAAAATATAATGTCCGGCATGTATCTGGATGTAAAAAACGGGAAAACCGATGTTCTGGAATCTTATATGAAGCACATGCTCCAGGACTTCGATCAAAATATCGGTTCCAAAATCCAGCTGGCCAACCAGATGGTTCATTTAGAAATCGTGGAACTGAAAAGTCTTCTGATGACAAAACTTGCCTATCTTCATTCTCTGAAGATTCCCTGTCATCTGGAAGTCCTTTACCCAGTCCAGGCATGCTCCATGCGCACACCTGACCTTCTGCGCTGCATCGGCATTCTGATAGATAATGCCGCTGAAGCCGTACAAAAGGATTCCGGCGACATCGACATTATGATCACTGCCGCAAAGGATGAGACCGTATTTATCATCAGCAATACGGCTCATGAAAGCCCGAATCTTTCCATGATATGGAAAAAAGGCTACTCAACCAAAGGGAAAAACCGTGGTCTCGGATTGTACAGCTATCAGCAGATCACGAACCAATATCAAAACATTACCTGTGCTGCTTCCTGGCGGAATCAGCGTTTTTACCAGGAATTACGAATTGGAGGAACTTCTTATGATACAAATCCTGCTGTGTGATGATGACCATCAGATCCGCGCCGAAATTGAAAAACAAATCAATAACCAGATCCTGATCTGCCAGTATGATATGCAGATTGCCGAAAGCACTGCCAGCCCGTCTGTTCTCCTGAATCATCTGAAACAGATAAAACAGCGGCAGAATCTCTATTTTCTGGATGTGGAACTAAAAGACCCTGAATATGACGGTTTTCTGCTGGGACAGGAAATCCGTCTGACTGATCCGGAAGGCATCATCGTCTATGTTACCAGTTTCCGGGATCTTGCTTACAAAACCTTCCAATACCATGTAGAAGCATTTGATTATATTGTAAAAGACCAGCCGGATAAGCTGTCTTCTTCCATCGCCAGATGTCTCCGCGACATTTTGGATCGTATGTCAAGCCAGTCTGCCTCTCTCCCGGGCTTTCAGTACTTTACATTCAAAGCAGGAAATTCTCTTCGCAGCGTCCCGGTAGATGATATCTGTTTCTTTGAGACCTCTCCAAAGGCACACCATGTCATCCTGCATGGAAAAAACCAGAGAATCGAATTCCTTGGAAGCTTAAACGACATTGCGCAGCGCCTGAACGACCGGTTTATGAAAATCCATCGTTCTTATATTGTGGCTCTGGACAAAATTGATGAAATCAATCTGAAGCATAATACCGTCCGGGCCGGAGGTGAAATCCTGAGTCTCTCCAGGAAGGAAAAATCAAAATTACTGGAACGAATGAACACGGAAGGGACATTCAGGAAGCCATAACTGCCGTTTAGGAATTTGCATCCGTATCTTTTGTTTTCCATGGTATACTGATGCCATAACATAAAGGAGGAACGACAAATGAACCACGAAGTCATCCGGCTCTCTCATATTTCCAAAAAATTCAAAGACGAGCCTGTACTAAAAGACCTGAACGCTTCGCTTGCCGAGGGAGAAATTCTCGGCTTCCTCGGTCCCAGCGGCGCCGGGAAAACAACCACCATAAAAATCCTGACCGGTCAGCTGAAGCCGACTTCCGGAGACGCCTATATTCTCGGCATCAATTCCGGCCATATCGATGAAACCATCTATGAACAGATTGGAATCGTAACTGACAGCAGCGGAATCTATGAATATCTGACCGTCTGGCAGAACCTGGAATATTTCGCAAAAATCCTGAAAGTTTCCAAAGAACGGATTCATGAAGTTCTGCATCAGGTAGGCCTCTATGAACACAGGAAAAAGCCTGCCGGAAAACTGTCCAAAGGCCAGACACAGCGTCTGGTGCTTGCACGAGCTGTGCTCCACCGTCCAAAAGTATTATTTCTGGATGAACCGACCTCCGGTCTGGATCCATCTACAGCTCTGGAGATCCACAAAATGCTGTTCCAGCTGAGGAACGAGGGCATGGCCATTTTCCTGACCACTCACAATATGGAGGAAGCAGCCAAAATGTGTGATCATGTGGCTCTGCTTAACGAAGGAGTCATCGTTGAGTACGGAACTCCGAATGAAATCTGTCTGAAACATAACAAGGTAAAGAAATATACCCTGCAGCTCAGCAGCGGAAAAACTTATACCCTGGAGCAGACTGACGAAAACATCAAAAAAATCAGCCAGTGGATGGCCGATGATGTAATTGAAACACTTCATTCCTGTGAACCAACACTGGAAAGCGTATTTTTGGAAATGACAGGGAGGGAATTATCATGACAATACATATGAACAAGGTCGCTGCCATCGCGCAGGTAAAAACAAAAGCTTTTATGGGCAAAAACTGCATCATCATGCCGCTGTTTGCCATTGGTTTTACTTTCATCATGCGCCTTCTCTACCATAATATGGATATGGGCTCTGACGCTCCTATGGAAATGCTGGACGCCTATGTGCTCAGCATGGGGCTTGTTATGAACCTCAGCATGACCGGCGTCTACTGTCCATGCCTTCTGCTGGCGGAAGAGAAAGAGAAGAACACCCTTCGGGTACTGATGACTTCCTCTGTCAATGGACTGGAATTCTTCCTGGGAAGCATTCTCCCGGTATTTGTGATTTCCGTCATCATTAACTTCCTTCTGATGCCAATCAGCGGCTTTATGATTACCGGAAGCAGTCTGGCTGTTTTCAGCGCGGTTTCCATTTTATCATCCCTGACCAGCTGTATTATTGGGATGCTTCTTGGAATCTTTGCCAAAAATCAGGTCAGCGCCGGAACGCTTATTACTCCGGTCGCATTGATCTTAATGCTGATTCCAATGTTTGCGGATATGATTGATGAGCTTTCCAACGTATCCCGCTTCCTTTTTACGGGAATCTTAATGGATATGGTCTCTGATATTTCAAAGAACGCGGACAAAATCATAAAACCGGAAAGCATTGCCATCTTAATTGCGGAAGTTGTGGTTTCCATTGTTTTATTTATCTTTTTCTATCGAAAAAACGGATTTGAAAAGGATTAGAAATCGCTGATATTATTTTCTAAAAATACACGTTTATCAATCATACTTTTGATAAACGTGTATTTTTTATGTGCCCAGAAGCTATTTTTACTTCAAAGTATAGATACAATACTTAATTCTTCATAGAAATTATATTAAATAAACCAATTATTTCATTTAAATGTTAAGTCAAATTCATCTTACTTTTTCAATGGAAAAAATTTACTTTTTCTTCGAAATCTATTCACATTTTAGTATATATTTGATATTATATAGGAAAGCATATACATTTTCTATTATTATCCGGTTCTGAGGATTGACAATCCAGAGTCTCACAGCATCTCATCGCCGAATCAACGGCGTCTTTTTAGAAAATTCATGCTTCGTTCCATTCATACAGCAGGAGTTTTCGGAAAGACGGAACCTCCTGAACATAAAAAAGGTGGTCAGGATGAAAAAGAGAAAAACAGAAGCGCGGCTGCAATGGCATCCGGCATTCTATGCCGATCTGCAGATTGAATTAGGAGCAGACCATAAAAATCTGGTATGGGAAAACGAACATCAACCGGGCACGAAACCTCTGGAAATTGACATTCTGATTCTGAAAAAAGACATCCGTCTGCCAGTCCAAAAGAACATTGGAAAAATCTTTCGGCAGTTTAACGTCATTGAGTATAAAAGCCCAGCCGATTATATCAGCATCAATGATTTTTATAAAGTATACGCTTATGCATGCCTCTATAAGTCAGAAAACAACATCCGGATGGAAGAAATCACGATCACATTTGCCTGCAGCAGATATCCGAGGAATCTGATCCGTTATCTTCGAAAAGAAAAATGCTGTCAGGTAAAATCCGTGGAGCAGGGAATCTATCATATTTCAGGCATGGGAATCCCCATCCAGCTTATCCTGCTTCACCGTTTATCCAGAGGAAAGAATCTCTGGCTGCGAAGCATCGGCGGAAAGCTGTCAGGATGGGAAGAGGCAGAAATACTGATCCAGGAATACAGGAAACATAAAAAGGACGAACGATATCGATCTGTCATGGATCTGATCGTAAGGGCCAATCAGGAATTGTTTATGGAGGTGAAAAAAATGTGTCAGGCACTGGAAGAACTGATGGCAGATGAACTGGAAGCCATGAGAAAGAGCGGCTGGGAAGCCGGCGAGAAACATGGCTGGGAGGCTGGCGAAAAGTATGGAAACCAGGAAGGAATCCTCCGCTTTGCCAAACTCTCCGGAATTTTACTGCGACAAAACCAGCAGGAACAGCTTCTCAGAGCATCTGAAGATGAAGAATACCGTAAAGAACTTTTCCAAAAATATAACATCTGAATACAAGATAGGAGATAAAAACAGAGGAATGATCCGAACGATCACTCCTCTGTTAAAGTTCTGAAATATATTTCTGCAGCCTTTCTAAAAATTCACATGCTTCCATACCATCCATCTGTACATGATGGAACTGAAAAGATACCTGAAGTTTATATGTGGATCCCTCCTTACGATATCTTCCCCATATCATAAACGGATTGTTAAAAATACCGCTGTACATATTCATCACACCGTCAATTTCATATTTTACGAGACTGGACGTCCCGATGATCATATGATCCTCAATCTCATAATCTTCACAAGTCTCCCTTACCTTCTGTGTCAGTTCCAGATAGGTCTGATTGAATTCCTGCAGGTCTGAAAATCCTGGAATATCACAGGAATTGATTCCGCCGTCCCGGTTGGCGACAATTACATTGACCCCGATTTTCTCATATTCCATCATTTTCTTCCCAACAGGAAGAAGCTGAAATTCCTTCGTATCATTTGCCGCAAGACAAATACAGTAACACAGCAGCATATTGAGTTTGTATCCTGCTTTTTCCTGTCTCATCAGATTCGATATATCCAGAGTTTTAAAGATCGTAACCATAGGCATGGGCGCATCAATATACAGCTGCCAGCTTTTTGCCCGGTCCGTATCCATGGGATTTACTTCTCTCATCGTATTTCTCCTTAAAAATAATCATTCAAATCATTTGCTGTCTGTTCTGTTATCTGAAACACCATATGGATATCTCCTATTTCCAGATCAATATACGGCTGATCATACATCGTGATTTCACATACATCATATAGTTTCTCATCTGGTTTTGTTTCCCCAAATTTAATGGTTTCCTCCTGTGAGAATCCAAATGTTCCTGTCTTTTTTGCGTCATCCGGCAGTTCTCCCAGTTTCCAATGTTCCAGATCCAGAGCATTTACAAATTTTTTCAGATCTTTATCTTTCGTTATCGTCCTGGTTATTTTAGATGTATCTTCAGATACTACGGTTATCTCCTGCGCTTTGGAAAGTTCATCCTGATATTCTGATGCGTCAGAATTTTCATTTTTCTGACAGCCGCACATCAAAAAACATAAAACCGCAAGTATAAATAAAATTTTTCTCATATCAGTCTCTCTTTCTGTCTTTTTTTATTCTATCTCTCTACAACGACCGTCAGCATCACCAGATCTTCTGTTCCTGTATTAACAATGCTGTGCTCAGAACCTTTTGGGCAAACATGACACACACCTGCCTGAAGACTTTCTTTCTGGCCGTCACAGACTGCCTGCCCGATTCCTTCTATAATATAATTGATATCATCGCTTGTCTCATGTTTATGAAGCCCTATAGAACCCCCTGGATGAATCTTGCATGGAATAATCTTCCCTTTCTCGCTCCTATGCATCCTGGCCGACATTTGCCCTGTTCCTCCATTCATTCCCGGAATTTTCACTTCTGCAATTTCCTTAAAATCAATTTTCACAATAAGATTCTCCTGTTTATGCTGTAATATTGTCACATGATTCCAGTTTTTTGCACATCCAGATATGGGGACAGAATTCCTCATAATCTATATCTCCATACTGCAGATATCCCTGTTTCCCATAAAAATCTTTTGCCTGCAGCTGTGCATGAAGACAAATTTTACTGCCCTTCTCGTCCTTTATCGCTTCCTCTGCAGCTTTCAGAACCTTTGTGCCGATATTCTGTCCCCGGTATTCCTTCAGGACTGCAATCCTTCCTACTGTAAAATCTCCTGTTTCCTCATTCCGAAAAAACCTGCAGACAGCAATCGGATTTTCTCCGTCAAACAGAACAAGGTGTCTTGCATAAGAATCAATCTTATCAAATTCATCCTGAAATCCTTGTTCCTCTACAAAAACCGTTTTTCTGATTCTGACCGCTTCTTCCGGCAATGTATCATATATTTTAATGTCCATTTCTTGTCTCCTCATCTTCCGCTCAAATTCTTGGCTTTCATCTTTTCTTTTCATTGTCTGATTTCTCTTTCTTATGAGAATCCACAAATGACTGCCATGCATTTCCTTTCAGAATCATTGTATAACACAGCACAGCAATTCCGGCAATAATAAAAATAATTTCCAGCATTTTTCCTCACCTCCCGGCTGATTCACCCCTGCGATACTGAACGGTAAAATAAATCATACAGCAAAATGCCGCAAACGCACATCCCAGACTCGGGAAATACATCTCCTGCGGCAGTTTTGCAAAATATGGATGGCTGAATAAACATAATACAGCGAAGATGCAAAATACCAGAAAGCTCAAAAATATGCAGATCGGTTTCCTGCTTTTCGCAATCTCAACGGAATTTTCCCATTTCTTTTTCCGTTCCAGCACATACAGCAGCTGGCTCTCATTATCATATCCTTTCCCAAGAATATAAGTTCTCCTGCCTGTCCGTTTTTCCCCGTACTTTACCTGGCAGACCAGAGAATACGAACCGGGATGTTCTTTCATAACATCAACTTTCAGAATCTCTGTCATTCCAGCGGAACTAAACCCCTGACGCTCCGCCTGCTTTTTCAGGCCTGCCAATTCCTTCTGCGTTCGTAATGCCATTTGCATGGCGCCAATGATTCCCCTGCGGTATCCGATATACTGCCGAACATCCGAAACATACAATCTTCCCGCCGGGTCTTCATAAAAAATCATAGCGTCCCTCTGCAGGACACGTCCTAACCATACCGCAAAGAAAATGATAATTCCTGTCATTCCAGCGCACATCAAAAGAGAGATAATTTCCTTGTATTCATCCAATTCTATGATAATACGGGCGCATAGAAAAATGAGAAGAAACGCCAGCAGGATAATCCCTGCCATTCCTGCTGTTAAACGAATGACATAATGATTCTTTTCTTTCGTCTGCAGCGACATCCAGACTCTTGTCATATCCTGACTCCTTTATCAAAGAAATTCTTTTCGAAGCACCTCTTTTGGCGGTTCAATCTCATCCGCAATGGAATGTTCCGTCAATTCTGATAATATCTTTATCTTCTTATTCAGCATCGGTCTCATACAGTTTGGAACATGCTCCTGATGAGCTCTGTGGATTGCCACACATTCTTTACAGTTTCCGTGATAACGGCAGGCTTTCCTGCACGGACAGTGATCTTTATCCTTATATTCCTCACGAAACGCAGCGGCAAACTCTTCCTGAAGCCGGAGACCTTCCTGCCTGTTTCCTTTATGAAATTCTTTCATCGCGTCCAGTTCTTTTTGATTTCCTTCAATCTGCATTTCCTTTCCCCTTTATCTTCGATTTTATTTTTAAATTCCAAATGCCTTGTCATACTGAACCACGCCATTTAGATTCTCTGCCTTATCATTTAACCGGACTGCCATAAAATTTTCATCCGGCACATCGAAAGGTGATTTGATTCCATATCTGCGGGCAGGTACATATCCTGCTTTAGGATAATATTCTGCGTGATCCAGCACGACCGTATAATCGTATCCCAGCTTTCCGGCAGCCTCATGGCCTTTTGCCATCAGCGCAAGACCGATTCCCTTCTTCTGCCATTTCGGATGCACCGACAATGGCGCAAGAGCAAGTTCCTCTCTTCCGCCGATCATAATCTTTGAAAATAAAATTTGTCCGATGATCTTTCCATCCTCGACTGCCACCAGAGATAATTCCGGCACGAAAGATTCACTGTTCCTCAATGCTGTCACCAAGTCCTGTTCTGTGCCATCACTTTCTTCCGCAGTTTCAAAGGCTTTTTTTACCAGCTGATACACTTCTTCGTAATCTCTTTGCTCTTCCTGCCGTATTGTCATCTTTTACCTCCTGACAACATCCTTTTTATTTCCTTCACAATCGGCTCCAATGTCCTTTCATCCACAAAATTGACTTTTTGATTGTAGGTCTCTATCATGGCCTTTGTCTCCGCCGTCATCTCTTCCGGAGGCGTATTTTTTACAGAATTGTACAAAAGCTTCATCATCGTTTTATGTTTGAATGTAAGCTGTTTATAATCAATCCCTCCCCGAAGATGAAAGATCCTGGCTCTTTTATATGCATCATCCGGCATCTGTTTTTTAAGAGACTTTCTTATATTCTTTACATTTTCCGAATCGGCAGGATCTGCCAGGCCAACGGTAATCAGAATCAGCTCTGCCTCCTTTGGGAAATATTTCAGCGCATGTTTTAATCCTTTTACCCCGCCTGCGTATAAGCCTCCCAGATAAATCACCAGTTCACAGCCGGATACTTCCGCTGCCTGCTCATAACTGATCGGTTCTATGTCTGTCAGTTCCGACAGTTTTTCGGCATAAAAACGGGTTGTCCCATACTGTGAGCCATACACTATGATACTTTTCATGGATTTTCATCCTCCTTATGCTTTTTCAGCGGCCTCCTTTTATATATACATCAAAACTGTAGCCAGGATTATTATGATCCAGTCATTCAGTTCATCAATCATCTTTGACAGCTGTTTGTTCTGGGGATCTTTCTTTATGGCCTTTAATACTGCCTTCCATTGTTCCTGTTCATATTTCGAAAAATACTGCTTCAGATTCTTTGTTTTCTGCAGAAGAAAAATCAGCACTGTATCATGAGCCGTAATTTTGCTCTTATCCACAGCCGCAGACTTCATCTGATCCAGCAGTTCTTCTTTACTGTCCTTTTCAGAAAGATATATGACTTTTGTTCCAAACAGACCGCCTTCTCCTTTGGAAACCATGCCCTCCGCAGCCAGAGATTCTCCAATTTCTGTTATAAGCGGTTTCATCCTGATTCCGGCAGCATAATCCGTCATCATTCTGCTGACCGAACGGTTTTTTTCTTTCAGATACGCATAAATCGGTGTAAGATGCGCCAGTTCCTGCGGAAGATCACATGCCACTGTAATCCGTTTTTTGTCTACTGTTATAATTTCATTTAGAAGCAGATCCATAAAACACGCCGCTGTTAATCCCGCATTGGACTCCTCCCTGCGCATCGGCGGTATATACCCATTCTTATCCAGCACCAGCAAAAGATATTCCTGTGAAATTGATTTTCGATCCATAATTTTCCCTCCTTGCGATTTATAACGCAAGTATATCATTTAAAAAGGGAAATATAAGGAACAGTTCTCAAACGGCTGTCAGCGGTTCCTAAATGTCATTATGTTCTGATATCAATCAATGATCTGGTATCCAGCCTGCTTTAATATCTCCAGTGCTTTCTCATAATTTTCTTCCTTAGTCAGGATATAATCTGTATTATAGGTTGAAACTGCAAAAATACCGATTTCGTTTTGTGCCAGTAATCCTGCAATCCTCGCCAGAATTCCGATCAAAGAAAAATCCAGGATTCCCTGAATGCGGAATGCCCTCCAGCCGTCATCCCGTTCTGTTGCATTTTCCGGAACATTTTCTGTCATGCAGACCAGGGAATTCTCTTCCTCTGTCCTGCCGGTGAAACAAAACTCCTGATTGAAATCAACCATGGAATAATCCTCTACTTTGCATACAGAAAATTTATGTCTCAGTTTTTTTAATTCCATTATAATACCTTTCTAATGCCCTTTGTGCTTTTCCTTTCGTTTTTGCTGCTTCAGAATAAATTTCTGCCGTTTCCAGATCTCCTTTTTTTCTTTTCTCCTTCTCTGACATTCTTCTTTCAGCATCTCCCGCTGCTTCTGCAAAGCCTGCTGGGATTTTGTTCCGATTCCTGTCTGGCGCACCTGCCTTCTGGCGCTGCGCTGTCTGCGTTTGGGATTATCCGCCTTTTCCTTTCTGTCACTCTGAACCGGCGGACTGAACTCTAAGTCTTTATAATGTCTGAGAATAAAATCATATATCTCATATTCTTTTGGCTCTGCCCCAAATACAATTCTGCAGACAGACAGTTTCTCTCCTGTCCTCCGCTCAAAAACACCAATCCAGAACGGATCCTCAAAGAAAACTGTCAGCGTTTCATTTACTCTGTCCATAACGATTCCCTCCTTTAAAACTGTTATGGACAAAGAACGGACAACCCAGGAGGGGCAGGTTACTTACCCCGTCCGGGCAGGACAGGACGGCCGGGCTACCTACCGGCTCTAGCACATCTTTAAAGACGCACATTGCGTTTTTATCTTTGTCATATTTATGGTTTCTATCCTTAAGTATATCAGGATATTATCATATTGCAAACTATAATCTCTGAAAACCGATGCTGTTTTACAGCTTGAACAGTGCAGCTGCATTTCCATACAAAACAGCTTCCTTACATGATCTGAGGTCTTTTCTCTGATCCAGTATTTTTATCACTTTTTTCAGGTTTTCTTCTGCCGCAGAAGCCGGCGTAAACGGGAAATCACTGCCGTACATGATATGATCCGGCGTTGTCATGGTCAAAAGCAGATCCAGCAATTCAGCCGGATTCCCGGCAATATCGTAATACAGTTTTTCAAAACTTCCCTTAATATCGATGTCCTGCATCATCCCTTTAGGAACCAGAATATGGGAAATGCCAATAAACCTCTGATATATATTAGGCAGAAATGATCCGCAGTGAGGAATGATCCAGGTAATATTGGGGTAACGTTCTATTACGCCGTTTCCCACTAAATTCAACACAGCTCTGGTAGTATCTGCGATAAATTCAAAAAGCGGCGCCGGGCCGGCGGAGAAAACCCCTTCTTTTATCGGCTCCGGCCGATGCGGATGGATATTGCAGACAGCATGACGCTTGTCTGATTCAGCCATCAGCGGCTCTAGTGCAGGATCACCCGGATACAGGCCTCTGCTGTTGCTGGCAAATTTAATTCCATCGGCATCTAAAACATCCAGCGCATAGACTGCCTCTTCTGCTGCGGCGTCCACATCCGGAAGAGGCAGACATGCCTGAAATCCAAACCGGTCCGGATACTGTTTCTTAATTCCGGAAGCCTCCGTATTTAACTGACGGCAGGTTTCTATGGATTCTTTCTCTGCCCCCGAAAAGTATGGCTGCGGAGACGACAGGGCAATCAGCGACCACTCTATTCCGCATTGATCCATAAACTCCAGATGTTTTTCAACACTCCAGGGCGGCAGAGGAAATCCGTCTTCCATAGATGCTCCGTGTTTTTCTATCATATTCAGATAACTGTCTGTTGTAAAATGTGCATGTATATCAATGATTTTATTTTTCTCCATGTTTTTCCCCTTCCTTTTTATGTCTTTTCAGCAGACAAAATGTTTCCTGTATATCAACTCATACAATTCCGTTCTCTTCTTTATCAAAACAGGCTGAAAGATAAAACCTTCAGCCTGTTGATTCTCTTTATTCGATTGCTGTATCTATGAATGGTTCTGGTTGGAATCCATGATCGCAAAACCATAATGGGTATACATAGTTCCGTTATCAGAGTTCCATGCAGCATAGTATCTGTTTCCGGAAGCCTGGCTTCCAATATGAACATTGCTGATCACCGCATTCTTTACTGTCCCATCATTGTTATGTTCATAGCCTATGTTGTGATCGACATCATAAGATGTTGACTCATTTCCGCAGTTGCCATGGGCGAGACCATCCGCATAGACTCTGCTGCCATCCCACGTTGTATATCTATTTCCCGGCCAGCCATTTGTCCCATTAAAATATCTTGTGCTGGTGCCATCACCAATTTCCGTTGGCGAACTGCCCGGTATGGCACATACCAGTGTATAACACGCCGCCACATATTCATTTGGCGCAAATTCCTGAATCATCATTCTTGGGGTTTCCCATTTCTTTCTCATACCAAGTTCCTCCTTTGAGCGAAAACATCAAGCAACATCCATAAAAGCAGGTGGAATTTTTATTTTTCCATGGTATTTATGCTCCCCCAAATCATTATAAGCAACGCTAAAGTATAATTCAAGCCTTTCTTCCAAATCATGGAAATATTGTCATCATTTTATACTCCTGTTCTCCGGTATCAGGATCCATGCTCTTCTCCTGGACTGTAAATCCCTCCCGCAGGTAGAATTTCATCGCTTTCTCATTTTCAGCATATACATTTAAACTTAACTGTCCTTTTCTATTCTTCACAAAATCCAGCAGCTGTTTTCCAATTCCCTTAGAACGCTCCGTTCCGTCCACAAAAATGCCTTCTATATGATGTTCATTTAAACCAACAAATCCCTGAATTCCTTTCTCATCTTCCAAAACATAGATTTCGGCGGATGCCAGCATTTCTTTGACCATATCGAAGTGATCTTTCCAATATTCTTCCGCAATAAAAGAGTGTGCCTCCAGATTCCCGTTCAGCCAAATCTCTGCTACTCTGTCAAGATCTGCCTTTTGAAATTCTCTGATCATATTCTTTTCCCTCCAAAATACCCGATCAAAGACGGTTCATAATAATCAAAGGTCCTAAAAACCTCCTCTGCAATTTTCCTGATTTTATCTCCATCCGTCAGTGCCAGTTCCTCAAATTCCATGTTGTCCTCTATCCTGCATGATCTTATTGTTCTTCTTCATCCGGCTGCTGTCCGTCATGAGCTTTCCACTGGCATTCCATCAGTTCCATATTGGAAAATACCGCTTTAAAGGAAGAATCTTCCGGTGAACAGGCATAGATGCCAAAACGGATTCTGCCTTTTCCCTGATGCATATGACAAATCCGCATCTGCTCAAAATTCACCCCATCGGCCGAACACTCAATGCAGTAATCATCTTCCCTGCGGCTGAAACGATACCACATGGATTTTACAGACGCATCAATGACCGTTGTTGCCCAGTCAGAATATCCCTGATTTGTCACCACACTTCCTAAATGCTGGTATTCTTCATTTTCATATTCAATGGAACCTTTCAGCCAGTTCTCGCTGTCCAGATACATTACAATCCCGCACTGGTCAAACCGGTGATGGCTCTCCTGAAAATCTGTTTTCACTACGAAACTGAAATACTGCTCTTCTGTTTCCATCTGAAATACCGGCGCATTATCATTACGGAAATGATAGTATGTCCTCTGCCAAAGATCCGTGTGTGGCTTCGTCACAATTTCAACTGTATCTTTTCCTATTTTATAACTTTCAGGGTCCCTGATCCATTCAAATTTTGTTAAATCCATCTTTTCCATTCCTCTTTCACCTTTCCTTTTTAAAGAATTGTAATATCCGATCCCTCGATCCAAACCGCCTGATCATCCCGGAGAACTTTCAGTTCCATCTTATCTCCATATTTTTCTGTGATTCGTTTCGCTCCCGGCCCCATGCCTTCATTATCAATATGCGGCACGAGATAAAAATCTACCAGATTCAGCCCCGCATAATCCTTTAAATCCGGGGCTTTTTCCACGCTGTCTATCTCTGCGCAATATCCGATATCCGGACACATCACCACAGCTCCTGCTGACTCTCCGATATAAAGTTTTCCGTTGTTTATCTGATCTGTCAGAATCTGATCAGCTCCTGTTTCCCTCAATTCCTGCAGCAGAAAAAAAGTATTTCCGCCGCTGACAAAAATCAGATCATCCTTTGTCAGACTTTCCTTTATTTTCTGACAGGAAGCGGCGGAAATCTCTAATACATCCACTTCCAGTCCCAGACCGTTCAGTATTTTTGTCTCTTCTTCAACGATTCCCTCAATCTCTTCCGCAATGCTTGCTGTTGGAATATAGGTTACCACCTTTCCTGCCAGATCCGGCTCTGCTTTCTTCACCAGATCCGCAGAATGCTGCAGCATAGATACTAATAACATTTTCTTCATCTTCCTGTACTCCTTTGATCAGACTAACGTTCTTTTACCATAATATCATAACACGGATAGTCCCGACTTTCTTTTTATTTTTATGAAGATATTCTTCCATGCATTTTCCGCCGGTAGAAAATATAAGAGATTCCTCCCGGGATGCAGATCCAAAGCAATACAGCCGCAAGGGTTACCTGCTGAAAAGATTCTATCGTCAATGAACATGCAATATATAATAAAGCCAGAGGAAGGGAAATATAGCCTAAAATCCTGTGGGCAAGATTCCATGTTTCCTCATCTCTGATGGTCCATGGAAGCCTTAATCCGGTATGTCTCGTAAACGGAAGTTTCGGGGAGACAATGCCCGTAAAAATCATAATACATGCCGTCACAAACATCGCCGTCATTTTTTCTTCCTGCTCTGAAAACTGAAGCACGCCAGATGCCGTCAGCGCGGATAAAATGATTCCTGCCGCCAGAATGCAGATATTAAAGATCGTTGTGATTCGAAGAACCTTTAATTTTATATCATCTGTGGTGACACTGGTCATCAGAGCAAGGTTATGATACAAAATGAAAACCGCTGCCAGAATACATCCTCCTGATAATACAGCAGAAACCACCGGTTTATGAATCGCAAGCGCCGCCAGCATAGCCGCAAAAGACAGGAACAAAATCAGACCTCTTTTCTCACTGGCTCTTTTCACCAGATTTTCTTTCTCATTTTTCTTTGCCAGGACTGCATTGACACGCGCAAGTTCACTGGTCAGGTCTTTGACATCATCCTGTTCCATCTCAATTCCTAAAAGATCATGAACAGAAACATCCAGAATCTCCGCTATACGGATCAGCACTTCCGCGTCTGGAACAGACCGGCCGTTTTCCCATTTAGACACGGTCTGCCTTACTACATGGAGTTTTACTGCCATCTCCTCCTGACTGTACCCTTTTTCTTTCCGATACCGTTTGATATTATCGTTGATCATACGCAAAACATTCCTTTCAAAACACATTTTTGCTCCGAAGCTGCTTTTAATATATCCACAGAATGAATCTTTTTGCAAGCAACGATCATTAACATCGGACTTTTATCATGATACAGTCAATCTCATGATACCGGATTCTTCTTCGTTCTTCCTTATTAAGTGATTTTGTCACAGAAAAGCACAGGTCTGCTGATGTATGATAGAGCTGCAAAATTCATCAATTGAAAGGAGAACAAAACATGACTTCAATTCAAAAAAAACGAAAGGCATTTGTTGAAGCGTCATATTGTGTGGCTTGCGGCTGTTGTGTAAAAGTCTGTCCGCTGGGAGCCATTCAGATTATAGATGGCATCACCGCTCAGGTATCTATGGAAAAATGCGTCGGATGCGGTAAATGCGCAAAAGAATGTCCGGCCAGCGTAATTGAAATTCGGGAGGCAGAAGCATGAAAAAAAGATGGTATGATTATTTATGGATTTTTTCTCTTACTTATCTGATTTTAGGATTTTTTAATATTCTGTCTGCATGGCTGGGCCTGATCTGTTTTTTTGTTCCTCTGATCATTTCGCTGACGAAAGGAACAAAGGGATACTGCAATCGTTACTGCGGGAGAGGACAGCTGTTCGGACTGCTGGGCGGCCGATTTGGACTTTCCCGAAAAAAGGATATCCCAGGATGGATGAAACATAAATGGTTCCGATACGGATTTTTAATATTCTTTTTCGTAATGTTCTTCCTGATGCTTTGGAATACATATCTGGTATTTTCCGGCATTCAGAATCTGCAGCAGGTCGTAACTCTTTTATGGACTTTTAAAGTACCATGGCAGTGGGCCTATCACGGCACACTTTTCCATGCAGGAACAGCCCAGTTTGCCTTTGGATTTTACAGTGTAATGCTCACCTCCACGGTACTTGGACTGCTCACAATGATACTGTTTAAACCACGCAGCTGGTGTGTCTACTGTCCGATGGGGACAATGACACAGCTTATCTGTAAAGCAAAAAGTCAGCATTAACTGCGCTGCATTGTTATCCTCCTTACGCAAAGCCGGCTGGAACGATATATTCAAACAGCCGGTAATCCGTCCATCCGGTATCCTCATAAAACATGGCTGCAGTGCCCCGGTAAGCAAAGCCCATCTGAGTGTATACTCGTTCTGCCGGGATATTTCCGGCAAGAACGTCCAATCGGATTGCTTTTATTTTCTGCTCATGTGCTGTTTTGATTACTTTGCGGATCATCTGCTTTGCGATTCCTTCCCCGGAATACTCCGGATGAACTCCCAGTGCATGGATTACAAAAAGTTCTGAATCTTTCGCTTTGACAGACCACGAAATCTTTTGATAACCATCATTATATTCGTGGTTTACCGCCATACAGGCAGCAATACTTTCATTTATCTCTCCGATATACAAATGGTTGTTTTCGATAGAGTGAATCAAAAATTCCTGTGACGGATATACATCTTTTTCCCATCCCGGCTTATACTCTGCATCTTCCATTGCATCAATCAATGAATCATAAAAATCTCTGACCCGAACATAATCATTCCTGTCTGCGGTTCGGATTTTTAAAGCATTCTTTAAGTCCAGTTTTTCTTTCAACATGATATTTTTCATCCAGCAGTCTAAAAATTCAAGCTGTCTTTTTGTGTGAAACCAATGCTCTCCTTCTTCCATCACAGTAAGTCTGGCATTATGACAATTCACGAACTGCTCTATGGTCTCCCGGGATGTAAGATTATCTCTCTCTCCGTATAATATCTCTGTCGGTATGCCCCAGCAGATCGGATGTTCCCGCACAAAACATAAATATTCCCATGATAAAGTTTCACCAAAATCCGTCGGAATTTCTCCTTTCCCGACAAGTTCATCCTCTGATACCCCCGCCCAGCTCATCATATCAAGGATCAATTTCTCCATATCCACAATTGGCGAAATAAACAAGGCCTTTTCTATATGTTTTTTCTGTAAAGTATGCATTGCAAAATATGCTCCTATGCTGCTGGCAATGATAACTATACGCTGATACTTTTTATCTGCTTCATCATACGCCTGCCGTATCTTATCTTCTACGGTCCATGGGACGTCGACTTCATAGTCAATTCCTATTACATCAAATCCGGGACAGTTTTTCTTATATTGTTCTGCCTCCAGATAACTCCCGCCCTTTCCATGAATATATAAGACTGCGTCTCCGCCGTCAGACAATTTTTTCTGCAGATAAATCATATCGATCAGCTGAATCCCTGCTTCATAAATCGGATGATCGTAATGATCCGTAAAAAAATTTTTGATTCTGTGAGACCAGTGGAACCCGCATTTCTCGTAAAACGGAACAGTCAGAGGGCTGTCCCCGGTTCCGACCTGCAGCAAAGAATACTGTCCCCGGTACTGCTCCGAAATAAACTGAATCAGTTTCCTTCCGTATCCTTTTCCCTGGAATGCAGGCTCTGTAGCCATATTTTTCAATTCAAGAATTCCATTTCCTTCATCCGTAACGACACATTCACTCTTCACACTTCCATCGTCCAATAATATGTACATGGTTCCCCGTTCCAAATAACGATCGACCATATCTTCCTGTTCATCTGCCAGTAATAACAGGTGAAGATATTTTTTCTTATTTTCTCTGACTTCTCTGATTTCCATTTTGAGTCCTCTCACTGTTTTTTAAATTTCAGTCTGCCGGTTATTTTCTGTTGTGAAACCATCCTGCGATCCCTTCAAATGATGCAGTGCATCCGGATTGTTGGCGATGATCGCCCCAACTGTCTGACAGTGATTCAGTTCTGAACATTCACCGCATGTTGTTACCCTTTTTTCCAGAGCGCACTGCCGAATACCGCAGAGACTGTCACAATATACTGTTTTCACTCCATCCGCACGGCACCCTTCGCAATTAATATGTTCAGGCAGGATAGGCGCATTGTTTAACTCCGCCCATTTTTTTGCGGTTCTTTCCCGAAGTGCCTGATCATCATTGATGGTTGCGCGATATGCATCACATGTTTCACAGTCCAGTCCGCAGTATGCAATCATGTCCTTCATAACATTTACCTCCGTACTCTGATTCATATTTTCTTCTTCATACAAATGGACTCTGGCATATCCTGATATGGTCCATAGTTTGGAACAATAGTGTACCCGATTTTTTTGTACAAGGCCATCGCTGCTGTCAATGGCTCCCCGGATTCTAAAATCAGATAATGATATCCCTGTTCTCTGGCACGATCTTCCAGTAATTCCATCAGACTTTTAGATATTCCCTTTCCTCGATACTCCTTTTTTACAAACACTCTCTTAATCTCCGCACACTCATTATCATATTTTTTGAAACTGGCACTGCCAACAGGCAATTCATTGTCATATGCAACAATGACATCCTGAATATCATTTAATTGATTATAAGGAATATATTCTGCCCTGTTTTCTTCACCACCTGCGATTTCATTCAAAAACTCATCCCGTTCATGACACAATGTTATAAAATCGGCATTACCTCCATCTGTATACTTAAATCTCATTTTTATCCTTCCGCAGCTTACATTTTCTTTTTTCGTTCCCATGCAGCTGCCGCAAAGACTGCTATGCTGAATCCTGCAATGCAGACTGCCGTTGTGCCCCATGTCAATTTTGAATTTATAAAGCCAGTAAACCCGTTGATCACTGCTAAAACAATCAGGAATGCACATATCACTATAACAATCTTTGAAATCATCGTACTCTTTTTCATTACCGTCATCCTCACTTTCCCAATCTGCTTTCTTCTTCCGAATTCTTTCACAAAATCGCAGCAATCGCTTCCGGCGCTTCTTTATTGATTTCATGTCCGGCGCCGGGAACAATATGCAGTTCTGCCTGCGGTAAAAGTTTAGCCAGCCGTTTTGATGCTTTCAGATTTACAGTATCCTTTTCCCCGCAAATGATAATTACCGGACACATTATATCCTTTAATCCGGCACTGAAATCCAGAGTCCGCATGGAATGAGACAATTGAATGGCATCTTTCTTTGACATTCCCATATTGTCAAATGCTTTCTTTGGCATGCACCGGAATATGAAATTCTGAAAATCAATCATTCGAGTCGGAACTTTATACTGAGCACCAATAAGAACCAGAGAATCCACCTTATTCCTGTGACGAATCGTATAATCAAGCGCAAGAAGCCCTCCTAATGATAAACCACAGATACAGAAAATTTCAGTCTCTTTTTCATATCGTTTTTCCAGTTTTTTCAATATTTCGGAATAGGACATATCTCCCTCCGGCAGTGAAAATAGTTCCGGACAGTCAATATCTGATAACGAGGCCTGTTGAATCACAGCCCGCCAGTCATCCGCTGTCTGTCCAAGGCCATGCAAAAAAATTGTTTTCATTCTCCTTCTGCGTCCTCCTTCTTCCTGCAAGATAAATGATCTAAATCAAAACATACGCTTTTTCTGTTCCGGACGCAGACCATTACAGGGGATAAAATGCAACAAAGAAAAACTGCTGCAGTACCGGTTGTCGGAACAATGAGTACCAGATAAAAATGACATTACCTGCACTTCTTTTTCAACCAGCATTCTCTATATAACAATTCCATAAACGACCTGTTTTATTCTATTGTTACTCGAAAACGACATTTCTTTGCTCCACCTAAAACTGTTTCTATTGTTTTTACCGTAATCGTTTTATCCGGCAGCAATTGTTCCAGAATATACAACACACTTTGCCTGGAACATTCACAATGTTTTGCGCTGCCTACTTTTCCAGATAATACTTCAGAGCATACACACTTTGGATAACCAATTTCATATACATGCCCTGATTCTATTACTTTTCCGAAGAAACTTTCTGTATTTCCATATTTTTTATATTGTTCGTCTAAACTGCAGCCACATTCTTCGAATTGACCCTTTTGTAATGGCAGCACAGTATCCTTTACACAATTTATAGCTTTGTTTTTATAATCTATTTTATTTGACAAATACTTTACTCCTCTTCTATCTATTCATTTTGGCAGCTGGGTTTGTGAATTTTTGAATTAATGGATGAAATAAGCTTCTTTATCAATTATTTCTTTCCCCTATTTTTAAAATTAGGCAGACATCCCACTATTACGCCGCATGCTATACCAAGGGCAAGGTCGTCCAGCAGGAGTCCAAACGCCACTCCCAAACTTAATCCCACTGCCAGATAATTATTTGAACTATGATCCTTTTTCTTATTTTTATCTTTATTGTCCTGCATTCCCATTTTTCTTACTATATCTCTTCCCGTTTTCTTCATTCAACTGATCCCATATTCTGTCATCTATTTTTCTGTCTTTATAATAATATTTCCTGTCATGCCCGCTAATTTCGCGCAGGACTCTGCATGGATTCCCAGCAGCCAGAACATTGGCGGGAAGATCTTTCGTAACAACGCTTCCTGCGCCTACAATTGTGTGATCTCCAATTGTCACACCAGGTAAAATAATCGCACCTGAGCCAAGCCAGCAGTTTTTTCCAATATGAATCGATACATTGTATTGAAATCCTTCCCTGCGAAGTTCCGGCAAAATAGGATGTGTTCCTGCAGCGATTACTACATTCGGCCCGATCATTGTATCGTCTCCTATATAAATATGTGTGTCATCTACCAATGTCAGATTAAAATTGGCATAAACATTTTGCCCCAGATGAACATAATGTCCGCCCCAGTTTGCATGCAGCGGCGGTTCAATATAACAGCCCTCTCCTATCTCCGCAAACAGCTCTTTCAGCAGTTTCTCTCTCTTCTTCGTTTCCTTTGGACGTGTATGATTATAATCATATAATTTCTCCATATATTTCTGTTGTTCTTCCAGTAATTCTTTATCTGCCGCCTGATAAAGTTCCACATTATGCATTTTATCTTTATTTGTCACACCCACTGCTCCTTTACTCTTATCTTTTCTTTTGATACGCTTTATCTCCTTCCAGCCTCTCTCAGAACTTTATCTTCATTTTTCTCCTCTGATTTTAATCATATTTCTCAATTTTTACCGTGGCGATTGCAGACTGGCCGGCATCACCTGTTATCAGATTCTGCTGCCCTGGCACTAACATCATAAAACCATCTTCTCCATATCGTTTTTCACTGCCCCGCGCATACTCTTCCTCCACCGAAATATACTGAACTTCTCCTATGATCATCGATGTGATCCCCGCCCCGCTTAAGTCTTTCATTTCTTTCAGACTGCATTCGATGTTCATAAAAGCCTCCCGGATCAAAGGCGCATGAATCGTCTCCGCCTCTTCCATTGTAAAATTTCCCACGGCAAATTCATCCTCTGCCTCTTCATTATGATGGATCGTGTCCACCAGTCTGTCATAATAGCTGACAGGCAGAAAATTAATACAGAAGCATCGATCCCTTTGAATATTGGCATAAGTATGCGTATGCTGGTACAGATTTCCCATGACTGCAAAAAACGCCGTCTTATCTCCGTGAAAACAGCTCCATCCATGAAAACACACATTTGGTTTTCCGTTTTTCTTCCATGTCGTTATGGCAAATAAAACATTTGGAATTCCCGATGTTGTCTCAAAATGAGAAAACAATTCAAACTCTTCCGGATACAAGGATTTAAAATAACGTGGAAATTCCTTTCCAATTCCAATTTTCATACCGACACCTCCTCATTCGCGCCGTTTCATTTTCTTTGTCCTTTGCATCTTTTTCACAGGGTATCTATTTTTGTTCCAAACTGGAATCTATGAATCTGAATCCAACTGACGAAAGATTTTGTCCATATTGGAATAAAACAATGGCAAATCTAACTTTTTCTCTTTTCCCGTCTTATAGATACTTCTGCATGTATACATAATGTCATTTATATCATTATGCAGTGTCATAATTCTGCTTGTAAGTTCATTTCCCGAAAACATCTGTTTCATAATGATCCCTGCAATAGCAGAAGGTACTCTATAAGGGAGAAGTTCATTTTTATACAATCCCAGATTGACTCCCCGGGCTTTTACCACTTTGACAGTTTCTCTGATTGATTTTACTGCGATCGCTAATGCACGGGAATCTTTCATAAGATCAATCGCAAGCTGTTTTGGGTCATCAATGTTTCCTTCTCTTGCAGCAGTCGAAGTAACACCAGCATTTATTGCCATGTGAATCCATATCCACTCCACCATATCATAAGGAATTTCTGTTTTTATGTCTGCTGATTTCAGAAGTCCTTCCAAATCTTTATAATTTGAAATCATTGCTTTTTCTTCACTTTCAAGCATTATATGATCAAACAGTACACAGTTCAGCTTTTGCCCCATCATGTTTCCGCCTGCTGTCGGAAATCCTATAATATATTTATAATTACCGGTCATTTCTTCAATTTCTTCACGACGGTTCCAAAAGTTACAGAATAATACCAGACTTCCTGTCACATTATTTTTTGAAAGTGTTTCTATGGCATCTTTTATTCTCCCACTTGCAACACTTAAAAAGATGAAGTCATAACTCGTATCTGGCTTCGCCAGCTTTACCGTGTATATATCTGTTTTCTCTTCTCCTTTATTGTCATACCTTCCATCTAATATCGTTATATCTAATTTCAGCGAAACATCCTGCTTTTTATTTTCTCTGACTAAATGTTCGACCTGATGTCCTGCTTTTTGGAATGCATATCCATAAGTTGTCCCTATTACGCCTAGTCCTAAAATACATATTTTCATTTCATACCTCTGTTCATTCTGTCATTTATGCTCTTAATTATCTCAGCAGATAAGATGGAAGGTTCAAGTTCTTTATCGCCAATTCTATACTGCATCTTTCTAAACACCTTTCCTAAATTTCATACTCCTTTAATTTTTCACAGTAGAATTTTCACAGATTTTGTGAAGCTTATTTTTTAATAACCTCATTATCTGGATCTGTGTCGTCATCTTCCACATAAAAATACAAAAAATCCTCTGAAAAAATCACCCGGGCGTTTTTTCCCCGGTAATATTCCTGTATGCACATTATCGTCTGTTCTTTCATATCCTGCGTCAGGCAGCATTCACCCGGAGGCTCAATACAGGCTGTTGTTTCATTCTTATAATCAATATGATACCTTGAATTCAGCTTCTTCAGTTCGTCATTTAAAAGTACAAGATCTGCAAATTCTATTTTCATCGTCTTCCTCCTGCCGGCGGCGATATTACATTCGAAACTCCCTGATTTTTTTGCAAGCCGGACTTTCTAAAAGATGCCGTGGTTATATTTTATCTGCCCGTATATCATAATGCAGAGTCCAACAACAAATGTGACGCATGCCGGAATTCCGCTCTCAACTGAAACTGTAAACACGCCGATCACTCCTGAAACGGTCATTCCAATTCCCATTAATATCATTGCCTTTCCCATAACGCTTGTGTATGCTTTTTTATCTTTTTCTTTTACCTTTGTATAATGGTAATCATGCATCACATTAATTTTTTCTTTTTTCCACAGCAGATAGCCCAGGTATAAAAACAATGCGCTGCATCCTTCCATCACAACGAAAAAGAGTACATTTTCCATATCACATCACCCTTTCTTCTTAAGTCCATTATAGCGGAGGATATTCCGCCGGGCAAGAAATCCCGCAGTGATAATACAATTTTTATTCCTTCGAAAATTAACATAAAATATAGGTTAATTGAAACTAATTTTAAATATCATATCCAGACCACTTATTCCAAACCGGATATAAGGCTCATCATAAAGAGTAACAGCTGCCGCATCATATAATCTTCCATCCATCTCAGTCTGCCCGTTTTTCACGGTCTTTTCTTCAATTTTCAATGCCGATTAACGGCTTTTCTACTTAGTAATTTCTATTTTTTCATTCTCCGTTCCCGGATTTCTTTGAATCACAGTATAGAATAATGTCTTATGCTCCACTACATCTTCGCCATAACTTTTTTCATAACTAAATCTGGGAACCTGATGAAACTGCGCCGCGGCAATATAATCCATCATGGTAAAAATTCCCAATAACGCAATGATACATCCGGCAATACTCAATATTCGCAGAATTCTTTTTGTAAAAGCAGCCTTAAGCATGAAATATATGCCGATGATCAACGTCATTCCTCCAACGACCGCATAAATACTTCCCCAGCTGCTTTCATTTGGAACTGCTGCAAAAGCAGAAATCATAATGAAAACGCCAAATACCATAAGAATCACACTCACTGCTTTTTGTCTCTCTCTGCTGAGTTCATTTTTGCTGTATTCTGCCATTTTCACCGCTGTACTTTTCGTTTCCTGACCCATATCCTCACTTTTCCTTTCTCCATCAATAATCTCAGCTATACTGACCTGATAAAATTCTGATAGTTCCACTAACAAACTAATATCCGGCATATTTCTTCCGGTTTCCCATCTGGATATTGTTCTGGTGGATACATTCAGTGTTTCAGCCAGATTTTCCTGCGTTATATTTTTTTCTTTACGCAATGTTTTTAAAAACTGGCCTGTTTTCTTCTGATCCATTCTCTGTACCTCCCTGGTTTACAGATTACGCTAAAAGATCTCTTATTTACACGACATAAAGTGAGAAAATATCGTATCTTCAAAACCAGACACCTTTGTCCGGCTGTAAATTTTATCCCGCGGGTGTCAACTTTTCATTCAACATGCAAATTTCTGCTTCTGAAGTATTCCTGCATAAACGCTCTCATTTCTTTCTTTTTATCGATATCCATTCCTTCTCCCGGCACAAAATCGTCCAGATACATGCTCTTATTGCTGAGTCCTGGATATGGTTGTGCATAACGTCCTCTTCTCGCCCAGGCTGCATAATCTGCGCCATGCTCAATCAGCAGATCAAGAATTTTAGCCAGCTGTTTTCGCACCGCCTCCTGAGATTGTGGATATACCGTCGGCCGTTCAAACAGCAGTTCCGCCTGATTTACGGCCCATTGCATCGCGTCAAATCCATTGGAAGCACATTTATTTACATCTGCTCCTTTTTCAACCATCTTGTCTATATATTCAAACGCAGTCTCTGATTCATCGAATCTTTTATAACAAAGTGAGATAATCGCAGCGCTGATGGCATCAAACAAAACCGGCGCCCGCAGTCCCGGATCATCATCGTCTGCCTCCATAAAATTTACATCCGCACCATGCTCAATTAAATAATCGGCAATTTCATATTTCCCTGTTTTCAATGCAACCTGAAGGGGCGACTGTCCATGATCTTTCTTTGGCAGCGGCCCTGAAACACAATGGACCAATTCAGGCTTTTTTTCAATCAGCCGCTTCACTTCGTCCAGTTTCCCCTGTCGAATTACAGTAAACAATTTCTTCATTTCCCTCTCCTCTTTTTGTTAAAATCGTTTGTCTATGCGCCTTATTCTTTCAATATATTTTATGGCGGCCATCCGGCTGAAATTCCCGGCCGGACTGCGGCAGGCATTCTTCTGAAAAATGCAGCAGCATCTCCTGGCCATTTTCTTCATACTGTCTTATCAGATACATTTTCCCTCCTGCAAAACAGACATATCTAAACATTTCCATTGAATCACTTATAAAAAAAGCTCCATTTCATTATTTTTCTGTAGGAATCCCTTTTTCATATATAAGTGTTTTCCCTGTTCACTACTGTTGAGCCATAATCTTTTGATATTATTTTTATAACTGTATTCAATCATATTATCTAAAATCTGATTTGCAAAACCATTTCCTCTAAATTGTTTAGAAGTATATATATTTAAAATATATCCCTCCAATCCACTTAGATTTTCATTATACGGAATCCGGGTAAACAGACATAAAGATCCTGTCGCGGCCAGTTGTCCTTCCTGAAAGACTCCCCAGCTGATCAAATCTTTATTTATATGTGATACATAATATTGTTTCGTTGCTGATTCTAATTGGGTGCAGTCTGCATCTTTGCTGACTTCCTCTAATTCTTGAAACAACTCTATTCTTAAACGCCAAAAATCATTTACCGATTTTTCATCAAGTAATAAAATCTCATTTTTCATGTTATCATCCCTTTTCCACTTATCGTTCTTTTACCATAACATAATTGGTCAGAAAAATTCCCTGTCTTTCTACCTGCTGTTCTTTGAGAACTCTGTATCCTCTTTTTTCAAAAAAAGGTTTTGCTGTGATAGAAGCGTGAGTGGTAATATTCCCTTGAACCGCCTGCTCCAATTGGTCGCAAATAGCTGCTGCAATCCCTTTCCTCTGATAATCTGCATGAACAAATAAGTGATCAAGGTAACCTGTCAGATCTATATCACCAAATCCTGCAATCGTTTCATTCTCAACAGCTACTATACTGTAATGTTCCTGGAATGACTGATTCCATTTTTTTAAATCTGCTTTCCCATCTGCCCATACATCAAGCTGCTCCTTTGTATAATCTTTGGCATTAACAGTATGGACTGTATGATAAAACAATTCTGTTAAAATCCTACAGTCTGATTGTTTATACTTCCTAATCTCCATTTTCATCTCTCCAATATCTCAATGTAAACTTTCTGCAGCAAAAATGAGTCTATCATATATAGCGTCTTACCTGATTCATATATTCGATATACTCTTCTCCAAACTTTTCTATACACCATCTCTCTTCCGCAAGAATAATCCAATGAGCGGAGACCTGAAATATCAGTACAATTCCCAGCAGAGTCAGCGATCGGGTTAAGAGACACATTCCAAGGAAACAGATGAAATATGCCAGATACATTGGATTTCGTGAAAGACGGTAAATTCCGTTTTTATTGAATCCCGAATGGTCTGGTGAAGAGAAACTTACCATGGCTGCAGCACATAAAAGCAGGCCAAGAGAATATAAGAATATTCCCATATAAAACTGTATCGAAAAATCGATTAGAACACTCAAAAAAAACAAACCTGCAAAAATTCCAACATTCGATATCTGATAGATCCAGTATGCAGTTCGTTCCTTTCCCTGCATTGGCGCAAAATAAGCCGCTCTGCCAACCGCTTCTTTATCTAAAATTGAAAGCAGCAGGAACCTTATCAATAAGAATGGAATCACTAACAAAAATCCGTTCAATATTTTCTCCTTCATATCCACATATCAAACAACACTTAAGTTTAATCTATCTTTATCCTTTTCTGTCTTTTTCGCGATGCTTCTTTCAGATACGGAAGCTGTTTTTTCAAATCCGACCGTACACTCATATACCAGAAAAATTCTCCAAAAAACAAAACTTTATGGATATAGTCTTCATGAATCAACGCATGAATCAGCCGTTTTACAGAATAAATTTTTTTGCTTGCCCGGATATGTTCCAGCTGCAGTTCATATGCCGTCATATTTTTCGGATGATGAACTACATTTCCATTGTAAAGAGCCCAGTTCTTATGCAGAAGTCTCTTCCTGTGAGTTTTGTAAACGGGCGTCCCCGGAACAAAATACATGGATTGAATCAGAACGCCCTGGATGTGATTTTCTATCACAAACTCTGCAAGCTGATCCCCTGCGCCCTTCTGCTGATCATCTGATCCCAAAATAAAAAGCCCTCTGACACTGAGACCATGCTTCTGAATGTTTCGAATGGATTTGATAATCTCATCTCTGGTACTTTTCTTGTGATAGGTTTGAAAAGACTGATCATCCAGAAATTCGATCCCCATATCAAGTTCAAAAAATCCGGCTTTTTTCAGCAGATCCAGCATCTCATCATCAAATCCCACTTCATATCTGGCCTGAACATTAAACCGATACCGGATTTTACTGTCAATGATTTCATTCAATACTGCTTTTGCCCATTCCCTGTCTGCAAAAAAATTGTCATCAGTAATCCAAAGGCCTTTGGTCAGGCGAAAATGCTTTTTATCAAAAAATTCAATAGACCGGCGGATATCTTCCACAACATTCTCAGGTGACCTGGTCCGGACTTTATGACCGAAATGACGAACTAAAGCGCAATAATCACAATTATGCGGACATCCTCTGGATGCATGCACCTGCGGCCATATGGTGCTGTGCCCTGCCATTTTCTGATACCGGTACACCAGATTACGGTCAGGGATTGTTTCAATATTCTTCGGCGGACAAGGGTATCCTGTATACACAATTTTCCCATTCCGCCGGTATGCAATCCCCGGGAAGTCCATCGATTCCTTATTCTTCAGTGCCCTGAGAAATGTAAGAATCGTCTCATCTCCTTCTCCGATCAGCACATAATCACAATAGCGCACCGCTTCCTTGTAATTCATAGAAGCATGAAGGCCTCCCATTACAATCACTGCACGGCTTCTTTTTTTCAGATATCGGGCAATCTGATAGCCCCGGACTGCAGCAAAAGTAAAAATTCCTATAAATATAACATCCGCATCCAATATATCATCCTTTGGAATTCTGGAAATGGACTCACTGTACATTAAAGTGTCATCTTCCTCTTTTTTCACGATGGTTGCCAGGGTATTCAGGCCGACCGACGGTGTTCTGATATATCTGTCATACACAAAATAATTCAATGGCGTAGGTTTATACGGACGATTTCCCGGTTCGATGAAACGTATTTTCATTATAATCCCTCCCTTTTATTCCCAGCAGGCCCGCCTGCATGTTGGAGACCCAGATGATCTCACAATCTTTAAATCCACATTGTTTTAAGCTGTCCATTTGTTCCGATATTGTCACCGGGTAATATTCTTTTCCATATCTCTGAAGATGTTTTTCACATTCTTCTTTGCTCCTTCCCTGCTGCATCTGATAGGCTTTCCAGCGCTTCAGAAAGAGTTTTTTTCCTGCTTCTGAATACGGAGCAAAATTCTCAAAAGTGAGAAAGATTCCCCCAGCATTTAATGCTTCAAAACATTTTCTGACTGCTTTCATCCGCTCCTCACCTTTAAAATAATGCAGAACCTGAATGGCAGTTACTACATCAAACGTCTCTTCTATGTCCATATCCAGCAGTGAAGCGGTCAGAAACTCCACATTTTTGCTCTGAAAGCGTTCCCTGGATGTCCTTACCATCTCCGGCGAATGATCGCAGCAAAGAAGCCGGTCTATTTTTACCGCTTTCCATGCTTCCTCTGCCATTTTTCCAGTTCCGCACCCCACATCCAGCCATTTTACAGGGCGGTCAAACTTTGCTTTGACCACATCAATTACCTGTCTGTAGAATTCTTCATAATATGGCAGTGTCTTTTTTATCTTTTCATCATACTCTTCCGCACAAAACGCAGAAACATTATCCTTCATTTTCTATCTCCCTGCAGTCAAACAGAACATTCTCATAGTCTTTTACAAAATATCTGATATTCTTACGTCCTTTTTGAATGATGGTATGCCCTTCCGCTTCCAGTTTCTTTCTCTGCGCTTCTATCCCTATTTTATCCGATACTTTTCGAACGCTTTGTGCGGATCCACATGAACCTCCCGGAAAAAGAAATATCCCCAGATAAGATAAGCTGCCGCCGCTGAATATGGACTGAGAATCACAGAAAAAACTGCTCCAAGCAGCATAATCAATGCGTACAGCAAATAAGAATTTCTCATATCTTTCGCCATTGCCTCCTGATCATAGAGAGGCTGTTCTTTTTTAGGCAGACTGCTGAATCCAGTAATATATTTCGCACATTTTCCTTTAAAGACCGCAAATAAAATTGCTGTAATAAGATAAGCAGGCACTAAAGCAATACAGCACCAAAAACCTATATTCATATGATTGCTCACCTTCCGTATTTTTAAATCTCCACTGCATAATGATCCGCCAGCATCTGTACCTCTTCTTCTGTCAGCACAAACAGAATATGATCAGCGTCAAAATATTCCATATCACGGATTAATCCAATAAAATCCTGATACGGTATAGTCCTCTGGTCTTTCAACATAACATACCATTCCTCGATTCCTTCCACCTGGTTCATGACAATATATGGTTCCGTCGGAAAAACCGTTGGAAGATTAGCGTCTGTAAAATAAATACCGGTCAGCCTGCCGCGGACATCATAAACTTTAGGCGCAGAATAGTAAACATTCATCGACTGCAGCCGATTCATAAAATCAGCAAATTGATTCAAATCGTTCGCAATCTCTTCCAGTTCTCTCTTTCCCAGTGAAATGGGGAAACACACACCAAATACCTGAAAATGTTTATATTCATCTTCCTTTACTTTCTCCCACAGATCTTCCAGCGCACCAGTACTTGCCCGGATATCATTTTCTATGAGACCGGGAATATCATCCAAATCCTTCCATCCCTCCTCGTGGAGAAATTGTCTGGTTTCCTTCCGATCACATATTTTACGAATCGTTTCATAAAAACAATGAATCTCTTTCCTGCTGGTCGGCAGACTGAGTCTCAGCAGAATATTCTGCTGATCAAATGAAACTTCAATGCCTCTGGCCAGCCGTCCTGTTTCAAACAACAGCGTATAATCCCCGGTTTCATTGTCAATCAGCCGGTAACTGGCATCCGCTATTCCATAAGACAATCCTGAAATCCGTATGATATCCTCTAATGTCAATTTTTTACTGTCATCTTGATTCTGTTTTATTTCTACAGCAACGGACATAACTCCACCCCTTCTCCTTTTTTCTACATCATATCATAGTCTGCAAATCCGGTCATTGTTTTTTCAGACTTCTTTCTATATTTTCCGTCATTTTAAAGAAAACAGCAGACCAGGACATAAAATTCCGATCTGCCGCTTTATTTAAATTATTCTTTTCCCCTTAATACAGATTCTAATAAACTTTTATTCCCCTTCCAGTATTCCCGTCAGTTCTTCCAGGTTTTTCTTTCCAAAGTATACGTCCTTATCGTTTATGATCATGCACGGAACGCTCATCACCTGGTATTTTTCCTTCAATTCCGGATAATGCATCAGATCGAACATTTCCGCTTCTATTTTATCAGAAACAGCTGCTGCCTTCTGTGATGCCATGACCAGTTCCGGGCACATGGTGCAGGATAAAGATACTAATACCTTGATATTAACCGGCTGATCGATCTTTCGGATCCGTTCTTCCAGTTCCGTGCTGATTTCCTGCCCCGGTCCTGCCGTATTATAAAGAGCTGCCACAAAGGAATTAAATTCATGGCCTCCCGGAACCCCATGAAACCAGATACCGCTGCTTTGTCCATTTTCATAGCATAATTCCATGGCAGGAAGCATCGGCTCCCTGCTCTCTGAACCTTTTGCTTCTTCCCATGTTACCTGATCAGTCATACTCGTCAGTTCCCTCAGGAATCCCCGGATTTCTCCGGAGATCGGCTGATCATCCAGCCACGCCCTGATCTTTACTTTCTGTTCAAACTTCCGGAAAACCGGCTTCAGCTGACGATAAATGGAAGCATCAAAAAATCCGTTTTCCTGCAGGTTTGGTGCCTCATCTTCCACTGCGGTTTCAGCAGTTTTTTCCTGCACCAGATCCGGAAGATTCAGCTTTGTATGCAGTTCTGCCGCGGCTTTTTCCAGTGCGGTCGCCGCAGAAGCGCCATCGGAGACTGCTGTTACCACCTGTCTTAATTGTTTGACGCATACATCACCTGCCGCATATACGCCGTCCAGATTTGTTTTCTGATTGCTGTCAGTGAGCAGGTATCCCTGTTCATTTTTCTCCACTTCCGGACCGATCCACTCGGTGTTCGGCACATATCCCGCAAATACAAAGATTCCAAAATTTCCATCGGCTCCGGCTTCATATTCCCATGTTTCTTTCGTCTGATTATTATAAAATTCTGCCCGGGTCACCAGCTGATCTCCATCGGCCTCCACCAGCTCTGTATGGAATTTCACATCTATCTTATCGTAATTTTCCAGCTGATCCGACACTGATTTCGCGCAGGAGAAAGAATCGCCCCTCACCAGAATCGTTACTTCTCTGGCATATCTTGTCAGAAAAATGGCCTCTTCCACCGCGGCAAATCCTCCTCCGATTACAAACACTTTCTTTCCGGTGAAAAATTCACCGTCGCAGGTGGCACAGTAAGCGACGCCTCTTCCCTGAAACTCCCGTTCCCCTTTGAATCCGATTTTCCTTGGATTGGCTCCGGTTGCCAGGACCACTCCCAGGGCTTTGTAATCTCCCCGGGTTGTTTTAATTTCCTTAATTTCTTTTTCAAGTTCCATATGAAGAACTTCCCCGGTCACAAATTCTGCACCGAAATTTTCTGCCTGTCTTCGCATGGAAGCGGTCAGTTCCTTCCCGCTGATCTTCTCAATTCCCGGATAATTAACAACTTCTGATGTGATGGAAATCTGTCCCCCAGTTCCATCCTTAGCCACAATCAGCACACGATATTTTGCGCGGGCAAGATAAATCGCTGCTGACAATCCTGCCGGTCCGCCTCCGACGATGACCGCATCGTAAAGATTCTTTTCTATTTCCATAATGTTTCTCCTTTTTGATAAAATTTCCCGCCTTCCATAAAAAGGCGGGAAACATCTGTAAATATGTAATTGAAATCAGATCAGTCCTACAAGATCGAGACTTGGCTTTAAGGTCTCTGCTCCCGGTTTCCATTTTGCCGGGCAAACCTCATCTCCGTGCTGAGCAACAAACTGTGACGCCTGAACCCGGCGGAACAGTTCGTCCGCGTTTCTTCCGACATTTCCGGCAATCACTTCATACGCCACGATCTTTCCTTCCGGATTCACGATAAAACTGGCTCTCTCTGCCACTCCGTCCTCTTCGATCATCACATCAAAGCTTCTTGCAAGCGCTCCTGTCGGATCCGCCAGCATCGGATACTGAATCTTCTGGATGGTTTTGGAAGCGTCATGCCATGCTTTATGAACATAGTGCGTATCACAGGATACACTGTAAATCTCACAATTGATGTTTTTGAATTCTTCATATTTATCTGCCAGATCTTCCAGTTCTGTCGGGCACACAAATGTAAAATCTGCCGGATAGAAGAAAAATACGCTCCATTTTCCTAAAACATCTTCTTTGGTCACTTCTTTAAAGCCGCCGTCCACATATGCCTGAACGGTAAAATCACTGATTTCTTTCTGGATAAACGACATATCCATCTCCTTTCTGCGTCTCTTATTCTCAGTCTCTATTTTGAAATATTGAATGCTGCCATTCCCGGATAAACTGCTGCTTCTCCCAGTTCTTCCTCAATACGGATCAGCTGGTTATATTTTGCCACACGTTCGCTTCGGCTCGGAGCGCCTGTCTTAATCTGGCATGTATTTAATGCAACCGCAAGGTCCGCAATGGTCGTATCTTCTGTCTCTCCGGAACGATGGGATGTAACTGCCGTATAACCTGCTTTATGGGCCATTTTAATCGCTTCCAGAGTTTCAGAAACAGAACCGATCTGATTCAGTTTGATCAGGATAGAATTGCCGCATCCCATATCGATTCCTTTTTTCAGACGTTCGGTATTGGTTACAAACAGATCATCTCCTACCAGCTGGACTCTGCCGCCTAATTCTTCGGTCATCATGACCCAGCCTTCCCAGTCTTCTTCATCCAGGCCGTCTTCGATGGAATAGATCGGATATTTCTCACACAGCTGTTTCCAGTGCTCCACCAGCTCTTTTGATGTAAATTTCTTTCCGGATTTTGGAAGAACATATTCTCCCGTCTTCTCGCCCTTCCACTCACTGGAAGCCGCGTCCATTGCAAGAACAAAGTCTTTGCCCGGCTCATATCCGGCTTTCTTTACTGCCTCTAAAATATATTCGATCGCTTCTTCATCGCTGGCAAGATCAGGTGCAAAGCCTCCTTCATCTCCAACAGATGTCGCAAGATTTTTTTCTTTCAGAAGAGAAGCTAAAGCATGAAACACTTCTGTACACCAGCGCAGTCCTTCGCTGAAACTTGGCGCTCCCGCCGGCATAATCATAAATTCCTGTACATCCACCGTATTTGCCGCGTGTGCTCCTCCATTTAAAATATTCATCATCGGCACAGGAAGCCGGTTTGCGTTGACTCCGCCTAAAAATTTATAAAGAGACATTCCGAAGGAAGCCGCTGCCGCCCGGACACACGCGATGGAAACCGCCAAAATCGCATTGGCGCCCAGATTGGATTTGTCTTTGGTTCCGTCCGCCTGGATCATTGCCTGATCGATGGCATAAATATCTGACGCATCCATGCCTTTTAATACTTCAGCGATGGTTGTATTAATGTTTGTCACGGCTTTCTGTACGCCTTTTCCGCCATAACGCCCCGCATCCTGATCTCTTAATTCAAGCGCCTCAAACTCTCCTGTAGAAGCACCGCTCGGCGCCGCACCGCCTCCAACCGTACCATCTGCCAGATATACCTCTGCCTCAACCGTTGGATTTCCTCTGGAATCCACTATCTCTCTTCCAATCACTTTTTCAATCTCTAATTTCATCATTTCCTGTCCTTTCCCATGGCACTGCCTTCTGCGCTGGGGTAAAGTCAGGCAGAAGGAGTTCCACGATTTATTCACATGATAGTTAGTCATCGCTAACTATCTTGAATGTACCAGACCCGAGAGAGAAAATCAAGACATGCTGCCGGCTATTTTTCTCATTTATTCTTCCGCTATATCTTCCACTGTCCGGCTGCGTGCTGCAGATCCGTCATCCGTTTATAAATACCATCCTGTTTCAGCAGTTCTTCCGGCGTGCCTTCCTCCGCAATCTGCCCGTCTTCCAAAACAATCAGATGGGAGGCTTTTGCCACAGTACGCATGCGATGAGCGATCATAATAACCGTTTTGCCTTCGATCAACTTCGATAATGCCTGCTGAACATAGGTCTCACTTTCCACATCTAATGAAGCGCTGGCTTCATCCAGCAGAATCATCGGCGCATCTTTTAACATGGCTCTGGCAATAGAGATCCTCTGCCGCTGTCCTCCGGACAGTCTGGATCCGTTTTCTCCTATGACGGTCTGATATCCATCGGGCATTTCCTGAACAAATTCATCACAAAAGGCCATTTGGGCGGCTCTCATAACCTCTTCGTCTGTGGCGTTCTTTTTCCCGATTCGGATATTTTCCATAATACTTGCATTAAATAAAACCACATCCTGAAATACAATGGAAAAATCAGATAAAAGCACTTCCGGATCCACCGTGGAAATATCAACTCCTCCAACTGTGATCCTTCCGGCATCCGGCTCATAAAACCTGGCCGCAAGAGACGCGCAGGTTGTCTTTCCTCCTCCGCTGCCGCCGATCAATGCGGTGATTTCATTCTGTTTCGCCGTAAAACTGACATTTTTAAGGACCGGCTTTCCTTTTTCATAAGAAAATGTTACATTTTCAAATTGGATATCATATCCGTCCGGTTCCATACGGTCTTTTCCTTCCTGGAGCGGGTATTCATTGATTTCATTCAGACGGTCAATCTTCGGATCACAGCTTATGATCGCAGCCAGATTCTGAAGCGTCGCATTTAACGGATCATAAAGCCTGGAAGCTACAATTAAAAACAGCATAAAAATTTCCAGAGAAATCTCTCCGCTGATCAGATATTTCACTCCAAAAATCACTACGGTCGCAATTCCAAGTTTTAATATTAGCTGAGAGCTTACAACAAACAAGGCATTGGTCAGTTCCGTTACAATCTGACTTTTTTCACACCGGTCAATGGCGTCATCCACTTCTTTTATATAAGATTCCATATACCGGCCGGCTTTCAGATCTTTTACAGACTCCAGTCCTTCCTGAATTTTTTCTGTTCTTATCAGCTGGATCTTCCGGTCTTTCTTCCCTGCCTGGCTTAATTTTTTCTTCGCCAGAAATACCAGCAGAAAAGATACCGGCACACACCATACAGCTGCTGCCGCCATTTTCACATCGAAGAAAAACATTCCAATGGAAAGCAGCGCAGTTGAAATGACCGAGCCGGCAAATTCCGGAATAAAATGTGACAATGCCTGCTCCATTCCTGTGACATCCGATAAAATCGTTGTTGTCAGATCAGACAGATCTCTTCTGGAAAAGAATCGAAGCGGGAACTTCCTAAGCCGCTCTGCTACACTGATCCTCAGTCTTGCACTCTCTGTATAAGTATTAAAAAATGTCATATTATACTGTACATAATGCGCCGCAAAAATCAGAATCACTACAACCGCACATTGTACCGCATAGATTCCATATTCCGGCATTCCGGTGCCGGTCCGGAATATTCCGATCAGATCACAGGTAAAGAAATACAAAATACCTATGGACATGGCTATGACAAGGTATGATATGGTACAGGACACACACGCTTTTACAAGGTTCACCGCGCCGGGCCGTGTCAGCGCAAATCTTCTTTGAATTTTCTCTATCATGCTGTCTCACCTGCTTTCCATTCAACGGACTGGCTGTATTGACGCCACATCCGAGCATATTCTCCATTTTTCTTTAACAATTCCTTATGGGAACCTGCTTCCAGGATCCTGCCGTCATCGATCACATAAATACAATCTGCATTTACAATGGTGGACAAACGGTGTGCAATCATGATCGTTGTTTTATTTTGGGACAGTTCCCGGATTGCTCTCTGCATCAGCAGTTCATTGTCGCTGTCCGCATATGCCGTTGCTTCGTCAAGAAGCAGGATCGGCGCATTTTTAAGAATCGCTCTGGCAAGAGTCATTCGCTGAGTTTCTCCGCCGGACAGGTAAACGCCGCTGCTTCCAATCTCTGTATCCAGTCCCTGCGGAAATTTCTCCAGTATTTCCATGCACTGCGCCTTTTTGGCAGCTTCCAGAACAGCCGGATCATCTGCTTCCAGCCCCATTTTGATATTTTCTCTCAGCGTTTTTTTCAGGAGCCGGTTATCCTGGAACACGAAAGAAACCTGATCCATCAGTTCTTCTTCTGTCATATTTTTTACATTCACACCGCCAATCAAAACAGCTCCTTCTGTCACGTCATAAAATCTTGGGATCAGAGAGACCAGCGTCGATTTGCCGCCTCCACTCTTTCCTACAAATGCCACCGTGGTACTCTCTTTTATCTCCAGGCTGATATCGTGAAGCACTTCCGCTTCGCTTCCCGGATAGGTAAAGGACACGTGATCAAATACAATATCGTGATTCTTTATCTTCCGGCCCTTTTCCGGATACTGAAATGCTTTTTCTTTTGTAATCCCTTCCATTCTCTGCACCGCGTCTTTTGCCAGCATGTTATTTTCACTGGCAAACATCATTTTATTGGCAGTAACCGCTACGATCGGGGTAAAGATCACATAAAACATAAAATCCGGCATCAGCGCTCCTGCGTCGAATCCATAAGCTATAAGCAGCGCCATGGTTCCAATCAAAAAGACAAATACGCTGTTGATCAATGTTGTAAACAGCGTCATCGGCATCCTCATCTGGTTGGTATACCCAAGAGCAAATTTCTCATAATTTTTAATCGACTTATAAAATCGCTCAAAAGAATACACTGTCTGCTGAAATGTTTTTACTACAGGAATCCCCCGGATGTATTCCACCGCTTCATTGCTCATTCCCTCCAGGGCATCCATATAAGCTTTCATAGATTCCTGCAGTCCCTTTCCAACCATCTTCATCATATTTAGGAAAGCAAAAATAAGAGCGATCAGAACTGCTGCACCGAATCTCCAGTTAAAGACAAACAGACAGATCAGGACTCCGATCACTGTCGTCATAAGCTGGACACTGTCCGGCAGCTGATGCGCCAGATATGTCTCAGTGGAAGCGGCGGATTCATCGATGATCTTACGCAGTTTTCCGCTTCCTTCTTTTGAAAAGTATCCCAGCGGCAGTGTAACCACATGGTGCATGGCCGTTTTTCTCATATTTGCCGCAATCCGAAATGCCGCAAGATGAGAACACAGCAGCGATGCTACATAAATAAGGATTCCTGCTGCCGCGCTTATCAGTGCGTACCAGCCATATTTTGCCGCGTCTGCCGCCTGCCCAAAATCAGGATACACTTTTAAAATTTCTTCCACTACTTTCCAGATCCACAGAAACGGCATCAGCAGAAATACCGCACTGATAAAAGAAAAAAGCAGTGAGAGCATCGTCAGATACTTATGTCTGCCTGCATATGCAAACAGTGATCTTAATACTGACATTGAAATATCTCCTCCTTTTTTAGTTAGCTTTTACTAACTTTATGGTAGAAGTGTATCTCTCTCCGCTGCTTTTTTCTACTCCATTTTATTGAAATCCATCCATTTTAATATGGGACTTCCGATACTTCTGAGGTGTTATGCCAAAAGATTTTACAAATGCTTCCGTATATTTGCTCGGATTGGAATATCCCACCTGATTTGCTATTTCCAGAATACTCTGTCCGGTTTCCAGAAGAAGTTTTGCGCTGCATTCCATCCGGTACTCTTTCAGCCATCGATATATGGCAACCCCATAAATATCTTTGAATGTCTTTCGAAGAGTGTGAACATTGATATGATAGGCTTCTGCCAGTTTCCGGATGTCATGATGCTCCGATAAATGCTCCGCCATATACTTCTTCATTTCCTTTATCAGCTCAATCTGCTTTCTCGGATAATAACTTCTGCTTCTCTGAGGAATTTTAAAATCCGTATTGGATAAAAACAGCAGAAGCTCCAGTACTTTGATCTTCAAATAATCCAATTTGATATTTTCTTCTACTTCATACATTTCCAAAAAGATATGCTGAATCTGATCAGTCGCTCCAAACAAGACAAGATTATGACTGCTTAACAGCCTTTGCTCCAGTTCCTCCAGGTCAATATGGAAATAAGAAAGAACAGGATTCTCCACCGCCCGCTCCAGATCAATCAGAATTTCCATTCCTTCATAATATCCAAGAGGAAAAGATTCATCCCCCCTGTCCATCGACCATTTACTGACTGATAATTCACCGGGAGATAAATACGCATAATATTTCTTATCCAGCATGCCCTCATATTTTCCGCGCAGACAGTGATTGATTTCAATATGCCGTTTTTCTCCGGTACTGTTCGATGGCGTATCAAAACTGTGAAACCGGTTATGGATGACCTGGATCCCCGGATACACAATCATGCAGTCCATTACCGCATCCCCGGAAATTCCTCCAACATAATATTTTGTTTCATAAGAATTCACCTGCTTTTTCTTCACAACAGGTATTACCGCATCTTCCAGCATATCAGCCCCTCTTTCCAAACAGCATGGACAGATAAGATGTCCTGACGGTCTGCTCCATTTTATATCCGATCGCTCGCAGAACCCGGCTAATTTTTTCCAGACATTCTTCCCTCTGATTCTCTCTTTCTGCTATGATCTCCAGTTCCAGAAATTCTCCCAGTCCTTCCACCCGGTCTGCAGCTGCCGTGATCTCCCCATTAGAGAGTGTACGCCTTGTTTTGATGACCTGAATGCTCAGCGGTTCAAATCCCAGTTCTTTTAAGATTCCTTCTATGATTTCCGGCTCCCGGATCTCTGTTTCCAGTTCTTTTCTTGCCATGGAGATCTGATCTAATTTTGCTCCTTTGCAGTTCAGCTGAGCCCATTCTTCACCTGTCTGCATATTCCGGCTTCTGCGAATTCTCAGGGCCTTGTCTTTTTCCTTCATATCATAATATGGACTATTAAAGTACGTATCTTCTTCCCGGCAAACCTCTGTTTCCTGAAATCCTTCCTGTTTCAGCCGTTTTATCACTATTTCCAGATCATTCACAGGAATTTTAATTTCTGCTTCCAGTGCCATTTCATTCTGCCTCCTGCTGCAATATATTTATTTATGGTTAATATCTCTTGTTTTTAAATTATCGTATCTTATTACATTGTCAGAATCAAGCATAAACAATTCAAAGCACATGAATTCCTCTGTGTTCCACTGACGTGGAGAATACGATCAGGGTTTTTGTTCTTCCAAATCTCTGCAGTTCTCCGATAAACTGATCCAGTTCTACCGTGCTTCTGAATAACACTTCCAGGATCATGGAATAATCGCCGGTCACACAATTGCACTCAATCACATTCGGACACGCTTTTACATAGGGATAGAATTCTTTTTTATCTTCCGGTGCAACTTCCAGATTGATAAATGCTTTTATATAGTATCCCAGTGCCTCCGGATTGATCTGCGCCTGATATCCTGTGATAATTCCTTCTTTTTCCATCTTTTCAATTCTTGCGGATACAGCCGGTGTGGACAAATAGACCTGATTTGCAATTTCCTTTAAAGGTGTTTTTGCGTTTTCCTGCAGGATTTTCAGTATTGTCTGATCGATTTTGTCCAAAATGTCTTTTTTCATCGTATGTCACTTCTCCTTCTATCCTGGTTTATTTAAAATACCGGATCTCCTTTTGCCCAGCAAAAGAAAAAGGCGTTCCACCACTTTGGTGGATACGCCATTGTACCTCTCACATTCTGTAATTATTTTACATTTTCAGGATAACAGTCTGTTTTCTAATTGTCAATGCCGGTTCATTTTTTTATGAAAAGATCCTCTTTTGCCTTTTGTTTTTAAGTATTTTTTTCAAATCCCTGATTATTTTTTGTTGTTTTTTGCTTTTCTTGACTTTCTTTCTGCAAAAGTTTTACGATTTCTATAGTTGATGCGCACCAATGAATCTACAACCAAGGAGAACAAACATGTCACACACTTATGACCCGTACACAAATGTAATTGACACTATGACAAAAGCAATGGAAATCGGCCATATTGACCAGTCCATGTTCGAAATATTAAAAAATCCTCAGCGCGAGACCAAAGTCTATCTTCCCGTGGAGATGGATGATGGAAGCGTAAAAGTTTTTGAGGGATACAGGGTGCAGCATTCCAACATCCGCGGTCCTTTTAAAGGAGGAATCCGCTATCACCAGGATTGTAATTTAAATGAAGTAAAAGCACTGGCCACATGGATGACGCTGAAATGCGCTGTTGCGGATATTCCATACGGCGGCGCTAAAGGCGGCATCAAGGTAGATCCTCACACCCTTTCCAAAAGAGAGCTCAGAAGCCTTACCCGCCGCTATACCTTTGCCATTGCCCCGATCATCGGTTCCGATACTGATATTCCTTCGCCGGACGTAAATACCAATCCCCAGACCATGGCCTGGGTTCTGGACACCTACAGTCAGCTTAAAGGCCATCCATGTCCGGGCGTTGTAACCGGAAAACCAGTGGAACTTGCCGGTTCCAGAGGAAGGAATTTCGCTACCGGCCGCGGTGTTGTGATCAGCACCAAACTTCTTCTCGCCAGAGAAGGAAAACAGCTTGCAGGAACTACCGCTGCAATTCAGGGAATGGGAAATGTAGGGGCAAACGCTGCCCGTGTATTTTACCACAGAGGGGTGAAAGTCGTTGCCATCAGTGATATTTCCGGAGGTCTTTTTTGTGAGGATGGTCTTGATATCGATACTATTTCTGTTTTTCTGGAAAAAGAAAATGCACTTTTAAAGGACTATGACGCACCGGGCATCCGGCATATTTCCAACGAAGAAGTTCTGACCTGTCCATGCGATGTTCTTGTCCCGGCTGCCATGGAAAATCAGATTACAGAACAAAACGCAGATCAGCTCCGCTGCTCTTATATTGTAGAAGCCGCCAACGGTCCAACTACAGAAGAAGCAGACGCTATACTGGAAAAAAGAGGCATTACACTGATTCCTGATATTTTTGCCAACAGCGGCGGCGTCATTGTTTCTTACTTCGAGTGGGTTCAAAATATACAGGAACTGACCTGGGACCGTGATCAGGTTAATAAAATGCTGGAAAAACTTATGAGCAGATCTTTTCAGAGCATTCTGGATGTAACCGAAGAATGTCACTGTTCTTTCCGTATGGCCGCATATATCGTGGCTCTTCGAAAACTCGTTTATACCGAACAGATCAAGGGAATTTTCCCGTAAAAGAATACTGTCTTCCGAATACAGAAGATCGTAATTTCCTGCTCTGTTCCCAAATTCTTTTTATACATTTGAACTGCAAAACAGGCATTCCCTCTGCTGCTTCTGCCTTTCGCAGACAGCATGGAAATGCCTGTTTTGCTGTATTTCAGGATATATCAAAACGTTGAAGCTTTTGCGCTTGTGATCATCCAGATATTATTTTCTTTTTTCAGGGAACAGTTAATCTGCAGGCGCCATGTATTCCATCTGCCTCCAAATACCGATGCATGAACCAGGCTCTTCCCGGTCAGTTCTGCCTCATTCTCATGAAGGCGGACATCAATAGATCGATGGCGGACAGAGTCATAGTTAAGCGTTCCATTCTGAACTGCCTGAATAAATTCTTCCTTTGTCTGGTACATTTGTATATAACGGTTTCTGATTTTATCTTTATCTGACATTTGATTCCTCTGGTTTCAGCGGTCCATAGAAATAAGATGCTGTTGCACCGCCATCGATCAGGAAATCTGAACCGGTAATGAAGGCCCCTTTATCGCTCATCAGCAGTTCTGCCACATTGGCAACTTCATCTGCGGTTCCCGGACGTCCGGCAGGGCATTTTGCAAACATATTTTTATAGAAATCACCACGCGGACCATTGAACTCATCGATTGCCAGCGGCGTCACAATGATTCCCGGAGAGATAGAATTAACACGGGCTCCTTTTTCTCCCCATTTCACAGACTCTGCCATCACTCGTTTTTCATTGCAGCGTTTTGCCATCTGATAAGCATGCAGTGTATCTTTGATATTTTCCGGCTGGAGAATTTCCAGATTTAATAATTCTTCTGTTGGAGTACCTGCAAGCTGCTCGTCTTCTTCCGGGGTAAGCGCCGGCATTCTATGTCCGGACTGGCTGGAAATCGTAACTCCCACGCCGCCTTCTTTGATGACTTTTCCGACTTCCTCCAGAAGAACAGCCGTTCCATATAAATCAACTTTTAAGATAGCTTCAATCGGAGCCTGACTTGGAGATACCCCCGCCGCATTAACAAGCATCGTAATATCACCATATTCCTGTGCTTTTGCAATCAGATTTTTGATAGATTCCCTTGAAGAAAGATCCATTTCCATGGCTTCTGCATCAAATCCGGCCTCCGTCATAATTTTCGCGATTACCTGTGCATTTTCCGGTTTTTTATCTCCGATCACAATTTTCTTTCCATATCCCATACGACGCGCGATTGCCATTCCAATCTGCCCTGCGCCTGTTAAAATCATTACATCTTTTTTCATGAAATATACACCCTTTCTTGTTTTATTTCTTTTGTTACTTCTATTTTAATATTTCCGAAAAAATCAGCAATCTCGATTCAAAATAGTCTCCATAAGTAAAACTTATGAATCGTATGGCACATAAATCGTATGAAGACAGAAAGAGCAGGACTTTCGTATCGAACGTCCTGCTCCTGATCACTCCTGATTCTATTTGTCATGAAGAAGTTTTCGCAGCATCTGCGCGAACTCTTCAATATAATAATTGGTCTGTTCCTTTCGCCAGAAAACACAGTAATTACGCTGCAGTTTTCTGCCGTTCTGCACGATCGGAAGCCTTCGGACCGCCGCTCCCGGAGGCGGCAGGGTTCCCACACTTTCAATCGGCAGAAATCCCCGGTTCCCGGCTACCATCAGCCGCCCTTCTTCCAGATTCTCCGCAAACAAAAACGTTCCGCCAAATCCAAGGGTATTCTGGAAATAATCTTTCTCTGTATTTTGCTGTTCCTTTGAGGCAATCAGGATACATGGCGTCCGCTTCAGACTGTCCACTTCAATCACCTCCTGCTGACTGGCCGGATTCCGCACGGATATTTCCGCGTAACAGTCACACTGAAGCAGCTGATAATTGGCATACTGCTCGGAAAACGCTCTTCTCTGGTCACTTAAAATCAGATCCACGCCCCCAAAACGCAGCAGATCGTACAATTCCTCGTGGGTTCCATTGACAATACTGATCGCTGTTTCCGGATACAGCTGCGAAAACTCCGCAACTGCCTGATAAAGTTCCTGACCGCTGTACCCACGCAGATAGCCGATTCGAAGTTCCGACTCATCATCCTGTCCGATCCGGATGGTCTCTTTCCGGATGGTCTCCACTTCATCCAATATTCCCTTGCTCTGGCTGTAAAAATATTCTCCTGCAGGAGTCAGAGAAAATTTACGTTTTTCTCTGTGGATCAATTCGACACCCAGTTCTTTTTCCAGTGAACGAATCTGCTGGGAAATGGCGGACTGAGAGATATAGCACTGTTCTGCTGCTTCTGTGAAACTATTGCAGTCCACAACCGCAGTAAAATATTTCATCTGTCGAAACAGCAAACAACCACCTTTCCTTTCATTGACCATTCATTATCGTATCATTTACACTGTATCAAAGAAATGTATCCTTCGTCAATGAAAAGAACTTTTTCTCTAACTGTTTTTTCCGGCTTCGTATGCCTGAGTCATCGCCGGGTTATCCTTTATGCTCCCTTTGCCTGTGCTCCCAGACCTAAAATAATGACTTTATCCTTCATATCGGAAAAACATCCGATAAATCCATGGTATGTATCAATTATGGTCTGAAAATACTTCTCCTGATCCCCGGCTCCTGCTATGATCAGATAACATTCTTTTCCGGAAATTTCCGTCAAGGCTGAGTATGTACGGTCAATCAGTGTTTTTAACTGTGCCGTGACAGAATAATAATAAACCGGGGAGACCAGCACAAGCACATCGCATGCTGCAATCTTATCTTTAATTTCCTGAAAATCATCTTTCTTTGCACATCCGCCGCCTTCGGTCTGACAGACTTCACAGTCCACACAGTAACCAATGTTTTTCTCTGACAGATATATTTTCTCTGTCGCATGGCCGGCTTCTTCTGCTCCTTTGATGAATTCATCGCTTAGAAGACCTGTATTTCCGTGCTTTCTCGGACTTCCTTCGATTACCAGTACTTGCTTCGAAGTTTTCATTTTATTCATTTCCTTTCTCGAATTCTTCTGCCACATCTTCCAGCAGTTTCCGGATCGGAAGATGCTGCGGACAGGCCTTTTCACATTTACCGCATTTGATGCAGTCGGAAGCCTTTCCGTTATTCACTGTATGGACATTGTTATAGTAGTAATCCGTATTCCAGTCGTGAAAAATCTTCTTGGCGTTCATACATGCAAAAAGATCCGGTATTGAAATGTGTTTCGGACATCCTGCCGTACAATAACGGCATGCTGTACATTGAATCATATTTTGGGACTGAAAGATTTCTGTTACTTTTTGAACTGCTTCCTGTTCTTCCTTTGATAACGGCTGAAAATCTTTCATATAACTGATGTTATCTTCCATCTGTTCCAGGCTGCTCATTCCGGAAAGCACCATTCGGATTCCATCAAAGCCTGCCGCAAAACGGATTGCATAACCTGCAGGACTTCCGCCATGGAGCTTATCGAAAACAGCCCTGGCTTCGTCCGGAAGCTTCACCAGATTTCCGCCTTTCACCGGTTCCATCACAATGACTGGTTTCCCATATTTGCAACAGACTTCATAGCATTTTCTGCTTTCCACTGCCGGGTCTTCATAATCCAGATAATTAAACTGAATCTGCACTGCCTCGATTTGCGGATATTCTTTCAGAATCTGTTCCAGAACATCGGCCCTGTCATGGAAAGAGATGCCGAAATGTCTGATCTTGCCTTCTTTTTTTAATTCCAGCGCCGTCTCATAGGCATGACATTTTTTGAAAAACGCAAAATTGTCCGCACTCTGGGCATGCATCAGATAATAATCAAAATAGTCCACTCCGCAGGCTTCCAGCTGACTTTCAAAAAACGGACGGATATCTTCTTCCTTTTTGAAAAAGAAATTGGTCAGTTTGTCTGTCAGAATATACTGATCCCTTGGATATCTGCTGGTAAGACACTCTTTAATCGCGGTTTCACTCAGCCCGCCCAGATACCCATGAGCTGTATCAAAATAGTTAAATCCATTTTCAATAAATGTATCCACCATTTTTGAGAATTCTTCTGTATCGACCTTGTCACCTTTCATCGGCAGTCTCATACAGCCGAATCCGAATTTCTTATTTACATTTTCAAAAGCTTCCATTCTTTACACCATCTTTCTAACCCAGGCTTCTACTTTGGAACGTGACTGCGCCGCTTCTGCACCATGAATGGATAATCCTTTTTCTACTTTCGCTCCCTTACAGATTTTCTTCAGATCACGTTCGCTTCCTCCCATACCGCTTCCTTCGTTTGTGCAGAAAGGAATGATTCTCTTTCCAGATAAATCATAATGCTCCAGAAATGTAAACATCACCATCGGCATGGTTCCCCACCAGTTCGGATATCCTACATAAATAGTGTCGTAATCTTCCAGATCATCAGCATATGCTTTCACTTCCGGGCGGTCTCCCCTTTGAAGTTCTGCTTTTGCCTCATCAATGCACTGGTAATAATCTTCCGGATATGTTTTTACGGTTTCTACCTCAAAAAGATCTCCTCCTGTCATGTCAGCGACCATTTCTGCTACGGTTTCGGTATTTCCCTTCTCAAGGTTTTTGATGCTTCCGTTCCAGTAATTTTCTCCTGTTCTTGAATAATATACGATCATTGTTTTACACATGTTCTTTCGTCTCCTTTTCCTTTTTTAATGTTTCTGCTGCCTCATTGACGCATCTTAACGCATTCAGACTTCGCGGGTATCCGATAAACGGAATGCACTGGGATATGATTTTTATCAGAAATTCTTTGTCATTTCCAATCAGCATATTATTTGCCGCATGAGAAACCAGCTGCGGTTCACATCCGCCCTGTGCTGACAGAAAACAGAAGGTAATCATCTCTCTTTGTTTAAGATCCAGACCCTTTCTTGTATAGTAATCTCCAAAGCAGTTGTCTGTCAGCCATCGGTTGATATGACAGCTTTCTTCCGGCCCGGATTCCGCAAATCCTTTCATGGATTCTCCCATAATATCCACCATGGCCTGTTCCCCTGCCTGCAGCCGGTTTTCTGTTGTCGTGACCGCCTGTGGTTCCAGAGGAAGTTTTATGCCCCTGTCTTCCAGCACGTCATTGATGCCATGAAGAAGTGGAAAAACTCTGCCGATTCCCAGATACGGCACTGCCTGATATACAATTTCCTTCATCTCCACCGGCGTCACTCCGAAATTAAGCGCCGCAGGAGCCATCGCCTGAAACTCATCGATGCTCTGGCTTCCGATCAATACGGCAATCATCGCCATCATACGTGTCCGGTCATCCAGATCATCACTGCTGACCACTTCATCAAAGGCGAAATTATCAAATCGTTCTATAAACTCCGGATCTGTTTCCAGAAATTTAGACTGATATCCGGGAAACATCTTTTCATGATATTTCCTGGCCGCTTCTGTTATGCTCATTTCCATCACTTTCCCTTCATTGAAACTTCTCTTTATCTTATATTTTAGTTTTTTCAAAGAAGAAGACAATTCCGATTTCAAATGGAATCCATAAGTAAAACTTATGAAAAAAAAGACCGAAGAACCGGAGACACCCTCTCGTTTTCTTCGATCTGTCATTTCATATTAATATGTCTGTGATGTTCTGCTGTTCAAACCGGATATGAAACAGCCGGTATACCTCTGCCAGACTTCTGATTTCCAGAATGTGACTTCTGCCTGTATCCATCTGGGAAATCTGTATCATATCTTCCGGAGATAATGCAAAATCATCAATAGCATAGTTTTCTCTGATTCTTTCTTCATGGACGGATTTCGGAATGGCTATAATTCCATTCTGTCTCATCCACCTTAAGATAACCTGCGCCGGACTCTTTCCATATGTTTCGCCGATGCTTTTCAGCAGTTCATTTGTAAAAATCCCATTCATTCCCTCGGCAAACGGCGCCCACGCCATCATTTTTATCTGATACTGTTCCATGACGTCTCTCAGGTTTTTCTGCTGACAGAACGGATGCATTTCCATCTGATTGACTGCCGGCGTCACTTCATTGTTTAAAATGAGATCCGTCAGCCGGTCTGCCTCAAAGTTGCAGACTCCAATGGCTCTGATTTTTCCTTCTTTATATAATTCTTCCATGGCCTTCCAGCTTCCGTAATAATCACCGTATGGCATATGGATCAGATAAAGATCCAGATAATCTGTTCCCAGATTTTCCAGAGTCTTCTCAAACGATTTTTTCGTTTTCTCATAACCTGCATCCTGGATCCATACTTTGGAAGTAAGAAATATTTCTTCCCTTGCGATTCCGCTGTCTCTGACTGCAGCGCCCACTGCTCTTTCGTTTCCATAACATGCTGCGGTATCAATCAGCCGGTATCCTGTCTTAAGAGCATTTAAAACACTCTGTCTGCACACCTCTTCATCGGTAATCTGAAAAACACCGAATCCCAGCTGCGGCATGCTTACATCATTATTTAAACAAATGGTCTCCATGTTGATCACTCCTTTTCTACCAGACTTTCCTGCTGCGCGTTATATCTGGCGCCGGTTATTTTAATTTTCCCCAGTTCCTGATTCATTTTCTGCAGTTCCTCTTCTGTTATGGTGATGCTGCCTGCTTCCAGATTTTCTTTCAGGCGGTCTATTTTCGTAGTTCCCGGAATCGGCACAATCCACGGTTTCTGCGCCATAATCCATGCCAGGGCAAACTGCGCCGGCGTACAGCCTTTTTCTTTTGCGTGTTTTTGGACAAATTCCACTACTTTCATGTTTTCTTCCATTACCTTCTGATCGGAAAACCGCGGCATTCGCGCACGCACATCGTTTGAATCAAATTTTGTGTCCGGCCGCAGGGCGCCTGTCAGATATCCTCTTCCAAGAGGGCAGAAACATACCAGCCCGACTCCCAGTTCCTCTAATACCGGAAAATATTTTTCCTCCGCGGCCCGGTACCACACAGAATATTCATTCTGTACTGCCGTCAGCGGAAGAATCTGATGTGCTTTCCGAATCGTAGAAACAGATACTTCACTCATTCCCCAGTGAAGCACTTTTCCTTCTTTCACCAGCTCCGCAACCGTGCCTGCGACTTCCTCCACCGGTACCTTTGGATCCGCCCGGTGCTGATAAAGCAGATCGATATGGTCCGTTTTCAGGCGGCGCAGAGATCCTTCCACTGCCTTTCTTATAGTTTCCGGCCGGCTGTCCAGACCGACGGATTTTCCATTTTGTATGCGGAAACCAAATTTTGTTGCAATGACAACATGATTTCTTATCTCATGAAGAGCCTCTCCCAGAATCTCTTCTCCTGTGTAAGGCCCATATACTTCCGCTGTATCGAAAAATGTCTCTCCGCATTCTGCTGCCTCTCTTGCAAAACGTATCATATCCTTCTTTTCCGGAATCGGCGGATATTCTGATACCATTCCCATACAGCCTAAGCCGACTGACCCAATGGTCAGAGGATTTTCTCTGCCTAATATGATCTCTTTCATTTGAACACCTTCTTTTCTATAACTGTCTGCCCAGTTCATAGGCTTTTTCCGGATAACCGCTGTTTCTTGTCATGGAAGGACTTCCGCATCCCCTTCCCAGAACCATTCCCTGATCTTCGAAATCCAGATATTTCACCAGAGTCTTATAATGACTTTCCAGCGCATCAAACGTCCAGTTATCGCTGTTCCATGCAACAGTCAGAAGAGCTGACTTCATATGTTTCCTTGTAATGCTGCTGTTATAAGCACAGAAACGGTCAATGACAATCTTAAGCTGCGCTGACATTCCATAATAATAGAGCGGAGTTGCAAATACAATCATATCTGCATCCAGAACCGCTTTCCGGACTTTCTGATTATCGTCTTTCTGCACACACGGTCCTTCATAGCCGCACGCCACACATCCGGTACATGGATTTACCTTATAATCTGTCAGGTCAAACCGCCGAACCTGATGTCCTGCTTCTTCGGCTCCCTTTGTAAATGCTTCCGTTAAAATATGAGTGGATCCGTTTTTATTGGGACTTCCCTGTAAAACAACAATCTTCATCATAGCGCCTCCATTTTCTTTTATCCAGTTTTCATTCTTCTATTCTTATTTTGACACAGTGTCATAAAGATTACCAATACCCAGTTTTTATTTTTCATCATGCTCTGAAAACATAATAAGGAGATATTGCCTCTGGGGCTGATATCTCCTTATCAGAGTGATCTATATATTTTTTAATGTTTTTCTAAACTGTACTGCAAACAATATCGCTGTAAATGTGACGGCCAGCAGATCGGCAATCGGTTCTGCCATGTATACAGCCATTGTCTGATTTGCTCTGAGAATCTGCGGCATAATGTAAATCAGCGGAATCAGGAGAATAAATTTTCTCATAACAGCAACGATAATGGATTCTGCCGCTTTTCCCAATGCGTTAAATGTCATCTGGCATGCCATCTGGATTCCAAATAAGAACATGGATCCCATATAAATACGAAGAGCCGTCTTCGTATATTCCATCAGCTGGGCGTCCGATGTAAACATCGCCGCGAATCCTCCCGGAAAGATCATAACAAACAGCCATAAAAGAATGGAATATCCCAGGCTGACTTTCAGCAGAAGTTTAAATGCACTCCGCACTCTCTGAGAATCTCCGGCCCCATAACAATAACTGATAATCGGCTGAGCCCCCTGGCCAAGTCCCTGAAGAGGAAGCATCGCAAACTGCATGACACTGGTAAGAATGGTCATGGCCCCTACTGCAATGTCTCCGCCATAGTTCTGCAGAGAACTGTTGAAGCACACTGAAATCACACTCTCACTGGCCTGCATAATAAAAGTAGCCACGCCTAAAGCCAGACATGGAAGTATGATTTCCGGCGTCAGCCCCAGATATTTTTTCTTTATTTTCAAAAATGTTTTCTTTCCGCACAGGAAACTTACGACCCAGATGCAGGACAATGCCTGTGAAATGATAGTTGCCAGAGCAGCGCCCCGCACGTCCATGTTAAACCCGAAAATAAAAATCGGATCCAGTATAATATTAGCAACAGCTCCTATCAGCACAGAAAGCATACCTGTTTTAGCAAATCCCTGCGCCGTAATGAAAGCGTTCATTCCCAGAGTGACTTCCACAAAGATTGTTCCCAGGGCGTAAATATTCATGTAGTGAACGCCATATTGAATCGTATTTTCACTGGCGCCAAATGCCATAAGAAAATCTCTGTTCCAGATCAGCAGCACCGCGGTAAGTACGATGGAAATGATAATCTGAAGAGTAAAACAATTCCCCAGTATTTTCTCTGCGGAGTCCTTATCCTTTTTTCCCATATAAATAGACGCTCTTGGCGAACCGCCGTATCCTACCAGTGCCGCAAACGCAGAAACGATCATGATCAGCGGCATACACACACCTACCCCTGTCAGTGCCGCTGCTCCGATTTCCGGAATATGTCCGATATAGATTCTGTCGACAATGTTATACAGCATGTTGATCAGCTGAGCCGCTACTGTTGGAAGCGCCAGCCTCAAAAGAAGTCTTCCCAAAGGCTCTGTCCTCAGGAATTCCTTATCTTCATTTGTTCCATCTGTGCTGTCATTTGACGGATTTTGAATTTCTGTCTGGTTGTATTCTTCCTTTTTCATAATGTTTTGCCCCTTTCCAATGCGTTTTCTATATTATGAAACAATCTGTCGAAAAACTGATCGTACATTTTCAGTTCTTCTTTTGTAAATCCTTCCAAAACAATATTTAAAAAATCCTGTCTGACTTCATTAATGCTTTCCATGACTGGTTCCGCCTGTCGATTCAGTTTCAGGTGTATTCTTCTTCTGTCCTTTGTATCCGGAATTCTCTCCAGAAGTCCTTTGCGGATCAGCGCGTCCACTCCCTTGGAAACCGCTCCTTTGGAAAGCATCCGGAGTTCTACGATATCAACTGCTGTATCTTTGCCCGGATTATTCTGCAAAAAACTGATAATGTCGCCCTCGATCACCGTAAGATCATATTCTGTACAGACTCTTTTCAGCATCTTATCATACAGGCGGAATAAGCTGCGCATTCCCATAAATAATTCTGTCGTATGGCTCATTGTCTCATCTCCTTTTAGTTTCTTTAGAAACTGTTTCTAAAGAAACATTTTACCACAATTCCTCTTTTCGTCAAGCGGCTGCCTGGAAAAACAGTTCTTTTCCTCACTTCTCATATACCTAACAAAGAGTCAAAAAAAACAGAGAGCTGTCCAGCTCTCTGCCATCTATCCTCCATCATAATTCAATGTATCAATTCAGAGTCTCCGCCATTTCCTGTCCTTCCCGGGTTCCCGCCAGTCCTCCGCGGCCGGTTTCTTTTAATCTGACGTCCATCAGATCGCCGACTTCTTTCATGGCGTCAATGACCTGATCCGGTGAAATCCGGCTTTTGATTCCTGCCAGAGCCATATCAGCTGACGATAGGGCAATGACAGCTCCTGCCACATTTCGTTTTACACAGGGAATTTCCACCAGCCCGGCGACCGGATCGCAGACCAGGCCAAGCAGGTTTTTCAATGACATGGCTGCCCCGTGTATGATTTGTTCGCCGGTTCCTCCCCGGAGATGAATCATGGCTCCTGCCGCCATGGCGCTGGCGGTTCCAATCTCTGCCTGACAGCCGCCGGAAGCCCCTGCAATACTTGCCCGCAGTGCAATCACCTGGCCGATGCCCGCCGCCGTATATAACGCTTCCAGGATCTTTTGTTCCGGTATCTTTCGTTCCTGCTCATATGGTACCAGAACCGCCGGCAGCACTCCGCACGCACCTGCCGTAGGCGCTGCCACAATTCTTTTCATGCAGGCATTTGATTCTCCCATCTGCAGCGCTCCGGCAATGACCTTGCCGACAAATGGTCCGCTGAGTGCTTTCCCATCTTTTACGTACTCTTCCATCTGCTTTCCTGCGCCTCCTACAAATCCGCTGTGAGAACGAATTTCTCCATCATAACACCGGGCAGCCTCCTTCATCGCATGCCAGAGTTCCCGCATCTGTTCCACAGACTCCTCACGGGTCGTATTTCTCTCGTTCATATCATCCAAAAGCACAGCTTCCCAAAAAGGAAGATTCTTTTCTCTGCATGTCTGCAGAATCATTTCTAAACTTTCAAATGCCATGACTAAATTTCACCTCCTACATTAATGTACGTCACTTTAAGCACCCCTTCCAAATGCTCCAGCCATCGAATGGATTCCTCCGGAATCGGCTGATCAGTCTCGATTACCATAACTGCGCGTCCGCCTCTTTTATTCCTGTAAAGCGACATATTTGCGATATTAACCGAATTCTGTGACAGCATGGTTGTAACATGCGACACATGCCCCGGCTGATCCATATTGTGTACAATCAGAGTCGGCATCTCGCAGGTACAATTTACATCAATATCATCCAGACGATTTATCATAATCCGCCCGCCTCCAAGAGAGGATGCCTGCACGGTCAGTTCACGCCCTTTTTCGCCTCTAACCCGGATCATCACAGAATTCGGATGAGCCTCCCGAAGCTGAATGGTTTCAAAAGAAAATTGAAATCCTGCTTCCTTGGCATACCGAAAGCTGTCCGGTATCCGCATGTCATCCGGCCGCATTCCAAGTAGTCCGGCGACCAGTGCTCTGTCTGTTCCATGCCCCCGTCCTGTTGCCGCAAAAGAACCATACATGCCAATGACAGCTTCAACAGGCCGCTGTGCCAGCAGCTTTCTGGTCATCAGCCCGATACGAACCGCTCCGGCCGTATGGGAACTGGATGGTCCGACCATAACCGGGCCAAGTATTTCAAAAACATTCATATCTGCACTCCTCTGCTGTTATTATCATTTCCCGATTTTTTAAAAAGGATCCTGCTTTTTGGGATTTTCTGCCTGTGGCGGACCTCATGAGCGATATTTTCCACTTCAACGCCGTGTCATCCTCCCGGAGCATTTTCCTTTTATCGGAATTCAGTTTTCTATGAAAGAAAGGCAAAGAAACCCTGCCGGCCTCTTTGCCTGAAATCATTATACTTCGAATTAAATTCGTTTACAACAGATAGTTTTCCGAATCTTTCCCAAAGGTTTCTCATTCTATAAATCCAGTCCGTCAACCCATTCCTGGATGTCCTCATCAGAAAATCCTGAGCCGAATCGTTCTCCTTCCTGCCAGTTTCCGGTTCCTGCCATTTCTTCCAGCAGGTCTCCGCTTTCTCCGATTCCTGAAGATGCGGCGGTACAAAACGGTATCACCGTTTTTCCTGTGAAATCATTATTCTCTGCAAATCCATTGACCGGCCATGCTGCGATTCCCCACCAGATTGGATAACCGATAAAGACCGTATCATAAGAATCCCAGTTATCGACCGTTATTGACTCCAATTCTACATCTCTCTGGTCTTCATTTGCATATTCCTGAGACACACGGCTGTTGTCATCGGTCCAGTCCAGATCATCGTCTGTATATAGATCCATCGGCTGCAATTCAAAAATATCCGCGTCTGTGGCGTCTGCTATGACTTTTGCCACACGCTCTGTATTTCCTGTTGCGGAATAATAAACAACTAGTGTTTTTCCGCCGCTTCCTTCTGTATTCTGTGCGTCCTCAGAAGAACTGTCTGCCGCTGTGGTACTTTCTGTTGTGCTTTCCGCTGTATTCTCTTCTGTGGTACTGCTTCCGCCGCTCGAACTGCAGCCTGCCAGCATTCCCACCATAACGCCGCAGAGAACCATCATCATCACTTTTTTCAGTTTCATCTGCATCACTTTTCCTTTCCGCATTACGCTTAACTTAATTGCTGTTTCCAAAATTCAACTGCATCGTAAATCCATCCCTCTGCTATTGTTCCAACGCCAAGACCAAAGCCATGCCTTAATCCTTTATATACATGAAACTCCGTTGGAATCCCGATTTCATCCAGGATTCCCAGACGATGTTTCATGACTCTCCAATCAGCAATCCCATCCCTGGTGCCGACACACGCATAGGTCGGCACCTCACTGTAAGATGCTGATGAATAACCTGTATACTGCATAATCACCGCAGCTGCCTGCTGAATATCTGACCTATCCGTCAATTGCCGGAGATAATCCCGGTTTCCCAGCACCGCAGCCATTCTGGCGCCTGCTGATCCGCCCCATAAAGAATAATGGTTCGGATCCATTTGAAATTCTGCCGCATGATCATGCAGGAAACAGATAGCTCTTGCCAGATCATCATATGGTTCCCGGGTTCTGTAAATCAAAGCAAAACCATGATACCCCAGCCTGCTTATTTCCAGTGCATGGGGAAAACTGTCATGCATTGCACCTACATAATAAAATCCTCCCCCGGCATTCATAATTCCAAACGGCTTTCCCGGTTCTCCCCGGAAGTAAAAAAGTCCTGTATTTTTTCTGGAAGGCTCCTGCTGCATCTCTCTGTCCGTATAAATCGGATAAAATATCTGATGTCCTTTTTGGACCTCCTGTTTCATATAGTTCAGGATTTCCACTGTTTTTTCTGTCCTGATATCCGAATACCACAGATAAATGCTGCTGGAACTTAATTCCTTTAATGTCATTCTTTCTGAAATAGACAGATCCATCGGAAACAGCAGCCGTCCAAATCCCCGGAATGCCGGATCACTGATAACTTCACCTGCCCTTGTATTTTCTGTAAATTCGCTGTACCTGATATTATCATCTCCTATTCGTTCCATATCCAGCATAAACCGTTATAAAAGTACTGCTCTGCATACCTTCCATTATGGGTTCCTCCTTCTTGTTCCAGAAAATAAAGGTTCCCTTCTGTCTCATTGTCTGCATAATGAAAAACATCTTCTTCTCTCATGGCATCAATCTGCTGTTTGAAAGAGGAATATGCAAAATCATCGGTTCCGGATGCCGCAAAGATAAAAAAGTCATTCCAGTCATGTCCGGATTTTTCCACGATGGATGCCATATAATCTCCGTCTGTTGTCAGACTGCCGCTGGACGGCATGAAATACCGGAAATAATCCAGACAGTATTCAAAGGTTCTCCAGGTTGCCACTGAACCCATGGAAAAACCGCAAAATGCTCTGTGATCTCTGGAATCCCGAAGTCCTTCTTCTGATGTATCTTTGGCATATGTACTGTAAGTTCCTTCGACTGCGGGAATCAGGTCATTGATCAGTTCATTATGATAATTTTGCGTTAATTCCAGTGCCAGACTGTAGTCGCTGCTGTCATTTTTGCTTTCATTCTGATATCCTCTTCTATTTTAATGAATAAAATTTGTAAACTCTGTTACTGGCTCTGCTCCCGGAAGACAGACTCCTGCTTTGTCGGCTGCCTCTCTGCACTTCAGGTGATACGCCATATTTTTGGCAAGAATCCGCATCGTCTGCATTCCTTCCCGATCCTGTTTTACTTCCTCCGGATTGGTTCCATGAACAATTGTCCAATATCTGGAAGTAATGATCGGCATCTGCATCAGGGCAAAATACTTATTGATCTGATCCCAGGCAGCGGTGGTTCCCGCGCGCCTTGCAGAGACAACAGCAGCTGCCGGTTTCATATAAAATCTGTCTCCGCCGCCATTTAAATCTGCGTAAAATGCCCTGTCCAGAAATGAAGTAATCGCTCCGGATGGTCCTCCCCAGTGCACCGGGGTTCCAAAAATATAACCGTCATAATCTCCTGCGATTTCCAGGAATTCATTCACCCTGTCATCAAATACACATTTGTTGTTTTTGATGCATGATTTGCAGGCGATACAGCCGGACAGAGGTTTGTTTTCCACCCAGAAATAATCGGAATCTACACCGTTTTTCTTCAGTTCTTCCGCAATCTCATCCAGGGCTGTCTTTGTGCATCCGTTTTTATGCGGACTGCCGTATACCAGCAAAACTTTCATTTCTATCATCCTCCTTATATATGCTGTTCCTGGAATCCGTCAGTTTTTTCTTTCTTTTTCGCATAAAACCTCATTTTATTCCACAACCCGGGTTCCGCCGAACACCTCTGACATTTCCATATGATTTAATGCGTCATCCAGAGTTTTTACTTCCTCCGGCGTTAATTCAATATCTGCCGCTCCTGCATTTTCTTCCAGACGTTTTAATTTTCTTGTGCCCGGAATCGGTACGATCCACGGCTTCTTACAGATCATCCATGCCATAGAAATCTGAGCCGGCATCGCGTCTTTTTCTTTCGCTGTATTCTGCAGCAATTCCAGTAAGTTCTGATTTTTTTCCATTGCTTCCGCACGGAACTGCGGCATAGCACTTCGATAATCGAGTTTTGCGTCAAATTTTGAATTTTTATCATATTTTCCTGTTAAAAATCCATTTGCCATTGGTGAAAAAGCGACAAATCCAATTCCAAGCTCTTCTAAAACTGGGAATAATGGCTCATAATGTCTTGCCATCATGGAATAGCGGTTCTGAATCGCGGTAAGCGGACATACTGCATTTGCACGGCGAATGGTTTCTTCTGTCGCTTCCGACAATCCCCAGTGAGTAATCTTTCCTTCCTGAATCAGTTCGGACATAACTCCTGCTACTTCTTCAATCTGAACCTTCGGATCATATCTGTGCTGGTAATACAGATCAATATGATCCGTCTGCAGACGCTTCAGAGATTCGTCTACAGATTTTCGAATTACTTCCGGCCTTGAATCCGGAGCCAGCGGATGCTTTATCTCATCCGACTCCATATCGAAGTGAATGCCGAATTTTGTTGCAATCACAACTTTGTCCCGGTACGGTTTTAACGCTTTTCCAACAAGTTCTTCATTGTCATGAGGATTATCCGCTGTCCCGTAAACTTCCGCTGTATCAAAGAAAGTATAACCCATGTCTACTGCTTTCGCCAATAACTCTGTCATTTCTTTCTTGTCCGCAGGCGCCCCGTAAGCATGGCTCATTCCCATACATCCAAGACCTACTGCTGATACCTTTAAATCTTTTCCCAATGTTCGATATTTCATAATCTTTTGTCCTTTCTCTATTTCTATTTAAAATCTTCATCGTTAATCACATTAATGACTTTCGTATCTGCCGTAATCTTTTTATTGATCACCGCCTTGTGCTGTGATGAGGCTTCGCCGTTTTCTCCTGAACTGCGGGCTGAACATCCTGACAAACACAAAACTGCACACAGAACTGCTTTTCTCAACCACTTCACCTCCGTTCTTCTTATCTTTATCATAAAAAAAAAGAGACTTTCACAGAAGTCTCTCTTCGTTATTCAGTATATACCTTAAGGTAATTACATTCCTATTCCGGTTTCATCACAGCAGAAGCAGCCTTTAAAAACCGCTTTACCGTATGGGTCGGTTCTTTTGAGTACAGCAGACCGAACGGAATCTGATAATCCCAGTCCACCCTCAGAATTTTTAACAGCGGATGAACGGATTTCCAGTTATCAATGGCCATTAACAGGTCATCGCTGTTTTCACAGCGGTTAAAAATATCGACATTATAAAAATCAAAATCCACAACTGTAATGTCCGGATGATTTTCTTCCAGATCTTCTCTCAGCATATCAACATAATGGCTCCAGCCGGGACGCATCAGCAGTAATTTCTCTCCATACAGATCTTCAATCTTAAGAGAACCTTTCGCTGCCAGACGGTGATGGACGGAGCAGGCACAGCAGATCGGTACTTTAAACAATTCCTGTCCCTCACACTGCCGGTACTGAAGCATTGTTTCATCAAAAATTCCCGCTACGATATCGATATTCTGACCCAGATTTTTTAAGATCTCTCTTGCGTTTTCCGGTGTATTTTCAAAAGGTATGATCTGAAATTTGATATCCTCACACTGTTCATGAATCTTCGGCCATAATTCTACCAGAACCTGCGCCGGCGTCATCGGGGATGTGCCGATCCGGATCACGTTCTGTTCTTCTTCCATGGCTCGCTTTGCTCTTTCTACCGATTCCTTGCAGTATTGAATCACATATTTTGCATCCTTATATAAAGATTTTCCGGATGCAGTCAGTTTCAGTCCGCGGTGCGTCCGGACAAACAGCTCTAATCCAAGGCTTGTTTCCAGTAAATTAATCTGTTTAATCACTGCCGGAGGAGTAATATAAAGCTGTTCCGCCGCTTTGTTAAAACTTCCGGCATCTGCTACGCTGATAAAAGTTTCCAATTGAGGATTATACATAAATCTCCTGCCTTTCTTCTCGTGCCCTTTCTTTTCGCTGCTTTAAATATATCGAATCCGGATGGGCGTGTCAAACCGAAGGTTTACAATCTTTCCCATTTTCTATCAGCTTTCGTTTGCCGGTCTTACTGCCAGATCGAAACCATACGCTATTTTACCGAAAGTCTTTTTTCCTGAAAATCATCCTCTGATTTCCTTCTGATTTTATTCCTTTCAGGCATTTGCTTCTATTTAAGATAAGCATTGGATATTCCGCAGGTTCATTTATATAATAAAATCAACCAACAGTCGAACACGAAAGGAGTACAGCATGAGAAAATTTTTTATATTACTCGTATCTTCCGTTCTGATGTTTTCTATGACATCCTGCAAAACTTCTGATTCTTCCACGAAATCTTCTTCCGAAACAGAAACATCCTCTCAAACAGAAAATTCCGGAACGGATGCGGAGACTGAAAATACTTCAGATTCCAAATCCGCCGGAAGAATCTCCATTGAATCTAATGGAAATACCATTATTTTTGAATTAAATAACAGCCAGGCGGCACAGGATCTGTATGATCAGCTTCCTTTATCTGTAGAATCTGAGGATTACAGTGATAACGAAAAAATCTTTTATCCGTCAGAGGATCTGAACGTAAGTGATGCTCCGGAAGCGGAGGGCGGCGCAGGGGTTCTTGCTTATTATGAACCGTGGGGAGATGTTGTTATGTTCTATGACGATTTTGATTCCAGCAGCAGTCTGTATGAACTGGGCCGCGTTGTTTCCGGCAGCGAATGGATTGAAGATATGTCCGGAACCATTGAGATCAGTCAGATGCAAACAGAATCTTAGATGAAATACGTTTAACCCCGGCAGAACAGTTCTGCCGGGGTTTTCGTTTATCCACTCGGTCAAATCACCAGATTGATGATCATGCCCGCTGTAAAGGCATAGGCCATAATGAATACCAGATATGTCAGAAACCTGCGGATCCCCAGAACGATTTTTAATGCTCCGAGATTCGTGATCTTTGTTGCCGGTCCCGTAATCATAAATGAGGCAGCGCTTCCTATGCTCATTCCTTCCCACAGCCACTGCTGCAAAAGAGGAATCGTACCGCCTCCGCAGGCATAAAGAGGAACTCCAACTGTTGCCGCCATCAAAATTCCAAATGCTTCATTTCCGCCAAACAGATCCGTCATCAGATCTGCCGGCACATATCTCTGAAACAGGGCGGAAAGAATAATTCCGATCAGGAAATAAGGACCTGTCGCTTTCATATTTCTTCCGAGATTTTTGATATATCTTAAAAATATATCCCTGTCAATGTCATGATTCTCCGGTTCATCAAATCCATGAAAATTGAAAAATGATTTTCTCCGGTAAAATACCCGGATCAAAAGTCCCGCCGTTATCCCACAGAGAAAGCATGACAGGATTCGTATCGCAAGGACAGTCTCTCCCAAAGCCGCGCTGTAGATCATCAGCTGGGGATTTAACAAAATGGAAGACATCATAAATGCCGCCAGCCAGTCATCTCGGATTCCGCTTCTGGAAAATGAAGCCGCTATAGGGATTGTTCCATACATGCATAGAGGCGACAGCATGCCAAGGCCGCTGGAAATCACGATTCCAAAAATGCCTATTTTTTTACTTCCCAGTGACCGAAACACATTGTGGATATGATCTTTTGCGAAAACAGACACCGCAGAGCCGATGATCATTCCTAATACCCAGTACCCGAAAATCTGTTCCAGCTGGACACTGAAATAATACCAAAGATAAATGAATTCCCGCTGCAGCATTTTGCTTCCTCCTGTTTACTCATCGATGTTGACCAGCGAATAACTTCTGCTTCCCAGGCCGATGTCTTCGGCGTGTTCCAGTGTACGCAGCCCGTCCCTTGACTCAATTCTTTCCATCAGAGAATCTCCGTCATCTGCCGCAGCCACCAGGTCAATACAGGCCTGATCCAGCGCCACAGGATCATATGATGCCAGGATTCCGATGTCATGCATATCCGGTTCCGCAGGATTGCTGTCGCAGTCACAGTCAACAGAAAGACGGTTCATCACATTGATGTACAGCATATTTCCGTCCATATAATCACTGACAGATTTTCCTGCTTCTGCCATGGATTCCAGGAACGCGTCCTGTTCGCCGCTCCACATATTGCCTCCGGTACCGCCAGAATGGATGAAAGATTTCCCTTCCGCAGACGCCATACCGATGGAAATGTTTTTGAGGGCTCCTCCGTATCCTGCCATTGCATGGCCTTTAAAATGAGACAAAACGACATAATAGTCATAATCTTCAAAATGAGAACCCACCTGATTTTCTTTCAGACGGCTGCCGCCCTCTACCGGAATTGTCATGGAACCGTCCGCATCCATAATGTCTACATCTGCGATTTCTGTATACCCGTGATCTTCCGCCAGCTGCATATGATAAGCGGTATTCGCCCGGTCCCCGCCGTAGGCTGTATTGCATTCTACGATGGTTCCGTTTACTTCTTCCACAAGATCCTGTATCAACGCCGGCCGCAGATAATTGCTTCCGGTTTCTCCTGTGCTGATTTTTACTCCCACGTGATCTCCCATATTTTTCACCCCCAGGGCTTCATACACCTGCATCAGTCCATCCGCGCTGATGTCTTCCGTCATATAAACCTTTGGACCATCTCCGGTATTCCATTGTCTGGTATCGGTTTCTGTTGATGAAGTCGTTTCCGTTTCTGCCGCATCGTCATTCCGGGACCCGCATCCCACGGATATTGTTCCTGTCAGCAGTACTATAAATACAGCTAAGAAAACTTTTTTTCTCATGGCTGCCTCCTTTCTTACTGGTTCGTCCGAGATACCCATTCCTTAATGTCATTTTCTGATGAGGAAGCATCTTCTTCATAACAGTCAAAAATATTATCTGATATTTCTGCATCCGGAAGAGCATCAGTGATAATCTCCACACTGTTGGCAAGACCTCCTGTACCATGGGAGCAGAACAGATATACCTGTTTCCCGGAAAGATCATTTTCTTCCAGGAAGGACAGCAGCGCCATCGGTACGCCATACCACCAGTTTGGATATCCAAGATAAACCATGTCATAATCATCCAGGTTTTCTACACTTTCTTCCAGTTCCGGTCTGGCGTCATCGCCCCGTTCTTCATTTGCCCGTTCCAGGCAGTCATCCCAGTCACTTGGATACGGATCCTTCACACGGATAGAAAATAAATCTCCTCCTGTTTCTTCCTGCACCCATCCTGCCAGCTCCTGAACATTTCCCGGCGCAATAACACTCGGAGAAGTCACTGCGTCTACATCTTCATCCAGAACCGCGTTATCCGCCCAGGAAAAATAAGCGACAAGAACCCTTCCATTCGTCTGCCGGCCGGAATCTGCCGTTGTCCCAGAAGACGCCGCTTCCTCTGCGGTTTTTCTGGCCGATTCTGACTGCGTACTTTTCTCATTGGAATTACTGCAGCCGGTAAATGAAAAAACGAAAACAAGACTTAACAACGATAATAAAAATCTTTTCATTCATGACCTCCTGACTCTGAATTTTCAGGACATATTCTGTCCTCAGTTTTGCACGTTCACTTTCTGATTTCATTATAAAAAGGCCCTGTCTTCGTGTCTAATACTTAAACCTTATGATTTCTCATACATCACAGGCATACGGCAGGTTCTGTCTATTTTGAACTTATTTCCCTCTAATAAATGACAAATTTTCTTGAAAAAGAGGGTTGAAAAATACCGGCATAGGGTATATATTATAGGTGTCAAAAGGAAATACCCCCACAGGGTTTATGGAAGGAGAATAGATTTGGAAGAGAAAAAAGAATGCGCAGGTTGTAAACACAGGACTAAAGAACGTTCCGAAAAAGAACGGAAGGCTATGATGAATCGCTTAAGCCGGATTGAAGGCCAGGTCAGAGGGGTTCGGAAAATGGTAGAAAATGATGTATATTGTCCGGATATCCTGATCCAGGTCTCTGCGATCTCTGCCGCTCTTAACAGCTTCAATAAAGTGCTGCTGGCGGAGCATCTCCACTCCTGTGTGGTAGATGATATTAAGAAGGGCAGGGAAGATGAAGCTATTGATGAGCTTGTCAAAGTCCTTCAGAAACTTATGAAATAATTGATTAGACCTTATTTTTTTACCAGGAGGAATGTAACATGAAACAATATGATGTAACAGGTATGAGCTGTGCGGCATGCAGCAACCGGATTGAAAAGGCCGTCTCTAAAGTGCCGGGAGTTACTTCCTGTTCTGTCAGCCTGCTGACGAATTCTATGGGAGTGGACGGCACCGCTTCTCCTGAGGCTGTAATTGCTGCTGTTGAAAAGGCTGGATACGGCGCCTCAGAAAAAGGGGCTCATGGAGATCAGGCCCGCGAAAAGGGAGGTTCTATGGCCGCAGAGGAAGAATCTCTGAAAGATAAGGAGACCCCGAAGATGAAACGCAGACTGATTGCCTCCCTGTGTTTCTGGATCCCGCTGATGTATATTTCCATGGGACATATGATGTGGAACTGGCCTCTTCCATCAGTCCTGGCTGAGAACCACATGGCCATGGGATTGATAGAACTTCTGCTGACAACGATCATCATGGTAATCAACCAGAAATTCTTTGTCAATGGCTTTATCAGCCTGATTCACGGAGGACCGAATATGGATACTCTGGTGGCTCTAGGGGCAGGAGCCTCTTACGGATACAGTCTATATGGCCTGTTCGCCATGTCCGCTGCCTTGACTCGCGGCGATGCGGCAGGAGCCATGTCCTATATGCATGAGTTCTACTTTGAATCAGCCGGTACAATCCTGACGCTGATCACAATAGGAAAGCTTTTGGAGTCAATTTCTAAAGGGCGTACGACAGACGCCCTGAAAGGTCTGATGAAGCTGGCTCCGAAGACAGCGACTGTCTTTCGAGATGGGAAAGAAGAAGTCGTATCCGTAGATCAGGTGCGTAAAGGTGATATTTTTGTTGTAAAACCAGGTGAAAACATTCCGGTTGACGGAATTGTAGTAGAAGGAACCAGTGCAGTTAACGAATCTGCGCTGACCGGCGAAAGTATCCCAGTGGATAAAAACACAGGCGATGCTGTATCCGCTGCAACTTTAAACCAATCTGGTTATCTGCGGTGCGAAGCATCCCGTGTAGGTGAAGATACAACCCTGTCTCAGATCATCCAGATGGTCAGCGATGCGGCTGCCACCAAAGCTCCTATCGCCAAGATTGCGGATAAGGTATCCGGTATCTTCGTTCCGGCAGTAATCGGGATCGCTGTTGTTACCCTAATCGTATGGCTGCTGGCCGGAGAGGCAATCGGTTTCTCCCTGTCAAGAGCAATCTCTGTACTGGTAATCAGCTGTCCATGCGCCCTCGGACTTGCCACACCAGTGGCAATCATGGTAGGCAACGGCATGGGTGCAAAGAACGGAATTCTTTTCAAGACAGCTGTCTCTCTGGAAGAAACAGGAAGAACACAGATTGTTGCATTGGATAAGACTGGAACTATCACCAGCGGTGAACCTAAAGTAACAGATATGATCCCTGCAGAGGGAATTTCAGAACAGGAACTTTTAAGCTATGCTTACGCATTGGAACAAAAAAGCGAACATCCTCTTGCCCATGCTATCGTTGCAAAGGCACAGGAAAACGTTTCCTTACAGAAATATGCCGCAAATGAATTCCAGGCAGTTCCTGGCAATGGCCTTTCCGGAAAAGTAAATAACTGCATGGTCCGTGGAGGAAATATGAAATTCATCAGCCAGAGCACAGAACTCTCAGAAGAGATACAAAAAACAGCCGATCGTCTCGCGGAAGAAGGAAAGACCCCTCTGTTCTTTGCCAGAGACGGCAGACTGATCGGTATCATCGCAGTGGCAGACGTAGTAAAAGAAGACAGTCCTGAGGCCATCAGAGAGCTTCAGAACATGGGAATCCACGTAGTTATGCTCACCGGTGACAACGAGCGTACCGCAAAGGCTATCGGCGTTCAGGCCGGCGTGGATGAAGTAATCGCAGGGGTGCTGCCTGACGGAAAAGAAAGTGTCATCCGTTCCCTGAAGAAAAAAGGTAAAGTCGCCATGGTAGGGGATGGCATAAACGATGCTCCGGCTCTTACAAGAGCAGATATGGGCATCGCCATCGGAGCTGGCACAGATATCGCCATCGACGCCGCAGACGTTGTCCTTATGAAGAGCAGGCTGACCGATGTGGCCGCCGCGATCCGTTTAAGCCGGGCAACCCTGCGCAATATCCACGAGAATCTGTTTTGGGCATTCATTTATAACGTCATCGGTATCCCGCTGGCCGCCGGCGTATGGTATCCAATTTTTGGCTGGCTGTTAAATCCAATGTTTGGGGCTGCGGCAATGAGTCTTTCCAGCTTCTGCGTGGTAAGTAATGCATTGCGTCTTAACTGGTTCAAAATGTATGACGCCAGTAAAGATAGAAAAATTAAAACAAAGAATAACAACAAGGAGGACAAAACTATGACAAAAACAATGAGTATTGAAGGTATGATGTGCGGACACTGTGAGGCAACTGTAAAGAAAGCCCTTGAAGCGCTCAAAGGAGTAGAAAATGCGGAAGTCAGCCACACAGCAGGTACAGCAGTGGTAACTCTGGATGCTGACGTCAGCGATGATACACTTAAAAAGGCTGTAGAAGATCAGGATTACAAAGTTACAAAAATAGCATAAATTTATCTGATCCATAACAGATAGATAAGACATGAAAAACAGGTCAAAGGTGCAGGCTGGTCACAGCCGGCCGCTGGCCTGTTTAATTTTCACGAAAGGAGTCATTCATCATGAAAAACAGAAAGGCCCTTGGCTGGGGCGAGTTTATTCTCGGAATTCTTCTTATCATTATAGGAATCTATACTTTAATCAAACCTTATAGCACAATACGAGGAGTCACTTTTATTTACGGTCTTGCTGCGCTGATAACCGGCATTATTGATATCATTTTTTATGTCAAACTGGAAAACCGCTTTGGGGTTTCTCCTGTTCCGGCACTGGTTGGAGGTATTATCAGTATCATTGCAGGTCTTTTGATCCTGTTTAATCTTGGAATTGGAACATGGGTAATCGTCGTTCTGTTCCCCATCTGGTTCATTGCTCATTGTATTGCACGGCTTGCCCACCTGCCGTTTATCCGTATAACTTCTGGAACAGGAAATTATTACTTTACTCTTTTTGTAAACATCATCGGATTGATTCTGGGTATTATGATGATCTTTGATCCAATTATTTCTTTCTTCTCCATTGGATATCTGATTGGGATATATCTAATCTTTCTTGGAATTGACAGTATCGTTTTTACTCTGAACTTATTAGATTCTCTATGATCAGGGGTTCCTCTATGAATAAAAAACAAAACCCACGTAAATACGTGAGTTTTAAGATGGACCAGGCGGGAGTTGAACCCGCGTCCAAAAACCCGTTCACTTAAGGCTCTCCCATTACAGTCTGCCTATTGACATTCCCTCCACAGCACTCCGACAGACGGGATGGCTGCTTCAGTAGCTTCATAAATACTTCATCTGCCGCAAAGCTTAGGCAGACGAGTGTCCTGCATCATTGAAGCTGTATCTTCAGACTGCAGGTGATCCGAAGGCAGCTGCTGCAATTAGGCTGCAGCGTACGCTAATTTATTATTATCTGCGTTTATATTTAAGTTTGTACCGTAAGGTGGTCCCTCCCAATGGCTCCTCAAGCTTCAAGATCCCTGTCGAAACCAGTACTGGCCCTGAATATTGAAACCTGCGGGACTGAAAGCACTTCCAGTCCCGAACTGTAATTATATCTTTTTTCTTTCTGTCTGTCAAGATACCCTGAAGATTAACCGAAATTCCGCACTTTGAAGTCTCTCTGAGCTTCTCTGAGCTGATCTCTTTTGGCTATATCCTGACGTTTGTCATACAATTTCTTTCCGCGGCAGAGTCCTATTTCCACTTTTACAAGACTTCCCCTAAAGTATACTTTCAGCGGTATTAATGTATATCCCTTTTGTTTTATCTGCCCTGCCATTTTAGAAATTTCTGATCTGTGAAGCAGAAGTTTCCGGACTCTCAACGGATCTTTATTGAAAATATTTCCCTTTTCATATGGGCTGATATGCATTTGATGGATAAAGGCTTCTCCATCATCAATTCCGATAAATGCTTCTTTGATGCTGCAGTGTCCCTGCCTCAGAGATTTTACTTCTGTTCCGTGCAGTACAATGCCTGCTTCAAATGTATCTTCTACAAAATAGTCATGTCTCGCCTTTTTATTATTGGCGATCAGCTTTGTTCCACTGGTCTTCGCCATCATCATCCTCCTCCAAATCAAAATCAATATTTTTCAGAAGCATGTCAACTCCTGCTACTCTGATCTTCACCTGTTCTCCCAGCTTGAACTGGCGTCCTGTTCGTTCTCCTACCATAGAATATGTCGCTTCATCATAATAATAGAAGTCACCCGGCAGTTTGGAAACATGGATCATTCCTTCTACCGTATTTGGCAGCTCCACATATACCCCCCAGCTGGTAATGCTGGAAATGATTCCTCTGTGAACTTCTCCGATCCTGCGTTTCATATATTCTGCTTTTTTCAGTTTCTCAACTTCCCGCTCTGTTTCGTCTGCCCGCCGTTCTGTCTTTGATGTCTGTTCGGCAACCTTTGGCAGGATTCTCTCATAATGAGCAAATCTTTCCGGAGTAAATGTTCCATGAAGATTTTCTTTTATGATTCTGTGAATCTGCAGATCCGGATACCTTCGAATCGGCGATGTAAAATGGCAGTAATATCTTGTAGACAGACCAAAATGCAGAGAACACTGTACCGTATACTTGGCCTGCTTCATGGATCTCAGCGTCAGCCGGCTGATCAGAGGCTCCTCCGGTGTTCCTTCAATTTTTGTCAGCAGTTTCTGCACTTCCATAGGATGAAGTTCTTCCCGGTTAATTTTAAGATAAATTCCGAAATTCTGCAAAAATGCCTGCAGTTTATCGACTTTCTCACCATCTGGAATATCGTGGGTCCGGTATAAAAACGGAATTTCTCTCCAGTAAAACTCTTCCGCAACCGTTTCATTGGCACACAGCATAAAATCTTCTATGATCTTAGTGGCAGCATTTCGCACCTGCGGAAATACATCCACAGTATGTCCCTTTTTATCCAGAATAATCTTGGATTCCGGGAAATCAAAATCAATGCTTCCTCTTGCATGACGGCGTTCTCTTAGTATATCAGACAGCTCTTTCATTAACTCAAACATAGAAACAAGATTTTCATATCGTTTCCGTTCATTCAAGTTACCTTCCAGGATCGCTGCGACGCTGGTGTAAGTCATTCGTTCATTGACCCGGATCACCGTCTCTGCAATTTCATGATCCACCACTTTGCCTTCTTCATCGATTTCCATCAGACAGCTGAGTGCCAGACGGTCACATCCTGCATTCAGGGAACAAATTCCATTGGAAAGCTGATGCGGCAGCATTGGAATCACCCGGTCTACCAGATAAACACTGGTGCCGCGTTTTAAAGCCTCCTGATCCAGAGGGGATCCTTCTGTGACATATTCTGATACATCCGCAATATGAACCCCAAGAAGATAATGACTGCCCTTTTTAGACAATGTAATCGCGTCATCCAGATCTTTGGCGTCTTCTCCATCAATCGTAACAGTCGGCAGATCCCTCAGGTCTTTTCTTCCCGGGTAATCGTCCCCATCAATCTCCACTGGGATCGTTTTCAGCTGTTTTTCTATCAGTTCATTAAATTCTGTTGGAATATTATACGCCTTTACAATGGATAATATATCCACTCTGGGATCATCTCTGTGTCCCAGGACTTCTATGATCTTTCCTTCCGGACTGTGCCTTTCATCTCCATAATCTGTAATTTCCACCAGAACTTTGAATCCACTGGTAAGATTTTTGCACTCCTCTTTCGACAGAAAAATATCGCTGTCAAATCTCTGGTTATCCGGAACAACAAAACCAAAGTTCTGATTTTTCTCCAAAGTTCCAACAATTGTCTTTAAGCCGCGCTCCAGGATTTTAATGATCTTTGCTTCTGTATGATGTCCTGATTTTCTCTGTGTATCAATGGTCTCTATCAGCACCGTATCCTCATGGAAGGCTCCATTCATGTTTTTTTCATTGATATAATAATCTTCCTCTTTGCCTTCTACCGCCACAAATCCATATCCATTCTTTGTACAGGTGAAGACCCCCTTCAGGACTTCTTTCTCTATTGGCTTATATTTCCCGCGTTTTGTAACCTCTATGCTGCCTTCCTCTACCAGTTCCTCCAGAAGTTTTACAAATTCCGGCCGGTCCTCCGGAGTTACCTGCATCAGATATCCAATTTCCTTTTGCTTCATTGGACGGTAATGCTTGTCATATATTAATGCTTTTATCTTCTTTTTTCTCTCATCTCTCTGATTTTTCATCTCTGTCTCCTCTTTTACACCTCTGTTATCAGGAAGCAGAAAATTCTTCCTTTACGAAAGAAAAACACTTCTTAAAACAAGTTTTAAGAAGTGTTTGCTGTCTCACTAAATAAATCTTGAACAAAGAATCGCCGCTGTCACAAAGAAAATAATTGTGAAAAACGCAGTCGCACGAATCAAAGTTCCTTCTTTTGAACGTCCTTTGTTCTTACTCCAGTAGGTCCCCATATCTGCGGTACCTGTCAAAGAGCCTAATCCCGCTTCCTTTCCTTCTTGCATTAAAACTAATATAATTAATATGATAGACGCTATAATAAATATTACGGTTAACGCTGTTTTCACGATATGCCTCCTCATTCATCTTCTACTCACTGTGAAACATTTTATCACAGAAAGAATCGGGATGCAAGAAAAACTCTGAAGCTTAGCATGAATTTTACATTCTTTTTAATAGAAGCCATATCTCCGGCAGCTTCCCAGCTGTTCTTCAATCCGAAGAAGCTGATTGTATTTTGCCGTACGGTCGGATCTGCATGGTGCTCCGGTTTTGATCAGCCCGCTGTTGACTGCCACAGCGATATCCGCAATGGTTGTATCTTCTGTTTCACCAGATCGATGAGAGATGATCGTATGATATCCGGCATTTCTTGCTACCTCAACTGCGTCTAATGTCTCTGTCAGAGTCCCAATCTGATTTAACTTTACCAGGATACTATTGGCAATATCTTCCTCAATCCCCTTTCTTAGTCTGGAAACATTTGTTACAAACAGATCATCTCCGACCAGCAGAATCTTTTCACCCAGACGATAGGTAAGCACTTTCCATCCTGTCATATCTTCTTCATTTAATCCATCTTCGATGGAGAAGATCGGATACTGCTCCGTTAATCTTTCATAATACTGTACCATCTCTTCGGAATTTCTCCGGACTTCCCGTCCTGACATGCGGCTTTCTCCTTCAAAATAATAGACATCTTCATCTTCATTATATATTTCAGACGCAGCACAGTCCATGGCAATGGCAACTTCCTCCTTTGTTTTATATCCTGCAGTCTCGATTGCCTGGACAAGAAGATCTAAAGCTTCTTCTGAACTTTCCAGATTTGGAGCGAATCCTCCTTCATCGCCTACTCCCGTGCTCAGATTTTTAGATTTCAAAATATCTTTTAATGTATGATACACTTCTGTTCCGATCATCAATGCGTCTTTGAAGGAATCTGCACCCACTGGCGCAATCATAAATTCCTGAAAATCCACTGTATTATCTGCGTGTTTCCCTCCATTTAAAATATTCATCATAGGAACAGGAAGCTTGCATGCAAAACTTCCTCCCAAATATTGATACAGAGGTATTCCAAGACCGCTGGCTGCTGCCTTTGCTGCGGCTAACGAAGCTCCCAGAATCGCGTTAGCTCCAAATCGTTCTTTATTGGGAGTCCCGTCTGCTTCCAGCATGATCTCATCAATTTCAATCTGATTCAGCGCATTTTTCCCGATCAGCCGGTCTGCTATCTTATGATTTACATGGTTGACTGCCGTCTCAACGCCAAGCCCTCTGTAGCGCTTTTCCCGGTCCCGAAGTTCCAGCGCTTCAAATTTTCCTGTGGAAGCTCCGGACGGAACAATCGCCCTTCCTCTGGCTCCTCCCTGGAGAGCAACTTCCACCTCCACGGTAGGATTTCCCCTGGAATCCAGGACTTCTCTGCCGATTACATTTTCGATACTCATACGATATTTCAACATCATCACACCCTTTACAAATAATAATGCTATTATTTCCAAGAATATGAATCCCTATACCAAAAAGAGGGAATCTCGCGTTATCTGAATATATTCTTTTTGTAGTCATGAGTAATTTTCAGATAAACTGCCCATATTCCCAAGTACAGCAAAGAAAGCAGCAGATCTGATTCAAAATATGCTTTCGTTTCTATTATCTCCGGCAGCAGATCTGCCAGCATATACAAGGCGTATATCCCAATGATCGTCTGAATCCCCAGATTAAGAAATGCTAAAAATCCTGTCACTTCATACTTTTTTCTATGCTGATTTTCTCTCAGCAAGCAGATTTCAAACAAAAATGCAATTCCTGAAGGAGCGCTAAAAATGAATACGGCATAAAACGGTACCTCCCCTCCCCAAAAGCACTGATAGATTATATTGATAAACCGGATCAGCATAATACTGGCTAAAATTATATGCAGTTTTTTATTCATATTACTTGTTAACATACCCTGCCCCCTCTTTTCTTATAAATGATCCAAATGCAGTTTTATTTCTTCATAATCAAAGGAAGCACCAATTCTTTGATTATTCTGATCTAATATTCGGTAATGTTTTGAAATAATATTCTGCTGAATCTTGTAACCATTTTTTTGCTCCAGTTCACGCCACCAGACATGACCTCCCATGGTTTTCTTATATATAATTTCACCCTGGTCAAATGCAAGACTCTTTATAATTTCTTCCGGATATCCTCCAAATGCAGTCTCCAGTATGTCACTGTCAGAAAAAATACTGCATAAAGCCACACTGCCAGTCCATCCGAGAGAGCGTCTTCCTTTCTCAATTTCCACCAATTTCTTTTTTGATATTCCTATAACTTCTGACATTTTCTGCTGACTGAATCCATATTCTGTCCTTATCATTTTTTCTTTGCCATCACATAACGCAATAAATTCCTCTCTTGTCATTTCATTCTCCTTCCATTTATAGTGTAATTTTACACTATTTATTCCGTTTTTACAACTCCATTTTATATCTGATGCCGATATATTATCCCGAAATATTACATTGGGAGAACTGCCTATGACCAATTCAAGAATACGGCCGCATAAAATAATACCCTGCAGACAATATATCTTGTTCGCAGGGTATTACTCTCTCACTCTTTTTCTTCAATTGCCGCAAAAAATAATTCGTACAGATCGTCTTCTCCTTCCAGTTTCGGTGAGTTTTCTCCACCTCCATTTGTACTCCTTTTCATTGAAGCGTAAAATTCCTCTCCGGCATTTACAAGTTCCATCGGATAAAGTTCATATCCAAGTTCCTGGCATTTCTTACAAAAAGCAAACAGCGGTTCTTCTGCCTGTCTTGTCTCTAATAATTCCTGCCGTATCTTCTCATCATGAAATGCCTTTTCCTGCAGTTCTGTTAAAATATCAAATACTGTCATCTGACTCACCTCCCTGTGAATATCTGATGTTTCCGGCTCATTGAATACAAAAAGGCGCCTATGTTTTTACATAAGCGCCTTTGCTTCTGATTCTTTTATTTTACAAGTAAAGATTTTCCTGTCATCTCTTTTGGCTGTTCCATTCCCATCATCTCAATCAGCGTTGGAACAATGTCTGCAAGGCATCCACCTTCTCTTAATGTTACGCCCTCATCATAATTTACAAGGATAAATGGTACCGGATTTGTTGTATGAGCAGTGAATGGTTCTCCTGTCTTATAATCTACCAGCTGTTCTGCATTTCCATGGTCTGCACAGATAAACATCTGTCCGTTTACTTCTTTAATTGCATCCACAGCATCTCCAATGCATTTATCTACTGCCTCAACAGCTTTGATTGCCGCAGCTTCAATTCCTGTATGACCAACCATATCGCTGTTTGCGAAATTCACAATAATTACATCATATTTATCTGATTTGATTGCTTCTACTAATTTCGCTCCAACTTCCGGCGCGCTCATTTCAGGCTGAAGATCATATGTGGCAACTTTTGGAGAATTTACAAGAATACGCTCTTCTCCTTCATTTGGTTCTTCAATTCCACCGTTAAAGAAGAATGTAACATGCGCATATTTCTCAGTTTCTGCCAGACGAAGCTGTTTTAAACCATGAGCTGCAAGATATTCTCCAAATGTATTCTTGATTTCAACTTTATGGAATGCTACCAGTTTATTCGGAATTGTAACATCATACTCTGTAAAGCATACAAATGTTGTCTTAAAGTATCCATTTGGACGTTCAAACTGATCAAATTTATCATCGCAGATTGAACGAGTGATTTCTCTTGCACGGTCTGGTCTGAAGTTATAGAAAATAACAGAATCGTTTTCTTTTAATGTTGCAACCGGAGCTCCATCTTTCATGATGACAGTAGGAACTACGAATTCATCTGTAACGTCTTCTTTGTAAGATGCCTCGATTGCGTCTACTGCATCTTCTGCTGTATTTCCCTGTCCGAGAACGATTGCGTTATATGCTTTCTGAACACGATCCCAGCGATTGTCACGGTCCATAGCGTAGTAACGTCCTGAAACAGACGCGATCTCTCCGACACCGATCTCTTTCATCTTCTCAACTAACTCTTCTGCATATTCTTTTCCAGAAGTAGGCGGAGTATCACGTCCGTCTAAAAACAGATGTACATAAACCTTGTCCAGTCCATTTCTCTTCGCCATTTCAAGAACACCATATAAATGTGTATTGTGGCTGTGTACTCCTCCATCAGATAACAATCCAAAACAGTGAAGTGCAGAATTGTTTTTCTTACAGTTATCCATTGCTTCCAGCAGAGCTTCATTCTTAAAGAAATCTCCATCTTCAATTTCTTTTGTAATTCTTGTTAATTCCTGATATACGACACGTCCTGCGCCCATATTCAGATGTCCCACTTCAGAATTACCCATCTGTCCTTCTGGAAGTCCGACTGCCATACCAGAAGCATTTCCTTTTACAAAAGGATATTCTTTCTTCAGTCTGTCCATGACTGGAGTTTTAGCTTCTGCTACCGCATTCCCTTCTACCTTGTCATTTAATCCGTATCCATCTAAAATCATAAGAACAGTTGGTCTTCTACTCATTTTTATCTCCTTTATTTTATGAATTTTTCTTTTATAGTCCGTTAATATTATAGCGATTTTTTAAAATAAATTCAACATCAGATTCTTTGATGATATAAAAAATCTACAGACAATTGTGTAAAATCACTAATAATCTCATCTGCCATATGCAGATCCTGTTTTATCGCATCCGGATTTGCATAGCCGATACATCCCATTCCTGCTGCCTTTGCCGCCTTCACTCCACTTTCAGAATCTTCTATTACAATACATTTTTCCGGAGCGATCCCCAATGCTGCTGCCGCTTTCAAAAATATTTCAGGATCCGGTTTTCCCTTTTTGCAGTGTTCTCCGCTGATGACCGCATCAAACATATTGGTAATGCCGATTGCCTGTAAATCTGCTTCAATATCCGTTACATTGGACGAAGAGGCCAAAGCCATCGGAATCCTGTCTGCCTTAAGCTGTTTTATAAGATCAACGCTTCCCGGCATTGCTTTCATTCCTTCTTTTTCAATCAGTTCTTTCCGGATTTCTGACCACTGTTTAATATAATATGAAACTTCTTCCGGAAGATGGAATTCCTCTTTCATGACAGTCCACATATATTCGTGAGTTGTTCCGAGAAACTGATCATGATAATGCCAGTCCACTTCAATCCCGGATCGTTTCAGCAAAATATGTTTTGCCATAACGTTGCTGTATTCTGAATCTGCGATGACTCCATCCTTATCAAATATTACTGCCTGATACATTTTCTTTTTCATAAATTTTCTTCCCCGCCTCCGCTGCCTTCTGCTGAATTTTTCATTGCATATCCACTATATTATCGTAAGGCAGCATTGTCAACAAATCTTCTTCTCTGTTATAAGACGGTTCCAATTTCTAGACGCTGCTTCAGGAACGTAGTATAATATCAGAAGGGATATATTTACAGATTTTCCATGGAATTGGAGGTGCAATTATGTTACACGAAGTTAGCTTTCAGTCTTTTAATGATCGTGATGAAGTTCAGGGATGGATCTATGTTCCAGCCGCAAAACCAAAGGGAATTGTCCAGATCATCCACGGATTTGGAGAACATTCCCGGAGATATCTGCATATGATCGTAAAATTTATGGATGCAGACTATATTGTAGCTGCTGATGACCATGTCGGCCACGGAAAAACCGCTATGATGAATGATACATGGGGCGACTGGGGAGACAAAGGCTTCCATACGATGATGGAAGATGAACACACTTTAAAGACCATCGTATGTGAAAAATACCCTGATCTGCCTTATTTTTTGTTTGGCCACAGCATGGGATCCTTCATCACAAGAGATTTTGCCGCAAAATATGGAAACGAACTGTCTGGAATCACGATATGCGGTACAACCGGTATTTTCCGGGGCGCAGACAAAGCAGCCGAAGCTTTAAAAAAAGCAATTGATGAAGGAAAGGGCAAAGAATCCGATCCGCAGTTTACTGCCGGTCTGATGGGCTGGATGTGTGAACGATGCGGCGATGTTTCCATCGGAAATGAATGGATTTGTGCAGATCCCTATGTACAGCAGGATCATGCGGATGATCCTTTTGACGCTTTTACAAAACCAACAACCAATCAGGCTCTCTATGATTTTACGCAGATGATGGAATCCATTGTGGGAACTCAGTGGGCCGAAAAAGTTCCAAAAGAACTTCCCATCTATAACATCGGAGGAGACCAGGATCCTGTCGGCGAATATGGAAAAGGCATCTATGAAGTCTCAAACTGGCTGTACGAAACCGGACATACAGTAACCACCAAAGTTTATTCCGGATACCGTCATGAAATTCATAATTATTCTGCAATCAAAGATGAAGTAGAGGAAGGAATCTTAGCATTTATGGATGCTGTTCTTTCTTAGTCTCTATCTCATATACAAGAAGACGGCAGATTGATTTCCGCCGTCTTCTTTTATTTCACCCGCACCTTGATCAGTCTGCTGTACTGACTGTAGATTTTTTTCCCCTGAACCGTCTTATATGCTCTGACCTTTATATAATAAGACTTCTTTGATTTCAGATTTTTTATCTTATATTTCTTTCCTGCGTTCACTGTTCTGAAGTTTTTATTCTTTTTTAAAGAATAAGATATCTGATATCCGCTGACTTTTGCAGAACTTCCTGATACCGTTACAGATTTTTTCCCTGACTGAACTTTTACGGAAGGTGTTTTAGGCCGAATCGTAAAAGACCTCTCTATTTTCCCCGTATAGTTTCCGATTCCAGTCCATCTGATTTTTGCAGTTCCAGGCCCGTTATTGTTATAATAGGTAATTTTATAATCTCTTCCTTCCTTTAGTGCAGCCCTGCCATCTTTGAGCGCCGGTTTGATCGTAATCGGACGGTTCTGATATGTCTGCTGACTGATCTTTGATACAGATACTTTTGTTATTTTCTTTGCAGGAGTTTTCTCTTCCGCCTTTGGCCTTTGTTCCGCAGACGGATTAGAAATTGCTGGAACCGTTTCTTCTGCCGGTCCCTGAATCACATCTGTTTTTTTCTCTTCATAAACCGGAAGTATACGAATTTTTTCTCCGTTGAATGTTACTTTAATCAGATCTCCTTCGCTTACCTTTTTCCCATCTCGTTCCCAGTGTAAAAATTCGTATCCGGCTTTCTCCTGAGCCGCCAGATCGTCCTGACTGAGTGTATACTGCTGGATGATTTCTTTTTCTTTCCGGCCAATGATCAAAACTCCTTTTATCTTCTCCCATACAGCTGCCGCTTCCAGATCCTGTGTCCGTCCGTTTACATAGATTGATCCCCCGGCAGGATAGATATTTACTCCGTTTCTCAGTCTCCATCCCCGGAAAACATAACCTTCTTTTTGATATCTGTTTGCCGGAAAATAGAATCTCTTTCCATTATCCGCCTCCATGGATTCCATCGTTCCGCTGACATTATCCGCTCCCGGCTGAAAATGGACTTTTATGCGGTCCGGAATCACAGGCTTATCTTTTTCCACCACGCAGATAATACGGATATTCTCTTCTTTTGCTCCTGGAGTATACTGAAATTCATTTTCTGTTATATTTCCCTTTGAACTTGTCCATTTCACAAAATGATAGCCTTCCTCTATTTTCATCTTTGGAAGCTGGATTCGTTCTCCCGTCTTTCCCCGGGTTACGACTGTATCTGGTTCTGCATATGCTGCCTGCTGAGGAATCTGATATTCTATCACGTATTGATTTGCTTCCCAGCTGCTTTTTAAAGTCAGTCCGTAACTTTCTACAGCCTCTGCATCTTCTTTCAAAAGCTGGTTTTCCATACCATTTCCGGTTATTTTCCACTGCAGGTGTTTCCCTTTTTCTCCAAAATCCTGCGCATATAAATCTTTCGGAGAGACCAGCAGCGGTTTTGCTGATTTTTGCACTTTTGGATAAATGATTGTTCTCAGCGTTGGAGTATGCGAAGCAGAAAAGGCTTCTAACGCTCCGTTTTCTGAAAGATTGATTTCTTCCAGTCTCGTATCGCCACAGTGCAGAAGTTTCAGGTCCGGATTGTTTACAAAACTAAGGCTTCCTGTCAGGTTATAATTTCCCAGCAGCGCTGCCTCTTTCAGTTCTGTATTCCAGTTTGTATTTAAGGTTTCCAGTTCATTGTTATTCATGTACAGTTCTTCCAGTTCCGGAAAATATGCCAGATCGATCTGCTGAATTCTGTTCTCATTTAAGTTAAGCCACTGAATTTTACGAAAATGATACAAGCCGGATGGATCCTGTATCCCTCTCCCGCTAAGACCAACGGATGTAACCCGGTCTCGCTCTTCTTCATTCAGTGCTCCGTCTCCATCTCTGTCATACCGCTGTGCCATTTCTAAAACTGCAGGATCCCTGAAATTCTGAAGGTTCAATTCCACTTTCTTTTCCTTATCCGTCTGGAGCAGAGAAAGCACCTGAAACTTCGGAAAGCCATATTGCTCCTGCATTTGTCCTTTAGTTTCAGATGCCGATACCCTGCCAGCATCTTTTCCTGCCATAACAGCAGCTGCATATGCCAGAAAGCATATGCGCAACAATACTTTTTTCATTTTTCCCCCTTTATTTATGTATACTATTTTCCCTGAAAGTCCGGATTCTTGTTCCCCTTTTCCGAACTTTGCCTGATTGTATCATCCCCCTGCTTTAACTGTCAATGCCTTGAATCCTGGTAATTTTACCCATCCATTCTGCGTCTGATCTCCGCAAAAGATATTACCGGAGGCTGGTTTTTTAAATGCTGGCCGATTTCTTTTTCCATCCATATCATATGATACCAGCGCTGAAATTTATATCCGCAGTTTTGAAATTTCCCAATCTGCTGATACCCCAGGCGCTTATGAAAATTCACACTATCCATTGTCAGATATTCATCTTCCTGCTCCGGATATGCAATACATGCATAAAGATTTAAAATTCCCTGTTCCTTTAACACTGATTCCAGCCTGTCATACAATCTTTTCCCAATACCTATTCCTCTCTTCTCCTGCTGGATGTAAATTGTTGTTTCCACCGCCCAGTCATATGCTGCTCGTTCTTTTAAAGGTCCTGCATAAGCATATCCGGCCGGCTTTCCGTCCTGTTCCGCCACAAAATACGGATATTTTCTCAGTGTGTTTTCAATTCTCTGCTGGAATTCTTCTATAGAGGGAACCTCATATTCAAATGTAATTGCTGTATTTTCCACATAAGGCGCATATATCTTTAACAGCTCTTCTGCATCTTCCGGCCTTGCTGTCCTGAAACAGATTTCTTTGTTTTTACCATTCATTCTCTCTCTCCTGCTTTTATGCTTCCTTCCACTGACTCTTTTGAGACAGCTCTATTGACTGTTTTAAATAATTGAAATTTCCCCACATATATTTTCGAAAATTATATCCTCCTGCCCGATAAACTTCATGAAACGCTGCCCATACACTCACTGCCGTACATCCCATAAGCACAATCCTGAAAATCTTATCTCGAAGTCTTACTGGAAAATGACTCAAAGTATAAGATTGGAATATAATATGGGGCAGTTCATCATGGAGCATCTGTCTGCATATGCTTTTTAATGCCGGTGAATCTATACTTTTTGACAATGCATCATAATATGTCAGCGCTATGATCTCCGCAGCTGCCAAAACCGTAACTTCACATTTCAAACTTCCCAGTTTCCTGAAAGCTCGGAAAATATAATCCAGATGAGACTTTGTTGATGGACGAATCCTATAATAATCCATAAATTTTTTCAAATAAGAGGAATGCCCATTCTCCTCTTTGATAAACCAGCGGACTGCTTCTTTGTAATCCTTCTCTCCTGTCTTAACCGCAAAAATTTCGGCCAGCCGCATCAGATTTCTTCCCTCTGAAGCTTCTCCCCTTTGAAAGGCTCGAATCGATGGCTGAATTAAAATCCTGTCTTCCGGCATCAATATGGATTCCTTCGAAAAATCAATGTTCAGACGATGTTCATTGTTTTTCTTAAAATACCGGATCCAGTCATTATAATGAAACTGACTCATTTTAGATCTTGTGATAATCATCATTTTGTGTCTCTCCTTCCTTTTCCCCTCTCTGCAACAGGATTATCTTTTGCAAGAAATCCTCTCAGGCAAGAAAAATCCCCGAACAATATATGCCCGGGGACCCATCTCATAATTAATCATCAAAATTATTTATAGTTTACAATTTTTCCAAAGTCCGGTTTTAAGGATGCTCCGCCAACTAATCCTCCATCGATATCCGGCTGTGCGAATAATTCCGGAGCACTGTCAGCAGATACAGATCCACCGTACTGGATACGGATTGCTTCTGCTGTTGCATCATCATAAACTTCAGCGATGCATGCACGAATTGCTGCACATACTTCCTGAGCCTGTTCTGTTGTTGCAACTTTTCCTGTTCCGATTGCCCAGATTGGTTCATAAGCGATAACAGCTGTCTTTGCCTGATCAGCAGTTACACCCTGGAACGCAATCTTAATCTGCTGGCGAACGAAATCAATTGTAACGCCCTGTTCTCTCTGTGTAAGAGTTTCTCCACAGCAGATGATCGGTGTAATTCCATGTTCGAAGGCTTTTAATACTTTCTTGTTTACAGTTTCATCTGTCTCAGCAAAGTATTCTCTTCTCTCGGAATGTCCGATGATTACATATTTTACACCTAAATCTGTAAGCATATTTGGAGCGATTTCTCCTGTGTAAGCTCCGCTTTCTTCAAAGTACATATTTTCAGCGCCGATTGCAATGTTGCTTCCCTCTGCTGCTTCGATCGCTGCCGGGATATCAATTGCTGGCACACAAAATACAACATCTGAAGTTTCACTTGCTACTAATGGTTTTAACTCCTCAATTAAAGCTTTTGCTTCACTAGGAGTTTTGTTCATTTTCCAGTTTCCTGCTACGATTGTTTTACGCATTCGACTTATCCTTCTTTCTTAAAATGTTTTTCTGTCCACGGCTTTCGCCTGTTTTGATTGAGTATGGAATTTCACAATGAAGTTCCGCTGACTAACATTCGGTCTGTGCCTTTGTTTCGAATTCGCTGCCAGTTGTTCCCTATTTATCGTTGGCTGCAACTACACCTGGAAGGTCTTTTCCTTCTAAGAATTCAAGAGATGCTCCACCACCTGTTGAGATATGTGTCATCTTATCTCCGAATCCTAACTGATTAACAGCTGCTGCAGAGTCTCCTCCACCGATGATTGTTGTAGCTTCTGTCTCTGCAAGAGCTTCTGCTACAGCGATCGTTCCTTTTGCAAGGATTGGATTTTCAAATACACCCATTGGTCCGTTCCAGACAACAGTCTTAGCAGATTTTACAGCGTCTGCAAATTTAGCTGCTGTTTCTGTTCCGATATCTAATCCCATCATATCTGCAGGAATTGCATCAGATGGTACAACAGATACTTCGATTTCTGCATCGATTGGATCTGGGAATGCTTTTGCAATCGTTGTATCAACTGGAAGGTACAGATTCTTTCCTAACTTCTCAGCTTTATCCATCATTTCCTTGCAGTAGTCGATCTTTTCATCATCAACTAAAGAAGTTCCTACTTCATATCCCTTTGCTTTTAAGAAGGTATATGCCATTCCACCACCGATGATCAGTGTATCACATTTTTCAAGAAGGTTGTCGATTACATTTAATTTGTCAGCAACTTTTGCTCCACCTAAGATGGCTACCATTGGTCTTTCCGGATTATTTACTGCATTTCCTAAGAAATCAATTTCTTTCTGCATTAAATATCCAACAACAGCGGTATCAACGAATTTTGTTACACCTACATTAGAGCAGTGTGCTCTATGCGCGGTACCAAATGCATCATTTACAAATACATCGCAGAGGCTTGCCAGCTCTTTGCTGAACTCTTCGCCATTCTTTGTTTCTTCTGCTCTGTAACGTGTATTCTGAAGAAGAACAACATCTCCGTCTTTCATTTCAGCAACGGCTGCTTCTGCGTTTTCTCCAACAACATTGTCATCAGCTGCGAATTTTACATCCTGTCCTAATAATTCACTTAAACGAACTGCAACAGGTGCAAGAGATAATTCCGGCTTTGGCTCTCCTTTTGGTTTTCCTAAGTGAGAGCAGAGGATAACTTTTCCTCCGTCTGCGATCAGCTTTTTAATGGTTGGAAGCGCAGCAACCAGACGGTTCTCGTCTGTGATTTTTCCGTCTTTTAAAGGTACATTGAAGTCACAGCGTACCAATACTCTTTTTCCTTTTACATTGATGTCATCTACGGATTTTTTGTTTAACATGTTTTTCCTCCTGAAATATAAATTCACAATGGGCCTGTATATTCCCCATTGTTCATCGAAAAAAAGGGTCCGGTCCAAAAAGACCGGACCCTCATCTGAGTCTAATTAACTGCATCAGGCAGTCTTGTCCTCATTTCGTTCTCAAAAATTAAGCTAATTCAGCAAAATATTTGATTGTTCTTACCATCTGGCTTGTGTAAGAGTTTTCGTTGTCATACCAAGATACAACCTGAACTTCATATAATCCGTCACCAATTTCAGTAACCATTGTCTGAGTTGCATCGAATAAAGAACCATATGTGATTCCTACGATATCAGAAGATACTAATTCTTCTTCTGTATATCCGAAAGATTCTGTGCTAGCAGCTTTCATTGCAGCGTTGATTCCATCAACTGTGATGTTTTCACCTTTAACAACTGCTGTTAAGATTGTTGTAGATCCTGTTGGAACTGGAACACGCTGAGCAGATCCGATTAATTTACCATTTAATTCTGGGATAACTAATCCGATTGCTTTTGCAGCACCTGTAGAGTTAGGTACGATGTTAACTGCAGCTGCACGAGCTCTTCTTAAATCACCTTTTCTCTGTGGTCCATCAAGTGTCATCTGGTCTCCTGTGTAAGCATGAACTGTTAACATGATTCCAGACTGGATAGCAGCGAAGTCATTTAATGCTTTAGCCATTGGTGCTAAGCAGTTTGTTGTACAAGAAGCTGCAGAAATTACTGTATCTTCTTTTGTTAATGTTTCATGGTTTACGTTGTATACGATTGTTGGAAGATCGTTTCCAGCTGGTGCAGAAATAACAACCTTTTTAGCTCCTGCTTTAATATGAGCAGATGCTTTTTCCTTAGATGTATAGAATCCTGTACACTCTAATACTACGTCAACATCAAGGTCTCCCCAAGGAAGTTTTGTTGCGTCTGCTTCAGCATAGATTTCGATTTCTTTTCCATCAACTACGATAGAAGATTCTTTAGCTTCTACTTTGTCAGCTAAAGCATATTTTCCCTGTGCAGAGTCATACTTTAATAAGTGAGCTAACATCTTAGGGTTTGTTAAGTCGTTGATTGCTACAACTTCATAACCTTCTGCTCCGAACATCTGTCTGAATGCAAGACGTCCAATACGTCCAAATCCGTTAATTGCTACTTTTACTGCCATCTCAATTCCTCCTAAGTCTTGATTAATTATTTGATGGATTTGCCAATTATGTTAATCTATTGACAAACTTCTTTTTTATTGTAAACAATCCCTCTTAAAATTTCAAGAGTATTTTCATATTTTTGTCATGTATACAACAAATTTTTTTAACAAATTTTTGCTGTTTTTCCCGGAAATTCCTGATCTTTTTGCTTGATCTCAGGCTGTAATATTTTTTTCATTTTCATCCAGCACATATTGGGCTATATTCTCTGCATGATCAGAAATTCTTTCCAGGTTTGATACGATATCCATGAAAAATACCCCTTCTTCCGGAGCACAGGATTCTGTCTTCAGCCGTTTGATATGATTTTTCCTGATCTCCTTTTCCATCTTATCTACCATCTGTTCCTTCTGCCGGGTTTCGGCTGCCAGTTCTGCATTATCTTCTTCCAGAGATCGGACAGACTGATGCAGAGCATTCTTTGTACATTCTGCCATTTCTTTTAATTCTTTTTTCGCTTCATCCGTGAGCCGCACTCCGGACTTTTTCAGACTCTGCATGCATTCGGCAATATTCTCCACATGATCTCCGGCCCGTTCAATATCTGTAATCGCGTCAAAAAGATGATTTACAACTATGATCTGCTTCTCCGGCAGAGACAGCTGGCTTATCTTCACCAGATATCCTGTAATCATGGTTTCCAGATGATTGACAACCTCTTCATTCTGAAAGATCTTATCTAACTTTTTCTGACTTGGTTCTTCTTTTCCTGCCTCTTTAATAATACGGTTCAGGTTTCCAATGACGATATATCCCATTCTGGCAACCTCTTTCACGGCATTTTCCACAGCGAACGTCGGTGTTTCAAGGATACGTGGATCCAGATGGCGCAGCACCATTTCTTCTACTTCTTCATCCTCATCTTCTGTTTCTTCCACATCTTCTTTGATGATCACTCCAGAGAGTTTTACCAGAAGATTTGCAAATGGGAATAATAAAATCGTGACGGATACATTAAAGATCGTATGGAAAGTGGAAATCTGAGTACTTGTAATATGCTGCATCGCCAGATCAGAAAATACTCCGAAAAAGATCGTCATGATCACACCATAGATCGCTGCTCCCATTACATTAAACAGCAGATGAATCACAGCCGCTCTCTTTGCTGTTTTATTTGCGCCTGCGCTGGATAAGATCGCAGTGATACAGGTTCCGATGTTCTGTCCCAGAGTAATGAAAATCGCAGATCTCCAATTGACAATTCCTCTCATGGCCAGTGTCTGAAGAATTCCTACAGAAGCGGAAGAGCTCTGGATGATCGCTGTCACTACTGCACCTGTCAAAATTCCAAGAATCGGATTATTCCCTAAAATCTGAAATGCTTTGTAGAAAACCGGGCTGTCCTGATACATTCCAATGGAACTTGACATGGAAGATAATCCGATAAACAGAATTCCAAATCCCACTGCTATTTCCGCTTTCTGAGTCAGATTCTGACGATTGGAAAATGTAATGATAAATGCACCGATTCCCAGTACAAAAGGCGCGAAGAAGTCAGGTTTCAGGGCGCCTGCCCACTCATTTGCTGATACCAGCCACGCTGTGACCGTCGTTCCAATATTGGCTCCCATGATCACACCTGCAGCCTGCGTCAGGTTCATGATCCCGGCATTTACAAAACCAACGATCATAACGGTCGTCGCAGAAGAACTCTGAATGATCGCAGTCACCAGCGCGCCTACCAAAACGCCTAAAAAGCGATTATTGGTAAGATATCCCAGAAGTTCTTTCATCTTGCTTCCCGCAGTTTTTTGAAGACCGGATGCCATGATGTCCATCCCGTATAAGAACATTCCAAGTCCTCCGATAAATGCAAATAAATTTCCAATATGTGTTAACATGCTCCTATTCCTCCTATGTTCTCTTATTATCTTAACAAAATCTTTACACTATTTAAAGAACTTTTTATATGAATCTTTCTTTCTTTTTACATTTGTATCATAATATAAGTACGAATACATAAAAAAGGAGAGTCGCATTATGATAAAAGCAGATTATCATCTACATACCAATTTTTCTTCGGATTCCACCGCACCAATGGAATCCATGATCCGGCAGGGGATTGCATCCGGTCTCGAGATTCTTTGTTTTACGGAACATCATGATATTGATTATCCTGAAAATCCTGACCACTTTGATTTTCTTCTGGATCTGCCTGCCTATAAAACCCGGCTGTCTGAGCTGAAGGAAACTTACCAAGACCAGATTGAAATCAATTACGGAATTGAACTGGGGCTTATGCCGTCCACGTTAGACCAGTGCTCTGATTTTGTAAAAGATGAAGCTTTCGATTTTATTATTGGATCAACACATATTGTAGACCAGATGGATCCTTATGATGCTGTTTATTTTGAAACATATCCGTCCAGACGCGGTCTGGAACGGTATCTGGAAGATATTCTGACCAATGTATTATCTTTTCATGATTATTGTGTCTATGGTCATCTGGATTATGCAGCCAGATATATAAAAGATAAGAATTTCCAATTCCATTATTCCGATTTCGGTGATTTGATCGATGAAATTTTAAAGCGTATTATCTCCGCTGGAAAAGGAATTGAGGTCAATACCGCAGGGCTGAAATATGGAATGCCGGATCCAAATCCTCATCATGAAATCCTGCGCCGATATCTGGAGCTGGGCGGTGAAATCCTGACCATCGGCTCTGACGGCCACTGTCCGGAACATATGGCATACGATTTCTCCATTCTCCCGGAATTTCTCCGTTCTCTTGGATTCCGCTATTATACAGTTTTCCGCAATCAGAAACCGGAATTTCTTCCTCTTTAAGTACGGGATGATCCTGTCCGGAAAATTTTATACTACAAGAATTTCGGACATTATTTTCTAAGAGAGAATCCTGCTTTGCAGGATTCTCCGCCTGCGGCGGGGCGCATGAGCGGTATCTTTTGTTCCGCCGCAGTATGATTCTCGTGGAGCGTTTTTATTTCATAGAAACAAAGTTTTCTATGAAATAAAAAAACAGGAGGCAGAATTTTCTGTCTCCTGGTATCATCTCCGGATCACAGCATACGCATCCATTCAGATTTTAAATGAGCACTGCCACTGACTGCCTGATCCAGCTGTTTTATCAGTTTTTCTTTATCCTTGTTCAGTGTCCCTCTCAAAGAAATATAATTTGATGCATGATTAGAACGAAAAATACATCCCGGACAATCCATATGTTCCAGCATTTCCCTTGTTTCAATCAAAATCTCATATGGATTCATCAGCTGAAACCTTCCGCTTTTTATTTCCTGCTCCAATGGAACACCTTCCTCTATCATCAGTGTTAAAAGGCCTGCATATTCCGGTTTCATTTCTGACAAAACTTTACCAGTTTCCACTGCATGCTCTTTCCACCACTTCTTTCCTCCCAGACCTGAAATTGCGGTGACAGACAGCCGGATTCCTGCATTATGGATTTTTTCTGCCGCCTTTATCATCTCTTTTGAATCTGCGCCTTTTTTCATATATTCCAGTACCTTATCACTGCCGGATTCCAGCCCCATATACACCATGGATAATCCCAGCTGACATAATCTTTTTAATTCATCCGTTTTTTTCAAAAGAATGCTTTTAGGAGAAGCATAACATGTTACCTGTCTGCACTCGGGAAACTTTTTCCGAATCAGCTTCAAAATCATCTCCAGATCTTGGACCGGACAGATTAATGCATCTCCGTCTGCCAGAAAAATTTTTTCTATTTTCGGATACATTTCCCTGGCTTCCATAAAATCATCTATAATTTCGTCTGTGGACCTGATTCTAAACTGTTTCGTTTTATACATGCTGCAAAAAGCACAGTGATTCTGGCTGCATCCAATGGTTACCTGGACGATCAGGCTGTAAGCCTCGCTGGGAGGCCGATATACAATTCCTTCATATTTCATATTTTTATATTTCCTTTCCATATTTCTTATCATTATACCAGAGAATCTGATCTTTCTTGTATTGCTTTTTGTATACTGCTCTAAAAGTACGCATATACTGAATATGGGGTGATTATGATGAAACTCTTTCAGCGATATTTAATCCGGGGATTTTTCTTTGTTTTGATTTTGGGATCCCTTTCACATTTTTTCTATCAATGGTCCGATGGTAATTTCATCATAGGATTATTCTGTCCTGTCAATGAATCAACATGGGAACACATGAAGCTGGCTTTCTTTCCAATGCTTCTATATTCCGCTTTTCTTTATGTCCGGTTTTCTTCCAATCTTTCCTGTATCCTGTACGCAATTCCTCAGAGCATCCTCTGGAGTACTGCTCTGATTCCTGTCATTTTTTATACGTATACCGGTATTTTAGGGAAAAATTATTTTATTCTGGATCTGCTTACTTTTGGCCTCAGCATCGCACAGGGATTCCGGATTCTTGGCCGCTGTTCCGGAAAATACCGCTGTTCCCGGCGTTCTATTTTTCTCTGGGTACTCATTTTTATTCTGACGGCAGGTTTTTTTGTTTTCTCTTATATGCCGCCGGACCTTCCCCTTTTTAAAGCACCGTAACAAGCTATACTTCCTCCTGGATGTGTGATAAAATCATAGTAAATGTATGATAAAATTGTGGTAATCTCTGGGGGAAATGTTATGAAAAAGAAAATCTGGATATTTTTTTGTACCGTAATCGCGGCTGCATCCGCTGTGCTGGGCGGATGCCAAAATAAGAAAAAGAATGAAACAAAACGCCCCGGCGCTGACATTGACGTTGTTGTCGAATTTAAAGGCCATAAAATCTCATTTGCAGATACATTTTTGACCCTGGAAGAGAAGTATGGAACCGCATATGGAATCACAAGGGATTTCAGTGACCCTGAAGTTGATGAGTTCTTTGTAAACAAAACGTATCATCCGACTGATGTTATGATTTCAGATACAGCTTCGGAAGGGGTTTCTCTTGATTTTGTGAATGATAATATTTTCCGCATAGCTCTGGAAAGCGAAAAAGCAAGCACAAATCATCTTAAATTTGATATGTCTGTAAAAGAGGCCGCTGATGCTCTTCACATTGACGAATCCAGTATTTTCTATGATCCTGAAGAAGTATCCACGCTCAATCTCCTGTTTTTTGATCAGGATAATAATATCATTGAACATTTGAATGAATCTGACAGTCGGGCGTTGTCTTTCTCCGGAAACGCCTACGAATATTTTTGCCTTTTTTATCGTGGAACCAGTGAAGATTATAAAGATGTTATAGATTCTTCTTCCTATGCTCTGGCATTAACAATCCGTGATGACCGGCTTTATGGCTTGTCCATTTACAATCTGGAGGAGTTTACGGCAAATTATGACATATATGATGATATATATGACTATTACAGTGACTGGGAATAAAGAATACAGGGTATCGTCTTTCTGTAAAAGTTCATCTGACGACATACATAAATTTTACACCAGGAGCCAGGCCTTGCACAGACCTGGCTCTTATTCTTTTCAAAAAATGCTGCCACATTAATTTTATTTCATGCGCAGCTCCGTTTTTTATGCTCTTTTTGTATACTTTAAATTAATCCATCCGATTCCGCTTTTTAACCGGCCCCATGTATCAGTTCCATTCACACTGGTTCCTGTAATCGTATACGTATTTGGATCATTATATGCCAGTGTGCCGGTTATCTTAGAGGAAGCTGAGGCAGATGCCCGAATATTCAGCACATCTCCTTTTTTCACCCCGTTTACCTTAATTGTAAAATTATTTTTCCCATCTGTAGTGGTTCCCTGAATTTTCTTCCCGGTCACTGCCTCTGCAATCGCTTTCGCACACACCTCTGCATTCCATTTCCCCTTGTCTGTTTTCGAATCAACAAAACAGCACTCTACAAGAATCGCCGCAGATTTTGTATGGTTCAAAACATACAAGTCTGTCCTTTTCTTTGCTCCTCTGTTTGTAATGCCAAGAGCAGAAGATACTGCCCTGCTTACTTTCTCTGCATACGTTTTCCCTGAGGATGAAACATATAATACTTCTGTTCCTGTTCCTCCTCCTGCGTTTAAATGAATGGAAATATCCAGCGTCACATCATGCTGATTGCATTTTGCTGTAATATTCGCTAAATTCTTTGACTGGGTTTTCCCACTGTCATCTGTGCAGTCATAAACTGTATGTCCCATAGATCTCAGATACAGAATCAGCTGATTTTTTACCTTTCGGTCTTCTGTTACTTCATCCAGATACCCGGATGCTCCCGGCACTATTTTGTTATGGCCGCCGTGTACATTATATTTTGACATATTTTAACCCTTCCTTTGCTATATTTTTGTTTTCCTCAATTCAATGGGGTCATAATAAAATATGTCGGATTCAGTATTTTGGTGTTTGATGTCTTGAAGGTTTTCTCATAAAAAAAACAGAAAAAACTTTGATGGAAATTTCAATTTACATATATTTCTGTAAAAGAAAAAAGCCTAAGAAACAAATCATTTCTTAGACTTTTCAGCAGGGGCAGAGAGACTCGAACTCCCAACTGCGGTTTTGGAGACCGATGTTTTACCGTTGAAACTATGCCCCTATTTTCTTCCCGATATGTTTAACATACCTTCAAAACATCATACAAAACCATTCTCACACTTCGCCTTCTTTGGTCAAAGCCTCGACCGATTAGTGACAGTCAGCTCCATGCGTTGCCGCACTTCCACCTCTGCCCTATCTACCTCGTCGTCTTCAAGGGGTCTTACTACCTT
>NZ_BLYI01000028.1 GCF_016586355.1 Anaerostipes butyraticus
TAAATAAAGATTTAATCGATACAGATTGGATTTATCCTACAATTTCTGGTGGATTTGTGGAATACGCAAGCGGATGGAAGCCACGTTATCGAAAAATAGGAAAATTGGTAGAGATATGCGGAGCGGTAAAGCCGACAAAAAATACTTTTGTTGGGCAGGATCCGATTACAATTTTTACTCTTCCAGAAGATTTCAGACCGCCCGTGAATATCCCAGAGCTATGTCAGGGGTCTTCAAGATCTATTTGGTACTTTGAGGTTTCTGATGCAGGCAATGTAAGTGTTTCCAGGTCTCGCGATAGTTTTGATGCATATGATACGGTGGATTCTGGAAGTTGGTTTCCATTCAATATAACTTTCTTTGTAAATTAAGCTGGAAAATCAATTGTGACTGATAACCACACACCTGCAGGTATTGGAATATCCTGCGTTGTACCGTATTTCTGGATAACCAAGGAACCATCGACGTTCGCAGTTAAATAAAAACGGTTCATCCCGCCGCCTTGACATACGTTATAAGCCGTTCGATCGGGGCGATATTCTTCCGGCAGAGTAGCAATCGTAGTCTGCTGATTAGCCGCAATTTGGCTGGCTGGCTGTATAGCACCTTCGACATAAATCTTCCCTCCTTTTCTGCGATAAAACAGATCGTTTTGAAAGTTGCTTGTGAGGGAAAGATTTTGCCATTCAGTATCAGCTAAATCTTTATTTAACACATAGATTATTAAAAATGGAGGTAAAACATGCTAAAAAAAGTAA
>NZ_BLYI01000029.1 GCF_016586355.1 Anaerostipes butyraticus
CCTGAAGCCGTGGGTACCATTGAGGTATTCCATAAGAATATGCTCTTTTTCTTCGTAGGAATACTTATGTTTATATGCCATAATAATACTCCCTTCTAAGTGACAAGTTTTTATTATTTCACTTGTCTACCTAGAAGGGAGCATATCAGAGATGAATTTTCATCGATAGAGCGACAGCTCTTTCTTTTTTTGTGTGTATAAAAATATTTTAGATAAAAGAAAAATGAAAATTTTAGTACTCACCTCTTGACTCGTTTGGAGTGGTTTTATCCTGTGGTGTCAGAGCTCGTAAATCCTTATTTTACAAGGCTTTTTCGGCTCTTACTTTTTGCCTGGGAGCGTCAGAAATCGTCATTTTGAAAGAAAATGGTGTAGTAAATAGCCGTGGGAGATATGCAGAGGGATACCTTGTTTTTAGCATCATCAGGCTTAGTTTTTATTGTTATCGCTGTCTACAAGGTCTTAAATGAGAATTACGAGGACATACAATCTAAATTAGGTGTTCTCGTTAGTTATTATTGGGATATTTTGAATAAAAAGAAAGATTGAAAATTTCTTTACGTCTATGTGCTTTATATACATTGATAAATCTCTTATCCCATCGTATAATTAAATTAGTTGTAAATTCCGGAAATATTTAAAAGGGAGGTAATGCAATGGCTTCCAGCAGTATTTTTATATATAAACTTTGCTTATCGTCAGAAATCAACGTGGAATCTATATATTTGCGATTGAAAGATTATCCAGAAGACGAAAACACATACTTCAATTTGGAATTAATAAGTAGCAATGAATTGGTAGGTGAATATATTATTGTCCGGAATGCTAAAGAATCCTACTATAACCCAAGAAAGAGGGCTTTTGAGTCTAGAATAGTTCCTAAGGCAAATGTTATTTCTTTTAGTGTTACAAATAATTTTTTGGAAATTTGGGCGAACAAAACCTCAGCAAACAAACTAGTGTTTGAATTATCGAATTTATTTAAAGATATTTCTATTAAGAATGTTGAAATCAAGATTGATACTTTGATAGAAAGATTAAAAGGATATAAGTTAAAGATTTCTAAAGTGTGTTTTCAAGATTTCCTTTTTACAGAAGATATTGTTGGGAATTTTACCGTAGATCTTTCGTCGTATGGTGATGCATTTTCTATATTACAAAAATACAACGATAATATATCAAGTATGACGATTATTCTTTTCTGTGATAATAGCTCAATTAAGCTTCGAGTAACAGCTAAGGGGCGTGTTACCGTTTATAAAGATCGTTCGGCGTTAGGTGATGAAGAACTATTGTTCCTTCATCAAATATTGCTAAATGGAGGTGAAAAGTAATGGGCGAACTCAGTCAACGAATTGGTAAGAAGTTGGAGCACTATGGGAATTCTATTTTTCAACATTTACATTGGGAGATTCTAGCTCAAGATGTTCAGATTGATTGTATTAGAACTGCACATAAAAATGTAAAAAGTTCTCATAAAAGAACTCACGGTGTGGATATATTAGCAGGATATTATAATCCTTTCACTAAACGAAAAGAAGCATTGGTAATAGAATGCAAACATCGAGAGTGGTCTAATTTTATTCCAAGTAATTTATCAGTATGGATTGAAGAATTGTGTAATACTATAGAATGTGCCTCAACATCTCCTATTTTAACTACATATTTAGAAGAATACACTTTACTTGGTGGAATATTATTATATAATTCAAGCGATGGTAAGTATGATACGGAACGTGCAGTAAATAATATTTCTCAAATTAAAGTGCCAAGACGTCGCCATCCAATTATGATTTATCTTGCGGACAATAATCGACTTGAAAAATGGTATTCTTTTAATGCAGAAATTGCAAAAATTGAACAAAATAGTGTTGAAAATAAATTTGATATCATATATCCATCTGTTGGCGGCTCTACATGGGATCGTTTACCCGTTGTTACTCCAACTTACTTATTTTCTGATTATATTTTGGCCTCATACATAAAAACTGTAGATATTCCAAATGGCACGGAAAAGGTTGATATAAAAGTGATATTTTGTTTTGAGCATATCACAGATGATTCTTTAAAGTATTTGCAAGACATGATTAACGAATTGCAATTAGAATCGAGAACTGATCGACATCAAGAAGTTCACTTTTATTTTTATCCTGAAACGGAGAAAGAAATAGATCATATTAAAGTATCCTTTACTAAAATCTTTGAAAATAAAAGTACTTTTAAATACTTTCTGATGGATAATCGTCGATTATCAAGAATCTATTATGAATCATAGGGGGCAGATAAAATGGCAGTTCAATCTTTTGTTAAAGGGGATGACCTCAAAAAATTAATAGAAGATAAATTAATTAATGCTCAAAGTGTCAAGTATGTTTTGCGACAAAAAGGTATTCTTCCGGTATGTATAAATTCGGAAGCGCTTTCTGAGTTAATATATCATCATTTTTTTGGTTCTGAAACGATGACTAGAATGCAAGAGGTTATGAATTTCGAGCAAAATAATTTGAAATCCACTGTTGTTATTATTTCTCCACAAAATGAGCAGTCCAAAGAAGATTTTTTGACAAACATAGCAGATGAATTTGTTAATAAAGGACGGATTTCAAACACAAGGTATACATTAAAAAATATAACCAGAAACGATTCCAATGTAACTTTACAATATATATATCAAAAACCTCAAAGAGGACGCATTAAAATCGCTGAGACGCGAACAGTTACTTTGGATGTTACAATTTCTCCGCTAGAAAATGATTCACAGAAATATAAAGTTAGCATACGACATGAAGGAATGTCTGAATCAAAAAAATTTGTTTCTTTGCTGGATGAAATGATTCAAGAAGATAGTGAACAACCTGTTTTTGGTCTTAAAAGAATAACGTTAGCAAGCCTTTTAAAGGCACATAAGGTAGATTTCTTTGATGATTTTGGAGCATATGACCACAAAGAATGGAAGCTAATAGATATTATCAATGTCACTGTAAAGAAAAGTGAAAAGTCTGTTGATGATGAAGATGATGAACTTTTTTCCGGTGAAATTGATGCTTCGGAATCTACTGGACGACTTTCGGGAATTAGTAGTGCAATTTTAAAAGGGGATGGTTTGAGAAATAATGATTTTGTGAAAGAATGCATGGAACAAGGGTTTATTTTTTCAAGTATGAGTTACAAATTCGCCCATAAAACCCTTCCTGTAACAATTGTAATTGACGTCAATTTTAAGCAAACCGATTTGAAAATTAATATCATAAAGACATATCAACTTGAAGATGATGGCATAGAACACCTAACTCCTTTGCCAGCAAGTGATCAAAGTGCATATATTGATTATTTTCAAAATGTGGCATATACAGTTTATTCAAAGCTAATTGAGAAACAAAAGATACAATTAAGTGAACAAGCTATTCAAACAAAAAAATAGAACATAATTCAGAAACGGATGGTTAAATCAGACTGTCCGTTTTTGAAGTTATTGCCCAAACAGGGAAATCTATGACTATATTGTTCAGAGAAGATTAAACTTTGTTATACAAGCATTTTGGGGACATTAAATTTCATGGGATAATGTAATAATAGTCTTTTATAAAGTGCGATAATGTGCGACTTGGTCATTAGATAGTGCTTAGTAGAGGAGTCAATTAGATATGCACTGAAAGATTTTATATTTAGAACTGATATTGTCAATATTAGTTGACACATTTTTCTCAAGGATATCACTATCATGTAACGATACTTATGGACGGATCCGGATGTATCAGGCGCTGTTGCTGAAGCAGCCGGAGGGAGTACATATCCCCAGTGAGAGGACCGTATACCGGGTTATGGATCAGATCGGGCTGAGCCATCGGCCAAAGAGAAAGCCGAATGGG
>NZ_BLYI01000030.1 GCF_016586355.1 Anaerostipes butyraticus
CCTGAAGCCGTGGGTACCATTGAGGTATTCCATAAGAATATGCTCTTTTTCTTCGTAGGAATACTTATGTTTATATGCCATAATAATACTCCCTTCTAAGTGACAAGTTTTTATTATTTCACTTGTCTACCTAGAAGGGAGCATATCAGATGGTATTGTCCATGGTATTTTTATTCACTGCCTGCAGCGGGGGAGGCAGTTCATCCGGAACGCAGAGCGAAAACACAACGGAAGCGTCCGGCGCATCTGACGCTTCAACAGATACCGCGGCAGATGATACTGTAAAAGCCGATGGAAATATTTTAGTTGCTTATTATTCCCATACCGGCAATACAGAAGCAGCAGTTAAACAAATTGCGGATCTGACGGATGGAGATCTTGCCCAGATTCAGCGAAAGGAAGACTATCAGGATCTTCAGACGGAAGCGAAAGAAGAGATCGATCAGGGCGTCCGGCCGGAAATTACAGTGGATGTGGAAAATGTGGAAGATTATGATACGATTTTTGTGGGATATCCTAAACTGGAGCAGGGTTTTGCCCGTGTATAGAGTGTATAGCGTTTGAAAAATGAGATAGAAAACTACGCTATACACAAATAGAAAGACATACTGTGTATAGCGATGATATAGATCAAGAAAGAGTGAAAGGAGACTCTAAGCATGAAAAAGAGATTATTATCATTACTTATTGCAGGTGTTATGACAGCAGGTTTGCTGAGTGGATGTGGTGCTTCAGAAGATACTCAGGATCAGAGTGACAGTACGGCACAGTCAGATCAGTCTGCAGATGAAACAAGTTCAGATACAGAAGCGAATACGGAGGATACGTCAGACGGCGGTACATCAGATGGAAAAATGCTGGTGGTATACTATTCCGCAACAGGAAATACAGAAGCAGTGGCAAACTATATTGCGGATGCTACAGGAGGAGATTTATTTGAACTAGAGCCGGTAGAACCTTATACAGACGACGATTTGAATTATAATGATGAGAACAGTCGCGTGTCTCAGGAATATGCGGATGAAAGTCTGAGAGATGTGGAACTGGTTTCTGCGACGGTAGAAGGATTTGATGAGTACGAAAATATTTTTGTGGGTTATCCTATCTGGTGGCAAGTAGCTGCATGGCCGGTAAATCAGTTTATTGAGAATAATGATTTTACTGGAAAAACGGTGATTCCATTCTGCACATCGGCGTCTTCTGGAATCGGTGACAGTGGCACATTATTAGAGGAAATGGCAGGATCAGGTAACTGGTTAGAAGGGGAGAGATTCCGGTCAAGTGCTTCGGAAGAGGATGTTGTAGCTTGGGTGGGCAGCCTGGGATTGTAATTGAATAGGTGATTAAAAAAGCATGATTCGGGAACGGGTCATGCTTTTTTAGAAACGACAAATAAGAAGAAGTCTTGTAGATATGGTCAGATGCTTGTAGCTTTGCAGGCTTTGGAGTATAATGACATTGTATGGAAAATTTGACCTTTTTAGCAATTAGTATAACATGGATTTAAAAGGTGAATGACGAATATGAAAACAAGACCAATTTTGACTCCCAAAAAACCGAAAGATGCATCCCGTATATTTGATACTACAGAGCCTTTGTTAAGACTTAGAAATATGGGGGATGATGAATTTGAGCGTGTAGTTGGAGAGTGGGCCTATTCTTGTTTAAGAAGTTCAAAAAAGTATAGTAATGTAGCTTTGCTGGGAGGATCTGGGGATTCTGGAAGAGATTTGGTTGCTTACATTGATTCGGATATGAAAAAATTTGATATTTATCAATGCAAGCGGTATAATAAGCCATTGTCACCATCAGTTTATATGATTGAATTCGGGAAGTTGTGTTATTATACGTTTATAGGGGAATATAGTGTACCGCGGAAATATTATATAGTGGCAAGTAATGGAATTGGTAATTTGCTAAGAAGTTTAATAGAGAATCCTTCAGAAATAAACCTAAAATTGATTGAGGAATGGGATGAAAAATGCGGAAAGAAAGGACAGATTATTTCAAAAGGGATACAATTAACAGATGAACTAAAAAAGTATATTGAAGAATTCGATTTTTCGATTGTTTCAGATATATCCCCCATAACGTTGATAGAGGATTTTAGTAGCTCGGTGTGGTATAAATATCATTTTGGGGGAGGCTTAAAAAGACGTCCGAAATTTGAAAAGCCATCAGAAACATTACAGGCAGAAGAGAAGAAATTACCTTATGTTAGACAATTGCTACAGGTATATTCTAAGGAAGCAAAACAGGAATTTAAAACGCAAGAGGAACTAAAGCAGGAGCAAGGGTTCTATAGACATTTTTTACGACAGAGAGAAGGTTTTTTCTCGGCACAATCATTAAAAAGATTTGTAAGAGACGAATTAGTTGATGAAGAAAGCTATGAACAATTAAAAGAACAGGTAGAATATGGTGTAATGGATATATATGAGCGTGAATATGATAGCGAGTTAGAACGAGTGAAAAACACTACACAACAGGCAAATACATTATCTATTAGTACTGATGAAATAAAAAATGTTACTATACAAGATAAGACGGGAATGTGTCACGAACTTGTAAACGAGGATCGATTAACATGGAGTGAAATAAGTGAAAATATATAATACTAATGCAGAAATAGGGTGCAGAATATTACTATTGTTGGGAAGCGTAAAGGGACCATGTTCAGTTGAAAGGTTGAGCTATTATGACTACTTTTCTTTACATCTTAATGATTTAATAGATGGGTGTGAGGGCCTACATCCATCAAATCCTAATCATTCGTCTGAAATCATCATAAAAAGAAAAACTATTAAAAATGCGATAACATATTTGATAAGCAAAGGTTTGCTTACAGTTGTTTACAGTGCTTCTGGATTTAAGTACAAAAATACGAACTTGGCAGATCGTCTGATAGAATTGCTAGATAATACCTATTCATTGAAGTATAAGAAATGTGTTATAGAAGTTGACAAATTTTTCCGAGATATGCAAGATGACGATATAACAAAATATGTAAGAAACAATATCGGAAAATGGGTCGGACAATTTGAAAGTGAAAGGGACTAAAATGCATAGCAGATTGATATTAAAGAAGCTAATATTGACAGGAGATGGAAAACAGGATGCTGTTATCGATTTTCATGAAGGATTAAATGTTATTGCAGGAGCCTCGGATACTGGAAAGTCATTTGCATTTGAGTGTATAAATTTTATTTTGGGCTCAAGTGAAGTTCCATCATGTCCACCAGAAGCAAAAGGTTATCAGACTGTATTTATAGAAATTAAAGATTCATGTCAACAGGAAGTTTTTACTTTAAAACGCGATTTTTCAAAAGATAATTATAAATCAATTTTTATTTGCTATTCTGCGTACAAAGATATTAGACAGGGCACTTTTGAAAAGTTGTCAGTATCACATAAAGCAAAAAAAAGTCTATCCAAAAAGCTATTAGATATGTGTGATTGCCCATATGAAACGGTGATAGCTAAAAAGGCAAAAGGAACTACTCAGAGTTTTACATTTAGATCGTTTATTCCTATGATAATGATGGGAGAATTGCGGGTAACAGAAAAGCATTCAGCTATTTATAGAATAAATCCAAAAGGAAGTAATTCTTCTACGGCAGAATTGACATCATTTCAAACGGTTATTTCTGGTAGAGATTATGAAAAGAAAGAGAAAGAAGTCAGTCCTGAAATTATAAAAGCAAAACTTAGAGGGCAAATTGAAGAACTAAGTTACATGATAGATGAGTTGAGAACTGAAAATGCAGGTTTAGAAGTTCAGGATAAAATAAGAGATGGACAGGACATTGTAGAAAAAATAAAGGAAATCAACGAATTTATCGATTGTAAAAAGGAAGAAGTTAAAAAATATGAAACTGAGTATGAGCAACTTCAAAGTAAAAGCGGCGAAATAAGAAGAAAAATATTTAGATTAAATGACAATATAGATAAATTCCATTTATTGAAGAAAAATTATTTGTCTGATTTGGAAAGATTGGAATTTATTTTTGATGCACATGATTTAACACAACAGTTGATTGATGTTGAATGTCCGATATGCCATTCCCCTATGCGGGTAGAAGACGCGGAAAGTTCGAATGATTATTTTATTGCATTATCTAGTGAAAGGACAAAAATTCAAATCCAGATTTCAGAGTTAGATGATACGATTTTAGATCTGCAAAATGAAGTAAAGGAAAAGGAAAGGTCTCTTGAAGACATAACATTAAAGAGCGAGTTAATATCTCAGGAACTTAATGCTATATTGTTGCCGATTATTTCAGAGAAAGTTGCAGAAGTTCAAGCATTACTTGATATTCAAGAGCAGGTAAATATTGTTTTGAGAAATAGTGAAAAAGTTAAAAAATATAATGATAGAATATCTGAGTTGACAAATAAGATAGATAATACAAAAGCAGATAAAGGAAATGAAATAGAGCCTGTTGCAGAATCGTATTTAACGGGATTGTGCAATGAGATTTCTGCTTTATTAAAAGAATGTAATTTTATTGGTAAAGAAGAAAAAGTGGAGTTTAATAATAGAACCCATGATCTTGAAATAGATGGTAAACCAAAGGCTTCTTATGGAAAAGGAGCTAGAGCGATTATTAATTCTGTTTTTTTGTTGGGGATAATGAATTATTGCTTAGAACGAGATTTGTGTCATCCAGGGGTAGTAGTTTTAGATTCACCGTTGACAACATATAAGGAAAAGGATAAGAAAAATGGAGAAAATGACGAGAGTGTAGGACGAGGTATAAAAGAAAAATTCTATAAAATGCTTGCAGATGAAGGGACTTCAAAGCAGATAATAATTTTTGATAATGAAGAGCCGGATGAAGAAGTGAAAGGAAAGATAAATTATTTGCATTTTTCTGGGGAAGCAAAGATTGGAAGGAAAGGATTTATACCTGAATGAATCAAATAGATTAATAAGTATATATGGGGACAAGTGTATAAGTCCACAAAACTTGTAGAAGATGGTCTAAGTCTTATACTATCGAGTTAGTTTGTGTTACGTGAAAAAATGCTTTCTGATAGCATAGTTGACACAGGGTGTCTGGCTGCAATTTCAAAAGCAAAAATGTCTTAATCACATCATTTTATATGGTCATTTGTGCAAAACTTATTCGACACGGAAATTATTTCATAAAAGTGTTTGTGGATACTATGAATGATATGGTATCACATTTTGGAGCATTAGGACATTTTAAATGATCAAAATGTCCTAATAAACAACTAATTAAATGTCCTATAAGATGATTCTTTGGAGAAAAAGGGCTTGTCGAGCGTATTGGCAGCCGCAAATCAGGACAATGGATTATAAAATAGGATTTTACTCAGAGAAAAGATATGAAGAAAAAACTTCCGCTTAATCAGGAAATCTATCTGCCGGAATATCTCAGCGGTACTGTTGCCAGATCTTTTGAGAAAGAATCAGACCAGAGAATACTGTACTGGGATTTCAGCAAAGCTCTTGATGAAAAGCTTAAAATGCAGATAGAATTACTTCTGAACGAGATTGCAAAATCAATAAAAAATCGAGAAGAGAGACGAAACAGGTACTTGCTTCCACTCAAGTGCCTGTTTTGCTATGCTGAAAAAAGTGGATTGAAAGATATTATGAAAATGGAGAAAGCTCAGGAACAGGAATACTCTCTCATGCTTAAGCGGGAATATGGCAATCTCTGTTTGAGTCCAAAGAAATTCATCCTATTTTGCCGCAAGTTGTTGTTTCTGGAATCTAAGAATATAGACTGGGAGGCTAACGTCTGGTTTACGGAAAGACTGAATATTTCATCAGAGAGATATAGCCGTAGTAATGCCGTGGAGAGTTTTTCCTTTTTAGACATTCATTTTCATGAGAATCGTCAGGGCCTGCAAAGATACCTGAAATATCTTTTGACAGTTACGTCTTTAAATTTAGGAACCATTCGTATTCATCATACCTATATTAAAGAATTTTTAAGATTTCTAGAAGATGGTGGAAAGGTCATAACAGATATTGATCGTAATTCTATGGAAGAATATTTAAAAAGCCTGTCCATGAGTCGTATTACAGCTTAGAGTTATAATAATAAGCTGAAGATCATTTCAACATTTTTACATTATCTGCATGTGACAGATTATATTGGAAAGTTTTCAAATCCGATTCCACTGTATTATAAGAAGAGTTATCCGGGGGTAAATGAAATTGATAACCTGGATCAAAAATTGAATCTGCTGATAGCTCATCTTGGAGAATTTCTGGAGAATCTGCGGATTATGAGCCTCATTCTGCTTACTACAGGTATAAAAAAGGGCCAACTGTTTCTTTTGAGAAATGCAGATTTTTACTATAAAGATGAGAATAGTTGGATGAAGGTACCGGATACCGCCAGAAGTATACCAATTCCGGATATTTTGCATTGGCTTGTTCTGAGATATTCGGATAGAAATCACATATCTGTGGAAAACCTGCTTTTCCTGAATAACGGCAAAAGGTTTACTGCTGAAAGATTTCAAAATGCGATTATGAAACAATGCAGAAAGTCCGGTATTTTGACGGATGTGTATGTGTTTAAAGGTAATGGCTATCAAAAAGAAGTGCGTAAAGCATTTTATAGAAGTGGCACTTCGATTCAGGTAATCCGTGATTATATGGGTTATCAAACAGATGAAATTGTAAAGAAAAATATCGGATTGCTGGATGAAGAACTGGTGAAAAAGTCGATGGAGTATTATGCAAAAATGGAAAGCAGCCTGGGAGGAAATTTACTGATGGCAAAATACGATAAGATGAATGAGGCTAATCGGCAGGAAAGCAGAAGAAAAATTGAACTTGCTGTAGAAGAAATACGTAGAGCTGCTTCAGCGGGGAAAGATCTATCAGTGTCTGAAGTTTCAGAAAATACAGGACTGTCCAGAGGCTTTTTTTACAAGAACGAAGAAGTAAAGTCTGTGCTAGAGGAAGAGCGCGAAAAGATAGATCAAGGTAAATTGGCGCAGATTAAGCGGGAAGTTCGTGAGAAAAGCATGGAGAAACAGGTGGAAATCTATCAGAATGAGATAAAAAAGTTGTTGGAAGAAAATGAACGATTGAAAAAAGAGAATATAATGCTGACAAGAAAACTGGAAAGGTTGACAATGAAATAGGGGATCAGATTATCAGAAAGCATGAGAATGCTGAAAAAGTGTGTATTGTGTTAAAACGCTATAAAACAAGTGTTTTTAATAAATTATCCGATTTTATACCCCAATCTGGTGGAATGAAGTGCCGGCAATGATCGGAACATTTCTGGATTCCTATGATTTTTCAGGGAAAACTCTTGTTCCATTCTGCACCAGCGCCAGTGACAGGATTGACAACAGTTTGCACATCTTCAGCGAACTGTGTCCAGATGCCAATATTGCAGAAGGACTGACAGCAAATGATGACGCGGACATTGAGCCGTGGCTGCAAAAAACAGGGGCCGTTTAAGGGGCCCCGTTTGTATGTATATGAAATTAGGATTCAGATACCATTCCGGTTCTGCGGTAAGCAATGTATAGGTGTCCAAGGAAATGTTTCAGAGCCACCCAGTTGGATTCTGCCCAGACAAGAAAAGATCCGGTCAGGATCGGAAGGAAGCAGATCCATGCGCCGATCAGTCCAAACTGACGGCATGAAAGATAGGAAATCACAACGCCAATATGGAAGAAAGCCAGCACTTTGCCGAAAAATTCTCCCTTGTGGAGAGCTTTCGGATCTTTGCTGCATAGATATTCCGTCAGAGATGTAATGAACTGACGGAGATTGTTTGTTGAAAAAATACTGGATGCAGTATAGCCGTCAGCCCCGGAAAAAGAACACCACTGAATCGCCATGGCAAAAAACAGCGGATACAGGGCAATGAAGTCATTCAGATCAGATGGCAGCAGGCCGGTGATCAGCACGGCAGCGGCATCGACTCCCAGGCTGAAAGGCTTCATAGGCAGCCTGGTGTATTTGGGGAGAATGACGGTCAGGGACAGGGCAGCCGCATAGACTGCAAGTCCGATGATCCGGATCAGCCAGTCGGAATCCGGGTGTCCGGCAGTATCCATGGCAATAGAGATCAGATTGGAGGTCTGGGCGGAACCAAAAAGATCATGGTGGTTCAGAATCGCGAACCCGCCGAGAAATCCTCCGATTACAGCCATATTAAGATGAATCCAGCGTTGTAAATTTGATTTCATATTTTATCCTGCTTTCAAATTTTCTTTCTTTGCTATTATAGTTCGCAGAAGGAATGTTGTAAAATTGATATTTTGCTTATATAATATAAAAATAATTTATATTTTGTGAGAGAAGGTGAGAAATTTGGATTATATGGATGTTCATACGTTTCTTACGATCGTGTCCTGTGAGTCTTTATCAAAAGCGGCAGACCTTTTGTTTGTATCACAGCCGGCATTAAGCCACAGACTGACCAAACTGGAAAAAGAACTGGGCGTAAAATTAATGGTAAGGGGAAAAGGAGTCAGAAATATCCGATTGACGGAAGAGGGGAAGCATTTTATACCGATAGCAGAGAAATGGGAGAATCTTTATTTTGAGACACAAAAGATCCGGCAGTCGGACGCGAAAGAGCTGCTCCGGGTTTCCAATGTAGACAGTCTGAATGAGAGTCTGATGACAAGTGTATGTACAGATTTTCTGTCCAGGAATCGTCAGTGCAGACTGCATCTGACGACTCTTCGATCAGATGCCGCATATGAGGCTGCGGAGAATCATGAGATCGATCTGGGGCTGATCATGAATCCGAGATTTTCAAGAACGATACGTACAGTGCCATTATTTGAGGAAAATCTATCGTTTGTCTGCTCCGTGTCATCGGATTATAAAGGGCCTTTGGTTTCTGCCAGCCTGGATGCATCGGATGAAGTGTATATCCCCTGGGGAAATACTTTTTTAAGATGGCATGATTACTGGTTCGGTCCTGCGGCAGAAACAAGAATCACCATGGATCATATGGCTCTTCTGGAAAGGATGCTGAGTCTCGATCATACATGGGCTATTGTTCCTGCGACCATAGCAGCGAAACTGGTGAAGACAGGGAAGATCAGAAGAGTGCCTTTGGAAGACGGTCCTGCGCCAAGAACCTGTTACGGGATTCTGAAGCAGAATGAGAAAGAACGGTCATGGATTGCCGATTTCATAAAAGAATTCATACGGCAGGCAGAAAAAACGCCGGAAATCCGGGTGCTGGAAACATCACGCCAGCCGTCCTATGAATAAAAAATCCCGAAAGACTGTTTATGGATCTTTCGGGATTCGTTCTATATAGAAGTATTTATTATTTTGTCAGCATTTCCATGATCTTGTTGCTGCGGGCGATGAATTTTGTCATAGCTTCCGGCTCCAGCGGTTTATGGCTTAACATTGCCAGGTCATAGAGCTGCTCACAGATGATCTTGGCATTATCAGCATCTCCGTGTTCAAACAAATACTGAACCAAAGAGTTATTGGCATTTAATGTCAGAGATTCCTGAGCGCCTCCGAACATGTTCGGATCCATGCCAGGCATGCCGTACATCTTCATCATGTCCTGCATACGTCTGCTTTCCTCGGACAGCGTAATAATAGAAGAAATTTTCTCATCCTTTAATTTTTCCACATGAACATCCAGGTTTTCTTTTCCAAGAGTTTTGCGGAATAAGTCAGTCAGAGCTTTTGTAATATCTTCCAGTTCTTTTTCGTCGGTCTTTTCTTTCAGAGCCTCTTCCACATCGGCGTCAATTCGTTTGAATTTGATATGCTGGTTCTGCTGTTCAATCTGCGTAATAAACGCGGAATCAATGTTCTGATTTAAAATTACTGCGTCCATGCCCTGTTCTTTGAACATATTGATGTACTGGCTCTGCTGTACTTCATCTGTAATATAGTAGAGGGTTGTCACATCGTCATCGCTGGCAGGCGCAGGCACCAGATCGCTTAAAGTAACGTATTTGTGTTCCATATTCTTGAACAGAAGATAATCTTTGATCTTTTCTGCGAATTTCTGATCACGGATAAAGCCGAACTTGATGAACGGGCTGATATCGTCCCAGTATTTTTCATAAGACTCACGGTCGTTTTTGCACATACCGGTCAGTTTATCTGCTACTTTCTTTGTGATGTAGCTGGAGATCTTCTGTACGAATCCATCGTTCTGCAGTGCGCTTCTGGATACATTCAGCGGAAGATCCGGGCAGTCGATAACGCCTTTTAACAGCATCAGGAATTCCGGAATGACTTCTTTGATGTTGTCCGCGATAAATACCTGGTTGTTATATAATTTGATCGTTCCTTCAATGGAATCATATTCTGTATTGATCTGCGGGAAGTAAAGGATTCCCTTTAAGTTAAACGGATAGTCCATATTCAGATGAATCCAGAACAGAGGCTCCTTAAAGTCATGGAAGACTTTGTGATAGAATGCCTTGTATTCCTCATCGGTACAGTCGTTTGGACGTTTCATCCACAACGGATGAGTGTCACTTAAAGAAACCGGCCGTTTGTTGATCTTGACCATTTCTCTTGCCGGAGAAATTTCTACGGTTTCTTTTGTACCGTCCTCTTTTTCACGTTCTTCTGTCTTAGCATCCTCATGGATGTGTTCCACAACAACGTCATCTTCCTTCAGATCTTCTTCCGGGATGGTCTCATATTCCTGTTCTTTGCCTTCTACAGACAGGAAAATTTCCGTTGGCATAAAAGAACAGTATTTTTCGATGATTTCTCTGGCGCGGTATTCGTTGGTGAATTCCGTGCTTTCTTCATTCAGGAACAATGTAATCTCTGTTCCAACTTCAGATTTTGTACCTGTTTTCATAGTATATTCGGTACCGCCGTCACATTCCCAGTGAACCGGTTCAGCTCCTTCTTTATAAGAAAGAGTATCAATATGAACTTCATCGGCAACCATGAAGGCAGAATAGAAACCGAGACCAAAATGTCCAATGATCTGATCTCCCTCTGTCTTATCTTTATATTTTTCCAGAAATTCTGTTGCGCCGGAAAAAGCAATCTGGGTAATGTATTCTTCCACTTCATCGGCAGTCATACCAAGACCGGTATCTGTAAATTTCAGAGTTTTCTTTTCCGGATCCAGGATAACTTCTACTTTATTTTTATGACCTTCCGGATAGTTGTATTCTCCCATCATGTCCAGTTTGTTTAATTTGGTGATCGCGTCACATCCGTTGGAGATGAGCTCACGGAAGAAGATATCATGATCGGAATACAGCCATTTTTTTATGATCGGAAAGATATTATCGCTGTTAATAGAAAGATTTCCTCGTTTTTCAGCCATTTGATTACACTCCTTTATATGAATTTTTTCTTTTTTTGTTCTACATGATCTAGGACAATGTTCCTATAAAAGGTATTGTAGAACCATTTTTCCATAAAGTCAAGAGAAAATTAGCACTCATCCAAAAAGAGTGCTAACAAAATCGAATTTTACAAATATTAGAAATGTTTTACCTCTATTTAACCTGAATATGATATGTGATTGACCTATCTTTTTTATAATAAAGAAATCACAGGAAAAAAGGAGAAGGAGAAGAAGTGGAATTTACAGCAGAATGGCAGCCGGAAGCAAAACTTTGGGAAACAAAGAATTACGGCAGATATGATGAAGTGGATTATATCAGGACATTTCTGGGACGGGATCAGGCATACATACCGGTAAAAGATGTTTTGATTTTTGAAACCGCCAAAGGACATTACCGGGCAAATCCTTTTATGAAACAGGCGGCAGATTCCCTTCATTATAATCAGATTGAGATTATTGCATTTGACCAGGGCGGTTATGGCAGAGAAGGGGATTATAAGAAAATCCTGCGGCAGTGCGGATATCCGTATATTGAGAAAATTGCTCTTCCAGCGGCTTTTGGAAAAAAGAAGTGTGGCTTTGGATTTTTTAAGGAGATGACTGCATCTTTTGGAAAAGGTAAAAAATATGGAATCATTTCCAATAAAGCCGAGCTGTTTGCTGTGGCGAAACACGTAGACTTTCTGTTGTATACATCTCCGTCACAGTATCCGGGACGGTATTATCTGGGGAAGAAAAACGGAGAAGAAGAACAGTTTTTTGAAAATTTCATTAACGAACAGCTGCTGAATGGAACGGTGAAGGAATCCAGAGGATATCATTTCGGATATGCTTTTGAGGGAATCCTGATCTACGCATTCTGCAGCTTTTTGAAGAAAAGGATAGAAGCAGAAGGGACAGGGCGAATCTATTTTACGGCTCCATCGAGCACTGCCTTTCAGGCATATGCGGCGCTGCATCCGGAAGAAGAAATGGAAACTCTTTATGTATGGAAGCAGACCAGGAGGGACAAAGAACTGAAAAGTTATCTGGAGAAAAGGGTAGAAGACAAGGCGGTGATCGTGGATTTTTCTCTGGATCCGGAATGGAAAGACGAGCTGGAGGCATTGTGCCGGAGGGGATGCAGGGTGTTAACCCTGTGTGATCTGTTCGGACAGGATAATATCAGAAAGTATGGAAAAACAGTAAAAAAAGCAGTCGGTATGGCAAAAGAAAATAATTTCTCTGTAACATATTACAAAAATGGTCTTCCAGTATGGGAACAGGAGGAAGTAAGTATTCGGAAACTGCGCAACGGACAGGAAATCCAGAGAGGCATCATGGAATTTGTGATGCAGTTTGAAGAGTACCGCAGGCAGGAAAATCTTCCTGAGTTTGACTGCGGGGCAAAAGATATGCAGCTGATTGAGAAGGTCTTAAAGTATGCTTTTAACGAGGAAGAAAGAAAACGCCGGCATATGGAACCGTTCCAGGCATTGATTCAGTCCAGGACGGCGAAATGGGGCGTGCGGCTGCTAAAAAGCATGTATCGGAGGATAAGGAAAAAATGATTTTATATATAGGAGCTTCGATTTATCATATTTTATGCTTCAGTCTGCACAAACTGATCTATCATCCTGAGGAAGAAGCGGTGCTGATAATCTGCGATAATATTTTTTCTAAAAGCGGGATGGAAGAGCTGAAAGCAGATATTGATAAGTCGGAAATTTTTTCCCGCACCCTGATTCTTCATTATATTGAAGGGGCTTACAGCAATCCATATGTGCTGAAAGAAACATCCCCGGCAGAAGAAATCGATCGTTATATCGCATGGAATGAACAGTGGATCGAAGAGTGGATGGAACAGAACCAGCTGGATATCAGCGAGGCTGCAGAATTTAATACAGCGATCGATCACAGACATTTTGGTCTGTATCTGCTGTCAAAGAAAATTCCGTATCAGTATTTTGAGGATGGAAACGGACTGCTGTCCAGAGAACGGGTGCAGATGGAATTTCATAAAAAATCCCAGTATGCTTCCTACGCAGTGACAAAACGTCTCCATGCCCTGGGAAACAGCCGTTATGTGACGAAACGGTATGCTAACTCCAGCGCGCAGGTGCCAGGATTTTACGATGAAAAAATGGAAGATTTTAATGTGATCACTTTGTTCGCCGGATTGAAAGAAGAAGATAAAAAAAGACTTCTGAAGATGTTTCATGCCAAAAAGCTGGAACTGCCCCGGACAAAGAAGGGGCCGGTGCTTTATCTGACCCGGTATGTGAGATATCTTCAAAAACCCACCATACAAAATCATCATTATCTTTCCGCCATGATACTGGATTTATTTGCAGAAGACCATCTGGTGGTCATTAAGCCGCATCCAAGAGATTTTTCCGGAAGATACCGGGATCTGTTTCCGGATGCGGTTGTTCTGGACAAACATTTTCCGTCAGAGCTTCTGCCTTTCCTGTATGATGGAAAATTCCGCAAGATCATTACGATTGGCTCTACGGCAATTGATGCTCTGGAAAAAAATACGGAGGAGATCATAAAACTGGAAGAAGGATTTGAAAACAAGCTGGATTCGGTCTTTGGATATGTGGTGGCAGTCCAGGCGGTAAAATCATTGTTTCCGGAATTGAAAAAAGAAGAAATTACAGCAGCAGGATGCTTAAGAGAACTGCTGGATCCTCTGTGCCGGGATATACTGGGATTTACGGTGCCGGAGGCAGGAAAACAAGGACATTACAAAGTGGTGGTAGCAGACGAGATACCGGACAGGATACCAGAGGCGGATTTGATTTTGTATCTGAATACCGCCTGGGATTTCAAATTCGCAGACACAGATCCCGGTGTTTTTCAGAGACTTGCCTTTTTGGGGGTATCCGTAAAAACTGTTTCCCGAAAAAGTCTAGGGAAAGCCAGCGAGGCAGTTATCCTGGCAGAGGCCGGGGATCCGGAAATCAGAAAAGCGGCGGAGAACTTTCGGTTTCGGAAAGAGTTTCCAAGAACGGGTCTTGTGATGACTGCGGGAAATGAAACAAGACAAGAAAAAGAATATGGAAAAGTTATGGCAGAGATTTTGTGGATGAGTCATAAAACAGGGAAAGAAAACGGAATGCTGCTTCTGCCGAAGCGCAGAAGGAAGGTATCCATGGGAGATGTGGAAGCAGTCCGTCAGCTTTGCTCTGTGTTAAAGAAGGAGGAAGAAACTGATGAAAACCATCGCATTTGTACCAATGAAATTGAAGAATGAGAGACTGCCGGGTAAAAATACGAAACCATTTACTCATGGAAAGCCTCTTTGCAAATATATCCTGGAGACACTGAAAAAGGTAAAAGAGATCGATGAAATTTATGTATATTGTTCGGATCCTGCCATCCTTCTCTATCTTCCGAAAGGAATAAAGTTTTTAAAAAGAGATCCTGCCCTGGATGGAAGTCAGGTAAAGATCAATGAGGTACTGCGGGCATTTGCAGAAGATGTGCCGGCTGATCTCTATGTCCTTGCTCATGCCACGGCGCCTTTTGTCAAGGCGGAAACGATTTCCAGAGGCGTGCAGGCGGTACAATCTGGTGAGTACGACTCCGCTCTCACTGTATTTCGTCAGCAGGATTTCTTCTGGATGGATGGAAAACCATGGAATTATGATACGAAAGAAATTCCAAGAACCCAGGATCTTAAGCCTTTGTACCGGGAAACTACCGGACTTTATATTTATGAGAGCCGGCTGATCCTGGAAGAAAACCGCAGGATCGGAGAGAAGCCGATGCTTCTTGAGGCAGACTGGAAGGAAGCGGTAGACATCAATAATCCGGAAGATTTTGTGATCGCAGATGCCATTTACAATTACTGTATGAGAAAAGGAGAAAAGGTTTATGAATAGAGTTTCTGTATTGGACTGTACACTGCGGGACGGCGGATATGTCAATGATTTTAATTTTTCCAGCCGGACGATCAAGACGATGATTTCCAAATTAGGAAAAGCGCATATTGACATTATCGAATGCGGATTTATACGAGATACAGAATACGACAGGGAACGCTCTGTGTTCAGCCGGATCGAGCAGATAACGCCGTTTATTACCCCAAAGAAAAAGCATTCCATGTATGTAGGCATGATCGTTACAGGTACCATTTCCGCATCTAAAATTTCGCCAAGGACCAAAGATTCCATTGATGGAATCCGGATCACTTTCCATAAGAAAGAAATGGATGAGGCGTTTTCCCTCGGATATGCGCTGATGGATAAAGGATATGAAGTGTTTATGCAGCCAGTGGGGACAACGACTTATACGGATGCGGAGATTCTGGCTCTGGTAGAACGAATCAATGAAATGAAGCCGTTTGCCTTTTACCTGGTGGATACATTAGGGAAATTATACGCAAAACAGCTGTTAAAGTTATTCTATCTGGTGGATGATAATCTGGATGAGGAGATTGCCATAGGATATCATTCCCATAATAATCTTCAGCTGGCTTTTTCCAATGCACAGGAACTGATCGCAAGCTGCGGAAAAAGAAAGCTTTTTATTGACGCTTCCATCCTTGGGATGGGAAGAGGAGCAGGAAATCTCTGTACAGAGATTCTGACGCAGTATATCAATGAAAATATAGAATACCGCTATCATACGGAACTGCTGATCGAACTGGTAGATGAGTACATCAGTCCGATTTCATACATCCATCCATGGGGATATAATGCCGGATATTTTCTGGCGGCAACCAATAACTGCCATCCGAATTATGTGGGATTTCTGATGAATAAGCAGACCCTGAACATCAAGCGGATCTATCAGGTGCTGAAAGAGATTCCGGAGGAAGAGAGGGCTTTATACAATGAAAAGCTGATTAATTCCCTGTATCAGAAATTTCAGGAAAATGAAATTGATGATACAGAAACGATAAAAGCACTGAGAAAGATGATGGATGGAAAAGAAATCCTGATCACTGCTCCGGGAAAAAGCATACTGGATGAAAAAGAAGAGATCCAGGAGTATATCCGGCAGGAAAACCCCTTTATTATTTGTGTCAACAGCATGCCGGATTATATTGTGCCGGATCTGCTGTTTATCAGCAATCAAAAGCGGTTTCATCAGATAAAAAAAGAGTATGGAATGAAAAATCTTCCGTCTCCGGCAGTGGTTACTTCCAACATTGACGCAGGAAAATCCATAAAATACATTGTCAATTATTCAGAACTTACCATGTCAGATACGATGATTTCTGATAATGCCTGTCTGATGCTGTTTAATCTTTTGCAGAAGATGGGAATCGATGAGATCCATGTGGCAGGTTTTGATGGATACCATACTAATGTAGAGAGAAACTATTATGCCCGGAACCTGATCAATAACACAGACCGGGAGAAATTAAGACAGATCAACAAACATATACAAAAATATATGGAAAGGATCGAATCCCATATGCAGGTCCATTACCTGACAGAATCCATGTATGATAGGAGCAGAAACGATGTACAGTCAATTCAAGAGTAAAGTAAAAAATAAAATAAAGACCATAGGCAGGAAGATTCTCGGTATGGAACAAAAAAAAGAAATTGTATCTGCGGAACGATCCGGCAGAGTGAAGCCAACGGTTCTGGCCAGAAGACTTCTGGAATACGATGTGATTTCTTTTGACATTTTTGATACGCTGATCCTTCGGACCCTGTCCAAGCCTACCGATGTATTTATGTCTGTGGGACAGGAGCTGGGCATGCTGAATTACACGACTATGCGGCGTGAAATGGAACTGAGGTTAAGGGACGGGAAAGAGGCAGAGACCGGGAGCAGGGAAGTTACGTTTGAGGAAATTTATGAAGCCATGGAAAAGTACTGCGGCGTCAACGCCAAAGAAGGAATTGAAGCGGAATTCAGGGCGGAATTGAAATACTGCATTCCAAATCCGTATATGAAAGAAGTCTTTGATCTCCTGAAAAACTATGGGAAAACGATCATTATCGTTTCGGATATGTATTTTTCAAAACAATGGATGAAAAAACTCCTGTCAGCCTGTGGATACGAAGGATATGACCGTCTGTTTGTGTCCTGTGATTATGGGTTTGGCAAGAGATCCGGAAAACTGTATCAGAAAATTTCTGAGGAATATTTAAACGGCAGGAGTGTGATCCATGTGGGAGACAATCCGACGGTAGATGTGGAAATGGCTGAAAAACAGGGATGGGTTTCTGAATTTTATGAAGATATCCACACAAGAGGGAAAAAATACCGTCCGTCTCTGATGTCTTCCTGTATTGGAAGCGCATATCGGGCAGTGGTCAATATTAAGATGCATTCCGGGGCTTTTGAATCAGAAAAAGAAAGAGATCTTGCTTATCAGTATGGGTACATCAATGGAGGGATCCTGATCCTTGGCTATGTTCAGTGGATCCACCGTCAGGCAAAGGAAGAGCATATGGATAAAGTCCTTTTCATTGCCAGAGATGGATGGATCATGAAACAGGTTTACGATGATCTGTACGATGATATTCCATCAGAGTATGTTTATCTGTCCAGAAACGCGGCATTGAAGATGACCTGTGACTATAACCGGTATGAATTATTCCGGCAGTTCGTGGAGCGAAGAGTGGATTCAGAGAAACCATATACGATCCGGGATATCCTGGTTTCCATGGAACTTGAGAGCATTCTGCCAATGCTGGAAAAAGACGGAATTCATACAGGGGATATTGTTGATACAAAGGAAAAGGCAGAACAGGTGAAAGAAATGCTCCTGGACAGATGGGAACATGTCTGCGGAGTATATGAATCTTCCGCTCAGGCATTCCATCAGTATATGAAACCGATTCTTGCAGGCTGTCATCGTGTGGCGGCAGTTGATACCGGATGGAGAGGAACCTGTCCGGCCGCCATAAAATATATGATAGAGAAAAAATGGGAGGAAGACTGCGAAGTGACCGGTATGATGATGGGATCATGCAAATATAAGTTCAACAATACGATTCCTCTGATCAAAGATGGATCGATCAGAACGTATCTGTTTTCACCGCAGCATAATGATCATCTGGCGCGATTCCATTACAATAAAAATCTGATTCATAATACCTGTATAGAGTTCATCACATCAGCTCCGCATCCGTCTGTCACCAGTTTCCAAAAAGGAGATGATGAAAGCTATAAAATCCGGTTTGAATATCCGGAACAGGAAAATTATGAAATTACGGAAAATGTCCACCAGGGAGTACTGGATTTCGTAAAGGATTATAAAAAGTATCATGGAGACAGCCCGCTGTTTTGGGAAATTCCGGCGCTGGACGCATATTGGCCGATCCGCTTCGCGATGGAGCGGCGGTTTGAATCTGTGATCAAGAAAGCTTTCGGGGGCTATGTATATAATAAGTATGTCGGCGGACTGGAAGGCAAACGGGATATGGATACATTCCTGGACATGTGCAGAAAGGAGGGAGTATAGATGATCTTATATTACGGAGTCACCAGCTATCATATGCTGTGCTGCATCCTTCACAAGATGACCTGTCACCCGAAAGAAGAAGCGCAGCTGTTCCTTTCCGACACCCATCCGGAGTGCGGAAAACTGACAGCCTCTATTCGAAAAAGCGGGATTTTTCAGAAAGCGGAACTTTTTCCGGATAAAGGAAGGATGCTTCCTTATAAAAAGGAATACCAGAGAAACAAGACAGAAGAAAAGCTGGATTATTTCATAGAGGATCTCTGCAAAAAGACAGAAAAAGACTTTCCATTTAATCCGGAAGAAATCACGGAGTATAATATCTGCGGAGACCAGTATGCCCTGGGAATCTGGCTGATCCGCCGCAAAAAGAATTATAATTTTTTTGAGGAGGGATGCGGCGTTTATACGAGAAAGTATCTTTTGCTGGAAAATCTGGCCAGACTCAACCCGTTTCAGTATGATATGGCGGCAAAATGTCATTGTATGGGAGATTATGAAGGAATCACAAAAAAATATATTGAATTTTCTTCTCAGGAAGGAGAATTTGACCGGGAAAATTGTGAAGATTTTTCTGTGAAACATATACTGGCGGGAATGGAAGAACAAGAACTTGGTCTGGTAAAAGATATCTTTCAGGTGCCTGAAGTTTCTTCCATGGAAGGTTCCGATTCTGTACTTTTGCTGACGCAGCAGTTTGTAAATATGGGATTTTTAACGGTGCGGCAGGAAAAAGAACTGTATGATCTGATGCTGGATTATTTTGCGCTGGAGAGCATGCTGTATGTGAAGCCACATCCCAGTGACTGGCAGGGGCTGTATGGGGACTGGTATCCGGATGCAGTGACTCTTCCGCGTTTTATGCCATCGGAACTGCTGCCTTACACCAGCAATGGAAAATTCAAAACAGGGATCACAGTATCTTCCACTTCGATTTTCGGACTGGAACCTTACATGGAAAATATCATCTGTCTGGATTCTTCTCTGGAAGATCATTATGAAAATATAAACTGGTATTATGCCGTAGGGCAGATTCTGGATCAGGGGATCAGAGAAGCTGAAAGTATCCGCTATGAAGGGAAATGTCCAAGGCTTTTTAAGGCAGTGATGCCGGATATTGCGGAAGGCGGTAATCTGAAGGTTCTTGTAACCAGCCAGAGAGGAGAAAAACCAGCGGAAGATCTTGTGATCTATCTGAACGAAGAAGGAAAGAATCAGATTCCGGAATGGATGTTTGAGGAGACCGATCATCTGTGGCCTGCCGCAGTTTGTATAACCGATATGGAAAGCGGCTGGAAAGGATTTCACTACATATATATTTATTCCAGACAGCTGCAGGTCCTGGAAGCATTAAAGAAAACCGAGGTGAAAAAACAATTGAATTATTCAAAGAAAGAAGTATCAATGACTCCGGAAAAATATCAGGCTCAGTGCCGTGCTCTGGAAGGAATGCTGAATGCAGCCAATCAGAGGATCGAAGAACTGCTGAAGGAAAAAAAGGAGCTGGAACGGAAGTTAAATCAGAAATGAAATAAAAAATTGAAGCGGCGGGACCGCTTCTTTTTTTGAAAGATCAAAGAATTAAAGTTTTGGGGTAGGAGGAAGAAAGATATTCCCACAAGATTCCAAAAAACTGACTGACCGTAGGTTTATGGTTCATCGGATATCCTGCAATGTATTGAAGCAGGATGGGATTCCTCTTCCATATGACTCCGATCAGAGTTCTTATATCACGTTCTACAGTTTTCCATTCGGTTTGATAATGTTTTGCAATGTCTGGATACAGCCATTTTGTGACGAGCTGGAGTCTCATTTCATTGTTTTCTGACAGCAGCTTGAGGCCGTAAATTACGTATCGGAAACCAGCGTAGTTAGGGGTTCCGCCCAGCATGAAAAGTAGTCGCCGGGTACTGGCAATGCAAGGCATTAGGCTCACTCCCTTCTAAAACAAATCTTAAATCTTTAAAAAATTCCAACAGATCTTCCTCTGAAAGAAGAAGGATAAAGAATACCAGAGACATAGCGGAAAAACCGTACCGTCCGTGTTCCTGATCAAAATAAGATCTTGGCGATACGTGGAGGGCTTCTGCCATATTCTCTTGTGTCAGATGATTCTGGTGACGATAATCCTGGATCTGATGCCTAAGAAAATCCTGAAGCAAATGTTTATAATCATCCATTCATAATCCTCCTTTATTCGACGAGTACAGGGAAATTTTACCTTTAAATAACAAAAGTTACCATGAGGTGCACTTCAGGATGCAGGAGGGTTTTCCTTTCTATTTTGAAAAGCCGGAAAGAGGGCAATGAGGGAAGAAAAATAAGGGAAGTTTTGTAAAAAGATCTGGGAAATGAGAAACCATAAAAAGAAAATAAAAAAGGCAAAGAAGCTGTAAAAAACTTCTCCGCCGGTTGAGAAACCACGCAAAACCGCCATTTCACGCAAAAAATAAGGACACCAGCATAATTGCTGATGTCCTGTTATAAATCGGGGCGACAGGATTTGAACCTGCGACCTCGTAGTCCCGAACCACGCGCTCTACCAAGCTGAGCCACGCCCCGTGCATTTGCTATTATAGCTCCTTTTCCACTCATTTGTAAAGAGGAAATTTAAAAAAATTTGAAATAGTGTTACAATAAGGAAAAGGAGGACGGTAATGAAACAAGTTTACAGCATGTATTTCAGCGGAACCGATACGACAAAAAAGGTAACGGAGTTTCTGGCTGGCCGCCTTGCCGAGAATCTGAACAGAAAAAAGATTGTATATGATTTTACGCTGCCGGATGCAAGAAAAGGGTATCCGGAATTTACAGAAGATGATATAGTAATCTTTGGAACTCTTATGAGGATGAAGGCTGTCTTTATCATAAGAAGGAACTGGAAGAAATGTATGAAAGGCGGGCAGAACCGGAACTTTTTCTTTGATGAAAAGTCAGAGACAAGAATCTGCCGGAATCTGCCGCAGCAGGAACAAGGAAATGAATAAAATAAATTATCAAAAAAAACTGGATCAGATCATTGAGCAGGAGGCAGACCGAAGGCCAAGGCTTCTGCTGCACAGCTGCTGTGCGCCGTGCAGCAGCTATGTGCTGGAATATTTATCCCGGTATTTCCGGATCACGGTCTTTTACTACAATCCTAATATAGATTCCGCAAAGGAATACGAAAAAAGGGTAGAAGAGCAGAAAAGGCTGATCCGGGAGATGAAACTCGGAGAGATCAGCGTAATCGACGGCAGATATAATCCGCAGGTTTTTTATCAGGCTGTCCGCGGCTTTGAGAAAGAACCGGAAGGCGGAAAGCGATGCTATCTGTGTTATCAGCTGAGACTCAGGGAAACGGCGAAGTTAGCGTCGGCAGAGAAATTTGACTATTTTACAACGACTCTGACGATCAGTCCGCTGAAAAATGCTCAGTGGTTAAATGAAATCGGCGAGAAAGCAGGGCAGGAGTACGGAGTGGCATTTCTGCCGTCGGACTTTAAGAAAAAGGGTGGTTATCAGAGATCCATCCAGCTTTCGAAGGAATATTCTCTGTACCGTCAGAATTTCTGCGGCTGTGTTTTTTCAAAAAATGAAAGCCGGGAGCGGCAGAAGAAAAATACACAAGAGAGCCAGACGGAAAAACAAATTGAAAAAAATAAATGAGCAGGTGCGAAAAAAATCGGAAAAAGTACTTGCGTAAATGTTTAGAATGTGGTAAAATTTTTACAATTTGTAGAGAAATATTTCTAGGATAATAGCACAGGTTAGTATTGGGAAATGATCGGTTTTTCTAATACTTGGGTTTGTGATTTTTATTTTAGTTTTATTTCTCTTTTTTGCTAAAATTGGAACTTTTTTCAAAAACAGCAAAATGAAGAAAACAATTTCTACGAATTTTATTTAGGAGGAAATTTTCATGAATGCATTTTTGATACTGGAAGATGGACATGTCTTTAAAGGAAAGAGCTTCGGGGCACAAAAAGAAGTCATTTGTGAAGTAGTATTCAATACTTCAATGACAGGCTACCTGGAAGTGCTGACAGATCCATCTTATCAAGGACAGGGAGTGGTAATGACCTACCCGTTGATTGGAAATTATGGAGTCTGCCTGGAAGACGCAGAATCAGATAGGCCTTGGCACTCTGCCTTTATCGTAAGGGAGATTTCAAGGATGTCCAGCAATTTTCGCAGAGAGGAGGAGCTGGAAGCATATCTGAAGGAACATGATATCCCTGGAATCTGCGGTGTTGACACCCGCGCGATCACAAAGATTTTAAGAGAAGACGGATGCATGGGCGGAATGGTCACAACGAATCCAGATTATAATTTAGATGAAATTCTTCCAAAATTAAAAGCATATAGAGTCACAAACGCAGTTAAGACAGTCACAAGAAAAGAAAAGACTCATGTGGCAGGAGACGGACCAAAAGTCGCGCTGCTGGATCTTGGAACAAAGAAAAATATCATAAGATCTCTGAGCAAGAGAGGATGTGATGTAACGGTATATCCGGCCTTTACTTCCGCAGAAGAGATCCTTGGAGATCAGCCGGACGGAATCATGCTGTCCAACGGCCCTGGAGATCCGAAAGAATGTACAGAGATCATCAAAGAGATCAAAAAACTCTATGACAGTGATGTGCCGATCTTTGCCATCTGTCTTGGACATCAGCTGATGGCGCTTGCGACAGGAGCGGATACAGAGAAGATGCGCTGGGGACACCGGGGCGGAAATCATCCGGTGAAAGATCTTGCTACCGGAAGAGTTTATATTTCTTCCCAGAACCATGGATATGTGATCAAGAATGAATCCATTCCAAAGGATGTCGCAGAAGTTTCCTTTATCAATGTAAATGACAGGACAATCGAAGGATTAAACTATAAAAACAAGAAAATCCGTACTGTACAGTTCCATCCGGAAGCATGTCCGGGACCACAGGATACGGCTTACTTATTTGATGAATTTTTGGATGTGATGAAAGGAGCAAAAAATGCCTAAGAGAGAAGATATAAAGAAAGTACTTGTCATCGGATCAGGACCGATCGTCATCGGACAGGCAGCGGAATTTGACTACGCGGGAACTCAGGCCTGCCGTGCGCTGCAGGAAGAGGGCGTTGAAGTTGTACTTGTCAACTCCAATCCTGCTACGATCATGACAGATAAAGATATTGCAGATAAGGTATATATTGAGCCTCTGACTGCCCCTGTGATCGAAAAGATCATCGAAAAAGAAAAACCGGACAGCATTCTTCCGACTCTGGGAGGACAGGCAGCCTTAAACCTTGCTATGGAATTATGCGAGAGCGGATATCTGGAGAAAGCAGGCGTTGAGCTGATCGGAACATCTCCGGATACGATCAAAAAGGCTGAAGACCGTCTGGAGTTCCAGAAAACCATGGAAAAGATCGGAGAACCGATCGCAGCCGGACAGGTTGTAACAACCATCGAAGACGGTGTGAAATTTGCGAAAGAGATCGGCTATCCGGCAGTTCTTCGTCCGGCATATACGCTGGGAGGAAGCGGCGGCGGAATTGCCCATAACCAGGAAGAGCTGGAGGCCATTCTTGAGAATGGACTGCGCCTGAGCCGTGTTGGAGAAGTACTGGTAGAGCGTTACATCGGCGGATGGAAAGAAATCGAATATGAAGTAATGCGTGATGAAAACGGAACCTGCATCACAATCTGTAACATGGAAAATATCGATCCGGTCGGTGTGCATACAGGAGACAGTATCGTTGTGGCTCCTTCTCAGACACTGGGAGATAAAGAATATCAGATGCTGCGTACATCCGCTCTGAATATTATCACAGAGCTGAATGTGCATGGAGGATGTAATGTTCAGTACGCGCTGAATCCGGACAGTTTTGAGTATTGCGTAATCGAGGTAAATCCTCGTGTCAGCCGTTCTTCCGCGCTGGCTTCCAAGGCGACAGGATATCCGATCGCCAAGGTAACTGCCAAGATCGCGATCGGCTATACGCTGGACGAGATTGAAAACGCAGTCACAAAGAAAACATACGCAAGTTTCGAGCCGATGCTTGACTATTGTGTAGTCAAGATGCCTCGTCTTCCATTTGATAAATTCATTCATGCAAAACGAACGTTAACGACACAGATGAAAGCGACCGGAGAAGTTATGAGTATCGGAACCAACTTTGAGGGAGCTTTGATGAAGGCAATTCGTTCTCTGGAACAGCATGTGGACAGCCTGATCTTTGGTGATTACGATAAGCTGACAGATGAAGAACTGTTAAAAGAACTGGAAAAGATCGATGATTTAAGAATCTATGTGATCGCAGAAGCAATCCGAAGAGGATTCGACTATGATACGATCTTTAATATTACGAAGATTGACCGGTGGTTCCTGGACAAGATTGCCGTTCTCGTAGAGATGGAAAAGAAACTGAAAGAAGCAGATGCGCTGGATTATGACCTGCTCCTGGAAGCGAAACGTCTGGAATTCCCGGATAAAGTGATCGGCCAGCTGGTTGGAAAAACAGAACGTGAGATCAAAGAACTGAGAAATGAAATGAACATCCACGCTTCTTATAAGATTGTAGATACCTGCGCAGCAGAGTTTGATGCGGAGACACCGTATTTCTATTCCTGCTACGATGGGGAAAATGAAGTGGAAGAAACGTCTGGAAAGAAAAAAGTTATGGTACTTGGATCTGGTCCGATCCGTATCGGACAGGGAATCGAGTTTGACTACTGTTCTGTTCACAGTGTATGGGCGCTGAGCAAAGAAGGATATGAGACAATCATCGTCAACAACAATCCGGAAACGGTTTCTACAGACTTTGACGTAGCGGATAAACTGTATTTTGAGCCGTTAACAGCAGAAGATGTGGAAAGCATCGTAGAGCTGGAAAAACCGGATGGAGCAGTCGTACAGTTCGGCGGACAGACAGCGATCAAATTAACAGAGGCCCTGATGAAGATGGGAGTTCCAATCCTTGGAACAAGTGCGGAAAATGTAGATGCGGCAGAAGACAGAGAACTGTTTGATGAGATCCTGGAAGAATGCTGCATTCCAAGACCGAAAGGAACTACGGTATTTACCTGTGAGGAAGCTCTGGAAGCCGCTCACAGACTCGGTTATCCGGTTCTGGTACGTCCATCCTATGTTCTTGGAGGACAGGGAATGCAGATTGCGGTTTCAGATGAAGATATCACTGCCTTTATGGAAATCATCAATCGTTATGAGCAGGAACATCCGATCCTGATCGATAAATACCTGGTAGGAAAAGAAGTGGAAGTTGACGCCGTATGTGACGGAAATGATATCCTGATCCCGGGAATCATGGAACATATAGAACGTGCCGGAATCCATTCCGGAGACAGTATTTCCGTATATCCGTCCATTAACCTGAGTGACAAAGTAAAACGTGTCATTGCAGAATATACGAGAAAACTGGCAAAATCCCTTCATGTTGTGGGACTGATCAATATTCAGTTTATCGTTGCCAATGAAGAAGTGTATGTGATCGAGGTAAACCCACGTTCCAGCCGTACGGTTCCTTATATCAGCAAGGTAACCGGAATTCCGATCGTGGCACTGGCAGCCAAAGTGATCACAGGAGCGAAGATCAGAGATCTTGGATATGAACCGGGACTGCAGCCGGAATCAGAATATTATGCTGTGAAAAAGCCGGTCTTCTCATTTGAGAAACTTCGCGGAGCAGAGGTAAGCCTCGGACCTGAGATGAAATCAACAGGAGAGTGTCTTGGAATTTCCAAGAACTATCATGAGGCTCTTTACAAGGCGTTCTTAGGTGCAGGCGTTGACCTTCCAAAATACAAGAAGATGATCCTGACAGTAAAAGACTCTGACAAAATCGACGCGGTAGATATCGGAAGAAGATTTATCAATCTCGGATATGAAATCTTCTCAACAAAAAGTACCTGCAGAGTCCTGAACGAGGCAGGTGTTCCGGCGAAACCGATCAATAAGCTGGAAGAGCCGTCTCCGAACTTGCTGGATTTGATTTTAGATGATAAAATTGACTTAGTCATCGATACGCCATCCCAGGGTGTCGGACGAAGCAAAGATGGATTCCTGATCCGCCGTTACGCGATCGAGACAGGAGTGACATGTCTTACAAGTCTTGACACAGCGGATGCTCTGCTGACTAGTTTGGAAACAGGAAATAGAGATCAATTGACTGTTGTAGACATAGCGACAATTTAGCGAAAAAGAGGAGTGATGTTATGGGTCGATATACCAAGCAGGATATCATAGATCTGGTGAGGGAAAATGATGTCCAGTTTATAAGACTGCAGTTTTCTGATTTGTTTGGCGCGATGAAAAATGTAGCGATTACAGCGCGCCAGCTGGAAAAGGCACTGGATAATAAATGCACATTTGATGGTTCTTCTGTAGATGGATTTGTAAGGATCGAGGAATCAGATATGTATCTGTATCCGGATCTGGACAGTTTTCTGATCTTTCCGTGGAGTTCCGGAGGACGGGTTGCAAGGCTGATCTGTGATGTTTACGGACAGGACGGCATGCCGTTTGAGGGAGATCCAAGGAATATTCTCAAGAGAGTGATGCGCGAATGCAAGAAGATGGGATATAAGTTCAATGTAGGTCCGGAATGCGAATTCTTCTTATTCCATACGGATGAAGAAGGACAGCCAACGACATTGAGTCATGAAAAAGCGGGATACTTTGATGTGGCGCCTCTGGATCTGGGAGAAAGCGCAAGAAGAGATATGATCCTGAATCTGGAGGAAATGGGATTTGAGATTGAAGCTTCCCATCACGAGGTTGCGCCGGCTCAGCACGAGATCGATTTTAAATATGATAATGCGCTTCGGACGGCCGATAACATCCTGACATTTAAATTCGTAGTAAAATATATTGCAAAAAGGCATGGACTGTATGCAAGTTTTATGCCGAAACCAATTACCGGTGTGGATGGATCCGGAATGCATCTGAATATGTCTTTATGGAAAGACGGAAAGAATATTTTTGCGGATTCCAAAAACCATATCGGAGTCAGTGATGAGGCTTTCTATTTTATGGCAGGAGTTATGAAACATGCCAGGGAAATGAGCCTGATTACCAATCCGCTGGTGAACTCTTATAAGCGGATCGTTCCGGGATACGAGGCGCCGGTAGACGTTACCTGGTCTCCGGCAAACCGAAGCCCGCTGATCCGTGTGCCTGCGGCGAGAGGAAGCGGAACCAGACTGGAATTTCGAAGTCCGGATCCGGCAGCCAATCCATATCTTGCCCTGGCGGTCAGCCTGGCGTCAGGTCTGGAAGGAATCCGCGGCAAACTGACCCCTGGAAAAGGTACATCCAAGAACCAGTATGAGATGGCGGAAGGAGAGAAAAAAGAGGCAGGAATCATGATGCTGCCAAGAGATTTAAAGGAGGCTTTGGATATTTTCGAGAACAGTGATTTTATCAGAAAAACACTGGGAAATCATATTTTTACGAAATATTATGAAGCAAAGAAGAAGGAATGGGAGTCTTACCAGAAATTCGTATCACAGTGGGAAATTGATGAGTATTTATATAAGATTTAGTCCCCACGATAAGCAGATGCGAGGAGGTGAGAAGTCTGGTTAGCGTCATCGTTTTGTTCCCAAAACAGGAAATCGCCAGAAATATAAGGAATCTGCTTGTGCGCAGCGGTTTTGAAGTCATCGGAGTCTGTGTGACTGCGGCGCAGGTAATTCAGCGGATGGAAGGAATGGAAGAAGGTATTGTTGTCTGTGGATATAAATACGCAGATATGGTGTATACTGAACTGAGAGAATATCTCCCTGATGGAATTCAGATGGTGCTGATCGCTTCTCGGGCACATTTGGAGGAAGAGTGTGATATGGCCAACGTACACTATCTCTCCATGCCGTTAAAGGCTCACAGTCTGATCGAAACCATGAGAGAGATCGTCAGCAGTATTTCCAATAATCCGAAAAGGAAGAAACACAGGCCGAAAGAAAGGACCAGGGAAGAATTACAGCTGCTGGATGAAGTAAAAAGATTACTGATGGAGAATAACAGAATCAGCGAGGAAGAGGCGCACCGTTATATTCAGAAACGGAGTATGGACAGCGGTGTCAGCCTGATCGAAATGGCAAAAATGATTAAAGAATCACTTACATACTAGACTATTTTTAGGAGGAACTTATGTTTAAAATCAATGACAATTATTTAAAACTTCCGGGAAGCTATTTGTTTTCCACAATCGCTAAGAAAGTAAATGAATATACTGCAGCGAATCCGGATAAGGATATCATCCGTCTTGGAATCGGTGATGTAACTCAGCCTCTGGCTCCGGCAATCATCGAGGCTCTTCATGGCGCAGTGGATGAGATGGCTCATGCGGAAACATTCCATGGATACGCTCCGGATCTCGGATATGAATTCCTGCGCAGCGCGATTGCAAAAAATGATTATGCCGACAGAGGAGCAGACATCGCTGCAGATGAGATTTTCGTAAGCGATGGAGCAAAGTGTGATTCCGGCAATATTCAGGAAATTTTTGCACAGGATAATAAGATTGCCGTATGTGACCCGGTTTATCCGGTGTATGTTGACACGAACGTTATGGCTGGAAGAACAGGAACATATGATCCGAAAACAGAAACATGGAGTGATGTAATCTACATGCCTTGTACGGCAGATAACGATTTCGCTCCGGATTTTCCGGATGAAGTACCGGATATTATCTATCTGTGCTTCCCGAACAACCCGACAGGCTCCACGATCACAAAAGATCAGCTTCAGGGATGGGTGGATTATGCTAACAAGAATGGCGCTGTCATCATTTACGACGCTGCTTATGAGGCATATATCTCTGAAGACAATGTAGCGCATACAATTTATGAATGTGAAGGCGCAAGAACCTGTGCCATTGAATTAAAGAGTTTCTCCAAGAACGCAGGATTTACAGGAGTGCGTCTTGGATATGCGGTTGTTCCAAAAGACCTGAAATGCGGAGATGTAAGACTTCATGATCTCTGGGCAAGACGTCACGGAACAAAATACAACGGAGCTCCTTATATTGTTCAGAGAGCCGGAGAGGCAGTTTACTCTGACGCTGGAAAGGAACAGTTAAAGAAACAGGTTGGATATTACATGAATAATGCGAAAGTAATCTTCGAAGGATTAAAAGACGCAGGCTATACGGTTTCCGGCGGAGTAAATGCACCATATATCTGGCTGAAGACTCCGGATCAGATGACATCATGGGAGTTCTTTGATTATCTTCTTGAAAATGCAAATGTAGTAGGTACTCCTGGATCAGGATTCGGACCAAGCGGAGAAGGATATTTCCGGCTTACAGCGTTTGGAAGCTATGAAAATACAGTAGCAGCAATGGAACGCATTAAGAATATGTAAAAAGAAAAAGACGTATCGGAAGAAAACTGGTACGTCTTTTCGCTTTCGGCAGAAATACAGGGTAGAAAAAATTAGATTTTTTATATACGAAAGCTGTCAGTATATGATAGAATATTAAAAAGTTTGAGGTGAAAAAGGAGACATATCTATGAAAATGTTAAATCTGGAACAGGAATTACAGGCAAATGCTTATCCGGGAAGAGGAATCGTAATTGGAAAATCTCCGGATGGTACCAAAGCGGTAACTGCTTACTTCATCATGGGAAGAAGTGAAAACAGCAGAAACAGGATTTTCGCGGAAGAAGGGGAAGGAATCCGCACGCAGGCGTTTGATGAGTCAAAACTTACAGATCCAAGCCTGATCATTTATGCGCCGGTTCGTGTGCTTGGGAACAAGACCATTGTAACCAACGGAGATCAGACAGATACTGTATATGATGGAATCAAGGAAGGACTTACGTTTGAACAGTCTTTAAGAAGCCGTGAGTTTGAACCGGATGGTCCGAATTATACACCGAGGATTTCCGGTATCATGCAGGTAGAAGACGGAACATTTCATTATGCAATGTCTATCTTAAAGAGCAATAATGGAAATCCGGACAGCTGCAATCGTTATACGTTCACTTATGAGAATCCGGTTCCAGGAGAAGGACATTTTATTCATACTTATATGCACGACGGAGATCCTCTTCCAAGTTTTGAGGGAGAGCCAAAGCTGGTAGCGGTGGAAGATGATATTGATACATTTACAAAGACACTTTGGGAGAGCTTAAACGAAGACAACAAAGTTTCTTTGTTTGTTCGTTATATCGATATCGCAACCGGAACTTATGAAACAAGAATCGTCAACAAAAATCAGTAATCAAAAGAAAAAGGAGAAAAGCGAAATGAAAGAATTGGAATTAAAGTATGGCTGCAATCCGAATCAGAAACCTTCTAAGATCTGCATGGCAGACGGAAGCGATCTTCCGATCGAAGTGATCAATGGAAAACCGGGATATATTAACTTCCTGGATGCCTTCAATGGATGGCAGCTGGTAAGAGAATTAAAGAAAGCAACAGGACTTCCTGCGGCAACTTCTTTTAAGCATGTTTCTCCTGCCGGAGCATCTGTAGGCAGACCAATGTCTGATACATTAAAAAAGATTTACTGGGTGGATGATATGGGAGATCTGTCTCCTCTGGCATGTGCTTATGCAAGAGCAAGAGGCGCAGACAGAATGTCTTCTTTCGGTGATTTTATCGCTCTTTCAGATGAATGTGACGCAGATACAGCAAGACTGATCAAACGAGAAGTTTCTGACGGAGTCATTGCTCCGGGATACAGCGAGGAAGCGCTGGAACTTTTAAAGCAGAAGAAAAAAGGAAATTATAATATCATCAAGATCGATCCGGATTATGAACCGGCTCCGTTAGAGCACAAAGAAGTATTTGGCGTTATGTTTGAACAGGGACGTCAGGAACTTCCAATTGACGATGCGCTTTTATCCAACATTGTAACGGAGAACAAAGACATTCCGGAAGAAGCCCTGACAGATATGAAAATTTCACTGATCGTGTTAAAATACACACAGTCTAATTCTGTATGCTTTGTAAAAGATGGCCAGGCAATTGGCATCGGTGCCGGACAGCAGTCCCGTGTACATTGTACAAGACTGGCAGGACAGAAAGCAGACAACTGGTGGTTAAGACAGTGTCCGAAAGTCATGGAACTTCCATTTAAAGATAAAATCCGCCGTGCAGACCGTGATAATGCCATTGATCTGTATATTGGAGACGAATATATGGATGTTCTGGCAGACGGAGCATGGGAAAATATTTTCACAGAAAAACCGGAAGTATTTACAAAAGAAGAGAAGAGAGCATGGCTTGACAAGCTTACAGATGTAACACTGGGATCTGATGCGTTCTTCCCATTCTCAGACAATATTGAGCGCGCTCATAAGAGCGGTGTAAAATACGTAGCACAGCCAGGCGGATCCGTACGAGATGACGCGGTAATTGACTGCTGCAACAAATATGGAATGGCAATGGCATTTACAGGAATCCGTCTTTTCCATCACTAGAGCCGGGATTTTGGTATAAAACAGGCAGAGATGTCTCTGGATAAAAAAGAAGGATGAAAAACAGTTCTCCGTTTAAAAAGATTGTGAATTCAGTCTGCGGAGAACTGTTTTTATTTTATGGAGGATTGGGAAGACTATGAAAAGAGTTCTCGGGGAACTAAAATTGTTAAATATGAATAAAAAGGAATGAATAAATTGACAATGTTTATGAAATGTGCTAAATTAGAAACAACATATTTGTAACAATTTGGTAATTCTGTCAAGAGACTATCGTTTACAGGCCGGAATTGGATGAAGGGGTTTTAGAAGAAGAGGATATGATAAACGGCAGCCTTAGTTTTTACATAAGGAGGCGTTTTATGATCCGAAAGAAAATTCAGGCAGCGGCTGGTGCGGGAATGATTGCCTTTGGCATCTGGATGGAGTCCGCGGCAGCCCAGGGAGAGCAGTTTGCTTCGGCGGGAGTTGGCCGGGCGATTGAGAAGTATGTTGACCGTGTATCCGATTCTTCCAGGAAGAGCCAGCCTGCATATGTATCCTATGAAGGTTATGCGGCGGCAAGAGTGACCAGCCATCTTAACATCAGAAGTCAGCCGTCATCCGGAAGCAGGATTGTCGGTGAACTGAGAGACGGAGGCATAGGCAGGGTCACAGACAGGAAAGGCGGATGGACAAAGATCTGGTCGGGAACCGTAGAGGGATATGTGAATGACAAATATCTGATCTATGATGAAGACATCAGCGCATATGCGGAGAAGAAGAAGTATCCCAGGACAGCGGTTGTCACAGCAGAAGCCCTGAAAGTGAGGAAAGAACCGGATCTGAAGTCAGATGTGCTTGCTGTAGCGGAAAAGGGCACCAGTTATGAGATTATGGACAGCAGGGAAGAAGACTGCTGGACAAAAGTAAAACTTCAGGATGGAAAGGGCTATGTATCCAAAGAACATATTAAGGTTGGATATGATTTCGATGAGGCCAGACCGATAGAAAAAGCGGAAGAGGAGGCATCATCCGGTGAAAAGAAAACCCGGACATCAAAGGCATCCGGGGAACAGAAGGTAAGTGTATCCGGGAAAACTCTTGGAAGTCAGATTGCAGCTTATGCTGTAAAATATGTAGGCAACCCATACGTATATGGAGGTTCCAGTCTGACCAGGGGAGCTGATTGTTCCGGCTTTGTAATGAGGGTATATGAACATTTTGGATATCATTTAAGTCACAGTTCTGCCGCGCAGGCGGGAGAAGGACGGGAAGTGGCGGTAAGTTCCATACAGCCGGGAGATCTGCTGTTTTACCGAAGCGGGGGACGAATCAGTCATGTGACAATGTATATCGGGAATGGAAAAGTTGTCCATGCCAGCAATTCTGCCCCATATCCAAAGGGCGGAATCAAGATTTCAAATGTCAGCTACCGTACGCCGTGCAGGGCGGTACGGATTATAAAGTAGAGAGAGAAGATTAAATTTATCATACAAAAACAGGAGCGGCGAAATTTTTGATTTTGCCGCTCCTGTTTTTTTGATGCTGTCTTATTCGCTCTAAAGCAAAGGACATAGTTTTTTTATTTTCAAAAGTTTATACATTAAACCGGAATACAATAATATCTCCGTCTTTTACAACGTATTCTTTTCCTTCCTGGCGTACCAGACCTTTTTCTTTGCATGCGTGCATGCTTCCGTTTTCCATCAGATCATCATAGGATACGACCTCAGCGCAGATAAAACCGCGTTCAAAATCAGAATGGATCTTGCCGGCTGCCTGAGGAGCCTTGGTTCCTTTCTTGATGGTCCATGCGCGGGTTTCATCTTCTCCGGATGTAAGGAAACTGATCAGACCAAGAAGAGAGTAGCTGGCTGCGATCAGCTTTTCAAGTCCGGATTCCTTCAATCCGAGATCTTCCAGAAACTCTTTCTTTTCATCATCATCCAGTTCGGCAATCTCCTGCTCGATCTGCGCACATACAACGAAAACCTTTGCGTCCACATCTTCTGCATATTTGCGGACAGCAGCGACATAGTCATTCTCCTGGCCGTCCTCTGCCAGTTCATCTTCATTGACATTGGCAGCAAAAATGACAGGTTTTACGGTCAGAAGATTACAGGAATTTAAGATGAGCTGATCTTCTTCATCCTCCACGACAAATGTCTTGGCGAGTTTTCCGTCTTCCAGATGCGCTTTGACTTCCTTGAGAAATTCCACTTCATGGGCAAGGGCTTTGTCATTGCGGGCTCCTCTGGTAGATTTCGCGATCCGTCTGTCCAGAACTTCAATATCAGAGAAAATCAGTTCAAAGTTGATAGTTTCAATGTCACGCAGCGGGTTAACAGAACCATCTACATGGACAATATTGCTGTCATCAAAACAGCGGACCACATGAACGATCGCGTCAACCTCACGAATATTGGCAAGGAACTGGTTGCCTAATCCTTCTCCTTTGGAAGCTCCTTTTACGAGACCGGCAATGTCAACAAATTCGATGGCAGCCGGAATGACCTTCTTGGAATGATACATCTCGGCAAGATGATCCACCCGGGAATCAGGAACGGCAACGATTCCTACATTAGGATCGATGGTACAAAACGGATAGTTAGCTGATTCGGCGCCTGCCTTTGTCAGAGAATTAAATAATGTACTTTTTCCGACGTTTGGCAGCCCGACAATACCTAATTTCATAATCATTTCCTTTCTTATTGTATAATTTTTCATTTAATAGTCTAACACAAGGAACTTGAAAAGGAAAGAGAAATAGGATAAGATATGTATCTTAGGAAGTAAGGAGAAACAAAGCAGGGGATTTTGTATGCGCAAAAGAAAGGAAGAGATGTATGGCAAGTGAAATCCGATTCCCTAATCTGGGGATTGTACTGAAAAATGTAGGGGAAGGATTCCATATTGGAAATTTTGAGATAAGATATTATGGTGTAATGATCGCCTTGGGATTTTTATTTGGACTGACCCTGTCATATTATGCAGCAAAACGCACAAAGGGATTTGATCCGGAAATGGTTTTTGACTATCTGATCTGTATGGTCATTCCTGCGATCGCAGGTGCAAGACTTTATTATGTGATATTTTCCTGGGATTATTATAAGGAGCATCTGGGAGAAATTATAGAAATACGAAACGGCGGTCTGGCAATCTATGGCGGGATTATCGCTGCTGCGCTGGTGCTGTTTATTTTCTGCAGGGTGCGTAAAGTATCCATGGCTCAGTTTACAGATATCGCGGTCAAGGGACTGCTGGTTGGACAGATCCTGGGACGATGGGGAAATTTTTTTAACAGGGAAGCCTTTGGAGGATTTACAGATGGTCTGTTTGCAATGCAGATTCCAACAGATTTTTTCCTGGAACATGGAAGATTATCAGAAATCATAGAATCGGGGCTGTATGACAAAGCTGTATTTTTGGATGCAGGCAGCAGTGCAGCGTCCTATATTCAGGTTCATCCGACTTTTCTGTATGAAAGTGTTTGGAATCTGATGGTGCTGCTGTTCATTTTATGGTTTACCAAAAGAAAAGCTTTTGACGGAGAACTGACAGCGCTGTATGCCGCAGGATATGGAATCGGAAGATTCTGGATCGAGGGTCTGAGAACGGACTCGCTGATGATCGGAAATACCGGGATCAGAGTATCCCAGATGCTGGCAGCGTTTCTTGCGGCAGGAGGGATCATTGTCATTTGCTGGGGAAGACTACGAAAGAAAAAGAAAAAAACAGCAGAATAGATGAAAGAGCAGAGAAAAGCCAAAAAACCGGCAGATAACTCTGCTCTTTTTTGTTTTTAGGGCGGGGAGAGAAAAGGAGGGGGAAAATGTCGAAAAAATGTCGAATTTATAAGAAAAAACTAAGATTTGGTTGTGGATTATTCCTTGCTTTTTTAATATGTATCGTATAAAATGTTCATATAAGTGGTTAAAAGTGGTAGAAGGTGGGGGACAACCTCCCGATACCATAGACGAGAGTGGCAGGCACAAAGAGGTGAGTCCATGTTCATGGGGGAACACAAACACACAATTGATGCAAAGGGCAGGCTGATAATTCCTTCCAGATTTCGGGAAGAACTGGGACAAGAGTTTATCATTACAAGGGGATTAGATGGATGTCTCTTTATTTTCCCTCAAAAAGAATGGAAAGAATTTGAAATGAAACTGAGAGGCCTTCCGCTCATTGATAAAAATGCAAGAAAATTTTCAAGGTTTTTTCTTTCCGGAGCGGCAGCCTGCGAGCTGGATAAGCAGGGCAGGATTCTGATACCGGGAGCGCTGAGGGAATTTGCGGGTATGGAAAAAGAAGTCATGCTGGCAGGAATGCTGAACCGCATCGAGGTGTGGAGCAAAGAGCGGTGGGATGCTAATAACTCTTATGAAGACATGGATGAGATTGCTGCGGGCATGCAGGATTTAGGACTGAATATTTAGGTGGGCAAATGGAATTTAAGCATATTTCCGTATTACTGGAAGAGACAATCAGAGAACTTCATATAAAACCTGACGGCATCTATGTCGATGGTACGCTCGGCGGAGGCGGACATGCCTGGGAGATCTGCCGGCGGCTGTCTGATCAGGGACGTTATATCGGGATCGATCAGGATGCAGACGCAATCGAGGCAGGAAGCCGCCGTCTCAGGGAATTTGGAGACAAGGCAACGATCGTCAGAGATAATTATGTCAATATGCCCCGGATTCTTAAGGAACTGGGAATCGGAAAAGTTGACGGCATACTGCTGGATCTTGGGGTATCTTCTTTCCAGCTGGATGAGAAGGAGAGAGGATTTACATACCGGGAAGACGTTCCTCTGGATATGAGGATGGATCAGCGTCAGGAACTGACAGCCAGAGATATTGTCAATGATTACTCAGAGATGGATCTGTTTCATGTAATCCGGGATTATGGAGAAGAAAAATTTGCAAAAAATATCGCAAAACATATCGTCAGCAGACGACAGGAAAAGCCGATTGAAACGACAGGGGAATTGATTGAGATTATAAAAAATGCCATCCCGAAAAAGGTAAGGGCGGTTGGCGGACATCCGGCCAAACGGACGTTCCAGGCAATCCGGATCGAATGCAATCATGAACTGGATGTGTTAAAAGACAGTCTTGATGCAATGATCGATCTGCTGAACCCGGGGGGAAGGCTTTGCATTATTACATTTCATTCGCTGGAAGATCGAATTGTGAAACGTGCATTTAAGAAAAACGAAAACCCGTGTACCTGTCCGCCGAATTTTCCGGTGTGCGTATGTGGGAAAGTTTCAAAAGGAAGACAGGTGACACGCAAGCCGATTGTTCCCGGGGAGGAAGAGTTAGAACATAACAAAAGAGCAAAGAGCTCTAAGCTTAGAGTGTTTGAAAGAGGTATTTAGGGGGATCGGTTTATGGATAAGACAAGACAGGAACGTTACAATTTGATTTACGGCAATACGGCCCGCAAGATGGAAGCAGAACCAGTCAGACCGGAGCCGGAGAGAAGAAAGAAGAAAGTCAGACATAAAGCCAGACCGAAGACATCTGCCAGAACCAGACAGAATCAGCAGAAGGCAATGCAGATTGACTTCGCTTTTATTCGTGTTCTGATCGCGGCGGTTGTGATAGTTACCGCTGTCAGCCTTTTTTATCTGTCCGAACGTGCAAAGCTGGTGGAACAAAGAGAAGAATTGTCTGATAAGAGAGAACAGTTAAACACTCTTCAGGTGGAAAATGAGGACTTGAATCTGGAAATCGAACAGAGTATTGATCTGGATCAGATTGAAAAAACTGCAAAGAAATATGGAATGAAGGAGCCAGACTCCAGCCATATCATTCATTATGACAGCACGGACGTGGAATATGTCCGGCAGTATGATGATATTCCGGATGCCGACTAAGAGGTGATTGCTTTGAGAAGACGACGTAGACGAAAGAAAATAAAACGACTTAATCATGCTATGAAGGTGAGGACGATCGGAACGATTACCTTCATAGCAATTCTTTTTATCATTCTGGCAGGAAGACTTGTTTATTTCAGCGTTTTTAAAAATGGTATTTATGAAAAGCAGGTATTGTCCCAGCAGAATTATAACAGTGTCACGATTCCTTATAAAAGAGGGGATATTTTAGACCGGAATGGCAATACTTTAGCTACCAGCAAGAAGCTGTATAATCTTGTCCTTGAGCCGAAAAATATTTTAAGAACGGCAGATGTGCGGAAAAAGGTAGTGTCAGCACTGACAAAATATATGGGACTTGATAAGGACGCTCTGCTGTCTTATTTAAAAGAGAATAAAGATTCTTATTATTCTGTATATAAAGAAGACCTGACCTACAGCCAGGTGGCAGATATGAAAGAGTATATGGAAAGCGACGCCGGAGAAGATATTTCAGGGGTTGTATTTTCTGAGAAATATCAGAGAGAATACCCTAATAAATCTCTGGCCAGCCAGGTAATAGGATTTGTTTCTGATAACAGCGGAACCGGCGGAATCGAGCAGTATTACAACAGCACGTTATCCGGTGTGGATGGACGCCGGTATACGTATTTGAATGAGGAACTGGAATCTGATACTTCCATCGTAGATCCGCAAAATGGAAAGACGGTGGTATCGACCATTGATTCCAATATTCAGAAGCTGGCGGAACAGAGACTGGCCGCTTTTGAAAAAGAATACGGAAGCAAGGGAAGCAGTATCCTTGTTATGAATCCGAACAACGGAGAAGTTTATGCCATGGCTTCTTCTACATCTTTTAATCTGGAAGATCCGAGAAATGAGAAAAATCTTCTTACGAAATATAAAAAGAGTGAAATTGATAAAATGAGTGAGAAGGAAAAAGTGGAGGCTTTCAATGAGATCTGGAAGAATCCGATTGTATCCAATACTTTTGAACCGGGATCAACCTTTAAGCCGTTTACCGTGGCGGCGGGACTGGAAGAGGGAATTTTAAAAGGAGACGAGACTTTTATCTGTAACGGATATGAGCAGATCGGATCCAATAGAATCCACTGTTCTCACAGATCCGGACACGGCAGGATCACACTGTCAGAATCTATTTCTTTATCCTGTAATGACGCGATCATGCAGATTGCAGCGAAAGAAGGAAAAGATGTGTTTACGAAATATCAGAGGGAATTTAATTTTGGAAGTCTGACAGGAATCGATCTTCCGGGAGAAGCCAAAACAGACACCCTTCTTCATACTGCTGATAAGATGGAAGATGTGGATCTGGCTACCAGTTCTTTTGGACAGTCTTTTAACTGTTCTATGATCCAGATGGCAAGCGCATTTTGCTCTCTTGTTAATGGAGGCAGTTATTATGAGCCTCATGTAGTGCGCCAGCTGCAAAATGATAAAGGCAGTGTGATCAGCAATGTGGAACCGGCACTGGTTAAGCAGACAGTATCTAGGGATACATCTGACAAACTGAAAGAATATATGAGGGAAACGGTGGAATCCGGAACCGGAAAAAAAGCTCAGCTGGATGATTATACGGTAGGAGGAAAAACCGGTACTGCAGAAAAGATTCCAAGAAGTGCCGGAACCTATGTGGTTTCCTTCTGTGGATTTGCGCCAGTGGAAGATCCGCAGGTTGTTGTATACGTGGTCATTGATGAGATTCAGAAAGGATCTCAGCAGAATACGGGACTTACTGTTGAGATCGCCAGAGATGTGATCGAAGGTTCCCTGAAAGAACTGAAGGTGGCAAAAAGCACGAATCAGTAATATGAGCCGGATTTTTTCATACGTTTATAATAGTATGGAATTATGAGGCGCAGCCGGTGAAAACAGGATATAAAAAGAAGATTCTTGGAATTACAGGACTGATCTGTCTGGGATTTTCAGTTGTAGCGGTCCGCCTTGGATATGTTATGATTGCTCAGTCAGATAAATATCAGGAGCTGGCCAGGGATCTTCATCAAAGGGAGAGAGAAATCAAAGCCCCCAGAGGGAATATCTATGACCGTAACGGAGTAAAGATTGCTTCCAATAAAGCGGTTTATTCGATTTCTGTTATTTATTCTCAGATGACAGATAAGAAAAAAGTGGTTCAGGTTCTTTCAGAAGAACTGGGACTGGAAACAGAAGAAATCAAAGGAAAAGTCTATAAAAATTCTGTCCGGGAAAAGATCAAAAGCAATGTGGAGAAAGAAACCGCAGACCGGATCCGTGAATATAAACTGGATGGAGTAAAAGTAGATGAAGATTACAAAAGAGTGTATCCATACGACTCGCTTGCATCAAAGGTTCTGGGATTTACCGGAGGTGACAATCAGGGAATTGTCGGACTGGAGGTTTTCTATGATAAATATCTGAAAGGAAAATCCGGGAAAATCCTTACATTAACCGATGGAAAAGGAATTGAGATTGAAGGAGCCTATGAAGAGCGGGATGAGCCTGTGGCGGGAAATGATTTGTATACTTCTCTGGATGTGAATCTGCAGAATTATGTGACACAGGCTTGTGAAAAAGTAAAAAAAGAAAAGAATGCCAAACAGGTTTCCATGATTTTGATGAATCCGCAGAATGGAGAGATTTACGCCATGGCCAATGTGCCGGAATATAATCTCAATGAACCGTTTAAACTGAACAGCAGGCAGCAGCAGGCAGACAGCAAAAAGCAGCAGGAATATCTGAACCAGAAGTGGAGAAATTCCTGCATCAATGACACTTATGAGCCAGGATCGGTATTTAAGATCGTAACGGCGGCTGCAGGGCTGGAATCAGGGAAGGTAAAAGTGACAGATCATTTCAACTGTCCGGGATTCCGGATTGTAGAGGATCGTAAGATCCGGTGTCATAAAACTACGGGACATGGAAGCGAAACATTCCGGGAAGGAGTCATGAACTCCTGCAATCCGGTTTTCATGGAAGTAGGGGCCCGGGTGGGGGTCGATGGAATGTATGATATGTTCCGGAAACTCGGGCTGTTTGAAAAAACCGGAATTGATCTTCCGGGAGAGGCAAATTCTATCATGCATAAGAAAAAAAATGTGAAAGCGGTGGAACTGGCAACGATGTCATTTGGGCAGTCCATTCAGATTACACCGCTGCAGCTTCTGCGTGCTGCCAGCGCGGCAGTAAACGGAGGGAAGCTGATAACTCCTCACTTCGGAGTCCGCACGGTTTCTGCGGACGGGAAGAAGGAGAAGATCTTTGAATATCCGGAGAAAAAAGGAGTGATTCAAAAAGAAACATCAGAGACCCTGAGGGACCTGTTAAAAGCAGTTGTCTCAGAAGGATCCGGAAGAAACTGTAAAATCGAAGGGTTTTCCATCGGAGGGAAGACAGCGACCAGTGAAAAACTGCCGAGGGGAAACGGCAAGTATATTTCTTCATTTCTCGGATTTTCAAAAGCAGAAGATCCGACCGTTATGGGGATCGTGCTGATCGATGAGCCGGAAGGCACGTATTATGGCGGAACTATCGCGGCGCCGGTCATGCGCAGTGTTTTTCAGGTGGCGCTGCCGTATCTGGGAATTTCCAAAGATTATACAGCTGAGAAAGAAAATGAATAAGAGAACAGGATGGGAGATAACTCTTATCCTCACAAGCGGCGAGTAACAAATGAGGTGGCGATATGAATTATGGAATTGTAAAGCCGGTTTTGGCTGCCTTTTTCATCAGTGTGGCTTTAAGCCCTCTGATGATCCGATATCTTCATAAGCTGAAATTCGGCCAGTTCATCCGGGGAGAGGGCCCGGAATCACACCTGAAGAAGTCTGGCACTCCAACCATGGGAGGCCTGATCATTTTACTTGGCATCGTGATAGCTTCACTGTTTTATGTGAAAGATTATCCGGCCGTGATACCGATTTTGTTTGTAACTCTTGGATTTGGCTTTATTGGCTTTATCGATGATTATATTAAGGTAGTCATGAAAAGAAATCTTGGCCTGAAAGCATGGCAGAAAATGCTGGGTCAGATTTGCGTTACAGGCATATTTGCATATTATCTGATCAACTATACGGACACAGGAACGCTGATGCTGATTCCATTTACCCATGGGAAATATCTGGATCTGGGAATCTTTTTTGTCCCGGGAATTTTCCTTATTCTGCTTGGCACGGTAAATGGGGCAAACTTCACAGACGGTCTGGATGGTCTGGCGTCCAGTGTAACAGTGCTGATCGCTACCTTTTTTACAGTAGCAGCCATTGGTATGGGAGCATCTGGAAACGACCCGGGGATTTGGCCGATTTCCTGTGCGACAGTCGGCTCGCTTCTGGGATTTCTGGTGTTTAACGTATATCCGGCGCGGGTGTTTATGGGAGACACAGGATCGCTTGCCCTGGGCGGGTTTGTGGCAGCTACAGCGGTTATGCTGAAACTGCCGCTGTTCATACCGATCGTCGCGTTTATTTATATGATTGAAGTGATTTCTGTTATGCTGCAGGTATGTTACTTCAAAGTTACAGGAGGAAAAAGATTATTTAAAATGGCGCCGATCCATCACCATTTTGAACTTTCCGGATGGCCGGAAACGAAGGTTGTGGCGATTTTTGCGATCGTTACAGCAGTAAGCTGTCTGATCGGATTGGTAGCAATTTAGTAAGGAGAAGAACATGGCATTGAAAGATAAGAAAGTTTTAGTTGCGGGAGCAGGAAAAAGCGGGATTGGATCTGTAAATCTTTTGCTGAAAGCCGGCGCTGACGTTGTGCTGACAGATGGAAATAAAGATCTGGATCCAGAAGCCTTGTATCAGAAAATATATCAGGAAACAAAGATTCCTTTGATTTTAGGAGAAGTAAACGAAGAACAGGTTAAAGAGTTTGATCTTCTCGTTCTGAGTCCTGGAATTTCCGTAAACGCGCCGATCGCCTGTCTGTTTGCAGATCAGGGGAAACCGGTCTGGAGTGAGATTGAACTGGCTTATCAGGCGGGAAAAGGCAAAATCGCGGCGATTACAGGAACCAATGGAAAAACGACGACAACGGCTCTGACCGGAGAAATCATGAAAGGATATTATGACAGCACTTTTGTGGTGGGAAATATCGGAACTCCGTACACCAGTGTGGCTCTGGATACGAAAGAGGACAGCAGGATCGTTGCGGAAATCAGCAGCTTTCAGCTGGAAACGATCGTTGATTTCTGTCCGGATGTCTGCGCGGTATTAAATATCACGCCGGATCATCTGGATCGTCACGGCACGGTGGAAGTCTACGCAAAAACCAAGGAATCCATCGGGAAAAATCAGAGACCGGATCAGGTCATGGTTCTGAACTATGAAGATAAGACAACGAGAGAGATGGCAGACCGTGCAAAAGGCAGGGTGGTATTTTTCAGCCTTCATCATAAAGCAGAAGAAGGAGTTTATATGGAGGGAGACCGGTTTATCATCGAAGACGATGGAACAAAGACGGAAGTCTGTACTCTGGAAGACACCTGTCTGCTGGGAGACCATAATTATGAAAATATCCTGGCTGCCATTGCGGTATCTTATTATATGGGGGTTCCTGCCGAATATATCAGGGAAGGAATCAGGAAGTTTAAAGGAGTGGCGCACAGGATTGAATACGTAGATACGGTAAACGGAGTGGCTTATTATAATGATTCCAAAGGAACAAATCCAGACGCGGCCATCAAAGGAATCCAGGCGATGAACCGCCCGACTTATCTGATCGGCGGCGGATATGATAAAAAGGCAGCTTATGATGAATGGATAGAGGCCTTTGACGGAAAAGTAAAAGAGCTGATCCTTATGGGGGCTACGGCTTCGAAAATTGCCGAGACCGCAAAGGCGCACGGTTTTGAAGCTGTTGTATTTGTGGATTCCATGGAGGAAGCCATTCAGTACGCGGCAGACAAAGCAGAGGATGGAGATGCGGTACTGCTGTCTCCGGCGTGCGCAAGCTGGGGAATGTTCCCGAATTATGAAGTACGAGGGGATATCTTTAAAGAATGTGTAAAAAAATTAAAGGAGCTGTAGGCTGTGGCAAACCGGATTAAAGAGAAGTATTTGGCCAGAAAGAAATATTTTGATTATCCCATGCTGTTTCTGGTGATATTTTTGATATTATTTGGAATGGTTATGATTTTCAGCACAAGTTCATATAAGAGTACGATCACATATGGAAATCCGTATCACTGGCTGATACGTCAGGCGGCGGCAGTGGTAATTGGCGCGGTGTTTATGATCGCCTTTTGCAAGATCGACTACCGGGTATTTAAACATTTATTTTTTGCCAGAGGATGCTATGGACTCAGCATTGCGCTGCTGGTTATCGTGCTGGCGATTGGCGCGGCAAAAAAGGGATCCGTCCGCTGGATTTCTATTGGAGGATTTCAGTTCCAGCCGTCAGAGTTTGCCAAAATCCTTTTGGTCATGTATCTGGCGTACACGTTATCAAGAAATGCCGGTAAAATGAGGAGTTTCTGGGATACGCTGAAAGTGCTGCTCAAATGTGTGCCGGTCATCGGGCTGGTAGCATATCAGAATCTGAGTACGGCTCTGGTTATTTGTGCGATTACAGGTGTTATGGTCTTTGTGGTAAGTCCGAAAACAAAGGAACTGATCGGAGTTGCCCTCGGAATGGTGGGCGTTCTTGTGGCATATCTGGCATTTTCCAGCAGCTACCGAAACGAAAGGCTTCAGATCTGGCTTCATCCGGAATCTCATGAAAAGGGGCTTCAGACCATGCAGGCCTTGTATGCGATCGGTTCTGGAGGAATCTTCGGAAAAGGACTGGGACAGAGCATGCAGAAAATGGGATTTGTGCCGGAGTCTCATAATGATATGATTTTTTCGATCATTTGTGAGGAGCTGGGGCTGTTTGGAGCTATTTGTCTGATTCTTGTATTTATGGCACTGATCTGGAGGATGCTTCTGATTGCCATGAATGCGGAAGATCTGTTTGGATCTCTGATTGCGATTGGCTTTATGACGCATATTGCCGTGCAGGTGTTTATCAATATTGCGGTTGTTACCAACACGATACCGCCGACAGGAATCCCGCTTCCGTTTATCAGTTACGGAGGAAGCTCGATTCTGGCTATTATGGCGGAAATGGGAATTGTGCTTTCCATCTCCAAGAGAATACGGTTATAAAAGGATGAGTGCTTATGAAGGAAAAAGACGAGAAAAAAGTAATCCGGATGAGCGAACGCAAAGAACCGGAGAAGAGGAAGATCCATATTCCGGTGAAAAGAATACTGATCGGCCTGATTTTATGCCTGATTCTTGCGATTGGAGGAATCGCGGCATTTTGTCCGATCAAGACGATCAGGATCGCCGATGTGGAGGATTATACAAAGGCAGAAGTAAAGCAGGCTGTGAAGAAAAAAGGATATGTAAACAATACGGTCGCCTATTTTCTTTTAAGCAAAATCAAACAGCCGGAGCTGCTGCCATTTATTGAATCTTATGATGTGGAAATCAACGGACCAAATACGGTTACGATACATATCAACGAAAAGAAACGGGCCGGATGTCTTTTGTATAATGGAAAATATGTTTATTTTGACAAAAACGGGTATGCGCTGGAGAGCAGTCAGAAAAAATTTGATGATGTGCCTCTGGTTACAGGTTTGAAATTTGAAAAGCTGGTCATGCAGGAGAAAATACCGGTAAAGAAAAAGAATGTATTTTCTTTTATTCTGGAACTTGCCACGACTATTGGCAAATATAACATTCCGATTGACCAGATTTATATGGAAGATGACGGGACAGCGCTGCTGATCAGCGGTGATATTACTGTAGATTTATGTGACAATGAAAATATAGATATTAAAATTCCGGAATTGGCTGGAATTTTGAAAAAACTAAAAGGAAAAAGCGGAACTGTAGACATGAGATACTTTGATGAATACCAGAAAATAACGATTTTTCAGCCAAAAAATAGTTGAAAAAACATAGCAAAAACGGTATCATTAGATTAATGTATAGAATTATAGTGGGTTGTCGTTAGTGACATGAAGGAGGAGCAACGTGGTTGAGATTATGCCTAGTGTAGAGAATACACAAGCCAGGATTTTAGTGATAGGTGTTGGGGGAGCAGGAAATAACGCCGTCAATCGAATGGTAGATGAGAATGTCCAGGGCGTAGAGCTCGTAGGAGTCAATACAGATAGACAGGCTTTATCTTTATGTAAAGCTTCAACAAAGATACAGATTGGTGAGAAACTGACAAAAGGACTTGGAGCAGGAGCAAAACCTGAGATTGGGGAAGCTGCTGTGGAAGAGAACAGAGAAGAGATCACAGAACTTGTAACAGGCGCGGATATGGTATTTGTTACATGCGGTATGGGAGGAGGAACCGGAACAGGCGCGGCTCCGATCATTGCGGAGATTGCGAAAGGACTGGGCATCCTGACGGTCGGAGTTGTGACAAAACCTTTCTCATTTGAGGGAAAACCCAGGATGAACAACGCCATGTCAGGAATTGCGAGACTGCAGGATCAGGTGGATACGATGATCGTAATTCCGAATGACAAGCTTCTGCAGATTTGTGACAAGAGAACAACGATCCCGGACGCGCTGAAGAAGGCAGATGAAGTTCTCCAGCAGGGCGTACAGGGAATTACAGATATGATTTATAATCCGGGACTGATCAATGTGGACTTTGCAGACATTCAGACGGTTATGAGAGACAAAGGAATTGCTCATATCGGTATGGGAGTCGCAGACGAAGAGCTGGAAGCAATCAAGACAGCGATGGAGAGTCCGCTGCTTGAGACAACCGTTGCAGGTGCTACAGATGTTATTGTTAACTTCGCAGGCGCTGTCGGCATGCTGGAAGCTCAGCAGGCTGTGGAATACTTGAAAGACGAAGCCGGAGCGGAAGTCAACGTGATCTTCGGTACGGTCAATGCAGATTTTGGAGATCAGATCAGCGCAACGATCATTGCCACAGGCATCAAGAATACGGATGGAAGAAGCGCTGCGCGGACTGGATACAAGCCGCACACAGCATCAGGTCCGGCATTTTCCGGACAGCCGATCCATAATGGCAGAGTTGAGACGGAAGACAATACAGCAGCTGCATATGAACCAGACAATCAGACTGCAACTGTGGAGGACAAGGATTCCAAGATTGTGATTCCTGAATTTTTGTTAAAGAGCAGAAGAAAATAAGAAATACATATGCCGTTCAAGGACGTTTCTGATGGAAAGATCAGAAGAATGCCTTGGACGGCATTTTTGTTTTCAATGGATACAGAGAAAATTTCTTTGGAATTGGAATAAGAGAGTGTGAGAAACACTGCCGCCCGATCAAGGACGGTAGTTTCCCTGGGAAAATTCCAGCTGATAGCCAATGCTTTCAACTCTCTGGCTCAGACATCCGATGCATTCCGCGGCTTCCTCCCCTGTGCAGATTTTGTTGTCATAGAGCGCATAATCTTTTCGGACATCCGTAGGAGAGAGATTCGGCATTACGACATTGGCCCCGGCAAGAATTCCTTTTTCACGGCCGCTGGGATCGATAGTTCCCAGAGCTGTGGTGGACGGAAGGAGCAGATGGTGATCCATCAGCCGGAGAATACTGATCAGAAAGATGGTGAGTTCGGCAGTTCCGGCGGCAAAGTCACGGAACCGGGTGTCATGATGAGGGACAAAAGGACCGATCCCTGTCATTTGCGGATGAAGTTTCTGAATAAATAAAAGATCGTCCGCAAGATTTTCAAGAGTCTGAAAAGGAGCGCCGACCATAAATCCGGTACCTACCTGAAAACCGGCCGTACGCAGGTCATAGAGACATTGGATCCGATGCCGGAGAGACATTTTTTCAGGGTGAAGTTTTCCATAAAGCCGTGGTGAAATGGCTTCGTGGCGCAGAAGATATCTGCGGCCTCCTGCGGCGTGAAGCTTCTGATAGCTTTCCAGGGAACGTTCTCCAAGGGACAGGGTAATAGCGCAGTCAGGGAATGATTCATGGATGGCTTCCACAACCGGTACCATCCGTTCATCAGAAAAATAAGGATCTTCTCCTCCCTGCAGGACAAAACTGCGGTATCCCAGATCATATCCGTTCTGGCAGGCGCTTAAAATCTGTTCCTGAGACAGACGGTAACGGCTGATATTCCGATTAGAAGCCTGAATGCCGCAGTAATAGCAGTTATTTTTACAGTAGTTGGTAAATTCGATCAGTCCTCTTGGAAATACCTTGTTTCCGTAGATTTTCTGAGCTTCTTTTCTGGCCAGTTCTCCGAGACAGGAAGCAGTTTCCTCATCACGGTGTTCCAGAAGAAATACAAGTTCTTCTTTCTCCAGAGTCTGATCTTTATATAAAGTTTCAATTAAATTCCATACGTTCATATTTCATACTCCTTTACTCGGGTATTATAACATACAGGTAGTAAAAAGGGAAAGAAATATGATAGAATTAGAAAAAAGAAATAAAAGGAAGGGGAAATTGATGAGAGATAATGTAATCATTTTTGATCACCCGCTGATCCAGCATAAAATATCGCTGATCCGCAGTAAGGACTGCGGCACACGGGAGTTTCGTACAGTTGCAGGGGAAATTTCCATGCTGATGGGATATGAGGTTATGCGGGATCTGGAGACAGAACTGGTAGAAATTGAGACTCCGCTGGAAAAAATGAAAGGACCGATGCTGAAAGGCAAGAAGCTTGCGATCGTACCAATCCTGCGGGCGGGTCTTGGGATGGTAGATGGGATGCTGTCGCTGGTTCCAAGCGCGAAAGTAGGACATGTGGGCATGTACCGGGATGAAGAAACGCTGGAGCCGAAAGAGTATTACTGCAAACTGCCGGAGGATATCAGCCAGAGACTGGTGATTATTGTTGATCCGATGCTTGCTACCGGGGGATCTGCGGATGCGGCAGTAGATTTTGTAAAAAAACAGGGAGCAGAGCAGATTAAATTTGTGTCGATCCTTGCGGCTCCGGAAGGTGTGGAACGCCTGGCACAGGCACATCCGGATATCAGTATTTACTGCGGCGCGGTAGACCGGGAATTAAATGAACATGGTTATATTCTGCCGGGACTTGGTGATGCAGGAGACCGGATTTTCGGAACAAAATAAAAGAGAGGGTGCATACGGATGCTTTACTCCCGCACAGCTTTATGATAGAATAACAAAGTTATTGATTTATTTGAAGTAAGCATAATTTTGATTCAGAACATAAAGAAAGAAGGATACGATGAAGAGAGAAGACATAAGGAATATTGCAATCATCGCCCATGTCGATCATGGAAAAACAACATTGGTGGATGAGCTGCTGAAGCAAAGCGGAGCATTCCGGGAAAATCAGGAAGTTGCTGAGAGAGTTATGGATTCCAACGATATTGAAAAAGAGAGAGGAATTACGATCCTTTCAAAAAATACAGGCGTTGTGTATGACGGTGTCCGGATCAATATCGTAGATACGCCAGGACATGCGGATTTCGGAGGAGAAGTAGAGCGTGTTCTTAAGATGGTAAATGGGGTAATTCTCGTGGTAGATGCGTTTGAAGGACCGATGCCTCAGACAAAATTTGTGCTGAGAAAGGCATTGGAGCTGGATCTTTCCCTGATCGTATGTATCAATAAAGTAGACCGCCCGGAAGCCAGGCCGGCAGAAGTTGTAGATGAGACACTGGAACTTCTGATGGAACTGGAAGCCGGTGACAAACAGCTGGACTGCCCGTTTGTATTTGCTTCAGCAAAAGAAGGGTTTGCGGTTCTTGATATGGAGGATGAAAAGAAAGATATGAAGCCTCTGTTTGAGACGATCATTGATCATATCGAAGCGCCGGAAGGAGATCCTGAAAAACCGCTGCAGATTCTGATCAGTACGATTGATTATAATGAATATGTAGGACGAATCGGAATCGGAAAAGTTGACAACGGGTCCATTGCGGTTAATAAAGAATGTATGGTTGTAAACGAGCATGATCCGGAGAGAAGAGAAAAAGTCAGGATCACGAAACTGTACGGATTTGAAGGACTGGAGAAGGTAGATGTCAAGAAGGCGGAAATCGGTTCCATCGTGGCAATTTCAGGAATTGCGGATCTGACCATTGGAGATACGATCTGTGACCTGGAAGATCCACAGCCGATTCCGTTCCAGAAAATTTCAGAACCGACTATTTCCATGCAGTTTATGGTAAATGACAGTCCGCTGGCCGGACAGGAAGGAAAATATGTAACATCCAGACATTTAAGAGATCGTCTGTTCCGGGAATTAAATACGGATGTCAGCCTCCGGGTAGAGGAAAGTGACAGCACAGACAGTTTTAAGGTGTCAGGAAGAGGAGAACTGCATCTGTCCGTCCTGATTGAAAACATGAGAAGAGAAGGATATGAATTTGCAGTCAGCAAAGCGGAAGTCCTGTATCATACCGATGAAAATGGGAAGAAACTGGAACCGATGGAAATTGCTGTGATCGATGTGCCGGAGGAATTTTCCGGTGCGGTCATCGAAAAACTAAGCCAGAGAAAAGGAGAGCTTAGGAATATGTCCATGGCAACAGGAGGATATACCCGATTAGAATTTTCCATTCCATCCAGAGGACTGATCGGATACCGGGGAGAATTTATGACAGATACCAAGGGAAATGGTATTTTAAATACATTATTCGACGGATACGGCCCTTACAAAGGAGATATCCAGTACAGGAAACAGGGATCACTGATCGCTTATGAGGCAGGGGAGACCATCACATATGGACTCTTTAACGCTCAGGAGAGAGGAACGCTGTTCATAGGACCGGGAGAAAAAGTATATGCAGGAATGGTTATCGGACAGACAGGAAAGACAGAAGATATCGAGATCAATGTCTGCCGTGCCAAAAAGCTTACAAACACAAGGGCTTCCGGTTCAGATGACGCGCTGAAATTATCACCTCCGAAACGATTAAGTCTGGAACAGGCACTGGAATTTATCGATACGGATGAGCTCCTTGAGATCACACCAAAGAATATCAGAATCCGCAAGAAGATCCTGGACCCTACAATGAGGAAGCGGGCAAAATTTTCATAAAGTGTCGGAAAGGATCGGAATAAGCCGGGGAACTTTGTCGAAGGATTTTTCTTCTATTTGAGTCAATTTTGGAATAGTCTTTAAAGTATGACAATTGACACAAGAAGGGAGAAAAAGAGTATGACAGAGCAAGGAATCAATCATAATCAAGTGGAGGTGGCAGGACGGATTCAGTCCGAATTCCAATTCAGCCACGAGATTTTTGGAGAAGGATTTTATACAGTCAAACTTTTAGTAAACAGACTAAGCGAAGCGACCGATGAGATACCTCTGCTGATATCAGAACGATTAATGGATGTAACGAAAGATTACAGAGGCCGGCTGGTAAGAGCATGCGGGCAGTTCCGTTCCTATAACAAGCATGAGGAGAACAGGAATCATCTGGTGCTGTCTGTCTTTGTCCGGGACATTGAGTTCCTGGAATCCCTGGATGATGTAAAGCCGAATCACATCGTCCTGGACGGATTCATCTGCAAACAGCCGGTGTACCGCATGACGCCTCTTGGAAGAGAAATATGTGATATCCTGCTGGCAGTCAACCGGTCTTATGGGAAATCAGATTACATACCGTGCATCTGCTGGGGGCGGAATGCCAGATTTGCCGGAAACCTTGAGATCGGCTCCAGGATTGAACTGATCGGAAGGATCCAGAGCAGGGAATACCAGAAGCGGATCAGCGAAAATGAGATAGTAAAACGTACAGCCTATGAAGTTTCTGTAAATAAATTAGAAATCCACGAAAAGGATGCATAAATAAATTGGATTTCTTGTATTAAAAATGATATAATAAACCAATATTACAAAAGGAAGATTCTTTGAGGTGATGAGATGGAAGGACGAGTGGAAGTTTACTGTGGCCAGGGGAAGGGAAAAACATCCTGCGCCATCGGACACTGCATCAAAGCTGCAGGCCAGGCAAAGCAAGTCATTATTGTTCAGTTCCTGAAAGGAAAAGACACGGAAGAGATTGATTTTATCAGGCGGCTGGAGCCGGAAGTGCAGTTATTCCGGTTTGAGAAGTATGAAAAGCAGTATAAGGATCTCAGTGAAGAAGAAAAGAAGGAACAGGATCACTATATTTTTAACGGGCTGAAATATGCGAAAAAAGTCATTGATACCCGTCAGTGTGATGTTCTGATCCTGGATGAGGTTCTGGGGCTGCTGGATCTGAAGATCATTGAACCGTCAAATCTGATCGATCTGCTGAAAGAACGCAGTGAGGAATTGGATGTCATCATGACGGGGAGAAGTCTTCCGGAAGAATTGATGGACTACGTAGATGCCGTTTACTGCATCGAAACAATGAAAGAATCTTAAGATCAGACAGCATTTACATAAGATGATAGGAGGATGAATAGCATGTCAATATTTACAGGCGCAGGTGTTGCGATGATCACACCATTCAAAGAGGATTTATCCGTTGATTATGATCAGCTGGAAAAATTTATTGATTTTCAGATCGATAACGGAACCGACAGCATCATTATCTGCGGAACCACAGGAGAAGCATCCACGATGAGTCATGACGAACAGATTGAAGTCATCGGGGCATGTGTATCTCATGTAAATAAGAGAGTGCCGGTTATTGCCGGAGCCGGAGCCAATTGTACAGATGAAGCGCTGTCTCTTGGTAAAAGAGCGCAGGGAGTCGGAGCGGACGGACTTCTGGTTGTTACTCCGTATTATAACAAAGCGACTCAGGGCGGATTAAAAGAATATTACACAACGATCGCTGCGGCAGTGGATATTCCGATTATTATGTACAATGTTCCGGGACGTACAGGAACCAATATCCAGCCAAAGACAGCGGCAGAGATTGCAAGAACAGCGGAGAATGTCGTTGCCATCAAAGAAGCAAGCGGAGATCTTTCTCAGGTTGCCAATGTAGCTTATGAAAGCCAGGGAGATCTGGATATTTATTCCGGAAATGATGATCAGGTGCTTCCGGTCCTGTCACTGGGAGGAAAAGGAGTGATCTCTGTGCTGTCTAACGTAGCGCCAAGAGAAACTCATGATATGGTGGCAAAATTCATGGAAGGCGACACAAAAGGCGCGCTGGATATCCAGATGAAATACCTGGAAGTAATCCATAAATTATTCTGTGAAGTCAATCCGATTCCGGTAAAACGCGCCGTTTCCGAGATGGGATACTGCAGAGATCTTCTGAGAAGACCTTTGACAGAGATGGAAGAAGCAAATGCGCAGCAGTTAATAAAAGCAATGAAAGAAACAGGAATTCTCTAAGGAGTTGCAAAAGATGACAAAGATTATGATGCATGGCTGCAATGGAGTCATGGGACAGGTAATAACAAAAATAGTGGAAGAGACAGATGATGCGGTAATGGCAGCAGGAGTGGATCGCAGGGATGATGGACACAATGATTATCCGGTTTATACAAATCTGTCTGACTGCAAAGAAGATGTGGATGTAATCATAGATTTTTCAGCAGCGCCGGCAGTGGATGGCCTGCTGGATTATGCGGCAGAAAAGAAAATTCCGGTCGTGCTTTGTACGACAGGATTAACGGATGAGCAGCTTAAGAAAGTGGAAGAGGCAAGTAAAAAAACCGCCATTCTTCGTTCTGCTAATATGTCACTTGGAATCAACACATTATTTAAACTCTTAAAATCCATGACAAAACTTCTGGCAGACGCAGGCTTTGATATTGAGATCGTGGAAAAACACCACAGAAGAAAGCTGGATGCTCCGTCAGGAACTGCTCTGGCTTTAGCGGAAGCGGTCAATGAACCACTGGACAATGAATATGAATTTGTATTTGACCGCAGTCAGAGAAGAGAACAGCGTCCAAAGAAAGAGATTGGAATCTCTGCCGTAAGAGGAGGAACCATCGTGGGAGAGCACGAGGTGATCTTTGCGGGACAGGACGAAGTGATCGAGCTCAAACATACAGCTTATTCAAGGGCTGTTTTTGCGAAAGGAGCTGTAAGTGCAGCGCTTTATCTGGCAGGAAAGCCGGCAGGAATGTATGATATGAGCGATGTGATCGGATAATAAAAACAGAATGTCGTTTAAGCAGAATCTCAGGACAGCAGGTGAGCTGTTTCTGGGATTCTTTTTCATTTCATAGGGAACTGCGTTCCTATGAAATAAAAAACGCTCCGCGAGGATCGCACTGCGGCGGAACGGAAACTGCCGCTCATGCGCCCGCCGCAGGCGGAGAATCCTGCAAAGCAGGATTCTTTCTTAATTTGCTTCAAAATATAGAAATCAGTACAAAATTATCTGTTAATTTATTCACAAAATTTCTGAGAAAATGTAATTGTATACATTTAAAAACAATTCACTTCGACAAATGTTCAGCGAATTTGCGTTGATATCCCTGACAGATTTGATAGAATAAATGCATAGAAATTCATAAGAGGATTCGGTTTGAGAGAAAGGAGCATCACATGAAGAAGATCGTAGACGATTGGCGCCTGATTTATAAAGTATGCAGTCTGTATTATGAAGATGGAATGAAACAGCAGGAAATCAGCGATTATCTTGGAATTTCCAGAGCAACGGTATCCAGAATGCTTCAGAAGGGGAAAGAGGGCGGAATTGTCAAAGTGGAAGTAATCAATCCGGTGCAATTTTCTTATGGAAAGCTGGAGAAAGCCCTGGAAAGGAAATACGGTCTGAAGGATGTGATTGTAGTGGAGAGCAGTTCTCTGGATACAAAGACCGAGTCCATATCCAAACTGTATGAACGGGCAGCGCTGTACTTGTCTCAGTTTTTTAAAGACGGCGATAATATCGGCGTTTCCATGGGTATGACGCTGCATAATGTAGCGAAAACGAAACGGGCATTTCCAAAAGACAACCACTATATGTTTGTTCCGATCATCGGAGGAATCAGTCCGACCACAGTGAATAATGTGGATGTGCAGAGCAATCAGATTGCCCGGGAATATGCCGAGAAATTTGGAGGAACATATACCCAGTTTCTGGCTCCTGCACTGTTTTCGGAGAAGCGAGTAAAAGAATATTTCCTGAAAGAGAAGACGGTAAATTTTATCTTTGACGATTTTCAGAAGTTAGATGTCCTCGTAATGGGAATTGGCGCCACATCTACATGTACAGATTCTACCATGATCCAGGGAGGATATATTACCAGTGAGGAGACAAAAGCGCTGGTTGAAAATGGAGTAGCAGGAAATGTGGCACTGCAGTTTTTTGATGAAGATGGGAATACAGAAAAATTTCAGGCTTTCAATGAAAGGGTAGCCGGAATGTCCCAGGATATGATAAAAAGAGTAAGAAGCAGAATAGGAATCGGAGGAGGAGAAGACCGGGCAAAGGCGATTAAAGGCGCGATCAAAGGAGGATTCATTAATATTTTGATAACAAATAATGCCTGCGCAGAGCAACTTTTGTAGTCATTGGAAAAGAAAACTAATTGAAAAAAGTACAGTTTCGATTAGTTTTCCTTTTTTGGACAATTTTTCTGTAAAAAATTTCTAAAAATAGAAATATAAGGGAATATAAAGATGAATAAAAAGAACCCTGTACCAGGATTCTTTCTTTGCACGGCTGTTATGAAAGTTCAGATTTCTCATCCAGAAGAGACAGAGCCGTTTCTTTCGTTGTAAAAAATGCGTTGATCAGATGAAGGGATAAAACGGCATGGATGATTTCTGTCTTGTAGATCCCTTCGGCAATGCCGATGGACAGGCGTGAGTTACGGGCGGTTTTAAAAATATCTGCCTTAATCATTCGGCGGGTAATATCCGTATCCACAGGCTTTCCGGTTTTGCTAAGAAACTGGAGAGCGATATCACCAATTGCATCGGCGTCTTTAAGGGTCTGGATTTCTTCTTTGGACATGATTTCATAACGGGTGAGGAAAGAAGTTTCAAAAGTTCCAATGCCGGTAACTACAATATCCGCATGTTCCGCCAGAGTAAGCAGATGACTGGTCCGCTCATTGGTAATCAGAGTCTGATATTCTTCCTGCGAAGAACAAAATGCCGGGATATGCAGTAAATGAACGGTTCCGCCGGTAAGATCAGCCAGCCGGATCGCATTGTAATTTGGGAGGATTTCAAAAGTAGCGCCGAAACTTCCGGCCAGAGGGATGATCTGTGTGTCAGGGAATTTCATCGGATGCAGATTTTTGATGAACCTGGATACTGCATTTCCCCATCCTATGCCGATGATATCATTAGGTTTGATCTGGGAAATGAAGTAATTGACTGCGGACATAGCCACATAATCTCTGGAAGAATCATGGCTGTCAATTACGCTTGCGTAAGTCAGATTATATTTTTGACACAATTGTTCCTCCAGCTGAGAATTACCGGAAATAGGAGACTCAATTTCAATCTTAACAATGCCAAGTTCTTCTGCTCTGGAGAGAAGTTTGGAAACCCAGGGCCTTGAAATATGTAATTTTTTTGCAATTTCCTGCTGGGAAAGCTTGTCTTTGTAATACAAAGTAGCGATTAATGTCATTTTGTCCAGCATGGAGTCATTATTTTCATTGTTCTTCATAAACTTAGTTCCTTTTGATAAAAATGTAAAAGCACAAATGTAACCATTGTATAAGGAGATTATATTGTAAAAATGCCCAAAATTCAAGAAAAATGGAGAAAAAAATAAAGGATATTGACGAACATAATTTAATTGTTTATAATACAAATAACAAAAGTGAGTTAAAAGCACAAATGTGACTTGTGAAAGTTGCACAAAAGGATGTTAGAAAGGAAGTTGAAAAAATGAGTGGAATTTCTATAATGCTGTTGATTGTTTTTGCGCTGTTTGTGCTTCAGGCGATAGGAGGAGTTTTTCAGATACTGAATTATAAAAAAGCGATTCGAAGGGTACATAAATTTGGAAATGTAGGTTTCGGACAAAAAAGAGGGGGATTATCTGCGGGGTATATTGTTATGATAGCCTGTGACCAGAATGGGACGATTACGGGCGGTGAGATCATGAAGGGATTCAGTTTCCTGGCCAGATTCAGGCCATGGAAAAGTTTTCTTGGGAGAGATGTGATGGGAGAAAGCATCTACAGTTATCTGGATGAACTTCATCAAATGGATAAGAAAAAGAGGAAACGATATAAAGGATATATCAATGCTCTGGAGGCTCTGGATCAGAGGCTGAACCGAAAGGAAGAAGAGCAGGATACAGGAGAAGAAACAAAACTGCTTGGAACAACGGGCAGAGCAGTCTAAAAATTCAGATATATATGGAGCGAAGTACAGATGGGAAGGGACGCGTCAAGGGCCCGGAAGTGTTTCTTTCTCTGTCTGTTCTGCGGGACATTTATATAAACTTAGTGAAACTTACAAAAAGGAGGATCAATTATGGAAGTTATTTCTAATGTGGCGAATGCGTTTATCGGCCTGTTTAACGCAGGCGGTGAACAGTTTGTGAGCTGGGTAACAGGAATCATCCCTTTGGTTGTATGTCTGATGACGGCTGTCAATGCAGTCATCGGATTTATCGGAACAGACAGGGTGGAGAGATTTTGTCAGAAAATTACGAAGTATACCATTCTGCGTTATACACTGCTTCCTATTTTAGCGGATATATTCCTGACAAACCCGGCACAGTATACATTTGGAAGATTCGTAAAAGAAGAACACAAAGCAGCATTCTATGATGCAAGTGTTTCCTTCTGTCATCCAATTACTGGTTTGTTCCCACATGCCAATGCAGGTGAGCTGTTCGTGTATACCGGAATTGCATCCGGTCTTCAGGAGTTGGGATTATCCGTGGGAGGACTTGCGGTTCGTTATTTTATCGTAGGTGTCATTGTTATTTTAATCCGCGGTATCTTGTGTGAAAAGATTTTTGCAGCATTGAGCAAATAATGGAAGGAGGAAACCAGTATGTATAAAACAATTACAATTAAAGCCGGCAGCGGCGGATGGGGAGGTCCTCTTACGATTACGCCGACGGAAAAATGCAACAAAGTCCTGAGTGTTACAGGCGGAGGAATCCATCCGGTGGCACAGAAGATTGCGGATATGACAGGCGCAGAAGTTTTGGACGGATTTAAGACAACGGCTCCGGACGATGAAATCCTGATCGCCGTAGTAGACTGCGGCGGTACAGCGCGCTGCGGTGTTTATCCGAAAAAAGGCATTTATACGGTAAATCTGGAACCGGTAGGAAAAGCAGGACCTCTTGCAAAATATATTACACCGGAAATCTATGTATCAGCCGTTAAGGAATCTGATATTTATGAATCAGATTATACAGGACAGGCAGTAGGAAATCCTGCATCTCAGTCTGCTCAGGAAGAAACGGCAAAAGCAGGCTCAGAGCCTAAGTCAAAAGCGCAGGCAAAAGAAGAAGTGGCAAAGGCAAGCGAAGGAAAGAAAGAAAACATTGTCACCCGTATTGGTAAAGTAGTCGGCAGGGTTGTAAATATTTGTTTCCAGGCCGGCCGTGATACGATCGAAATGGTAATCGGAACAATCCTTCCGTTTATGGCATTTACAGCCACTTTGCTGGGAATCATTTCTGCCAGCGGATTAGGTAATGTCATTGCAAAGACTATTTCACCAATTTGTTCCACACTTCCGGGAATGGTAATCATCGCGTTTGTCTGCGGTATTCCGATTCTGTCACCAGTACTTGGACCTGGAGCTGTAATTGCTCAGGTTGTAGGAACATTGCTCGGATCACAGTTTGCGTTAGGCAATATTCCTCCGCAGTATGCTCTTCCTGCATTGTTCGCAATTGACGCTCAGGTAGGATGTGACTTCGTTCCGGTAGGACTGAGCCTTGGAGAAGCAGAGCCTGAAACGATCGAATATGGTGTTCCGGCTGTTCTGTTTGAGCGTATTGTTACAGGACCTTTAGCAGTTTTGATCGCTTTTGCATTTAGTATTGGAATGTATTAAAAATGCAGTAAGGCGAAGGAAAGGAGTTTTATGAAGTATCAGGCAAAAATCGTAGGACTTGGACCAGATGCGCTGGCATTTCTGGAAGATGAAGATATGAATTTTATCATTATTTTTAATGAGGATGCGCCGCCGGAGCTGGCGGAATTATCCGTTCTTCATACAAAAGCGGAATTAAAAGAAGCGCCGGCCGTAGGAGATACAATCAAAATTTGTAAAAAAGAATTCAAAGTAAGTGCAGTTGGAAGCGAAGCGCCGAAGACATGGGCGGAACTTGGACACTGTACGCTGGATTTCAAGGGAGGTCCGGAGGCAGAACGCCCTGGATGTATTATGCTGGAAGGAAATCAGCTTCTGCCGGAGGATATTGAGATCGGCGGAACCATAGAAGTTTATTCATAAAAACAAATAGCCTTATAAAATCGATGCGCACGAAAGGCATATTTGAAAAAGGAGTACTCCAAAACTATAAATTGTTATTTACATTGTGTAGTTAAGATAGGAGAATGAAATTATGTTAAATATGGACAAAAAGCTGCTGAAGAGACAGGAAGAAGGAAAAATCATCAAGGCAGGTATTGTCGGTGCAGGGCAGATGGGAAGAGGAATGGTAACCCAGATGGTGCTGATGAACGGAATCATGCCGGCGATCGTATCTGATATTAAAATAGAGAATGCGGTACACGCATTCAAATACGCAGGCGTTACGGATGATGATATCGTGATCGCAAAGACGCTTGCGGACGCAAACGCAGCCATGGAAGCAGGAAAATACGTAGCATGCGAGGATGCGGATTTTGTTTCCCGGGCAAATCTGGTAGAATGCGCCATCGACGCTACAGGAGTTCCGGATGTAGGAGCCAAAGTAGCGACAGACGCCATGAAGAATAAAAAACATGTAGTCATGCTGAACGTAGAAACGGATGTTGTAATCGGACCTTACCTGAAGAAGATGGCAGAAAAAGAAGGAGTCATCTATACAGGATCCGCAGGAGATGAGCCGGGAGCTGTTATGGAACTGTACAGCTTTGCCAAAGCCATGGGAATGAACGTGGAAGTCATGGGAAAAGGAAAGAACAATAAGATCGACTATGACTGCAATCCGGATACAGTGCTGGAAGAAGCAACAAGAAGAAAGATGAGCCCGAAGATGCTCTGCGCGTTCAAAGATGGAACAAAGACCATGGTAGAGATGACAGCGATGTCCAACTATACGGGACTGGTGCCGGATGTGATCGGAGGA
>NZ_BLYI01000031.1 GCF_016586355.1 Anaerostipes butyraticus
CCTGAAGCCGTGGGTACCATTGAGGTATTCCATAAGAATATGCTCTTTTTCTTCGTAGGAATACTTATGTTTATATGCCATAATAATACTCCCTTCTAAGTGACAAGTTTTTATTATTTCACTTGTCTACCTAGAAGGGAGCATATCATTCGCCTGCGGCAGCGTTTTCCTATGCTGTGAACTGCTTTCCAAACAGTTCATAGAATTGAATGTAGAGGCTGCGGTAAAATTCATTTTCTTCTACACTGATCCATGCCTCCAGATTTGTTAAAATTCCCCGAATGATCCATTTTGGCATAATAATCCCTCCTTGCTGAAAACGGCGTGCGGGAGGAAGCGCTTCCTTGTTTCTGATTCATTCTTATGATAATATTATATTGCAGATATTTAATATTATCTATCTAAATATTCCATAAATCTATAACAATATTTCAAAGAAGGGAAAAATGCAGGTAAAATTTACAAATAAAAATGACCGGTCAGAAGATGTTTTATATGATACCCCGGATTTCCCGGTGTATATCCGCCGGGGATGTCTTTCCGATTATCCCGATTTCAGCGCTTTAAGCCACTGGCACGATGATGTTGAGTTTATTCTCGTACAGTCCGGGCACATGGAATACAATATAAATGGGAAAATTGTTATGATAAATGAGGGAGAGGGAATCTTTGTCAACACCAGACAGCTTCATTACGGATTTTCAGAGGACTGCAGTGAATGTTCTTTTATCTGTGTTCTGTTTCATCCGCTTTTGCTGAACGCTGTCCCTGTAATTGAGAAAGAATACATTATGCCGATTTTGGAAAATAAAGCAGTGCCGTATCTTTTACTGCACCAAGATAAAAAATATGAAAAAGAAATTTTGCAGTCAGTTTTGGAGATGTATCAATGCCGGGGGCAGAAAGCATATATGCTGAGAATCCAAACTCTGTTTTTCAAAATATGGGAGAATCTTCTGCATTTATCGAATCATTTGAAAAAGAAACCAAAATCCGGAAATCAGCATCTTACGATCTTAAAGAAAATGCTCCGGTTTATTTATGAAAATTATGATAAAAAAATCTCTCTGAAGGAGATCAGCCAGGCAGGAAATGTCGGAAAGACAAGCTGCTGTTCCATCTTTCAAAGATATACTAATGAGACTCCGGTATCATATCTGATCAGTTACCGCCTGAGGAAAGGAATGGAACTGCTGGAGACAACAGATAAGACCATTTCGGAAATCGCGTTTGAGGTGGGATTTTCAGGAGCCAGTTATTTTACGGAAATGTTCCATAAATCATATGGATGTACGCCGACAGAGTATCGCGCTCAGGAAAAAAAGTTTTGTTATAAGAAAAAAGAATAACCAGTTCATTTTATTTTCTATTAGACAAAGATAACCTACCATGTTACTATGATTTTAAATTCAAACAGAAAATCAGAAAAATGGAGGATAGATTCATGACAGACATCAGAGATTCAAAAAACTGGGGATTTGAAACAAAACAGCTTCATATTGGTCAGGAACATCCGGATCCGGCAACAGACGCCAGAGCAGTTCCGATTTATGCAACCACTTCTTATGTATTTGAAAACTTCCAGAATGCCGCTGACCGGTTCAGCTTACAGGCAGAAGGCAATATCTACGGCAGACTGACAAATCCGACAGAAGATGTTTTTGAACAGCGTATTGCCGCTTTGGAAGGAGGAACGGCGGCTCTTGCGGCTGCCTCAGGAGCTGCGGCAATCGACTATACATTTCAGGCGCTTGCCGGTGCGGGAGAACATATCGTTGCGTCTAAGACAATTTACGGCGGAACCTATAACCTTCTTGCCAATACACTGCCGCAGACAAGAAAGATCCAGACGACCTTTGTGGATCCGGATGAGGAAGGCGCTTTTGAAGCGGCAATCCGTGGAAACACAAAAGCGATTTTTGTGGAGACTCTTGGAAATCCGCATTCTAATCTGGTGGATCTGGAGAAACTGGCAGATGCTGCGCATCGGCATGGAATTCCTCTTGTAGTGGATTCAACCTTTGCAACTCCATATCTGATTCGTCCGATTGAGTATGGGGCAGATATTGTAGTTCACTCAGCGACTAAGTTTATCGGCGGACATGGAACGGCTCTGGGCGGCGTGATCATTGACAGCGGGAAATTTGACTGGAAGAAATCTGGAAAATATCCATGGATTTCTGAGCCAAATCCGAGTTATCATGGTGTATCGTTCGCAGACGCGGCACCGGAAGCTGCTTTCGTAACTTATATCCGGGCGGTTTTATTACGGGATACCGGGGCGTCTCTGTCTCCATTCCATGCGTTTTTATTTCTCCAGGGGCTGGAAACGTTATCATTGCGTATGGAGCGGCATGTGAGCAATGTGCTTCAAATTGTAGAGTATTTAACCCAGCATCCTCAGGTGGAGGCCGTGCATCATCCGTCTCTGGAAAGCGAGCCTGGGCATTCTCTATATAAGAAGTATCTTCCGGGTGGAGGCGGCTCTATTTTCACTTTTGAGATAAAAGGCGATGAAAAAACAGCACAGAAATTTATCGATCATCTTCCGATTTTTTCTCTGCTGGCCAATGTGGCAGATGTGAAATCTCTGGTCATTCATCCGGCAACGACAACACATAGTCAGTGCACGGCAGAAGAATTAAAACAGCAGGGAATCAAACCAAACACGATACGATTGTCCATTGGAATCGAAAAAGCAGAGGATCTGATCGCTGCTCTGGATGCGGCATTTGCAGCGATAAAATAAATAGGATGATAGAGTCAGCAGCTGTCAGTAAAATGACAGCTGTTTTTTTGAGGGATAAGCTCGAAAAAAGAATCACTCTCTAAGGGAAAGTGACAAGTTGATAATAGTACGATATAATACTATAATGGTTCTGTGAAATACGAAAGGAGGAAGATAATGTCTAAATTGAAATGGAGTTTTGATTATTGTTCTGCCTGGAACAGAGGAACTGCTCTGTATGTCCAGTGGGCAAATCGCCATGGAATTTCTTATCCCAGGCTGATGGTACTGTATGCGTTAATGACAGCAGGTGAGATGACGCAGAAAGAAATTTGTGAAGGATTTGGGCTGGTCAAACAGACAGTCAATACAGTTGTCCGGGATCTAAAGAAGAATAAATACATTATTTTGAAGGCGGGACAGGCAGACAGGCGTGAAAAAAAGATATCCCTGACGGAAGAGGGCAGAATTTACGCAGAGAAATGGGTGAACCCCTTATTAAAGACGGAGAAGAGGATTTTCGAAATAATAGGCTGTGAGAGAATGAAGCAGATGCAGGATACCCTGGAACTTTTTAATATTCTGTTTGAGAACGAAATGAGAGGGGACAAGCAGGAATGATCAGAAATACAAAGATTTTCTTTCAATACGTGATTCCATCTATTTTGGCATTTGCTTTGTCGGGAATTTATTCGATCGTAGATGGATTTTTTGTAGGAAACCAGGTTGGGGATGCCGGCCTGTCCGCGATTAATGTGGCATATCCAATCGTTGCGCTGATCCAGGCAGCCGGAACAGGAATTGGAATGGGCGGCGCGGTTTGTTATTCTATTCATAAAGCGGAAAACAGAGAAAAAAGAGCGCGGGAATATACGGCAGGTGCTATATGGATGCTGTTTCTGTTCAGTATCCTTCTGACAATCCTGACTTATCTTTTTTCCAATCCGCTGCTGCGTTTCCTGGGAGCTGACGGACAGCTGCTTTCCCTTGGCGGCCAGTATATTAAGATTATTGCCATTGGAGCCAGTCTTCAGATCATCGGCACCGGCCTGGTGCCTTTTATCAGGAATAATGAAGGCGCTTTTTTTGCAATGACCGCCATGGCAGCCGGATTTGTGTCAAACATTATTCTGGATTATCTTTTTGTATGGGTAAAAGATGGAGGAATCAGAGGAGCCGCATGGGCAACTATTATAAGTCAGGGAATTACGATGCTTCTGGCATTGGTTTATCTGACTGTAAAAAGGCAGATTTTTTTCCGAATCCCGGTTTCCAGAGCAGTTCATACAGCTGGAGCAATCCTGAAGATTGGAATTGCGCCATTTGGTCTTGCCATGACACCGAATCTTTCACTGATGATAATCAATCGATTTTCCGCAGGGTATGGCGGAGAAGAAGCGATAGCCACATATGCCTGTATAGCTTATATTATCTGTATTATTTATCTTATCCTGCAGGGCGTTGGAGATGGAAGCCAGCCTCTTATGAGTCTGTATTATGGTCAGGGAAATTTGAAAAAATTAAAAGATACCCGCGCGCTGGCTTATGAATTTGCGCTGTTTTTATCTGTATGCGGAGTGGCAGTCCTGTTTTTGTTAAGATGGAAAATAGGTATTTTATTTGGCGCATCTTTGGAGGTCAATTATGAAATTGGGAGAATTATGCCGGTCTTTCTCCTTTCGGTTCCATTTGTCGCAGTCAGCCGTATTACTACATCTGGATTTTACGCTACAGAAAAAAGCCTTTTTTCTTATTTCCTGACATTTATGGAACCTGTTCTTATGTTTGTTCTGATGCTGATTCTTCCGCCTCTTCTGGGAGGACAGCAAATGATCTGGTGGAGTACGACAGCTGCCCGGATTTTGTCTGCCCTGGCTGCGCTTATTATGAAAAGAGAGATAGAAAAAAGAGAATCTTAAAATAAACAAGGCAGAAATCCGTTGTAACATAGAGTTAGATCATCTGTGATACAGTGGATTTTTTGGCGCGAAAAGTTCCTTTTTGCGGCTGAAAGGACGGACAAAATGAATGAGCCGGAAAAAAAACGAGATTGTATTCTCCATGCTTGTATTTTATATGCTGATAAGATATAGTAGTATAAGAATAAAATGCCAGAGAAATCGACATTTTTAGAGGAGTGTGGAGGAAAGCAGATGGATAACTATAAGAAGAGAATCAGTACATTGAAGATCATCATCCTGCTGATGTTTATAATTACGGTATTTGTAACGCTGCAGTTTGATTACGGAATGATGGAGCTGGTGATCAATACAGTGTTTTTAGGCGCAATGGCCCTTATGACCCGGTATGCGCTGCAAAACGGACTGGATCATATGAATGCCTATATAAAAGATATGGAAACCATGATAAAAGAACTGGAAGAAAGCAGGGACGACTGCGAAGGCGACAAAGAAAAACTGGAAGCCAGGATTCTTGGTATCGATGCATTTATAGAAGATCAGGATATGAAGGAACAATATGAAGCTTACTGTGAAGCGTACCGCAGGAAAGGCGCGGCAGAATGCAGTATTACAGACTTTTTTAATTTTGATCAGCTGACGGAAAATCTGTCTTTAAGATTTTGTCAGATCCTTCCGGGGCTTATGACGGCTATGGGAATTCTGGGAACTTTTCTCGGACTTGCGATTGGGCTGACAAATTTTGATTTCAGTTCTTCCAAGTCGCTGGGGGAATCCATCCAGGTCTTTATTTCCGGAATCAACATTGCATTCTACACTTCTATTTACGGAATTGTCATTTCCATATATATGAACAGTTTTTATAATTCGGTAGAAGAACGGTTTGAAGAAAAGCTAATGAAACTGGAAAAATGCTTTGACAAGCTTGGAATGAATCAGTCAGAACAGAGCATGTGGGCGAGACTTTATGAAGAAGAACGGACTCAGACCCGGTCGCTGGATCAGCTGAACAAAGAATTTGCCGGAAATCTGGCGGATGTACTGGGGGAACGGCTGTCAAAATCATTTAATGCGACTAATTCAAATATTCAGAATCTGATGGGGCAGATTCATGAGAGAGAAAATACCGCTATGGAACAGATGGTAGGCAGTTTCCTGAAGAACCTCAACCGCAGCATAGAATCAGATTATGCAGCCATGGCTGAGACGGTAGGAAATCTGGAGAAGAATTTTCAGACACTGGGAGAATCTGTCGGATATCTGAGCCAGTGGCAGAAAGAAATGACCGATGAGATACGAAAATTCGTTGCTGAAGTAAGTGAATCCAATCGAAGAATGGAAGAACTTACAGTTCAGAATATGGAGCAGATGCGCCGGTTTCATGACACCCTTCAGGGATTTTCCAGGTCCATGGAACAGACCAGCGGCAATTTGGATGAAGTTTACGGCAGGGAAGAAAAACTTCATGACCAGCTTCAGGAGATGGTCGGCCAGCAGGAGCAGATGGTTCGAAAGCTGGAACAGGCGGCAGGAATCAGTGAGGAACTTGCCAGGTATCAGAAGGAATCACAGCGTCAGCTGCAGCAGATGGAATCGCTGGCAGACGAGCTTAAGCGGGAACAGGAAAGACAAAAAGAGGATTCTGGTGATCTAAAATGGATACAGCAGGAAATTAAGCTGGGACAGGAGAAAATCAATCATCTTCTGGATCAGATCAGACAATTAAAACAAAAAGAAGAAAACAGGGAAGAAGCTGAGAAAATCAAAGAAGTTTTGGAATCTCTCAGCACTGAAATAGAAGAGACAGAGAAGCATCTTCTGGATGCCATTGAGAACACGACACTGCGCGGCAAAATCCGCAGTTTCGGAAGTCTTTTTAATAAGCAGAAAGAGGCATAGATGAGCAGGCAGAAAAAGAAAAGAAACAGGAAGTTCATGGATTACTGGCAGTCCTATTCCGATATGATGGCAGCTTTGCTGCTGGTTTTTATTTTGATTGTGTTTGCGGTAATCCAGAAACTGCAGACACAGCAGGATGAGATTGCGGCAAAACAGGCAATCGTGGACAAGCAGAAAATTACGATCGAGAAACTGGGCGGAGACGCAGACGGAGGCACGACAAAATTTGAAGAGATGGAAAAAAAGGTTTCCAGGATCATCGGAGTAAAAGCAGAGATCATAGAAGATCTCCGAAAGGAACTGGACAATGTAAATCTGGAAATTGATGGTCAGACCGGAGCGATCCAGTTTGATTCCGAGATTTTGTTTGATACAGATAAATCGAATCTGAAAGCCTCCGGAAAGAAAGAACTGGACCGGTTTATGAAAGGATATTTTAAAGTCCTGCTGAATGATAAATTTAAAGATAACATTGCGGAAATCATTGTAGAAGGTCATACGGATACGGATGGAACTTACGATTATAATCTGGAATTGTCACAGAAACGTGCGTTAAGTGTGGCCAGATACTGTTTAAACAGTAAAAATCTGGATCTGGATTCAGATCAGAAACAGGATCTAAGAAGGATGATTACGGCCAATGGGCGTTCATTCAGCAATCCAATCCGCAAAAGTGACGGAAGTATTGACAAGAACAAGTCCCGCAGGGTTGTATTCCAGTTCCGTCTGAAAGATGATGAAATGATACAGCAGCTGCAGGATATATTAAACGGAAAAGAATAAGGCTGACTTTGAACTGTTGGAGAGGGAATGCAAATGAAGAAATTGTCAAAAAGAGAATTAATAGAAAGTTTTCGAAAAATAAAAAAGGAAACGGTCTTATGGCTGGTCATTTTATATGAGGGCCTGCTTTTGGTGCCTGCCCTGGTAAAAGGAGTCAAGGGAAGCGGAAATAGCGCCTCATATTTTGGCTATCACTACCTGGAATTTTTTCTGATTCTTGCGCTGGGGACCATTCTTTTTTATTTTGTGACTTTGTACATACTGGAGGGAAATCAGAAAATTGTTCTGTATTCTTCCATTCTCCTGACCTGGGGCGTTTTTATGGAACTTCTCCTGTTGTTTCCGGGAGATGATGATCTGAATTCAGGGTTTATTATGAGAAATATTATACTTCTGCTGGCATCCTATGTTTCGGCGGTGCTGGCAGGAATTCTGTTTATTAAAATAAGAAGATTCCGGCAGGACAGCTTTAGTTTTCTTCTGGCGTGTCTGTCCGTTCTGCTTTACATTTTGCTGATTTTATTCGGCGTTGGTCCGGGCGGACAGGCAAATCCTGAAGCCAGAACCAATCTCCCGTTTCCGGCAGTTGGTTCCATTCCGGTAACTGAAATATTAAAAGTCTTTTTTCTGATGGTGCTGGTATGCCTTTTATGCAAACAGGCAAGGTCAAAGGAGGAAAAAAGAAAGCGTCTTATGCTGTCAGCCGTTTATACGGGAATAAATATCATCGGAATGCTGGCGATCAATGAGATGGGAAGTCTGCTGATCGTTTTGCTGGTGTATATTGCATTTATTGTAATCTACATGCAGGAAATCAAATATTCGATTGCTGTGATTGCCGCAGGAGTCATGATCGTGCTGTTTGGGGTCATGGCAGGGGAAATGATGACGGATTCTATTAACCAAAAGATCAGTGAAAAGGAACTGATTTCATGTTTTTATAACCGGGAAGTGCCTTCCGCATCCGGATATCACGGCGGCAGCGGAACGATTGAAGATTTCAGGCCGTATCTTGTGGAATATTTTAATGGAAAAAGCAAGGGAAAGGACCGGAAAGTAACAGAGCGAGAATTGAAAAAAATCGTAGGAAATGCACAGAAAAACGCTCTCAGCGAAGCGGAAGAACAGGCAGTTGCGGCATTGTTTTCCGACAAGTCTGAGATTGGCTATAATGATATGAAAACAGCTGTGGAAGACCGAAAAAATCAGTCTATGCTGATTGCCATGAGTTATCTGCTGTCAGATCAGGATGATAAAGAAGATTTCCTGGGAACGTATTATTTTACTAAAATATATAATTATTATGTTAATTATGGAGACGCTAATTTCCTTGAAAAATTCTATATACCGAAATATGGAAAAGTAAAAACCAGATTTTACTGCTGGACGCATCCGGAATGGGACAATGGAGACTCCGGATATCAGAATTACCGGGCGAGAGCCGGAGTCCGGGATGGCGGGCTTTTTGGCAAAGACTCTGCTGAAGTCAGTACGGTGCCGAATGCGGATTCTGATATGATTTTTGTTGCCATGTCAGAAATGTTTGGAAATATTTGTCCGGTGCTGCTGCTTCTGTTGTTTTTTATGCTGTTTTGGGAAGGTAAAAAGATTGTCCTGTCCACACGGCATGAATATAACAGCGGCATGGCGTTTGGTATTTCTTTTATGATCTGGATACAGGCTGTTTTTATGACAGCCAGCAATTACGGGCTTTTTCCGATTTTTGGAATGCCGATTCCATTTATTTCCAACGGAGGAGCTTCCAAATGTGTGACCATGGCAATGATTGGAATCATGGTGGTTATGTCTGCAGTTGAAATGGAAGAGGAAGCAGTGGAGGATGAAAGAACCAAGAATCGTATGGTAATCTTATTCCGATATTATATTTCCCAGCCTTTGAGGCATCTCTGCGGATGTATCTGGGCCTTCATTTGCCAGGCAGTCAGAGAACAGAAAAAAGTGATCAAGGCGAAGATCAGGAAAAAGCTGAAGGAGAAAAAGGATGGAAATGCGCACAGGAGGAAGCGGTAACTGGAAACTGACCAAGTACAGGATCCGGCAGTATCTTATGGAAATGAACCGGGAAGACAGAGAAAAGATGACAAATCTCTGGAAAAAAACAGATCCGGTTGACCGTATATATTATGAATATTATCTGGATGGAGAGCCGGGTTACCGGCAGTATATGGACCGCTATGAAGCAAATCAGAAATTTCTTGACCGGATTCGGGAAATTTTCCGGGAAGATATTTTTGAACTGGACGCTGTGACAACACTGGAATTGTGGGAGATGCTCACTAAGGATGCGGTAATTTCCAAACAGAATGCCTTAGCCAGAATGAGGCAGAATCTTACTGGAAAGCAGAAAGACGGAGTGCGGAAGAAACTGCAGAAATATGCGAATCCTGGAATTGTGATCCGGGAAGAACGCATCCGGATCTATCTTGAACTGCTGACAGAGCAGCAAAAGCGGGAACGCCAGCTGCAGGAAGCAAAAAAGAGAATCCCGGACAGAATCCTTTCATACTTTGAGACAGAAGGGAACAGGATTTTAGCGATGCATAATGGATGCAGGATGATAGATTACTGCGTCAGTCAGATGAAATCCTTTCACTTTCCGCAGGAGGAATACCGGTTCTGGAAGGAGACACTGGTGGCGGCTGCCACGGCCGCATCGTCAGGAATATGGGAAGAAATACAAAATATAGTGACAGAAGAAGAGATGGGAGAATAATGATGAAAGGAAGCATGAAGATAAGAAAAAGACGGTTCAGAGCGCTAATCATGCTGTTCTTGACATTGGCACTGGCTCTGTCGGCAGGCACGGCGGAACTCCGGGCGGACGAAAGCTATCCGTTTGAAAAATATTACAATCCGGAAGAAGATGGATGGGCCAATGAGGAACGCGTCAATATGGATGGAGAGCTCAGTTTTACAGTTCCGGACATGAGCGTCCGGTCCATGGATTTGATCGTGTATGGCACCGGAAGTCCGAAACTTCAGGAATTAAGGGATGAAAAAGGCCGTCAGATTGCCTTTAAGGAAAAACATACAGATGATGAGTCATATGCTTATTATACGGTATCAGATGTATCGGAAGGAGACTGGAATCTGACTGTCACATCAACAGATATGACCAGTACAAAAGTATATATTATTTATAACAGCGCAATTACGGCACGGTATACGATCGAACAGGAAATCGGCAATCCGGACAGCGGATACTATCAGGCACTGATTCGTCTGTATAATACCAATGATAAGCCGTTAAAACTTACCAACCGGAAGGTAGAGTATCTGGTGGATGACCGGTCTTTGATGAGTGAGACAGAGAAAAACGATGATTTTAACTGCTATCTGGGCGCAGCCGGACTGGATGAAGATGACATGGAAATGCTTGGTGATCATTATTCTTTTCATGTTACGGCAACAGCAGAAGATGGTTCCATTGTTCTGCTGAAAAGCAGGCATGCTTCAGGCAGCGAATTTGATGATATTAAGGATGAATATAATCCGTCCTGGTGGCAGAGGTTCCGGGCAAAACCGGCAGGGGAACAGAGAAATATTATTATGCTGATGGTGCTGCTCCTGATCATTGCAGCAGTCCTTGTTATGTCTTTCAGAAAAAGCCGTTTTTGGGAGAAGAAAAAAATCCAGGACGACACAGAGAAGAAAAAACGATATGAATCAGCCGTAAAAAATATGAAAGACGCAGAGGTTGATCTGAAACGTTTTAAAGAAACGGCTAAAGACATAGAAAATCTTCTGAAAAAGCTTGAGCCTTATTCATATCTGGCAGAGGGAAGCATACCGCAGAGACAGCGTATGAAGTACAGTAATATGCTGCAGCCGGAATTTCAGGACGAAATAGAAAAGACATACCGCAGAGCAGATGAAAAGATGAGCGAATGGACCAGGGCACAGGAGACAAAGCGGAAACTTCCGGCAGATGAAGAAGAAAAGGCTCTGCGTAATATTTCCAAACGCCGCAGGATCATTCAGGAAAATGCAGAAGATCTGGCAAAATACAAGTCTCTTCTCAAAGCTCTGAGTGATGAAATCGAGAGATATCAGGGTTATAGGATATACCGGGATATTTATATTCTGGTTCAGAGTGAAGGATGCAGATATTATGGAAGCATTGTCGCTAAGGATCTGGGACTGCCAAGAAAATCAGGCATTCAGAACCTGAATTCCCAGAAAATGAAAGAAGAAAAAGGAGTCCGGAAAGTTCAGTTTTGCGAATTCGATTTTGAAGGGCTGGTTATGGGAATCGGCGTGACATCTGATGAGGAGCAGCAGGAAATCATATTATTCTCCAACCGGAGATTAAGGAGTACTATGGCAGATGATCTGGAAGATATGGAAGTGAAATCAGTCCTTGGTCCGTATCAGTACCGCGGCATAGAAGGGCTGGATCTGTATGCCGGCAGTCCTGAAACTGTGTTCCGGATTGTCAGACAGTAGGAAAAGAAAGGAGTTCCAAATGCGTATTTGTCCATTTTGTCTGAATAAAATTGAGAGTACAGAAGTTGATTATTTATTTGAGGATGAATTCAGTGACTGGGATTTTCTTGGAGGCATGCGCAATCTGGAAGATTTCCCGCTGAATGCCAGAGAAGATAAAAAATATATTGCCTTTCGCAAGCAGAAAAAACTGGCTGTGACAGACAGGGCGGATACTACCCGGGTTTTTGTCAGGAAAGAAGAATTATATTCGCTGATTACGCAGCTTCGAAAGTACTGCGGATCAGAAGATAACGGTGAAGTCTGGATTGATAATCAGATTGATGAACAATTTGAATTTGAAGATGGAGAGATTTTAAAGATCAGATACCGGAACCAGGAAAATGAAGATTCCATCCTGGATGTGTCCAGTGAAATTACGACCAGAAGAGCCAGCATGATCTGCCGGCACTGTCATAATATTCTGCCGTCAGGATTTTTTCAGTATCAGCAGGTCACCATTGGTCTGATAGGGAAAAAAGATGCAGGAAAGACCTGTATGCTTGTTTCTATGCTTGCCAGCCACAGAAAGGCATTGAATGGAAGCAGTGAGGTTCTTTCTTTCGAAGAAGCTCAGACAATACAGGATCCAAGCTACCGGGAACTGCGGGAGAAAGTAAGGCTTTTGGAGGAGAACGGCATTTGTCCGGATTCTACCCGAGGTGAATTTATACCTCCGGTGATTTTGAAGGCTGCGTGGCATGATGAGGGAATAGAGGATCCATTTATGGTATGTGTTTATGATGCTGCCGGTGAGCTGCTGGAAAATTCGGCACAAAACGGCAGTGTCCTGAATAATATTCTAAGCACCGACGGATGGATTTATCTGATTGATCCTCAGAATACAAAACTTGGAAGCATGATAGAGACGCTTTCGGACAGGGGAAGAAGCAGGATTTTGAATAAAGCCAGGATCCGGGATATCAACCGTCAGAGGAAAATGCAGCAGTCCAATTGCGGCGGATGGAAAGTCCGTGAGATTATGCAGGATCTTCTGACTGATATTAACACAACAGCCCAGAATCGAAATTTCTGTGATGATCTTCTGCAGTTTTTGTGGACGAAACAGGCCGGATTTACGAGCAGGAAGCCGGAGATGGCATTTGTCCTGAGTAAATCGGATGAGGTCATGCAGTTTTTAAATGGAAAATATGGAGAATGGGCTTTGTTTGACAGGGATATTCATTATTTATCGCCGGAAGGAAGTGAAGCGTACAGAGACAGAGAGGAGAAAATACGGGAGATTTTTCAGGATTATGTCATTGACAGCGATGATATGAATACATATGGTAATATATATCTTGCTTCCGCGTTGGGATGTCCGACAAAACAAAAAAATATAAATGGTACGATGATCTATAAATTAGATGGAAAGTATGATCCGATTCGAATCGGAGAAGCTTTTGTGCGTACAACAATGGCATTAATAGAGAAGAAGGCAGGAAGGGAGGATGAGGAATGAAATATGAATTTAATCAATATTATTATACTGCCGCGCCGGATCTTTTCAATAAAAGCAGAAAGAACGGATGGGGAATCTTTGGATCCAGCACGCCGGATCATAATATAGAAAATGAAAGAGCGGAACAGATTTCAAAAGACTGGGTTCCGATGAGGCTGGAGGAAGAAAAGGCTTTCCCAATTGAATATGTAATGTATTATGAGGACCGCTATATTGCAGGAGGCGCCACTTCCTGCAGCACGCTGATTGAGGGGGATAACCGTCCGAACACCTGGACTCATGTGATGGTTCCGGAGAAAAGAGGAGAAGAGAGCTTTCTCTCCTGTCTTTCAATATCATCTTTTGATAAAGTACAGCGAAAGGATCAGAAAATCCGGCTGGACAAGGTGATGGTTCCCTATGACAGCGAACTAGAGTCCAGATCCGGATTAAAAAGCTGGCAGGAAGAATGCAGCGATGCTTATTTCCTGAAGATGCTTCTTTCTGGTTTTTCCGGATCAAAAAGAATTCTGATCACAGACCGGGATCTGTCAGAGGATGACTTTGAAGCATATCAGCTGCTTGCAAGAAAAATGATGTATCATATTTATTACATGATGCCAGGCTGCTGGAGAAAGGAGCTGAATTTTATTGCTCCAATGATGCCGAAATATTTCCGCCTTTCTTCAGAGAAACCTAAGGGGGCAAGATTTTATTTTGGTCCGGAAGATCCGCAGGAACAATATGATCTGGTGATTTCCATGCAGCAGGGAAGAGAACTGGAGATCCGGGATTTTTATGATTCCATGCTGACCCGCATGAGCGAATTGCTGCACGAACACAATGAATTATATGAAGAGATTGGAGAAAGGTTCCGGAAAAGCAATTATGCTGCCAATGAAAAAGATTATATCTGGCATTTCATTTTTGAAATGGTGGAGAATGAGATTCCGATTGACTGGTCAAAGTTTGGACTGGATGAATATCAGGAAGCTTACAATCAGGCCTGGATGGACGAGGGACGAAGAAATGATTTCCTTAAAATCACAGCTGTTTTGCTGGAAACCCGGGAGGATATTGCGGCATCATCAGATTTCTTCAGCATTTATTGCCGTATGATGAGGGCTTTTTCCAGTGAGATGAATCCGGAAATATGGGAAAAAGTCATACGTCAGGCAGTTCAGTGGATAATGCGGACAGAAGGTATGAAAGAAAACCTGCTGGAACAGTACCTGCAGATTTTATCAGAAGCAGGTATCCGCAGTGATATTGAAACAGAGATTCAGGGAATCGTAATGCAGGAAAGTACTCAGATCCAGAAAAAGGCAGGGGAAATTCTGGAGCATCTTACAACGGCAGAAGAAATGGAACTTTGGTGGACCGCTTATTCCCCTTTAAAAGAAGTATTTTCAGAAAAGATAGAACAAAAATTGTCTGATCTGCTGATTCATTCAAAGACGATCGAACAAAAAGAGCAGGTTCTGGATCTGGATGATCAGATTTTTGAGGGAAAAGTACGCAGCGCTCTTGCCAGTCGTCTTTTAAAGAAACTGAAAATCGTCACATTTCAGGATATGAAACAATGGCAGTTATGGGAAACAGGAAAAGAAGAATTAAAACTGCTGTCTCCGGGAGAATATCAGAAGAAAAATCAGGAGTGGCAGAAATTATTTCTGGATCAGGTCCGCGATCCGGCCTTCCGGGAAGAACATCAAAATGATATCAGAGAAATTGCCCTGGAACTGGGAACAGACTGGGACAAGATCCAGGAAGAACTGGAAGCGGAAGAAAAAAAACGGAAACAAAGAGAAACCAGAATGGCATCAGATGAGGAATTGCTGGAACAGCTTCTGAGCATAAACTATTCTCAGAACCAGGAACAGTACCATTATGTGCTGGACAATATTTCATCCAGAATTTTAAAGTGTGAGAGCCTGAAAGATGAAGTACAGTTTAATCTATTCTGCTTCTACTATATATGTTATCCGGATGCTTCCAGGGAAAAGAAGGATAAGTTCTGGCAGCTTTGTACACTGGAATGGTTTCCGAAGCTGGAACAGCTCCTTCAGGATCCGGCGGCAGAGATTTTGAAAGATGTGCTGGATTACGAAGATATGCCTTTTGAAGGAAGGCTGTTTTTTCTGTATCATAGTTCTATGCAGGATCCGCTGGAAGATGCAAAGAGAGCAATCCGCAGACAGCTGAAAACCTTTTCTCCACCGGAAAGAGAGACGGCGAAATATTTCTTTTCACAGGGAGACGGGCAGGTACGAAGGATTTTGATTCAGGAACTGAATCAGTCGGATAAGAACCAGATCACTGCCAATATCCAGCTGATTATAAAAAGCGCATTCTGGATTGCGGCGGCTCTGCTGGTTTATGAAGGAATCGGCCAGCTGGACAAAATTCATCCGATTGCTGCGGTGGCGGCATGGGTTGTCGTACTGGCAGGATGTCTGTCAAAACTGCTGCTGTCAATAAAGAAGAAAAAAGAAGTGGTTCAGGATGATATGCTTCTTTTTGGCGGACTTTTGTGGATTTCCTGCGGCGCGGTGATCCGGGCGCTGTGTGGAGTAATCGGAACTGCAGTTTATCTTGCGGTGCTGCTTATTGTTTCCCTTGTTGTACTTCTGGCATCGAGCCGTCAGAACAGATAGGAGGGGAACAGGATGTTAGTATTTTTACAAAGACTGTGGGTTATGATCGTTGTAGACGGTTTTCTTTTGTACATCATAATTCGGCTGCTTCGGGAAAAAACAGAAGTGAAGAAGAAAGAAAAGAAAGTCGGTCCTGCACCGAAACCTGAAAAATACATAGGAAGGCTGCTGGATTATGAGTTCAGGGATGAACATGGACGGACACAGTCAGGCAGTATAAAAGAGTATCCGTGTCTGCTGGGACGAGGAAGAAACTGTGACACGCAGATTGTGGAAACAGAAAAAAACGGACATTATTTTCTGGCCAGAGAATTTATCCAGATTACAGAAACAGCAGATGGATTTCGTGTGACCAGGTGTAAAAAGAATCAGAGAAAGCAGGAACTTATTTCCGGAACAGTGGATGGAAAACGATTTAAAGATGAAGTCAGTATGACGTTTAAGTGGAAAATTATCATAAAAATTACGCCATTTATGACATTAGAACTTGAAAAGCACAGACGTCGTACTTCTACGATGACAAGGTAGAGGAGAAAGAAATGTTAAAATATATTGTAATTGCCGTGATCGTGCTGATATGCATCGGGTTTCTGACCGGTTATCTGTTCTTAAATCGAAAAGAGGATGATTCCGGCCGCTTTGAGAAAAAAGGCGGGTTTCAGGGAGACTTATCGGATGACGACATCGAGGAACTGGAGAAAATGAAACGCGGCGGGGAGGAACCAAAAGAGTGTGAAGAAATAATTCCGGATTTTCCGGACGAAAGCGATGACAGACCAACCCTTTACAGTGAACCGGAAACATCAGAAAAAGATAATTTCAAAGATTTCACCTTTTTTGATGAGTCCGAAGAAGAACCAAAAGGGGAAAAAAGAACAAAACCGTTTGCCGGCTTTGAGGAAGAAAAAGCGATTCTGGATTACCGGGTTATTATCGGCGGAAAAAGCAGAGAAGACAGTCTTTTCGCAGGGAAAGAACTTTACCGCATTGGGAAAAACAAGCACTCGGATATTGTTCTGGAGACCAGCGATGACCATGTAAGCAGAGATTTCCTGACACTGGAACCAGTCAGCGGGAAAAATATTTTCTGCCTGAAGCGGGTAAGAGAAGATTTTGTTCTTCCTGTCTGGTCGGAAGAGGAAGGAAAATGGACGCCGCACCGCGGTGAGATTCTGTTTGGTGAGGAACAGCAGATGATCATTGCATTAACACAGTGGAAAAAAGTGACGGATAAAAATATTTCAAGGCTGGAACTGGCAGCGCCGGGATGCCTCCAGGAGGAAGAACCGGAAGAAACGGCCTATGATTTTGAGGAGAAAGAGCCTGTTTCAGAAGATGATGACCTGGAAATATATTTTGGAGATCATTTTGACATCTAAGTAAAGGAGAATCAGCAATTTGAAAGATTACAGACGAAAAAGAATTCAAATTATTTCTGCTGTCACCCTTGTGCTGGCAGGTCTCATGATTCTGTCTATCTTATGGACAACTATCCGCAATACGACCCATGACAAAACATATGCGAAGCAGCAAAAGGAAGAACTGGTATCCAGAGACAGTAAGAAGGTACTGTGCGGAGATATTATTGACACAAATGGTACAGTGATCGCGTCTGCCAAAAAAGACGGGAACGGGCAGAAAATCCAGTATGAAGACCCGTATGCCTATACTTTGTTTGTAGGACTGACAGAAGGCATGGACAGCCCGGAGACTTATGGACTGTATGAATTGTACCAGGATGAACTCTATTCTACTGTAAAAGATGAAGAAAAAGGGGCAACCATCCAGATGTCAATCGACAGCAGTCTGCAGAAATATGCCTATAATCTCTTAAAAAAGCAGAATAAGAGAGGATCAGCGATTATTATGGATGCGAAGACCGGCGCAGTCAAAGCCTGCGCATTTACGCCTTCAGTAAATGGAAATAATCTTTCGTCTACCTGGAAAGAAGATCTGCAAAACAGCGGCGGTTTTATCAAGCCGCTGCGGAATCCGGCAGTTCCTGGAAGTATCTATAAGATTACGACCAGTGTCGGAATCCTGGAAGAAGGACTGGAAAATGAAGCAGTCAAAGATGAGGGAAGTGTTAAGATTGGAAATACGACACTGAGCAACAGTGGAGGAGCGGCTCATGGAAAAATCTCACTTCCGCAGGGATTCCTAAGCAGTTCCAATGTGTATTTTGGAACCATGGGAGAAAAATATCTGAAACAGGAGAAACTGGAAAATCTTGCGGACCGCTTTCTGATCGGCAAGAATCTGAGACTGGATTTTGGAACAGTGTCTTCTACATTCTATACAAACAATAAAAAGACGAAATTTACAGATATTCAGAATGCCTGGACCGCTATCGGGCAGAATCAGGTGCAGCTGACCATTGTCAATGCAGCCATGATTGCTCAGACCATTGCAAATGACGGAATCATGATGAAGCCTTATGCAGTCCGGTCCATTTATCACGGCTCAGGACAGGATAAGACATATGAGATGAAAACAAAACCTCAGGAATATAAAAAAGTAACAGAAAAAGCAGTCACAGATAAGCTGCGCCAGATTATGAAGAGCACCGGTGAGCACTATACGAAACAGCTGACTGGGAAAAATACGATCAAAGCAGGGGGAAAAGAAATTTCCATTGGCTTAAAAACCGGAACCGGTGAGATTGGAAATAATAAGCGAAACAGCATCTGGATTACATCTATGGCGCCGGCGGATGATCCGGAGTATGTGATTGCAATGAATATCTATGATTCTGATGAGGCAGGAAAAAGTCTTCTGGGAGATATTATTTCTCTGTACCAGCAGGCAATGAAATAGAGGTAGAGGATGACAGGGCGGATTTACAGTTTGATACGAAAAAATGGAAGGGCAGAAAATCAGGATTATCTGTTCTATGAAAAGAAAAAATTCAATGACAACGAAGAAATGACAGTGTTCGGCATTTGTGACGGCATGGGAGGAATGGAACAGGGCGGTCAGCTGTCAAGGCTGACCGCATGGACCTTTGGAGCATATTTTTCACAGAAAATCGTGCCGTTTCTTGCAAAAGAAAATGCTGTGATTCCAAAACGGAAGGAAATCCGGGAAATTCTGGAGAATACGATGGAGTCTGTACAGCGGACGATCGCAGCTTACATAAAGAAACACCGGATTTCCGGCGGCAGTACGCTGACAGCCGGTGTGATCTGCAAAAACAGTCTTCATGTGGTCAATGCAGGTGACAGTCCGTGTTATCTGATTGATATGAAAAATGACGCGGTGATTCTGGTTTCCAATGTGGAAAACTATGCCTATGAAGGACTGGCGAAAGGCATTTTTACGAACAAAAAGTCTCCGGAATTTGAAAGAGCGTCCAGTTATCTGACCAATTATATCGGAGCAAAGGATTTTAGAAAGCCGGAAGCACACAGCTATCAGATTTTTCCTGGAAACCGGGTTCTGGCAGGCAGTGACGGGCTGTTTGGAAATCTGGATGAGGAGGAAATTCTGACGGCGGCAAAAGATCTGCCGGAAGAAAAAAGTCTGGAACGAATTGCCAGGAGATCAGTTTCCATGGGAGAAACAGACAATCAAAGCGGTGTCCTGTGGGTTTGGAAAAACAGATAAGATGGGAGGAAGGAGCATGCTGGAACGAGGAAAGATTTTCAAAGCTGGAAATGGAAAAGCAGAAAAGTTTTTCTGTTATCTGAAAGATGTTGATGATGAGCTGGATTACAGAAAAACGGGAATTGCTTATGAGGCATGCAGTGAACTTGTTGAGGGCAGACGAAAGTGTGCAGCCTGCCTGGAAAATTGTCAGGAGACAAAGAAGTATTATATAAAAGCAATTGATAAACAAAAACTTACCGAGAAACGCAGGCAGCTGGGAAAACAGAAGTTTGAACACAGTGAATACTACGTTTATTTGTGCTGCCATTTGAAGGAAAGAGATCTGGTGGCACTTTTGAGAGATGAACTGATTCCGGCATATCTTGTGCCGCCCCAGTATATTTTTAATCTGCCGGAAGGAGAAAGCAGGAATGCTAAGATAACAGGAACGGCCTATCCTTACAGGGGAAGAAGCTGGCAGGAAGTCCTGAGAGAATGCAGAGGGATCATGAAACCGGAAGAATTTCTTCTGCTGAAAGAAAAAATCATCTTTCAGCTGCTGTACGCAGTGAAGGCTCTGCATCAGCTTCCGGGAGATCTGGTGCACCGTGATCTGAAACCTTCCAATATCACAATAGAGAAAACCGACGGCAGCTATGATGATCTGCTGGTTTCCATTATCGACTGGGACTGGGTCTGCATCAAAGAATCCGCAGATGACCCGTTTGCGGACATTGCAGGAGGAACCAGCGGATTTGCTCATCCCAACAGTCTGATCAGAAATCAGAAAGGAATTTTAAGTGCCATTCCTTCTAGAAGATGGGATTATTATTCTGCAGCCCTGACCATTTTTTATATTCTGGAAGAACGATATCATTTCAAAGAAAATGAAGCGTACTGGGAGGATCAGAGAGCCTTTTCCCTCAGGGAAATGCCGAAGACAAAAAAATACCTGGATGAATGCTGCAAAGATGAGGCCCAAAGCCTGGAATGCGCACAGATGCTTCGCCGGATTCTGCAGAAAATGATGGGAGAAGATCTGGAATACAGAAATCAGTATCAGGATATTCAGGAGGCAGTTGACGATTTTGAACAATACTTATATGTAAGACACGAAAGAGAGTTTTCCCAATATTTTTGCTCCCGGTATCTGCTGCACAATTCAGATCAGCGTTACTGCCGGGATCATTTGATGCAGATATGCTGCCGGTATAAAAACGGAGTCAAATCAGAGAATTTCTATTATGTATTAGCTGAGAGGGACGCGGTGACAGTGGAACTGGAAGGAAAGAAGACCGTAATCTTATGCCGCTGCGGAACCGAAAATCTTTATGGATTTTTATTATCAGATGACTGGAACTGGAGTGACAGCGGGAAACTTACAAAGGATATGAAAGAGAGGGAACGGCTGTCCTGCAGAAATGGAAAGGAAGAGCTGGAAATCTTGTATTTAGCGGAAGGAGCAGACGATGAAACGGATTTATTTTGATTTTGTAATTGACGCCACAGAATCTGCTGCGGTGAATCTGCCGGCAGTTCATCTTTTTTGTGATGATTTGATCCGGAAAGGATTTCAGGACATCCTGCAGAAATTTTATTATGGCATTACCGTATTTTACGGGAAGGAGAAACCGGCCGGAATCTGCCGCTTTGAAGGAAAAATGTTTACGGATCATCTTTATGAGTTTCATCGTGTTTTTGAAGAAATCGAGTCCGGGTATGGCTCCATGGATGGAATAGACGATATCATTGGAGGCATTCAATGTTCCGCCGGAAAGCTTCGGGAGAAAGACGGGCTGAAGGTCATGCTTGTTTTTTCGGATTCCTATGTGAAAAAGGGAGGATTAAAGGATATAGGAATCGTACCTGCGCAGAAAGTCCATCTGTACCTGGCCTCAAAGGAAGAACTGGGAGATGTGGAAATGACGCCGTTTTGGGGAATGCCGATGCTGAATGGACGAAACAGAGTTGATCACAGGCTGAGACCTAAACTTCACAAACTGTCTGATATTTTTGATGTGCAGAAACGGGAAAAGCAGATGAATGAAATTATTGCAGATATATCTGAAGCAGTGTAAAGGAAGGGAGAATATGTATGGGTTTTTTACAGCATTATGAAGAAGAAGGGCGGAAAAGTCTTTCTGTGTGTTTCTGCCTTCTGGATCAGATGTCCTCAGAGGATGAAGACAGTCTGCGTGCCATGCAGCGGGAAATGACAGAAAGCTGCATGAAAATCCGGCAAAGCTATGTATTTGGAGATCAGACAGTTAATGCGTCAGAATTTACTGAGTTTCGTCCTGGTTTTTATACAAAGGTGGAAAAAGGGATACAGTCTTACTCGGACAGCGAAGCCCTTTTTCTTGCGGAGGAAATGATAAAAAAAGAAGTACGGAAATATATCCAGTCGTCAGACCATGCAAACCTGATCGTGATCCTGGGAGAAAGAGCGGAAGAAATGCAGACTGAGGATTACCGGAAGATCAGAAACTGGCTGGAACAGGAAGCGGAAACCATTGGCTTTGATATTTTATAAAAGGCGGAAAAGCGGATGCGTCCGCTTTTTTGTGTCTAAAAATAATTTATTGTTATCCCGATTCGGGTGGAAATGGCAGGTTTCCCGGCAAGAGTCTTCGCGGTGATTGATAATGATCCATGTCCGGAAGCTGACAGTCACAATTCATAAGTGCAATAGGAACGGAGTTTATCCTGATCGAGGATCTGGATTCTTCCCCGGGAGGTCTGGATGATATGTTCGCCGCGGAGTGTCTGATAGACACGGGCTACCTGGATTTTGGAAATACCGCTTAATTCCATGACATCATCCTGACTGATATGAAGCACATGACTGCGGCAGAGGGATGTGTTTTGGAGGGCATATAGGACATTGCACACTTTTGCCACGGAATTATCGCCGGACAGAGAGGCAATTTCAAAAAACAGATAGCTGGTGAAATCGCAGTAATGTTCCATCATCCGGAGAGCCAGATCCTGATGTTCCAGGAACATGGTCCGAACGATGCGGTAGTCGAATTCATAAGCCTCCACTTCTGTGTAAGCCTGTTCCACCATAGCATATTCCATATCATAATAATGATGATCGATTCCAAGAGGAAAAAAGGAACCCGGGCCAAAAAGGGCAGCGATCTTTTCTTTACCGCATTCATGGCCGATGGAGAGCTTCATAATGCCTTGTTTGATATAATATCCGTATTTTAAAGTTTCACTCTGGGCGCTGATGATATCTCCTTTTTCATAATATTTATGATGAGCGGGATAGGATGTAATGAATTCTTCGAATTCTGTGAAATCATGTTCGAAATAGTATTTGGACATTGTAAGATGATGCATAAGAGACCTCCTTTTTAATTCCGCATTCATTGTAAAGGATTTTTATGCAGCGGGCAAGAAAGATTTTTTAAAAAAATTCCTGCTGCATACCATATGACATATAAAAAAAGATCTTTTTCCCATATAATACCCAAAGAAGGAAAGGAGGAAAAAACATGACAAAAAAGACATTACGTTTGACATTCCCTGAGTGGCAGGGAGGTATAAATCCGCCGTATTATGCGGGAAGCCATATACTGGATCTGATTGCTCCGAAAGGAAACAATCTGGAATGCGCGGAAGTACCGGTAAAAACAAACTTTGAGGAGGAAACACCGGTCACCGACGGAATCGCATGGAAAAATGAATTGATCGAACAGCAGAAAATGGCATATGAAATCTGTGAAATGAAAGACCCGGATAAAATCATCATCCTTGGGGGAGACTGCTCCGTGGAACAGGCGCCGTTTGATTATCTTCATGGAAAGTATCCGGAAAATACGGCAGTGATTTGGATCGATGCCCATCCTGATTTTTCAAGGCCTGCAGACTGTCCCAATGAGCATGCGATGGTTCTTGGCAATTTAATGGGAGACGGGGCGCCGGAATTTGCAGATATGGTAAAGCATCCGTTCAGAAAAGAAGATGTTATCTACGTGGGACTGGCAGCAGATCATATGGAAACATGGGAAGAGGAATACCAGAAGGAATATCAGATAAAATACCTTACGCCGCAGCAGCTGGATAAAAACAGTGATGCCCTGCTTTCCTGGATTCAGGAAAATGGATATCAGCAGGTATTGATTCACTGGGATCTGGATGTTCTATCTCCGGATGATTTCCGTTCCCTGCTCTGTGCCAAACCGCATATTCCTCCGGTCAGCTATGCGGTCGGGCAGATGACTCTGGATCAGGTTATAAGAATCCTCAAGGATGTATCTGGAATCGTAAATGTTGCCGCTCTTGGAATTACAGAATTTCTTCCATGGGATATTATGAGATTCCAGAAAAAACTGGGAGAACTGGACATTTTTAAAAAATAGAACATAAAAAGATTATACAGTCCGGGCATGAATCCTTATTCAAACAAAGCATTAGACTTTTCCTTTTTCAAGGATTACCATATGATTAAAGATAAAATTAGACTATGTGGTCAAAGGATGCCATAGAAGAAATGGAGGAAGATCGAATGAATGAAGAACAGATGAAGAAGGATTTAGGCGGCGGAGCCGTATTCGAGACTGGTGATCCCAATACAGCATTTGCGCAGTATTTTATCGGACAGAGTTATTTAAAGATGCTGACAACAGAAGGCGTCGGTATCGGAAATGTTACATTTGAGCCGGGATGCCGCAACAACTGGCATATTCATCATAAAGGAGGCCAGATTCTTTTATGTACCGGAGGAAGAGGATATTACCAGGAATGGGGGAAAGAGCCTCAGGAACTTCATGCTGGTGATGTAGTTAATATCCCGCCGGAAGTAAAACACTGGCACGGAGCAGCAAAAGACAGCTGGTTCCAGCATCTTGCCGTTGAAGTGCCTGCAGAGGGCGGTTCCAACGAGTGGCTGGAAGAAGTTTCAGATGAAGAATACAATAAACTGAAATAGAATGGGAGGAAATCTGGTATGTTACATGAAGACAGCTTAAAGAAAACAGATCCTGAATTTATGGAACGCTGGAAAGCGTTTGCCTGCGATGAAGTTGTAAATGAACCGAATCAGCAGCTGGATGACCCGACCAGATATCTGGCAATTATGGCGGCTTTAACAGGAAGTCAGAGCATTGATGCATTTAAGGCTATGCTTCCGGAAGCCATGGAAGGCGGTCTGACACCGGTTATGCTGAAAGAAATGGTCTATCAGGCAGTAGATTATCTTGGGTTCGGAAGAGTCTATCCGTTTTTGAACGCAGTCAATGATTATCTCAAAGAGCAGGGTGTGGAGCTTCCTCTGGAAGGCCAGGCAACGACAACCATGGAAGATCGTCTGGAAAAAGGCGCCCAGGCCCAGGTAGATATTTTTGGAGACGTTATGAAAGATTCCTGGAAGAAAGGCCATATCAACCGCTGGCTTTCTGCCAACTGTTTCGGAGATTATTACACAAGAACCGGTCTGGATTATAAACAGAGAGAAATGATCACATTCTGTTTCCTGGCAGCGCAGGGGGGATGCGAACCTCAGCTGACATCTCACGCAGGCGGAAACATGATGATTGGAAATGACAAAGCATTTCTGATCAAAGTAGTATCTCAGTGCCTGCCGTATATTGGATATCCGAGAAGCTTAAATGCCATGAACTGCATCGAAAATGCGGCAAAAGCAATGGAAGAATAAAATCCAATAACTAAAAAAACAGAGCCCCGGCAGAAACGCCGGGGCTTTTGCTGTTAGTCTTCATGATTTAACTGTTTTCTACTACAAAGCGAACGCTTCCTTTTGCTTTTTTACCTGTAACGGTGACTGTGTAGGTACCACTTTCTTCAATATCAAGGTCAAAATCATTTGAGAAGAAAACATTTTCTGATTCATAAACAGGTTCTTCCTGTCCTTTTTGGATTTTTATCGATAAATGTCCGCCATCTATCACAATTTTGGCATTTATCTTATCACCGGCTTCTACAAGCAGATCCTGTGAATCCGTCGTATTAAATGCAGTGTATTTCATAATAAACTGACTGTCATTTCCAGTTCTGCTCCCATTGAAATCAGGAGAACATCCTGCTAAGGAAATAATCAATAAGATGCTTATAAAAATACAAGATACTTTTTTCATTATGCTTATCCCCCCCTATTTCTGTAAAGGTGGTTTTGATGGTTGCTGGTTTATGATTTTTTTAGCTGTTTTTAAATAAAATCGCCCAATGCAAAAAGATATAATTGCAAATATCACAAAGATAAGGCCACCAAACGCAAATGTTGGCAGGCCGATCATAAGACATAATAAGGATAATAATATCATTATGATACCGCAAATTTTATAGGTTTTTGGTGAGTAAGTTTTCGGTTGCTTTTGCTGTACAAACTCATTTGATTTTCTTTTCTCATTGCTGGTCTCTGTGTAATATAAACCGGTTCCCGGAATCCCTACAGTCTTAGTCTTTTTACCGGTAGAGCTTATTGTGTATTTCGCACCGCGGCCGCCGATGGTTACACTAGTACTTTTTTTATTAAAATTAATCTTTACACCGGGAAGTATTTTTACACTTTTTCTAAATCTTAATCCCATTGTATTTACCTCCTGATTTTACAGTATAGCATAATAAAGTTATAAAATATCATATTATCGGTATTTTTACAGAAAAGTAAAGGAATTCTGATGGAAAAAATCGTCTTCTGGAGCTTTCAGAGGGATATGAAAACGAAATAATCACTGAGAAAATTTCACATTACGGTCTGTGTTATTGAACCGGGAAATTGTTGTGTGCTATGATGATAACAGTGTTAGCACACAGTGTTATCATTCGCGCGAAACATGATCATGGAGGTAAAAGAAGTGGCACAGGAAGGAAAGACTCATGAGAAAATACGGAAAGCCGCCAGAGAGGAGTTTCTAGAGAAAGGGTTCCAGAATGCATCTCTGCGCCGTATTGTGAAAACGGCAGGAGTGACGACAGGGGCATTTTACCGGTATTATCCGACAAAAGAGGCGCTGTTTGAGGCTCTTGTAAAACCTCATGCAGATAAGGTCATCGGATTTCTGAAAGAGGGGATTGCTGAAATTGAACGCCTGCCGGGTGAGCAGCAGACGGTCCTGATGGATGAAACGGCGACTGATTATCTGGATCAGATGCTGGATTATATTTATGATCACTATGAAGAATTTAAACTGCTGATCTGCGCTTCCGGAGGAACGGCCTATGAAGATTTTATTCATGAACTGGTGACAAGGGAAGTGGAAGCGACGCAGCATTATATAAAAGTCCTGCGGTCGATGGGACATTCTGTCCCGGAGATTGATGAGGGATTATGTCATATGATTTCCAGCGGTTTGTTTTCCGGTATTTTCGAAATGGTCATTCATGATATGAAAAAGGAGGATGCAAAGAAAAGAATTGCATTGTTCCGAGAGTTTCATACCGGAGGATGGGAAAAAATCATGAGGGTTCAATTCGGATAGAAAAAATGCAGAGAAAAGAACAGAGCGGATTTTCCGCTTCTTTCTTTGGTTTGATAGTTAGTCTCGGCTAACAATGATATGGGAGGTTGTTATGAAAGATCAGAATGTAAAACAAAAGTCTCCGGTCAGCTGGATTATGACATTTGCCGGCCGTTATAAGAAATTATATACGACAAGTGTCGCGGCTGCGGCAGCCGGAGTTGTATGCGGAGTAATTCCGTATTTTATTATGGGAGATGTGATCCACCGGCTGGTGGAGGGAAATCGGAACTGGCAGGATTATCTGACAAGCGGAATCTGGATGGCAGTGTTCTGGACATTAAGAATTATCTGCCACAGTGTTTCCACCACCTGCTCTCATAAGGCAACATTTCACGTGCTGGGAGAACTCCGGAGGCAGTTATGTGACAAACTGTCAAAAGTTCCGCTGGGATATGTGAAAGATATGCCGTCCGGTTCGCTGAAAAATATTATGATGGAGAGAACAGACAGCATTGAAACGACACTGGCTCATATTCTGCCGGAATTTACGGCAAATATCCTTGCGCCGGTGCTCGTTTTTCTCTATATGCTGACCATTGACTGGAAAATGGCGCTGATTTCTCTGATTACTTTGCCGCTGGGAATGCTGTGTTATTGTCTTATGATGATCGGGTATGAGGAAAATTACCGGAATGTCGTCACCAAAACAAAGACGCTAAATGATACGGCAGTAGAATATATCAATGGAATCGAAGTGATCAAGGCTTTTGGAAAGGCAAAATCATCATATGAACGATTTGTCAAAGCGGCAAAGGAAGGAGCGTCCTGCTATGTTGAATGGATGAGAAAATGCGACATTCCATTTTCTCTCGCCATGACACTGACGCCCTGCACCGCTCTGACAGTGCTTCCTTTTGGCGGCTATTTTGTTATGCGCGGCAGTCTGGCGCCGGAAGATTTTGTCATGATCGTTCTTTTGTCGGTCGGACTGGTCCAGCCGCTGATCACCTGCATGTCTTATTCTGACGATATCGGAAAACTGAAAACCATCATAGGGGAAGTGACAGGGGTTCTCACTCAGGAAGAACTGATCCGTCCGGAGACAGACAGGAAGGAGCCGGAGGATTATTCTGTTGTATTGGAAAATGTCAGATTCGGATACCATGAAAAAGAGGTGCTCCATGGAATCAGCATGAAAATAGAATCCGGGACCATGGCCGCGCTGGTAGGTCCGTCCGGAAGCGGAAAATCCACCATTGCAAAACTGATCGCTTCATTGTGGGATGTAAAGGACGGAAGCATCCGGATCGGCGGCGTGAATATCAAAGATCTGTCCCTGGAGGAATATAATCGAAAAGTCGCCTATGTCTCTCAGGATAATTATCTTTTCGATGATACCATTCGGGAAAATATCCGGATGGGCCGAGAGGGAGCCAGTGATGCAGAGGTAGAAGAAGTGGCCAGAAGGAGCGGATGCCATGATTTCATCATGCAGCTGGAAAATGGATATGATACGGTCGTCGGAAGCAGCGGAGGTCATTTATCAGGAGGAGAACGGCAGAGAATTGCCATCGCCCGCGCGATGTTAAAAGATGCTCCGATCATTATCCTTGATGAGGCTACAGCCTATACAGATCCGGAAAATGAGGCGCTGATTCAGGCGTCGGTTGCCAGACTGGTCAGAGGAAAGACGCTGATCGTGATTGCCCACCGGCTGTCTACAGTCAGTGACGCGGACAGGATTTTTGTCATAGAAGACGGCAGGGTAAATGCCAGCGGAACCCATAAAGAACTGCTGAAAGAAAATGATTTATATCGCAGGATGTGGGAAGCTCACATATCAGTCAAAGATACGGCCGGCAGCAGCCGGATGGAAGGAGGCAGCCGAAATGCTTAAAATATTAAGGAAATTTTTTAATTTCTGCAGCAGGGAAAATAGAAAAAAGTTTTATATATCCATTATATTTGGGATTTTTATGGCCGTGTTTGAAGCAATGAAAATCCCGGCCATCGTTTTAATGTTAAATGCAGTGATTCATCGCTCTGTTACAATGACAGTCATCTGGCAGTCCTTTGCCATCTGCCTGGTCAGTGTGATCGGGGGAGCGGCTGTGAAGTATTACAACACCATTATCCAGTGTGAGGCCGGATACGATACGACAGCCTCCAAAAGAATTGAAATCGCAGAGCATCTCCGGTATCTTCCGATGGGATATTTTAATAAAAACAGCATGGGATATATCACATCTGTGACGACAAATACCATGGAGAATCTGGGAGATGTGGCCACCAGGGTTGTCATGCTTGTAACCCAGGGCGTGCTGACTGCTTTTCTGATTGCGGTCATGCTGCTGATCTATGATGCACGGATTGGAGCGGTGGTCCTGGCCGGTCTGGCGCTGTTTTTCCTGGTTAACAGCAGAATGCAGAAAAAATCAGAAAAGGTTTCACCGGAAAAGGTGAAAGCAGATTCCCTCCTTGTGGAAAAACTTCTGGAATATATTCAGGGGATCATGGAAGTGCGCGCGTATCATTTGTCCGGCGTCCACAGCAGAAAATTAAATGATGCCATCAGTAAAAATGTAGAGTGGAATTATACTCTGGAGAAAACGTTTATTCCGTATATGGGACTGCAGAGTTTTGTGACGAAAATGACAGGGGTGGTCATGTCCCTGCTGTCCATATGGTTCTGGCTTCACGGCAGCATGGAACTGATCACCTGCATTGCAATGCTGATATGTTCCTATATCGTTTATTCCAGTCTCGATTCTGCCGGCAATTATTCCGCGCTGCTGCGGACGGTAGACGTCAGTGTCGATAAAGCGCAGGATATCTTGGATCTGGAGCCTATGGATATCGACGGAAAAGAAATCGAGCCGGAGAATCATACGATTGAATTAAAGGATGTGGAATTTTCTTATGATAAGCGCAGTATCATTAACGGAATCAGCGCAGTAATACCGGAGCAGACTACAACGGCAGTGGTCGGCCCCAGCGGCGGCGGAAAGACGACATTATGCCATCTGATCGCCAGATTCTGGGACGTGGGTCGGGGAGAAGTAACACTGGGAGGCAGAAATGTAAAGGAATACAGCATGGACAGTCTAATGAAGAATTTCAGTTTTGTGTTCCAGAATGTCTATTTGTTCCAGGATACTGTGGCCAATAATATCCGCTTCGGTCAGGAAGATGCCCTGATGGAACAGGTGATCGCGGCGGCCAAAAAAGCCTGCTGCCATGATTTTATCATGAAACTGCCAAATGGATATGAAACCGTGATCGGAGAGGGAGGAACGTCACTGTCCGGCGGTGAAAAACAGAGGATTTCCATTGCGCGAGCTATCATGAAGGATTCACCGGTCATTATTCTGGATGAGGCCACGGCAAATGTAGATTCCGAAAATGAAAAAGATCTGGTGGAGGCTATTGATGCCCTGACCAGAGAAAAGACGATTATTATGATTGCCCACCGTCTGAAAACAGTCCGAAAGGCAGATCAGATTCTGGTTGTAGATCATGGAAAGATCGTCCAGAAAGGAAATCATGAGGAACTCATGAAACAGGAAGGAATCTACAGAAGATTTGTCGATGCAAGAGAGACAGCGGCAAGCTGGAAACTGTAAAAATGGGAGAAACTGCGGAAATTTGATTTTCTCCTGTGTTTTTGATAGACTTTTTAAAAAAGTATGATAGGAGTATCAGGAACCAGGAGGGAAATTATGGAGATAGAAATTTTACAAATGATAAAAGGCGCCAGGAAAGCAAAGGGATGTGCTGTCATCATCGATGTTTTCCGGGCATTTTCACTGGAATGTTATATGATGGCAGGCGGCGCCGAAAGGGTGCTTCCGGTGGGAGCCAAAGAAACAGCCTGCCGGCTAAAAGAAGAGCATCCGGATTATCTGCTGGCAGGAGAGCGCCATGGAGCAATCCTGCCGGGATTTGACATGGGCAATTCCCCGGCCCAGGCAGAGAAGATGGATCTGGAAGGAAAGACAATCATTCATACGACCAGTGCGGGAACACAGGGAGTTGCCAATGCCCGTAAGGCTGACATCATCCTGACAGGAAGTCTGGTAAATGCCAAAGCGACTGCCCGTTATATCAGGAAAGAAAATTTTCCCCATGTATCCCTGGTATGTATGGGACTGGAAGGGAAAAAACCGGCACCGGAAGATCTGCTCTGTGCAGAGTATATGAAAAGTATTCTGGAGGAGAGGCCTTTTGATATGGAATCCGAATTAAAAATGCTTAGAAAGGATCCTTCCGTGCAGAAATTTTTCCGTAAAGAAACAGCAGAAATATTTCCGCAGGAGGATTACTGGCTGTGTACCATGACAGACCGGTTTGACTTTGTCCTTCAGGTGAAAGCACTGGAGGAAGATGTGTTCGAGACCCGGAAAATTTAAATATCAGATGGGAGGGTCCTGAGTGAGGAAAGGACTTCTCCAATATCCTGGCGGATGCAGAGTGCCTGATGTTCGATTTCTTTCGGGCAGAAGATATCTGTATTGTTGATGCAGACATAACGGGCTTTGGGATTTTCTGCTGTCATCTGCCAGAATGGATATTTGATAATTCCCGGAGTGTTATATCCGACTCCGAGTTCCAGAAATAAGAGTTTCATTCCGGTATGACAGCGGATAAATGCAGAATAGCGGCTGCAGGCCTTCTGCCACCCGTCATCTTCTGCAAAAGTATCATCAGAACGAAGATTCATTATCATGGGTCTGCCGCAGCGGGGACATACGGGAATGAGATCTGATGGGATTTTCATTCCCTGCTGCCGTGCAGTCATTTTTTCTATGATTTCTTTATTATCGAAAGTTTCCTGGCAGCATGGTCTTCTGCATTGAAAAAGACCATAGTCTCCCTGAGTATAAAACAGTCGTTTCTTACTAAATCCGGCTTTTTGAAAACAGTGATCTACATTGGTAGTCAGTATAAAATAATCTTTTTTTCTTATCAGCTGATAGAGATCATTATAAACAGGTTTGGGAGCATCCATATAACGATTGATATAAATATATCTGCTCCAGTATGCCCAGTGTTCTTCCAGTGTGGCATAAGGATAAAATCCACCGGAATACATATCATGAAATCCATATTTCGCTTCAAAATCAGAAAAATAAGTTTGAAATCGTTTTCCGTCATATACAAAGCCTGCGGATGCAGAGAGTCCTGCGCCGGCGCCGATGATGACAGCATCTGCTGTCTGAAGGGCCTGTTTCAGCCGCAGGATCTTTTGGCTGGATGGAGAAGATTTCTTTGTTTTCCATAACATATTCATGTATCATACCTCCATATTTTCATTATACAAAATGTTCCATATCTGACAAGCAGGCACCTTTTTATCCCTCAGGTTACCTTCTGGTAACCTGAGGGATAAAAAGAATGAGATTGCAAAAAAGAAACAGATGGCATATAATAGATGTAACGAAGAATATTACAATATAAAGCGGAGGGCAATGTATATGGTGAAGAAAGAAGATCTGCCGCCTTGTCCGGTAGCTACGACTGTCCAGCTGATTGGAAGTAAATGGAAGCTTCTCATTATGCGGGATCTGCTGAAACGGCCATGGCGTTTTAATGAGCTGAAAAAGGATCTGGAAGGAATCAGCCAGAAAGTTCTGACTTCCAGTCTGCGTTCTATGGAAGAAGATGGGATTGTTGTAAGAACGGTTTATCCGGAAGTGCCGCCCCGGGTGGAATATTCTTTAAGTGAACTGGGGGAATCCATGCGTCCGATCATGGATGCCATGGAACAGTGGGGAATGGAATATAAGAAAAATATGCAGGTATAAAAAATCAGTTCCGCAGCTGCTGCTCAGTCAGCAAACGGAACTGATTTTTTATGTTGTATTGAATTCTGATCAATCGTCTACAATTGGTACCGGGGTATCATCCCACGCATCCAGATCGTTAATATAAATCTTGGTTTCTTTTGAAATAACGTTGGACAGCAGAAGTACTGCTATCAGGTTCGGGATTGCCATAAGGGCATTTAAGATATCAGCAAGAGCCCACACTACGTCCAGAGTAACAACCGGAGCGATTGCTGCGACTACAACATACAGGACACGGTAAGGAATCAATCCTTTTTTGCCGGAGAAGTATTCTACTGCACGTTCTCCGTAGTATGCCCATCCAAGAACGGTAGAGTAAGCAAAACAGATAATTCCCAGTGTCAGGATGATCGGTCCGAGATAAGGAATCTGGCCGAAAGCCAGGGTTGTCAGGACGCCGCCGTCTGTGATTTCATTAACGTTGATGGCTGGATTTTTCATAATGGTTGAAACCAGTGTAAGACCTGTCATAAGGCAGACAACAACGGTATCCCAGAAAGTTCCGGTAGAAGAAACCAGAGCCTGACGGACAGGGTTTCTTGTCTGGGCAGCGGCAGCGGCGATCGGAGCAGAACCCATACCAGATTCATTTGAGAATAATCCACGGGCAATTCCATAGCGCATTGCCATCATGATACCGGTTCCCACGAGTCCTCCGGCAGCGGCTCCAGGCTGAAAAGCGAGGCGGCAGATCGTTGTGATCGCCGGAATGATATAGTCATAATTAATGCAGAGAATAATCACACATCCTAAAACATAAAAAATTGCCATAAATGGAACAAGTTTTTCACATACACTGGAAATGGATTTGATTCCTCCGAAGATAACGAAAGCTGTCAGGATCGCAACAACAACTCCAACGATCCATACCGGAACACCGGTGTTTGCTTTTACGACATTGGCGATTGCGTTGACCTGTGTGGCGCATCCGATTCCAAAAGAAGCAAATCCGGCGAATACGGCAAATATCATGCCAAGGACTTTCCCGAGTTTTTTCCATTTGAGTCCGCGGGAGAGGGCATACATGGCTCCGCCCTGCATTCTTCCGTCTTTTTTCTTTACCCGGTATTTGACTGCGATCAGGGATTCTGAATACTTTGTAGCGATTCCAAAAACACCGGACAGCCAGCACCAAAGCACAGCCCCCGGTCCCCCTAAGGCGATGGCGGTACCGACACCTACGATATTACCGGTTCCGATGGTTGCGGCAAGAGCCGTTGTAAGAGCTCCAAAGTTTGATACTTCCCCTTCCGCATCCGGATCTTTTGTAACGGAAAGTTTTATTCCCTTTGTAATGGATTTCCATTGAATGAACCGGGTTTTAAATGTCATAAAAATATGGGTTCCAAACAGCAGGATGATCAGCCACCAGCCCCATATGACATCATCCACTTTGTAGATTGCATCACTTATTGCTTCCAACATAAACTTTTTTATCCTCCTTGTATTGTTGATTTACAGGCAGACTGCCCGAAAAAGCGCAAAAAGGTACCGCTAAGATGCGATACCTTTTTGTACTCACCTTTTTCATAGTTTACCGTACTACAGTGAAAATTTCAAGATGTAATGGCAGAAATAGGAAAGTTCAGGAAAATATCGATGCTTTCTTTTTCTTCCAGAAGTACACAATTCCGACAAGATCAGCCAGAAACCATCCAATGGGAACAGACCACCAGATTCCGGTCACTCCAAAAAAGGCAGTGGCAGAAAGGCGGTATGCCAGCAGCACTCTTGTGCCAAGAGAAATAATCGTAAGAACCAGGGACATTCCAGGATGCTCCAGAGCGCGGTAGAGACCGTAAAGCAAAAAGAGACAGCCGATGCCGCAGTAAAAGCTGCCCTCAATGTGCAGATACCGGATACCTTCTGACAGGATCGCAGTTTCCTGCGGATCGATAAAAAGAAGCATTAAAGGTTTTGCAAAAATCCAGATCAGGATAGAAATCAGGATACAGAAAGCCATGGCGGATGAAAGAGCGCCTAAAATTCCCTGACGGATTCTGTCTTTTCTGTCTGCTCCATAGTTTTGAGCGATAAAGGTGGAAAAGGCATTTCCAAAATCCTGCACCGGCATATACGCAAAAGAGTCAATCTTGACCGCGGCAGCAAAAGCGGCCATGATCGTTGTACCGAAACTGTTCACAAGCCCCTGTACCATAAGAATTCCAAGATTCATAACAGACTGCTGAATGCAGGTCAGTACAGAAAAATTTGCGATTTCCTTAAGACTGGAGAGCCGGAAACAAAAAAGGGAGGAGTGGATATCAGGAAATTTTATCCATGTATACAAGAGAATCCCGATTCCGGAAATATACTGGGAGATTACAGTTGCCTCTGCAGCTCCGGCCGTTCCCCGGGACAGCCCTACGACAAAGAAAAGATCCAGGCCGATATTTAAAAGGGCGGAACATGCCAGGAAAACCAGAGGAACGACTGAATTTCCAATGGCGCGGAGAAAAGAAGAAAAATAATTGTATAAAAATGTAGCGGCAATTCCAAAGAAAATAACGATCAGATAATCTTTCATCAAAGGCTGAATTTCTTCTGGCACCTGCAGAAAAAGAATAATTTCATCTAAAAGCAGGAAGGATGCAGCAGTAAGAAGGACGGTAAGCGCGGCAATCAGAAGAAAAGAAGTTCCAACGGAATCTTTAAAACGCTGAAAATTTTTCTGTCCGTAGTAAATAGATAATACCGTGCTGCTGCCCATGCAGAGTCCCAGCAGGATAGAAGTAAGAAATGTCATAAGAGTAAAAGCAGATCCTACCGCGGCCAGTGCGCCGGCTCCCAGAAAACGACCGACGATCAGGGTGTCAGCGATGTTATAACACTGCTGGAGCAGATTTCCGAGGATCATGGGAACTGCGAATTTCATCATGGTTTTTATAACAGGTCCTTCTGTGAGATTTTGCTGCATTGTTCCGACTCCTTTCAAAATGTAATTTAAAGATTACGTTTCGTAATTAATTGTATCAGCATTCAAGGAGAAATGCAATTCTTAAGTTGCGTTTTATGGCAAAATGCATTAAGATGAGGAAAGAAGGAAAGGTGGAAAACAATGTTTCTCGATGGATTGGACGAGTTAGATCAGAAGATCATTCGGCTGTTGATGAAAAACGCCAGGATGTCATATTCGGAAATAGGGGAAAAAGTGGGGATCTCCAGAGTGGCGGTAAAGATGCGCATTCAGGCCATGGAAAAAAAGGGAATTATTGAAGAATATACAACGATCATCAATCCGCAGAAGATCAGCGGGGTTGTTTCCTGTTTTTTTGAGCTTGAAATTTCCCATGAAGCGCTGGAAGAGGTGATTGAACGTCTGAAAGCAAATGAAAAAATCACGCAGATTTATCGTGTGACTGGTGAGAACAAACTGCATATCCATGCGGTAACTGCATCCAATGAAGAACTGGACCGGCTGATTCAGGAAGAGATGGATCCACTTCCGGGAATCCTTCACATGAGCTGCAGTATCATATTGTCAAGAATCAAGGATATCAAAGGACTGCGTCTGTAATTGATTTTTGACGCCGGCATCAGCAAGGAAGAAGGGAAGACATCAGTGAATAAAATTGACAGAATCAGGACAGAATTTGAAAAACGAAAAGATCCTGCCCGGGCTGTTTCTATGGCAAAATATATGAGAGATCAGTTTCCTTTTTATGGGATCCCGGCGCCGGAGAGACGAAAGGCCTATCGTGAGATCCTGAAAGAGGAAAAGAAGAAAAAAATGATCGACTGGGATCTTCTGGATGCCTGCTATAGAGAGGATCACCGGGAATTTCAATATTTTGTATACGATTATCTTCTGGCAATGAAACGGTATCTGGTTTATGAGGATATCCCCAGGATCCAAACATACATTCAGAAAAAATCCTGGTGGGATACCATTGATTTTCTGGATCAGGTAATCGGCGAAATTGGTCTCAAAGATGACCGGGTGGATGCTCTGATGGAGCAGTGGTCAGTGGATGATGATTTCTGGCTGCGCAGAATTGCCATTGATCATCAGCTGGGACGAAAGGATCAGATGAAACCGGAACTTCTGGCAAAGATTATTAAAAATAATCTGGATTCCGATGAGTTTTTTATACAGAAGGCGATTGGATGGAGTTTAAGGGATTATTCAAAAACCAATCCCCGGTGGGTTCGCGGATTTATAGAAGAACACCGAGGTCAGATGACGCCCCTCAGCTTAAGAGAGGCATGCAGGTATTTATAAAGGAGGAGAACATGATGGAAATTATTTTATTTGAATATCCGGGATGTCCGTACTGCCGTCAGGCAGAGAGAATCATAAAACAGCTGAAAGAAGAGCACCCGGAATACCAGAACATAGAGATAACGGTCATAGATGAGGTGGAACACCCGGAGATTGCAGATCAGTATCAGTATTATTATACTCCATGTTTCTTTAAGGACCGGACAAAACTCTATGAGGCTGATCCATCCTGGAGTGAAGGAGAGGTAAAAGAAAAACTAAACCGTATGTTCCAGGAATTGGCAAAATGATTTTCCTGACATTTTTCTGACAAATTGAGGAAATCTATTGACAGAAAGGGGAAACGGGTGATATAGTCATCTCAGAAAAGCAAATGAAAGGGAGTAGCTGAACACTCGGGAACGAGTGGGTTTGAGATCGTCACCCGCTGTGCACAGCACAGCCGTATCAAATGAGATAGCAAGACTTTTATTGTGGCTTAGGTCATGATAAAGGTCTTTTTATTTTTCTATAGAAAAACTGCAGCAAAACAACAATAGAATGGAGGAAATGAGGTCAATAAATATGAACGGCGAGATAGAAAAATTAGAAATTGCGGAGGCAGTCCAGGCCGGAGAAAGAGCGCTGGAAAGTCTTCAAAAAGCAGGAGAACGTCTGGGCAAGGCAAAGAACTGGAGTCTGATCGATCTGTTTGGCGGAGGACTTTTTACAGATGTGATGAAACATTCCAGGTTAAAAGAAACAAAAACATATCTGGAAGAGGCGAAAAAAGATTTAAAGGAATTTCGCAGGGAATTAAAAGATGTTCAGATGTTTTTAAATCTGGATTTGGAAATCAGTGATTTTTTAAAGATTACGGACATATTTTTCGATAACCCTGTGTCGGATTATATGGTGCAGTCTAAGATTCGTCAGGCAAAGGAGCAGCTGGATGAAGCAGTCTGCCAGGTGGAAAATATGATATCAGATCTAAAACAATTAAGAGACAGTTAAAGGAGGAAAAGAATATGGGATGTTTAGGAAATCTTATCTGGTTTATATGTGGAGGAATTTTAGGCGGTTTATCATGGTGCGTGGCAGGATGCCTCTGGTGTATTACGATCATCGGAATTCCGGTGGGGCTTCAGTGTTTTAAGCTTGCGTCACTGAGCTTTTTCCCATTTGGGAAAGAAGTTCGGTATGGAGGCGGCGCCGGATCTTTTATCATGAACATTGTCTGGCTGATCGTGTCCGGGTTCTGGCTGGCAGTGGAGCATCTGATTTTTGGCGCAGTATTATGTATTACGATCATTGGAATCCCGTTTGGGCTTCAGCATTTTAAACTGGCAAAACTGGCGCTGATGCCATTCGGCGCAGAAGTATATTAATTTTAAATCAAAGACTGCAGAGGAGCTTCTGTCTCAGTTCATGAAAGACTGAGCAGAAGCTCTTTCCATTTCGCAGAAGAACCATGTTTTTAATTTAAAAACGCTCCTCGGGAATCCTGCTGCTTCATGAGATTTCCTGCTGTGTGTGCTGTCTGCGGTATTGTTTTGGGGTCAGCCCGGTCAGTTCCTTAAAAGTACGGATATAGTATGAAAGATTATCGAAACCGCACTGCATGGCAATGTTTATGATAGAAAGATCTGACTGAAGCAGAAGATCAATGGATTTGTTGATACGGTATTGTTTCATATACTGGAATACGGTCATGCCCATTTTCTTTTTAAAATATCTGCACAGATAATTGGGAGTGATCATAATCTGCTGCGCAATCTGATTCAGAGTCAGGGGTTTATTAAAATTTTCCTGGATATAAGAAAGGACCTTTTTCAAATCGTCCTGAGCGTTGGAAGGCTCTTTCATGATTATTTGATTTTTTTGATAAAACTGATCGATCAATGCATAAAGAAGGATCTTGATGGAAAGATACTTTTTTGGCGAAGTTCCCACAAGCTGTCTGAGAAGATGAAGGCAGTCCTGATCCTGGCAAACACCGGCGGCAAACTGTGCAGATCCGCTGGTAATGGGATGAATATAAACTTCTTCCGCTCTGTCAAAAAGGCTGAAGTCCAGAAAATGAGGATGAAAAATGACGGCATGATGAAGAGACGGGGATCTTCCTGAAATCTGATGCAATTCGTTGGAATTGATTATATAGAAATCTCCAGATGTCAGATGATATTCCTTTTTGCTGCAGCGGATATCAATCTCGCCATATTCAAGATAAATAATTTCAATTTCATCATGCCAGTGATAGGATACATTGTAAGTTCCGAGGCTGTCTGTGTGGGAAATAATATGAAAAGGAAAATCATATTTTCCGTGTTTTCTTTGTTCTTTCAGGGATTGTCTGTCCATCTGCTTCTCCTCCTCTGGATAATATAGTGTTGTTTTTTTCGAGGATTGTACAAGAATTTTTATATGGAGAATATTATAATGCAGTTACAGTTAAGAAACAAGGGAGGAACGGAAATGGAAGAAAAATGGTGGCAGTCCAGCGTCGTATATCAGATTTATCCTAGAAGTTTTTACGACAGCAATCAGGATGGGATCGGTGATATTCCAGGCATTATAGAGAAACTGGATTATCTGGCGGAACTGGGAATTGATGTAATCTGGCTGAATCCGGTCTTTCAGTCGCCAAACGTTGATAACGGATATGATATCAGTGATTATGAAGCAGTTAATCCGGAATATGGGACAATGGAAGATTTACGTCTGCTGATAAAGAAATGCAGGGCAAGGGGAATCAAAGTTATTCTTGATCTGGTGGTCAATCATACCAGCGATCAGCATGTCTGGTTTCAGGAGGCAAAAAAGTCCGCAGACAATCCATATCATGATTATTACATCTGGCGCAAAGAGCCTAATGATCTTATGTCAAATTTTGGCGGATCTGCATGGGAGTATGTGCCGGAAGTGGATCAATATTATCTGCATTTCTATTCCAGACAGCAGCCGGATCTGAATTGGGAAAATCCCAGGATGCGTCAGGATATTTACAAAATGATGAATTTCTGGATCCATGAAGGAATCGGAGGATTTCGAATGGATGTCATTGATTTGATCGGAAAGGTTCCGGATCAGAACATTAAGGAAAATGGTCCTCATCTGCATGAATATCTGCAGGAAATGGCCAGGGAGACATACGGGGAGAAAGATCTTTTAACGGTTGGTGAAACATGGGGAGCTGCAGCGGAAAATGCAAAATTATTTTGTGATCCGCGAAGAAAAGAATTGAGCATGATCTTCCAGTTTGAACAGATCAATCTGGATAAAGTCAAAGGAAAACACCGCTGGGATTTAAAAGAGCTGGATATGATCGAACTGAAAGATGTGCTGTCCAAATGGCAGTCTGTCATGGAAAATAACGGCTGGAACAGTTTATTCTGGAATAATCATGATCTGCCGAGAATCGTTTCAAGATGGGGAAATGATCATGGAAAATATCGTGTACTGAGCGCAAAAATGCTGGCAATTCTTCTGCATGGAATGAAAGGAACCCCTTATATTTATCAGGGAGAAGAAATCGGTATGACAAATTTTTATTCCGATGACATATCAGATTATCCGGATATTGAGACACAGCAGGTTTATAAAGAACGACTGGATCAGGGATTTTCAAAAGAGGATATTTTAAGGTCTATCCATAAAAAAGCACGGGACAATGGACGGACGCCAATGCAGTGGTCACAGGCAGAAAATGCAGGTTTTACAAAAGGAGTTCCGTGGATGAAGGTGAATCCAAATTATCAGCAGGTGAATGCTGCAGATTGCCTGGAGCATAAAGATTCCATCTTTTACACATATCAGACGCTGATTCGTCTGAGAAAAGAGTCCAGAGTACTGCGGCAGGGAACCTACCGGCTCATAGACCGGGAAAATCCAAATATATTTTCCTATGAAAGAATTCTTGAAAATCAAAAGATCATGGTCATCTGTAATTTTTATCAGGAAGAAACCAAGTATGAAGTTTCACTGGAAGGAGCCAGGGTTCTGACCGCCAATTATCCTGATATGGAATACCGTTCCGGAATTCTTTGTCTAAGGGCATATGAAGCAGTCATGCTGATATGGGAAAAATAAATGAGAAAGAGACTGCAGAAGCAGCATATTTTCTGTCAAAACACATGAAAAGCAAACGGTAAAAAAAGCGGAGGCCGGCAGGTTTTAACTGCCAAAGCCGCCGCTTTTTTGTATGCCGGATAAAATATCCATCGTAAGGTTTCTGGCATCCTGACCGGAAGCGGTGTCCGTTCCTTTTACGTTTGCAGCAAAGTAATAGGTATTTCCGGCATATTTCATATACCCGATAAACCAGCCGCTGGCACTGCCCTGATCTGTCCGGACGGTTCCGGTTTTACCATAAAGAGAGCCGCTGGAATCTGACGATAAAAGAAGACTCTTTTTAACAGCACGGACATTGTCTTCATCGAATCCAAACTGATTTTGCTCCAGGCGAATTAATAACTCTACCTGTTCAACAGCGGAAATCTTTAATGACTCGTCCAGCCAGTAGGTTTCAAGATCATCTCCGATCCTCTGATTTCCATAATCGATCCTGTTTAGGAATGCCTGGATATCTGAGCGGTTTAAGGAAGCGTCCAGTTCCTGAAAATACCAGTTAACTGAATTCTGAATGGCAGAGTCCAGGGTTTGATCCTGTTCCCATTCCTGAAACGGATAAGATTTTCCGTTCCATGGCAGCTGGTTTTTCTGCGGAGTGATGGTTCCGGATTCCAGAGCCAGGAGCGCATCATATATTTTATAGGTAGAAGCAGGAGAAATCCTCTGGCGGGCTTCTTCTTCCTGATATACATTCCATTGGTCATTCTTCTGATCATACAGGACGAAACAGCCGTCCATCTCGCCAAATTCCCTGGAAAGGTCCAGAGAAGATACCTTTTTATCCGAAAAAGCGGAGGTGTCAGAATCACCATAAGCAGTTCGTGCCGGCAGAATCGAGGTAAAGACGACTGCCGCCAGCAGTACCAGAAGGCAGACCAGATATCCGGCTGTGCGCTGAAGGCGGGTAGCGGGATGGTATCCGGCGATATTGGAAATCCTGCGTTTCATTTGTCTCATGGTGCTTCCAAGTCCTGCTGCAAAAGAAAATAGAGAATTTTTTTCAGCAAAACAAATCAGGGTATTTCCGTATGCCAGACGTTCTGAATCTGAAAGGATTTCCAGAACTGCGCAGTCACAGGCAACTTCCCGGTCACAGCGGATTTCTTTCCAGATGATCCACACAAGGGGATGAAACCAGTACAGAGCGGAAATCATCTGAAGAAAGAGATTGATCAGATTGTCTTTCTGACGGTAATGGCGAAGTTCGTGCAGCAGCATAAAACGGAGGTCTCTTTCAGAAAAGTCTTCCATCAGCCGGTCCGGCAGATAGATTCCCGGAAAGACAATGCCGGCACAGACCGGAGATTTCAGGGCAGATGTACAATACAGAGGAATGGACTGCCGTATATTTAGCTCTTTCTGGCATTGAGAAAAGATCCTGAGAATATCGGAATCCCGCAGGATAAACGCAGAACGTCTCATTTTCCTAAGCGCAGCAAAAGAATGAAGGGACAGCAGAGACACGATCAGAAATCCGGTGATCCAGAGAAAGAAAAAGATCCAGATCCATCTGGTTTCCTGAAATGTCTCTGCAGTAACAAAAAAATCCCCTGTCTGTCCTTTGGAAATGGAAGCTGCTGAAGAGAGAACAGGCCGAAGCGGGCTGCTTTTGCTGATGGTTTCCAGGTGGGAAAATACGGATACGGAATGGATCAGCTGGAATGGCAGGAAAGGGGCAAGCAGAAACCCGGGAAAGATCAGCCATAACATATATTGGATTTTTGCAGTCAGGTGTTTCCGAAATACATATTTTACAAGCAGGAAAAATCCTGCAAAAGGAAACAGCAGAAGACTGCATGCAAAAAGGCGCAGTCCGACAAAAGCCAATTTATTTTCCTCCTTTAGAAAGCATGTTTCGAAGGGTTTCAATATCTGATGGACTTAGCTGGTCATTTTCAAGGTAGGAAGAAACAAGAGCCGTAAGGTCTCCGTGAAAATAACGATGAAGGAAAGAATGACTTTTTTGGTCCAGATATTCTTTTTCATCGATCAAAGGTGAGTAAATAAAAACACGGCCTTCTTTGTGATAGGTCAGCGCGCCTTTTGTCACCAGACGTTTTAACATTGTCTGAATCGTTTTGGGACTCCAGGAAGTCACACGTGTCAGCTCATCTGTGACTTCTGTAGTACTGACAGGGGCTTTCCGCCAGATCACTTTCATTACTTCAAATTCACCTTCTGAAATCTGAGGCAGTTTTTTCATAGGTTTTCCTCCAAATCTTACAAATGTAGTAAATATATTATAACAAGCATGGGCACTGGAGTCAAACAAAAGCAGTCTCATGAAAAGAGAGAGGACATTGACAGAAAACAAAGAATATGATATATTCATAACAGTGTTTCGAAACATTGTTATGAATTCAAAGAATGGGAGAAAATATGGCAAAACAAAAAGAAGGCGTTTATGAGCGTGTCCTGGAGTGTGCAAAAGAGGAATTCCTGAAGAAAGGATTTAAGGACGCTTCTCTGAGGGAAATCGCCAAGGCAGCAGGAACAAGCACTGGTTCCATTTATACCCGGTTTGGGGATAAGGAAGGGATGTTTCAGGAACTGGTAGAGCCGGCGGTCAATGAACTGAAGGAACTTTTTATGGAAATTCAGGAAACTTTTGATCAGGTGAAAGAGCAGAAGAAAGAATCTTCCATGCGATCTTATTCGGAAAATGGTATGGCGGTGGTTCTTGATTATATCTATGAGCATATGGATGCCTTCTGTCTGCTTCTGGATGCGTCTTACGGAACGCGGTTTCAGAATTTTCTGGATGAACTGATTGAAATCGAAGTGCATTATACTCTGCGCTATATGGAAGCCATTGGATGCCGGACGCTGGAAGAAGGAAAGACTTCCAGGGAATTCATCCATATTGCGGCAACCGGATACTTCAGTGCAATGTTTGAGGTGGTGCGCCATAAAATGGACCGTGGTCAGGCAGAGCATTATATTGACATGCTCCAGAGATACCATCAGGCTGGATTTGATACGATTTTCTATCCAGAAAAATATGAATAAAAAAACATAAAGCTGTCCGATCATGGGGCGGCTTTACTTTCAGACAATTAGTTAGCTGAAGCTAACCCAAAAGGAGGAATGATAATGGAAACAAAACGTTCGATGGCAAGACTGTGGGAGCTGGCCGAAAGCGAACATGGACGGCTGATTCGGTCGGTTTTATCTGCTGTTTTCGGTGTGATTTGCGGTATGCTGCCTTATTTTGCGGCGGCAAGGATGATTTCTGGCCTTTTTTCCGGAAATCGTCAAATTCAGTTTTATGCAGCATGGTGTCTTTTGGCTTTTGCAGGTTATACGGCACGGGCAGTATTTTATGCTCTGGCTTTGTCCATGTCTCATAATGGGACGTTCTCTGTTTTAAAGCATATCCGGGAACAGATTCTGAAAAAACTTCCCAATATGCCGCTGGGAACTGTCATGGATATATCCAGCGGAAAAATGAAGCAGATCATCGTTGATCAGGTAGAAAGTATGGAACGGCCGCTTGCCCATCTTCTGCCGGAAATGACCTCAAATCTTATGGGGCCGGTTTTCATTCTGATCTATCTTTTGATTCTGGACTGGAGAATGGCGCTGCTGTCTCTTGTGTCCATTCCTGCAGGAATGATTTTTATGGGAACGGTTATGAAGGATTATGGAGAAAAATATGAGGGAGCCGTGAAAACTTCCCAGAGAATGAACGCAGCCATTGTGGAATATATCGGTGGAATTGAAGTAATCAAAGCGTTTAATCAGGGCAGGAATTCTTACGGCAGATATGCTGACAGTATTCTTGCCAATGCGTCTTATTATTACAACTGGATGAAAAGCTGCCAGCTGCCGATGTCCATTGCCAAGGCGGTTCTTCCGACAACATTAATTACAATTCTTCCGGCGGGATGGGCATGGTATGTAACCGGAAGCCTGTCTGCTGAAACATTTCTTACCGTAATTATATTGTCTCTGGGTGTGGCAGGACCGCTGATTGCGGCTATGAATTTTATTGATGATCTTGCAAAGGCCGGAACGATCGTGGATTCTGTAGATTCGATCTTAAAGGGAGAAGAACAGATCCATAAGGATCAGCCGGTTCCCTGGCCGGATTCTGACATCTGTGCGGATCATGTTTCTTTTGGGTATCACGAGGGAGAAGAAGTTCTGCATGATGTAAGCCTCAGGATCGCAGCGGGACAGCTGACAGCGTTTGTTGGGCCGAGTGGAAGCGGAAAATCCACGATTGCAAAACTGATTGGTGGATTCTGGGATGTAAAAAAAGGAAAAATCTCCATCGGAGGCGTCAGTCTGCAGGACATTCCGCTGTCTGAAATTTATGATCATATAGCATTTGTATCTCAGGATAATTATCTGTTTGATGAAACAATCCGGGATAATATACGGATGGGAAAAATGTCAGCATCCGATCAGGAAGTTGAGGAGGCAGCAAAGGCTGCCGGATGTGATGAGTTTATTCGTTCTTTGGAACAAGGATATGATACAAAAGTCGGCGAGGGAGGGGCTCATCTGTCAGGAGGGGAACGACAGAGAATATCCATTGCCCGGGCCATGTTAAAAGACGCTCCTGTCGTGATTTTAGATGAGGCTACCGCGTATATCGATCCTGAGAATGAAGCTGTCATCCAAAACGCAGTGGCGCGGCTTGTGGAGGGCAAAACCGTAATTGTGATTGCCCACAGACTGTCCACGATTACAGACGCAGACAGAATCTATGTCATCCGTCATGGCAGAGTTGATGCCTGCGGAACCCACGAGCAGCTGCTAAAAGAAAGCTCTCTGTATGAATCTATGTGGAAGGCTCATATTGGAGTAAAGGAAGGAGAAAAATTATGATTGGCGCATTAAAAATAATCTGGAAATTTGCCGGACCGGAAAAGAAGAATATCAATCAGTCCATTGCCCTTGGATTCCTGTTTGCGGTTTTTCATATGTTTCAGGCAGCTGCCATTTATTATGTGATTCTGGATCTGACTGGCGGAAAACATGATATAGATACCGCCTGGAAAGTTCTGCTGATCTTGCTTGCCAGCATTGCGGGACGAGGAATCATGAATTATTTTACCCAGTTAAAACAGACACATGCGGGATATTTTATGGCGGCAAATAAGCGGATTTTTATTGGAAATAAGTTAAAAAGTGTTCCCATGGGCTATTTTAATGAGGCTAATCTGGGAGAGATTACCGGTGTGGCGACTACAGTGCTGGAGGACGTAGAAACGACAGCGCCTATGGTTTTAGTGAATATTCTCGGAGGTTTGATCAATTCTGCCGTGTTTGTTCTTATGGTTCTTGTGTTTGACTGGAGAATTGGAAGCATGGTACTGCTTGGAATTCTCCTGTATCTGATGGCAACATCCAGGATGGAAAAGAAGTCCCGAAGCATTGTACCGAAACGGCAGGAGGCCGCGGCGCGTCTGGTTGGAGCCGTGCTGGAACAGATTCAGGGGATGAGCATTATCAAAGCATTCAATTTGACTGGAAAAGGCGATCAGAAGCTGAGGGATGCTCTGGAAGACAGCCGCAGAAGCAATCTGGAAATTGAAACTTTATTTACGCCATATAATATTGTCCAGGAGATGATTCTGCATATCTTCAGCGTGATGATCATGATGTCTGCGGTTTTGTTTTATCTTCATGGGAGCATGGGGCCTGCGGACGCCCTGATGAGTATTGTTTTGTCATTTATGGTATTTGGACAGATTGAATCTGCAGGAAGCGGAATGGCAATCCTGAGAGTAGCAGGCAGTTCTATTGAACATGCAAATCAGATCGATGCGATCCCGCAAATGGATCTTGAAGGCCGGAATATAAAACCGCAGGATCATTCGATCGATTTTTCTCATGTATCGTTTTCTTATGATAAAAAAGAAATCCTGCATGACATTTCTGTGGGTATTCCAGACAGGACGACAACTGCAGTCATCGGCCCCAGCGGATCCGGAAAAACAACCATGTGCAGTCTGATCGCAAGATTCTGGGACACAGACCGCGGTGTGATCAAGATCGGAGGAATCGACATCCGGGATTATACGCTGGAATCTCTGATGGATCAGATTAGTATGGTATTTCAAAATGTGTATCTGTTTGCAGACACTATAGAAAACAATATTAAATTTGGAAAGCCTGAGGCATCACATGAGGAAGTTGTGAAAGCGGCAAAAAAAGCATGCTGTCATGATTTCATCATAAAGCTTCCGCAAGGGTATGACACAGTAATCGGAGAAGGCGGAAATTCTTTATCCGGAGGAGAAAAACAGAGGATTTCCATAGCCCGGGCCATGTTAAAAGACGCGCCGATCATTATTTTTGATGAGGCCACTGCGAATGTCGATCCTGAAAATGAAGACAGACTGCAGAAGGCGATGGAGGAACTGACCAGAAACAAGACGATCCTTATGATTGCCCATCGGCTGAAAACCGTAAGAAATGCTGATCAGATTCTGGTTCTGAACCAGGGATCCATTGTACAGAGGGGAAACCATGAAGATCTGATACAGCGGAAAGGATATTATGCTGATTTTATCCAGGGAAGACAAAAGGCTGCTGGATGGAAATTAAAGGCAGAGGATTAATTGATAAAAAATCTCCGTGCAATTCCTGTGGATCTCCTGTATAATGTGATTAGGTTAGATTTGACTAACTTTCGAAGCGGCATCAGGAATCTGAAAAAGAATCCGATAGAGTGGAAAGGAGGCGTGGAAATGAAACTGCTGGAATCAGGGGAAGATTACCTGGAAGCGATTTTGGTTCTGCAGAAACAAGAAGAAAAGGTCCGGTCGATTGATATCGCAAACGCTTTGAAAGTCAGTAAGGCAAGTGTGTGTGTTGCGATGAAGAATCTGAAAAAGGGAGGCTTTATCCATATGGGGGAAGATCATGTGATTACACTTACAGAAGAAGGGAAGCGCCTTGCGGAATCTGTCTATGAGAGACATGTTTTGTTTTCAGAAGTTTTGGCCAATCTCGGGGTGGATCAGGAGACAGCCAGAAAAGACGCATGCCGGATGGAGCATGTATTAAGTGAAGACAGCTTTCAGGTACTGAAACATTATTTTGATCAGAATGGGATTTCTTCCGAACACAGAGAATAGGGGATAAGTATGTCGTATCAGGATTTACCGGAAATTTATATAAATCATTTGCTGGAACAGGCAGAAGAACAGCCGCTTCCTTATATTCTGAAGCAGATTCCTTTGGAAGTTGGAAGTGTAAAAGCAGAAGAAAAAAAGACCCGGCAGGGAATTTGCTGGTTCGACTGGGAAATGCGGTGGGAGAGAGATATGCATGTAGAAAAGAAGGGAAATGCAGATACGGATACGATTCAGCTCATTTTCTTTCTGAATCATGGAATGAACTGGGAAATGGAACACCTGAGGCAGCCGGTTTCCATGGAGGCTGGAGAATGCTGTATTTATCGTGATGCTCAGACGTCCAGCATCGGAGATTATCCGGGAGGACATAAAATGCTCTTTAAAAGCCTCCAGATTCCTGTGAATGTTTTTGACGGCCTTGTAGGAGATATTCTGGAAAGAGACGCCGGAGACCGGATGAAGAGAATCCTTGCCGGATTTCATAAAATGACAATGACACCGGATATGTACCGGATGATTCGTGAAGTTAACAATGCGGGCAGGTATCAAAATGGGCTTGCTTCTCTTTTCCTGGAAGGCAAGATCCTGGAACTTCTGACAGTTTTTCTTGACACACTCATGCAGCCGTGTCACGGAATAAAAGCAGAGAATGGATTATCCAGAACGGATCTTTTGATGCTTCTGGAAATCAAAGACCGGATTGACAAAGACAGTGCATCTGTCCCGGGGATCAGTCAGCTGGCAAAGGAAGTTCATATCAGTCCTTCCAAACTTACAAAAGGATTCAAGAAGCTGACGGGCACTTCTCTTCATGCATATGTGATTGATCAAAGACTTCATCATGCGGCAAGTCTGCTGGAGGAAGGACAGATGAATGTCAGTGAAGCGGCAATGTGTTCCGGATATTCCAATATGAGTCATTTTTCTGCGGCATTCCGGAAAAAATACGGAGTTCTTCCCAAAAATTATCCTGTCGGAAAGTGTTAAAATTAAACCGGATTTTAGTAGAAACAAATCAGAAGAAAAGGTAAGATAAGCACATCGAGTTAGAAAGCGCTAACTTGATGTGCTTTTTCTGTCCTGTAAAAGTCCGCATCAGGAAGGAAAAGGAGTTAGAAAAAGAAAGGAGTAAAGGACAATGTTTCGTAAGGTATTTGAGTATGCAGGACCTTATAAGAAAAAGACCATAGCCTCTGGGATCGTCATTTTAACTGCAGTTATTTTCAGCATCCTGCCGTTTGTTTTTGTTTACCAGGTGATCACGCCGCTGGTTATGGGAGAGACAATCAGCAGAGAAATGATCGCAGGAAGGGTGATTGGAGTCGGAATCTGCCTGCTGTGTCATGCCTGCCTCTATATAAAAGGCTTATCCATGTCTCATGACGCGGCGTATCATATTTTGATGAGGCTGCGTATTTCTCTGCAGCAGAAAATGGAAAAACTTCCTCTTGGGGTCATTCAGGAAAAAGGAACCGGAAGCCTGAAGAGAATGTTTGTCGATGATATTGACAGCATGGAAATGCTTCTTGCACATGCGCTGCCGGAAGGGGCCGGCAATGTAGCGGCTCCGGTGATTATTTATATCAGTCTGTTTTTTATCGACTGGAAACTTGCGCTGATGACACTGGCCTCTCTTCCGGTGGGACTGACTGCCATGATGGTCATGTATGCCATTGGGATGAAAGATATGGATAGTTACTATCAGGCAGGAAAGATCATGAACAATACGATTATTGAATATATCAACGGCATGGAGGTTGTGAAAGTTTTTCATAAAGACGCGGAATCTTACCGCAGATTTGAAAAAGATATTAAAACCTATCGCGATTTCACACTGGACTGGTACAAAGCCTGCTGGCCGTGGATGGCACTCTACAACAGCATTCTGCCATGCACTCTTCTGGTAACGCTGCCCCTGGGGTCCTGGTTTGTTCTGAAGGGATACAGCACTCTTCCGGATCTGATTCTTGTGATGTGTCTGTCTCTCAGTATGGGAATTCCGCTGCTGAAAGCACTTGGTTTTCTGCCGTCCCTGCCTCAGATCAATTATAAGATTGAAACCCTGGAAAAGATGATGGATGCAGATCCTTTGTGTCAGACTCAGAATGCGTTTTGCGGAAAAGATCATACGGTTGAATTTCGGGACGTAGTGTTTGCCTATGATAAGGAAACGGCTGCGGATCATGTAAGCCTGACCATAAAAGAGGGAGAAAAGACAGCTCTGGCGGGAGAATCCGGCTCAGGAAAAAGTACCCTGGCAAAACTTCTGGTACATTATTACGATCCTCAGTCCGGCAGTATAACAGTGGGCGGACAGGATATCCGTGATATGAGCCTCGAAGCCCTGAATTCTCTGATCTCTTATGTGGCACAGGAACAATACCTGTTTCCCGGGTCTTTAAAGGATAATATCCGGCTTGGAAAGCTTTCTGCCACAGATGAAGAAATTATGGAAGCGGCAGAAAAAGCGCAGTGTATGGAATTTATTGAAAAACTGCCGGATGGAATTAACACGATGGCAGGAGACGCCGGAAAACAGCTGTCAGGCGGACAGCGGCAGAGAATCGCCCTGGCAAGAGCAATCCTGAAAGATGCTCCGATCATTGTGCTGGATGAGGCCATGGCATTTACAGATCCGGATAACGAAGAAAAAATGGAGGCGGCGATGGAAGAAGTCTCCCGAGGCAAGACTCTTCTTGTGATTGCTCATCGTCTTCCGTCAGTTCAGGACGCAGATAAGATCTGTGTTATGGAACATGGAAGGCTTACGGCTGCAGGAACTCATGAGCAGCTGCTGAAAGACTGCCTGGAATATCAGAAGCTGTGGAAGGCATCTGTTGCAAGCATGAACTGGAAAGTAGAAAGTGGAAAGGGGGAATAGTTATGATTTATTTGTTTCAAAGAATCTTGAAGCTGTCCGGATCTTATAAGAGAAGGATACAGGCGGCGTTTGTCTTTTCATTTTTAAAGGCAGTCCTTGCCAAAATGCCGATTTGTCTGGCATTTTTTATACTTTCAAAATTTTGTGATAAGACACTGACACCGGCAGACTGCGGCTGTACAGCGGCAGCCATGGCAGCAGTTGTTTTAGGAGAGACCCTGTGTCAGTTTTTCAGCGACAGGCTGCAAAGTGCTGCAGGATATATGATGTTTGCAAAAAAGCGGCTGGAACTTGGAAGACATCTGAGAAGGCTTCCAATGGGATATTTTACATCAGGCAATATTGGGAAAATAAGTTCTGTTCTGAGTACGGATATGATTTTTATTGAAGAAACAGTTATGAGCACACTGGCCAATATGATGAGTTATCTGTTTTCAGCAGTGATACTGGCAGTATTTATGCTGTTTTTCGATATCAGGCTTGGAGTGATCACGATCCTGGTAAGTCTGACAGCAGCAGCTGCGGCTTCCCGGATGAACAAGGTTTCCTTAAAAGAAGCCAGAAAAAGACAGGAACAAAGTGAAAGCCTGACAGATGCCGTGTTATCTTTTGTGGAAGGAATCGGAATCATAAAAAGCTATAATCTTCTGGGAGATAAATCCAGAGAGTTAACAGAAAATTTTAGAAAATCAAAAGATCAGAATCTGCAGTTCGAAAAAGCCATGGCGCCGTGGCAGAGAGGGCTGAATATCATTTATGCAATTGGAATGACCGGTCTTTTTGGCTGCTCAGTCATGCTGCAGCAGACGGGAGAGATTTCTCTGCCGTATCTGTGCGGACTTCTGCTGTTCCTGTTTGATTTGTTTGGCCCGCTGAAGGCATTGTATGGGGAAGGAAGCCGGCTGACGGTCATGAACAGCTGTCTGGACCGCATTGAGGCGGTTTTGGATGAAAAGGAACTTCCGGATACAGGGCATGAACCCATTCCGGCTCCGAAAGAAAATCAGCCGGAAGTAGAATTTCAGAAAGTTTCTTTTTCTTATGAGACGAAAGAAGTGCTGCGTCAGCTGGATTTTTCCATGTATCCTCACACAATGACTGCGCTTGTCGGTCCATCCGGCGGAGGAAAATCTACCATTGCCAGTTTGATTGCCCGGTTCTGGGATACGGATCAGGGAAAGATTCTGATCCGGGGAAAAAATATAAAAGACCTTTCCCTGGCTTCCCTGATGGATCAGATCAGCATGGTATTTCAAAGGGTCTATCTGTTTCAGGATACGGTCTATGAAAATATCAGCATGGGAAAACCGGACGCATCCAGGGAGGAAGTCTATGAAGCGGCAAAAAAGGCCCGGTGTTATGATTTTATCATGGATCTTCCAAATGGGTTTGACACAGTGATTGGGGAAGGCGGAGCAACTTTATCGGGAGGTGAAAAACAGAGAATTTCCATTGCCCGGTGTATCTTAAAAGATGCACCATTGATTATCCTGGATGAAGCCACAGCCAGTGTGGATGTGGATAATGAGCGGTATATTCAGGAAGCAATTTCTGAGCTGGTGAAAGGGAAAACTCTTCTGGTCATTGCCCACAGGCTCAATACCATCAGGGCGGCAGATCAGATTCTGGTTATTTCCCAGGGACAGATTGTTCAGCGGGGAACTCATGAACAGCTGATAATGGAAGACGGAATTTACCGGCAGTATGTCCGGAAAAGAAGCCGGCTGGCATAAAACAGTATGTTTTTAAGAGGGAAGATGATATAATGGGAACCATCAAAGAGAAATCCAAAAGGAGAAAGCCATGATTCGAGCAGTTTTTTTCGATATTGATGGGACCCTGCTTCCCGAAACAAAGCCTGAGGTGCCGGAAAGCACGATGAAAGCCATACGACGTCTGAAAGAGAACGGAATTTTGATTTTCGCCGCCACCGGAAGACATATGCTTGAAATAGAGGATCTGCCGCTGGAGGAGATTCCTTTCGATGGATATGTGTTGTTAAACGGACAGCTCTGCACAGATAAAGACGGCCGCATTATTTCAGATTATGAGATCAGCGGCCCGGACGCAGAGACAATGCTTCGGATCTTTCAGGAAAAAGAACTCCCGGTGATGATCATAGAAAAGGACCGGATGTATATCAATATGGTAAATGATCTTGTAGAGAAGGCACAGAAGGAGATTCATACGCCGGTGCCGGAGACAGGCAGATATGAAGGAGGGAAAATTTATCAGTTTGTCGTATATGCCAGGGAAGAGGAAGTTTCCAGATTGAGAAAAGAAGTTGATGAATGCCGGATTACTTCCTGGAATCCCAATGCTGTGGATGTCATTGCAAAAGGCGGCAGCAAGGTACGAGGCATCCGGCAGATGCTCAGTCATTATCATATTACGGAAAATGAGATTATGGCATTTGGAGACGGAGAAAATGATATGGAAATGCTTTCCTGTGCCGGAACGGGAGTCGCCATGGGAGATGCAGGAGAGGCGCTGAAGAAAAATGCGGATTATGTGACCGGTCCGGCAGATCAGGATGGCGTGTGGAATGCCTGCTGTCATTTTGGCCTCATATAAAAGCCGGAAACCTATTCCTTGGTCAATTCTTCCAGACACTGGAGCAGATCCAGGTCATTTTCGTTTAATTTCATCTTACAGATATATTCTTTGCCGTCCGGAGAAGTGACATTGATTTTTACAACACTGCCATCCTGGAGGGCTTTTTCTTTGAGAATGGTTTGCAGAAAAAGATGAAATTTTGGATGGGTGACATGAAATGTTTTCAGAGAAGATCTCAATTTCTGAAGTATTTTGATCTGGCTTAAATGCATGGGCGGCTCCTTTCTTCTTCTGGTTAGTATTTTCTAACTTATAATATCAGATTCAGCGGAATGCGTCAAACAAAAGGAAATCGTGTGATTTTGCGGTATCCGCTCCTATTTGATATAATGAAAGAAAAACAGGAGAAACAGCTATGATCAGAATCGTAAATTTAATGGAAGATACCTGCGGAACCGATGGCTGTCTTTATGAGCACGGCCTTTCTTTTTATGTGGAAACGTCCGGGCATAAGCTTCTGGCGGATACGGGAGCATCGGAAAAGACGCTGGAAAACGCCGGGAAATTGGGAATTGATCTGAAACAGGTGGATACCGTTGTAATCAGCCACGGCCACTACGACCACGGAGGCGGGATACCGGCTTTTGCCCGTATGAATCCGGATGCACGTATCTATATCCGGGAAAATGCGTTCGGGAAATTTTATCATGAGAAGCCCAACGGGGCTCACTATATCGGACTGGATCCGGACATTGAGAACCTGCCGCAGCTGATCCGGGTGTCCGGGGACTGCAGGATAGATGAGGAATTGTCATTGTTTACGAATGTAACCGGCCGGCGTCTCTGGCCTCAGGGAAATAAAGAGTTGACCTGCAAAGAAGAGGAAAGCATGAGACAGGATGATTTCTCCCATGAGCAGTATCTGGTCATTCATGACAGCGGAAAGAACGTTCTGATATCCGGCTGTGCCCATAATGGTATTCTGAACATTCTGGACGCCTATAAAGAACGGTTTGGCGGGTGTCCGGATGCCGTAGTCAGCGGATTTCATATGATGAAAAAGCAGGGATACAATGATGAAGATCTGGAAACGATCGACCAGATCGCAAAAGAACTGAAGAAACTTCCATGCCAGTTCTTTACAGGCCACTGTACCGGAGAGATTCCCTTTGAGCGGATGAGAAAGGTTATGGGAAATCAGATTGAATATATCCGGTGCGGGCAGGAAATCCAATGGCAGAATTGCAAATAAAAACGTTCATCGAGGGGCAGTGCCGCGAGATGAACGAGGTATTAAGGTGGACAGGGAAACTTTCCCTGTCCAATCTGTTGTCAGCATAAATTTTTTCTCTGGAATATAAAAACTGCCAAAGCCAGATGAACCGCGGCAATGATTCCCGTGACGAGAGCGGATGCAGCGTAGTCGGATATTTCGGCGTTTCCAGATAGAAGCAGGGAGGCGTTCAGCAGATGAGTGGGAACATACCTGCCGGCGGCGTCTGTCATCCCAATACAATAAGAGAGAGCAAACTCCAGGATAGAACATAAAATGACTCCTGTCGAAGAAGAAAAATAAGCGGATGCGGAGATTAGGGCGATGGTCATCCAGAGACCGGCAAGATACAGACATCCGCAGTATAAAAAGAGATGATCTGCAGTCTGGTTGCCCCAAAAGTATTCGTTATATCCGTAAGTAATCAGAACGCACAGCCAGTAGCCGGCGGTCCAGACAGCGGCTGCCATGGCAGACTTTACCGTCAGAACCTTCCATCGGCTCATTCCTCTCGTGATAATCGGAATCAGCGTACCTTTTTGGTATTCTTCTGTCAGGAGATTGCTTAGAAGCAGCAAAATCAGAATCAGAAGAAGTGAATAATTTTTGTCAAACTGAGCCCAGGATGTCAGAGCATCGATCTGTACCTGCCCTGCAACGATTCCCATTTCAGAAAAACTGTCTGAGAAATATTCCAGCATCCACGGAGTCAGTTTAGCGATGGCCGGATTCATAATGCCAAAGAAAATGCAGACAGCCAGAACGATCCATACCCTCTTGCTCCGTGTAAATTCTATCCATTCTTTTTTCAAAAATGCAGTCCATTGTATCATGAAACATCACCTTCATTTCCTGTTGTTTTAAGAAATAAGTCTTCCAGAGAAGGCCTGATTCGTTCTATTTTTTCCACGCTGATCTGATGCCGGACCAGCTGTTCCATGAGAAAAAGCATGTCATGTTCCCGGTGGCGGGAAATTTTCAGGCTGAGAGAGCCGCTGATTCTGCCTTCCGGAACAATCCTGTGAAATTCTGCAAGATCTTCCGGTGTGTGAAAACAGATTTCCACATCTGCCTCATGCCGCAGAGACCGGAGCTCTTCCCGGGTTTTTAAAAAGGCGATGCCGCCCTGATGCAGGAGCGCGGTCTGGTCACAGATCCGCTCCACGTCAGATAATATATGGGTGGAAAATAAAATCGTCGTTTCCTTTCTGGCGGAAGATAAAATATCCAGAATCTCTTTTCGCCCGGACGGATCGAGGGCCGAAGTCGGTTCGTCGCAGATCAGAAGCTTTGGCCGGTGAAGAAGCGCCTGAGCGATTCCAAGGCGCTGTTTCATGCCCCGGGAGAATCCTTTGATCCGGTGAGGACCGGGCGTAAGGTGCACTGTCTGCAGCAGCTGTGTGACCCGGGAGTCCAGGACGGATTTTGGGATACGGCTGATTTTTCCGCACAGAGTAAGATACTCATAAGGCGTCATATCGTCATAAAACTGAGGAACATCCGGAAGGTATCCAATGCAGCAGGATGCTTTTACAGGTTCCTTCTTGACTGAGCTGCCGTAAACAGTAATGTCACCTGCATCAGCTTTGAGCAGTCCGCAGATCAGCCGCATGGCAGTTGTTTTTCCGGCGCCGTTTTTTCCGATAAATCCAAACACCGAGTGTTCCGGAACGGAAAAAGAAAGATCCTGGAGCACTTTCTTTCTGCCGAAGGATTTTGATACATGGGACAGACACAATGCTTCCATCAGGATTCCTCCTTTCCAAACAGAAAGTAGAGGATGGGACCGATGAATTCCATGCCAGCTATGATAACAATGAGCCACAGACCCCGGGTGCCCCGGCGGTAGGAGTCATGGGTCAGAATATGATACAGCGCAGATAGAAACAAAGACAGCTGCAGCAGGATCAATGGGATAAGGAAAGGAAAAAACTCCTGAATTTCACTCATAAGAACCTCCAATCATGGTAATTAGTTTCCTGGCTTTCTGATATTCCGGTTCATCCTGCAGATTCTGAAAAGCCGGATGATCCAGAATACAAACCGCGCTTTCCATGATGACTTTTTTATCTCTTGGAGCGGAACTCCCCAGATCAAGCTGCTCAAACCATGGTTCCAGTCTGGTAAAATAGGAATCTCCGTGAAGTTTCAGATATTCATCCTCCATAAGATATTTCAGATGATCGGTATACCGCAGAAGCATCTCCAGGGCGTCTTTTGTGCTGCCATTCTGGGCGTATGTCATGGCAGCCTGAAGCTCAAAGGCAATCACAGAGCCGGGATGCAGGGCGTCCAGCCGGTAAATGTCGATCAGTTTCTTTGTTCGGCTTATGGTTTCTCTGCAAAATGCCGGATCATCCCCGCGGATGGCAAGATGAGAAGCCGCATGATCCACAAGGGAAAGCAGATGAAGAAATGTGCTGATCTGTACAAAAGAATCCGCCTCGTCTTTTCTGCCGGCAGCCCAGTAAGCCTTGATCAGGATACTGTCAGCCTGTGACAGCATGCTGCATGGATCGGCAAGATCTTTCATAATTTCAATTGTCTGCGCCGGCGCGTTTTGTAAAAGGCAGATGGAGGCCTTCAGACAGAGAGCATCATTGCACAGGCCTGTTTCGCCGCAGTCAGAAATAATACGATGACAGAGGTCTGAGGCATCGGTAAGAATCTTCTGCTGCTTGATTTTATCCTGAGCCAGCATAAAGTGATTGATCCAAAGAATGGCAATCTGTAAGAGAAAGCGATAACAGGAATAATATTTTTTGACCAGTTTCCGGCTTTCCTCCATGACGTCATCAAAAGGTCTTTCAGAGAAATCACCCGCCAGAGTGTGGTAAATTCTGCGGATTTCTTCCCTGGACAGCTGCGGCTGATATCCCAGAAGAGCATCAATTGAAATATCGAAGAAGGATGACAATTTGGGGAGGATCAACAGATCCGGAAGGCTTTGTTTTGTTTCCCATTTGGAAATGGCGGCCTTAGTAACTCCGATAAAGTCTGCCAGCTGTTCCTGGGTCAGTTTCTTTTCACGCCGCAGACGGACAAGATTTTCTGAAAAATGTAAAAAGTCCATAAGCAGTACCTCCTTTTTTCTTATCTCTATCATATCTTTAGAAAGAGCAGGAAACAATCGAGGGAAACGATATTTTTCCCGGAAAAATCAACGGACAGGAAACAAAAGATCTAAAGCAGGAATCTTATGGAAAAATTCACAGGTTGTGCTACAATGGAAATGTCAGAAAGGAGAGTAGAAGAAAAATGAATTATAATGTACGTAAATTGACGGTGGCGGCTATGCTGGTAGCTGTATCAGTTGTCTTATCCGCGTTTTCTATTCCGATTGGGGCCTCCAGATGTTTTCCAATTCAGCATCTGGTTAATGTGATTTCCGCCGTTTTTCTCGGACCTTTGTATGGTGTGATCATGGCGTTTTGTACATCCCTGATCCGGAATCTGCTGGGAACCGGAAGCCTTCTGGCCTTCCCTGGAAGCATGGCGGGAGCATTTCTGTGCGGAATGGTATTTTCCTATACAAAACGGCTGATACCGACCTATTTTGGAGAAGTCATTGGGACCGGTATCATCGGCGGCATGCTCTGTTATCCGGTAGCGACACTGCTGATGGGACAGGAGGCGGCCTTATTTACCTTCGTCGTTCCATTCTTAATGAGCACAGTCTGCGGAACGGTTATGGCGGCAGTGATTTTAGGAGTTTTGTACCGGTCAAAAGCTGTAAATGTGATTCGAAGTGCTTTGGGAGAGAACGAAAAAAATAAATAAAGGATTTTTGGAATGCCTGTACTTTATGGAGTGCAGGCATTTGGCTTCTTTTTTTCGATACTTGATATTGACAGACATTCTATTGACTCTATGAAATAGTTTATACATACAAAAAATTAAGGAAAAGTGCCGGAATTTCTTTGTTAAATTAACTAAAAAATCTGTTTTTTTAGAAAAACATTAGAAAATTGTGAAAATTTCTGGTAAACTTATATTATAAGGAAAAAACTGTGACAAAGAAAGGAAGGAAAAGAATGTTTAAAAAAGGTGACTACATTGTTTATGGAAGCACTGGGGTTTGTGAAGTTTTAGACGTGACGACGATGCATATGGATGGAATTCCCGATGATAAACTATATTATATCCTCCAGCCGTATCAGAAAAATGGAAGTGAGGTCTTCACACCGGTAGATAATAAACGTACAGTCATGAGGAACATCATTCCTCCTTTAAAGGCAAAAGAGCTTTTGGAGAGTATGGAAGATCTGGAAGACTTTAAAGTTCCGGTCCAGAAGTTTCGTGAGGACAGCTATAAAAAATGTATCAGAGGCTGTGACTGCAGAGAGATGATGGGTCTGATCAAAATGCTGCATCATAAAAAAATGGATCGTCTGGCTCACGGGAAAAACTTTCCGACAACCGATGAACGATATCTGCGGATCGCAGAAGATAACCTGATCCAGGAACTGGCGTTTTCTCTTGGAACATCCAAAGAAAAAATCAGCCGTTACATCTATGACAGGATTTCTTCACCGGCTCACCAGCTTTCTTGACGGACAGGGGCTTTTGTGCTAAACTGTGCCCTGTCAGAATATAGATGGAGGAAAGCGGTCTTATATGGAAAGAAAAAATACTTTTTTAAAGGTTATGGCAGTTATCATACTGATTCAGGGGATTCTGCAGATTCTGAATGTTGTGCTGGTAGTGAGCGCAGGAATGCAGACGAATGTGTCATCTGCAATGTATTATATCGCGATCATACTGTCAGGTCTGTATGGTCTTACGGCAGTGGCTGGAGGTCTGAACGGCATTCGATTTGGAAATCGTCTTGACGGATGTCAGAGAAGCTTCTATTACGGAGCTGCGCTTCTCGTACTGGATCTGATCATGATCCTTTTTAATGCTGCCGGCGGATCTTTTGAGCTGGATCAAATCGGATCTTTCTTTCTTCCGGCAATGTTTACCATAGCAGCGGTCATGGGCGGCCGCCAGTAGTGCGGATTTAATCGGCGTTCTTTTGAGGGCGCCGATTTCTTATATAATATGTATTGTTCTTTTTTAGTCATTATGATATAATTTCACAGAGTGATTTTGTAAAAAAAAGCAAAAGAGGTAATTGAATGAACGATTTGAAGGATATGAAGCGTGTCCTCCTGAAACTTAGCGGAGAGGCACTTGCAGGAGACAAGAAAACAGGGTTTGATGAAGCAACCTGCCGCGATGTGGCACGTCAGGTCAGGGTCCTGACGGAAGAAGGATTGCAGGTAGCCATTGTGATCGGCGGGGGAAACTTCTGGAGAGGTCGAACCAGTGAAAGTATGGAGAGAACAAAGGCAGACCAGATTGGAATGCTTGCCACAGTGATGAACTGTATTTATGTTGCAGATGCTTTCCGCGCTGCCGGAATGGAGACAGAAGTCTATACACCTTTTGTCTGCGGCTCATTTACTGAACTGTTTTCAAAAGACAAGGCAGTCCGGGATTTGGAAGCAGGGAAAGTAGTATTTTTTGCAGGAGGAACCGGTCATCCATATTTTTCAACTGATACATCTACAGCGCTTCGTGCAATTGAGATTGAAGCAGATGCAATCCTTTTGGCAAAATCCATTGACGGTGTATATGACAGTGATCCTGAGATCAATCCGGCTGCTGTAAAATATGATACGATTACGATGGATGAGGTCCTGGAACAGAAACTGGGCGTGATCGATCTGACAGCCACTATCATGTGTCTGGAGAATAAGATGCCGCTGGCGGTGTTCGGGCTGAATGAAGAAAACAGCATTGAGAATCTGATGAAAGGTGAATTTAACGGAACATATGTGACCGTATAAGAAACAGGAGGAAACAAAATAAAATGTTAGAACAATTTGAAGAAAAGATGCAGAAATCATACGACAGTATGATCAGTGATTTTATGACAATTCGTGCAGGACGTGCTAATCCGCATGTTCTGGATAAGGTAAGAGTTGATTATTATGGAGTATCCACTCCTCTGGCTCAGGTAGGAAATATTTCTGTACCGGAAGCCAGAACCATTCTGATCCAGCCATGGGAGCCTCATATGCTGGGAACGATCGAGAAAGCCATTCTGATGTCCGATGTTGGAATCACTCCGACAAACGATGGTAAATCAATCCGTCTGAATTTCCCTGAGCTTACTGAAGACAGGAGAAAAGAACTGGCGAAAGATGTAAAGAAAAGAGGCGAAGAAGCAAAAGTTGCTGTCCGCAATATTCGAAGAGACGCCAATGATTTTGTGAAAAAGCAGAACAAAGCAGGCGAACTCAATGATGATCAGGCAAAAGATTATGAAGATGAAGTTCAGAAATTAACAGATAAATATGTAAAGAAAATCGATGATGGAGTAGAGTCAAAGTCAAAAGAAATCATGACAGTTTAATATGGAACAGGACTGGAAGAGATGTACAGTCCTGTTTTATTATCATGTAAGGAGGTCCTTATGGAACATTTGAATGTCCCTCAGCACGTGGCGATCATTTTAGATGGAAATGGAAGATGGGCAAAGAAGAAGCATCTGCCAAGAAATATGGGACATGTGCAGGGGAGTAAAACCGTAGAGAGGATAATTGAAGATGCCTATGACCTTGGAATCAAGTATCTGACTGTCTATGCCTTTTCCACAGAAAACTGGAAACGGCCGAAGGACGAAGTGGATGCTTTGATGAAATTATTGCGTGATTATCTGAAAAACTGCATCAAACGCGCAAACAAAAATAATATGAAAGTAAGGGTAATCGGAGATGTGAGCGGACTGTCACAGGATCTACAGGATAAGATCAGGCAGCTGGAAGAAGCGTCCAAAGACAACACCGGCATTAATTTTACGATTGCCTTAAACTATGGAAGCCGTGATGAGATGGTTCGTGCCATGAAACATATGGCGGAGGATATCCAGTCCGGCCGAATTCAGAAAGAGGACATCACGGAAGCATCATTCCAGAATTATCTGGATACCAGAGATCTTCCGGATCCGGATCTGATGATCCGGACCAGCGGAGAAGAGCGTCTGTCCAATTTCATGCTCTGGCAGCTGGCTTACACAGAATTCTATTTTACAGATGTGCTGTGGCCGGACTTTAACAAAAAGGAATTGAAAAAAGCGATCGAGTACTATAATGGACGCGATCGAAGATTTGGAGGAATTTAATTTATGTTTAAGCAACGATTGTTAAGCGGTATTGTATTAGTACTTATTGCTGTATTCGCATTGTATATGGGAGGAATGGTCACTTTGGCAGCGACTCTGATCATATCTCTGATCGGATACAGCGAACTGCTCAGAATTTTTCATATTGAGAAATCTTCTCTGGCAGTGATTGGATATACCGGATGTATCCTGTTCTATGTAGCAATGTTTTTTGACCTGGCACAATGGACTGTTCCGATCATTATCCTGTTTTTGATCGTACTGCTGGGATGTTATGTGATTCGTTTTCCGAAATATAAATTAAACCAGATGATGGGCTGTTTCTTCGGGTTTATTTATGTGGGCATTATGCTTTCTTATATTTATCAGCTGAGAATTATCCAGAATGGCGGCGAATTTGTGGTTCTGCTGTTTTTGGCTGCCTGGGGAAATGATACCCTGGCGTACTGTGTTGGCATGCTGATCGGAAAACACAAACTGACACCGGAACTGAGTCCGAAAAAGAGCATCGAAGGATTTGTCGGCGGTATTTTAGGAGCTGTGATCCTTGGACTGATCTATGGATTTTATATTAAGACCAGGCTGCGTCTTTCTTTTGATCCAGTGGTTATGTTCCCGATTATCTGCGGTGTTGGCGCTGTGATCTCTGTCATTGGGGATCTGGCCGCTTCTGCGATCAAGAGAGATGCCGGAATCAAAGACTATGGTTCTCTGATCCCGGGCCATGGCGGAATCTTAGACCGATTTGACAGCATTCTTCTGATTGCGCCTGTTGTTTATTATCTTATGGTCATGATTTCAGGAGGAACTATTTAAATGAAATATCTTTCTATCATTGGATCCACAGGATCCATCGGCACTCAGACACTTGAGATCGTTCGTTCCAACAGCGATCTTGGCGTTACAGCGCTGGCTGCCGGGAAGAATATAGATTTACTGGAACAGCAGATCCGGGAGTTTTCACCCAAAATTGCGGCTGTATATGACGAACAGAAGGCAAAAGAACTAAAAGTCCGTGTACAGGATCTTGATGTCAGAATCGTATCCGGTATGGACGGTCTGCTGGAAACAGCAGGTGAGCCTTCCTGTTCGATTGTTGTAACAGCGATTGTCGGCATGATTGGAATTCGTCCAACGATCGCTGCCATGAAGGCAGGCAAGGATATTGCATTGGCAAATAAGGAAACTCTTGTAACGGCAGGTCATATCATCATGCCGATGGCAGAGAAACTGGGAGTTCGGATTTATCCGGTAGACAGTGAGCATTCCGCGATCTTTCAGTGCCTGCAAAGCGGTGACAGAAAAGATCTGGACTCATTGATCATAACAGCATCCGGAGGGCCGTTCCGGAATAAGACGAAAGAAGAGCTTGCATATGTAACGGTGGAAGATGCTTTAAAACATCCAAACTGGTCTATGGGACGAAAGATTACAATAGATTCCGCAACCCTGGTGAACAAAGGTCTGGAAGTGATAGAAGCAAAGTGGCTGTTTGACGTCGATTTTGATCATATTCATGTAGTTGTCCAGCCGCAGAGCGTGATTCATTCGATGATACAATACAAAGACGGCAGCGTTATGGCACAGCTTGGTACACCGGATATGAAACTGCCGATCCAGTATGCGCTGTTTTATCCGGAACACCGTCCTCTGGCAGGTGAACGTCTGGACTTTGCGGCAATGAAGGAGATTTCATTTTTTAAACCTCCGGAAGACGTACTGCGAGGGCTCCCTCTGGCACGCAGGGCGGGAAGAATGGGCGGCAGCATGCCGACCGTGTTTAACGCGGCCAATGAAAAGGCAGTTGCTCTGTTTTTAGACCGGAAGATCCGCTTTTTGGATATATATGACATCATTGAAGACGCGATGGATGCCCATACGAACATAGAAAATCCGTCTCTGGAACAGGTACTGGAAACGGAACAGTGGGTATATGAGCATATAGAAAGCAGGTAGATTATTGAATATTATCATTGCAGTTTTAATTTTTGGAATCATTATTATTGTCCATGAACTGGGACATTTCCTGGTGGCAAAGAAAAACGGCATCCAGGTGGATGAGTTCTGCATTGGACTGGGACCTACCGTTATAGGAAAACAGATTGGCGATACTTTTTATTCTATTCATCTGCTTCCGTTTGGAGGCGCATGTATGATGGGAGAAGATGAGGATCGTCCGGAACAGAATGCCTTTAACAACAAATCCGTATGGGCCAGAATGGCGGTGATATTTGCCGGTCCGTTTTTTAACTTTGTTCTGGCATTTTTATTTTCTGTCATTGTAGTAGGAATGTCAGGAGCTGATATTCCTCAGATTGATTCTGTCCAGAAAGGATCTCCGGCAGCCGAGGCCGGCATAAAGGCAGGAGATGTTATGACAAGTGTAGATGGTGACAGGATCCATAACTATCGTGAATTTTCCTATTATATGTATCTTGACTACAAAGGCGGCGCCATTCCTCTGACGGTCGATCGGAACGGGAAAGAAATCGCGATGAATGTAACGCCTGAATATAATAAGGAACAGAATCAGTATATAATTGGCATTACATGGCCTGGATACCAAAAAGTCGGACCGTTAAAAACTCTGGAATACAGTTTCCGGGAAGTCGGTCTGCAGATTAAAATTACAGTGAAAAGTGTAGGAATGCTGATTTCAAGACAGCTGGGACTGCAGGATCTTTCCGGTCCGGTAGGCATTGTGAAAGTTGTCGGAGATCAGTATAATGAAGCGGCAAAATACGGAGCTGTGACGGTATTTTTAACCATGCTCAATATGGCGATCCTGATCAGCGCGAACCTGGGAGTGATGAACCTTCTTCCTCTGCCGGCATTGGACGGCGGACGGCTTCTTTTTCTGATCATAGAAGCGATTCGCGGAAAGGCGGTTCCAAGAGAAATGGAGGCGGCTGTTCATACGTTTGGATTACTCCTCCTTCTTGCGCTGATGGTATTTGTCATGTATCAGGATATTACGAAGATATTCCTCTAAAGGAGGCGTTTTTATGTATACAAGAAAACAGACCAGAGTCGTAGAAATTGGAAATGTGAAGATTGGCGGTGGAAATCCGGTTGCGATCCAGTCTATGACCAATACGAAAACAGAAGATGTGGAAGCTACCGTAAAACAAATCCTGGCTTTGGAAAAAGCGGGATGTGAGATTGTGCGGTGTACGGTGCCGACCCAGGAAGCTGCCAAAGCGCTTGGAGAAATCAAGAAAAGGATCCATATTCCGCTGGTGGCTGATATCCACTTTAATTACAAACTGGCCATCGCAGCCATGGAAAACGGAGCCGATAAAATCCGGATCAATCCGGGAAATATTGGCGGTGAGGAAAATATCCGAAAAGTGGTAGAGACAGCTAAAAAGTATCATGTGCCGATCCGCGTCGGCGTCAACAGCGGATCTCTTGAAAAACCACTGGTGGAAAAATACCATGGGGTAACAGCTCAGGGACTTGTGGAAAGCGCATTGGACAAGGTCCGCCTTTTGGAAGCGTTTGATTTTCATGATATTGTCGTCAGCATCAAATCTTCCAATGTTTTGATGTGTGCAGATGCCTACCGGCTGGTTGCGGAACAGATTGATTATCCTCTTCATGTGGGCATCACGGAAGCGGGAACCGTATACAGCGGCAATATTAAATCTGCAGCTGGTCTTGGAATCATTCTTTATCAGGGAATCGGAGATACGATTCGCGTTTCTCTGACCGGAGATCCGGTAAATGAAATTACCAGTGCAAAGCTGATCTTGAAAACACTGGGACTGCGTCAGGGCGGAATTGAGGTTGTTTCATGCCCAACCTGCGGAAGAACCAATATTGATCTGATTTCACTGGCGAATCAGGTAGAGACCATGGCCAGCGACTTTGAACATTTAAATATCAAAGTTGCAGTTATGGGATGCGTGGTAAACGGCCCGGGTGAAGCGAAAGAAGCGGATGTTGGAATTGCCGGAGGAATTGGCGAAGGTCTGCTGATCAAAAAAGGCGAAGTTATCCGCAAAGTGCCGGAAGATGAACTGCTTGATACATTAAGAAATGAATTGGAACATTGGGGTGAATAGAAATGTCAGGGGCAGCAAAACCTTTTTTTACTGTATTTCCGGACCTGAAGGTGTCTGATGCCTTCCATTCGATGTTTGAGTCTGTGGACATACAGGACATTACTTTAAAAAAACGAGATAACATGCTGAGAATTTCTTTCTGCTGTGATCATCTGATTTCCAGGGTGGATACCTGGCGGATGGAACAGCAGATTCGGGAACAGCTGTTTTCCAAACGCTATATTAAGATACGGTTTCATGAAACCTATCATCTCTCTGACCAGTATAATTTAAAATACCTGATGGAACATTATATGAAAAGCTTCCTCTTTGAACTAAAGGGCAAAGGAGAGGTTATTTTTAATGTTGTCAGAAAAGGTGATTATAAAGTTGAAGGGAATGTGATTACTTTTTATTTTGAAGATACCTTTGTAAACCGGAGCAAGGCATCGGCGATCAAAGACTATTTTGAGGGTGTCATGAAAGACCGGTTCCATATGGAAATCAAAGTAGGGTTTGATTTTTCCCGGCAGCATGAAAGAAACCTGAGAGATGAAAGTGATTACCGGCTTCAGCAGGAAATCCATGCAATTGTGGAACACGCGGATACGGCAGAACAGGAACACAAAGAAGAGAAAAAAATACGCAAAAAAGCGGCGGCTGCAAAGAAAAGTGAAAACAGATTTCGTAAAAACAGGAGACCGAAAGATGATCCAACGCTTCTTTATGGAAGAAACTGTGACGGCGATCTGACAGAAATCAAAGATATTTATGATGAGATTGGTGAAGTCGTTGTTCATGGTCAGATCACATTTCTTGAGACGAGAGAAATCCGCAATGAAAAGACAATCATCATCTTTCATGTTACAGATTTTACGGATTCTATCAGCTGTAAGATCTTTGTGAAGAATGAACAGCTTCCGGAAATTCTGGACAGTCTGAAAAAGGGAGGATTTTATCGGATTAAGGCAGTTGCCATGTATGATAAATTTGACCGTGAGATTTCTCTTGGGTCTGTTGCGGGAATTAAAGCAATTCCGGATTTCAGGAAAAAGAGACAGGATACATCCATGGATAAAAGAGTGGAGCTTCATCTGCATACTGTTATGAGTGATAATGACAGCGTTGTACAGATCAAGGATGTGGTAAAACGAGCCCATGACTGGGGACATCCAGCGCTTGCCATCACAGATCACGGTGTCCTGCAGGCCTTTCCGATTGCCCGTCATGCGTATGAAGACCTTCACCTTGCGGAAGATGATCCTTTTAAAATCATTTATGGAGTAGAAGGGTATTTTGTAGATGATCTTGGGGATCTGGCGATTGACTCCAGGGGACAGACCCTGGATCAGGAATATGTTGTTTTTGATATTGAGACGACAGGATTTAACAGTGAGAATGACCGCATCATTGAAATTGGAGCAGTTAAGGTTGTTCATGGTCAGATTACAGAGACATTCAGTGAATTCGTAAATCCACAGAGGCCGATCCCATATAAGATCACTCAGCTGACAACGATTACAGATGATATGGTAAAAGATGCCGGCATCATTGAAGAAATTCTTCCGAAATTTCTGGATTTTTGTGAGGGAGCGGTACTGGTGGCTCATAATGCCGGCTTTGATACCGGATTCATCCGGGCAAACTGCCGGAGGCTGAAACTGCCTTATGAGTATACTGCAGTCGATACCCTTGGACTTGCCAGATGTCTGATGCCTCATCTTGGAAAATATACGCTGGATAATATATGTAAGCATTTAAATATCGTCCTTGAGACCCATCATCGTGCTGTGGATGACGCAACCGCAACTGGAAAGATTTTTGTTGAATTTATCTCTATGCTGAAAGAAAGAGAAATTGAAAACCTGGATCAGGTCAACGATTTTGCCGCCCAGAGTACGGATCTTGTAAAAAAGGGACGGATGCGTCATGGTATTTTGCTGGTAAAGAATAATACAGGAAGAGTGAACTTAAATCGTCTTGTATCGGAATCCCATATTAATTATTTCAATCGAAAACCGCGTATGCCTAAGTCACTGATCGACCGATACCGGGATGGCCTGATCGTCGGCTCAGCCTGTGAAGCAGGAGAACTCTACAGCGCTCTGGTGGATCAGCGGTCCGATGAAGATATCGCAAGAATTGTTTCCTTTTACGATTATCTGGAAATCCAGCCGGTGGGAAATAATGAATTTATGATTCACTCAGATAAATATGAAAATATTAATTCAGAGGAAGATATCCAGCGCCTGAATCAGAAGATCGTTGAGCTGGGAGAAGAATTTCATAAACCGGTGATTGCTACCTGTGACGTTCATTTTCTGGATCCGGATGATTCGATTTACCGTTCCATCCTGATGGCAGGAAAAGGCTTTAAGGACGCAGATCAGCAGCCTCCGCTGTATTTCCGGACGACAGAAGAAATGCTGGATGAATTTGCTTATCTTGGAAGTGATAAAGCCAGAGAAGTGGTCATTACAAATCCAAATAAGATCAATGATATGATTGAAAATATTTCTCCGATCCATCCGGACAAATGTCCCCCGGTTATTGAAAATTCAGACCAGGAGCTGAGAGAAATCTGTTATAATAAAGCGCATGAGATTTATGGCCCGGATCTGCCGCAGAGAGTCACAAACCGTCTGGAAAAAGAACTGACTTCCATTATCGGAAACGGCTATGCAGTATTGTATATCATTGCGCAGAAGCTGGTATGGGATTCCAACGACCATGGCTATCTGGTTGGATCCCGTGGCTCTGTCGGATCTTCTTTTGCGGCAACCATGGCGGGAATTACTGAGGTAAACCCTCTTCCGGCTCATTATATATGCCCAAACTGTCATTACGTGGATTTTGATTCTGAGCAGGTACAGGAATACGCGAAAAAGGGTATGTCTGGGTTTGATATGCCGGACGCTGTCTGTCCGAAATGCGGAACGAAACTGATCAAGGAAGGACAGGATATTCCGTTTGAGACATTCCTCGGATTCAAAGGAGATAAAGAGCCGGATATTGACCTGAACTTTTCCGGAGAATATCAGGGAAAAGCTCATGCTTATGTAGAAGTCATTTTCGGAAAAGGAAAGGCTTTCCGTGCCGGTACCATAGGTACTCTGGCGGAAAAAACCGCTTATGGATATGTTCTAAAATATCTGGAAGAAAGAGGCATCAGCAAGCGCCGCTGCGAGATCGAACGTCTGGCGGCAGGCTGCACCGGAGTCAAACGAACGACGGGACAGCATCCGGGAGGAATTATTGTTGTGCCTCATGATAAAGAAATTTATGATTTCACCGCTATCCAGCACCCGGCAAATGATATGAATACACCGATCATCACGACACATTTTGAGTATCATTCCATTGACCAGAATCTTCTGAAACTGGATATTCTCGGACACGATGATCCGTCTATGATCCGAAGGATGGAAGATATCACGGGAATTGACTCCCATACCATTCCTCTGGACGACAAAGGAGTCATGGGCCTGTTTCATGGAACAGAGACTCTGGGCATCAAACCGGAAGATATTGACGGGACACCGCTGGGATCTCTGGGAGTTCCGGAGTTTGGAACAGATTTCGTTATCCAGATGCTTCAGGATACCCATCCGCAGAGTTTTTCCGATCTGGTGCGTATTTCCGGATTGTCTCACGGAACCGATGTATGGCTTGGCAATGCGCAGACATTGATCGAAAATGGAGATGCCACAATTTCCACTGCCATCTGCTGTCGAGATGATATCATGGTTTACCTGATCAATCAGGGACTGGATGAAGCTCTGGCGTTTACGATCATGGAAGGAGTTCGAAAAGGAAAAGGGCTGAAACCTGAACAGGAAGAAGCCATGAGAGAAAAAGGAGTTCCTGAATGGTATATCTGGTCCTGTAAACAGATCAAATATATGTTCCCGAAGGCTCATGCCGCTGCGTATGTTATGATGGCATGGCGAATCGCGTGGTATAAGGTATATCATCCGCTGGCATATTATGCGGCTTATTTCAGTATCCGGGCAAAGGCATTTTCTTATGAAGATATGTGTCTTGGAAAAGAACATTTGGATGAAAGGATCCGCCAGATAAAAAATACTCCAAAACATGAGGTAAAAAACGCGGATCTGGATCTTCTGCGTGAAATGAAGATTGCCGATGAAATGTATGCCAGAGGGTATGAATTTATGCCAATCGACATTTATAAAGCGAAAGCGAAAGATTTTCAGGTAATTGACGGAAAGATCATGCCGGCTTTTACCAGCATTGACGGTATGGGAGAAAAGGCCGCTCTTCAGGTAGAAGAGGCAGCCAGAGGGGAAGCGTTTACGTCTCTTGAAAATTTCAGGAACCGGACGAAAGCGCCGCAGGCCTGCATTGACAAAATGAAGGAACTGGGAATTATGGGGGATCTGGAAGAAACCGACCAGCTGTCCTTTAATTTTATTTAACAATTTTTACTAAAATCCCTTGTCAAGTACTATCTTTCATGATAGAATAAAAGAAGCTTAAGAAATTACTGATAGGAGTGGGCGCAAGTCCACTCTTATTGTTTGTGTAGATATCCGAACACAGACAGCACAAAGCAGCCTGCGTTCACGAGGAAACAGCCTGACAGGTTCCAAGTGTCCGCTTGACATGATCAAAACAGATGGAAAGGGATGATATTTTGGCAAAACATACGGAGATTGAAAACAGAACAGAAGCTATGGTTCTTCCAATCATTGAAGAAAATGGATTTGAACTGGTTGATGTAGAATATGTAAAGGAGGGGGCCAACTGGTATCTGAGAGTCTATGCGGACAAAGAAGGAGGCATCAGCATCGATGACTGTGTTCTTATAAGCCGTGCTCTGGAAGAAAAGCTGGATGAGGAAGATTTTATTGAAGATGCCTACATTCTGGAAGTCAGCTCTCCGGGTCTGGGACGGCCGCTGAAAAAGGAAAAAGATTATCTTCGCAGTATTGGAAAATCCATTGATATCAAATTGTATCAGGCTGTGGACAAACAAAAAGAATTTACAGGAATTTTAAAAGACTATTCCAAAGATCGTATCATTCTGGAAATTGATGGTAACGACATGGAATTTGAAATGAAGGGCATTGCGCAGGCCCGTCTGTCATTAGATTTTTAAGGAGGAAAAAGAAAAAATGAACGAATTAATTGCAGCATTAAATCAGTTAGAAAAAGAAAAAGGAATTGACAAGGATGTCATCATGGAGGCCATTGAAAATTCTTTGCTTGCTGCATGTAAGAGGGACTTTGGCAGCGCGGATAATGTAGTGGTCAACATGGATCGGGAGACCGGAGACATCTATGTTTATGCTTTAAAAGAAGTGGTAGAAGAAGTCATGGATCCTGCATTGGAGATCAGTCTTGGCAAAGCAAAAGCGATGAATCAGAAATATGAACTTGGAGATCAGGTTCGTGTGGAAATCACGCCGAAAGATTTCGGACGAATCGCAGCAATGCACGCCAGAAGTGTTATTGTACAGAAAATCAAGGAAGAAGAAAGAAGAGTCGTATATGACCATTTCTACTGCAAAGAAAAAGATATTGTAACAGGTGTCGTTCAGAGATATGTTGGAGAAAATGTCAGCGTCAGCCTGGATGACAGAACAGATGCTCTTCTGATGAAATCAGAACAGATCAAGGGAGAAGTTTTCCGTCCGACAGAGCGGATCAAGCTTTATATCGTTGAAGTAAAAGAAACAAACCGCGGACCGAGGATCCTTGTATCACGAACACATCCGGATCTGGTAAAACGCCTGTTTGAAAAAGAAGTGGCAGAAATCCAGGACGGCACAGTAGAAATTAAAAATATTGTGAGAGAAGCAGGATCCAGAACTAAAATGGCAGTATGGTCCAATGATGAAAATGTGGATCCGGTCGGAGCCTGTGTCGGTTTAAACGGCGCAAGAGTCAACGCGATTGTAAATGACCTGAAAGGGGAAAAAATTGATATTATCAACTGGAACGAAGACCCTTGCATCTTTATTGAAAACGCGTTAAGTCCGTCCAAAGTCGTATCCGTAACGGCTGATGTGGAGGAAAAGAGCGCGGAAGTCGTAGTTCCTGATTATCAGCTGTCTCTTGCTATTGGAAAAGAAGGACAGAACGCAAGACTTGCTGCCCGCCTTACAGGATATAAGATTGATATTAAGAGTGAATCCCAGGCTCAGGAAGAAGCTTTAAAGAAAGAGATGGAAGAAGAGACGTCTGACGATCTTCAGGATCTTAACGATGAGCTGGATCTTGATTTCCAGGAAACTGCAGATGAAGAAGACAGCTTTGCAGAAGAAGAAACTGAAGTATCTTCTGAGGAAGAAGAAATTTCAGATGATATGGAATCCGAAGAACCGGAATCTGAAGAAACAGAGATGTCAGATGAAGAAAATGAAGAGTAACAGGATGTGATAGAATGAACAATCGAAAAGTTCCTACGAGAAAATGCATTGGATGCGGAGAACAGAAAGAAAAACGGGACCTGGTGCGTATTGTACGTACCAAGGAAGGAGAAATCACGATTGACGCAACGGGAAAGAAGAACGGCAGAGGAGCTTATATCTGCAAGTCCAATGATTGTCTTGCGAAAGCAGTCAGATCAAAAGGTCTGGAACGTTCGTTTAAGATGGCAATTCCCGAAGAAATTTATGAACAGCTGGAAAAGGAGATGAAAGAAATTGAATAAGATCTTATCGACCCTTGGTCTATGTATGAGATCCGGAAATCTGTCCAGCGGTGATTTCGCAGTTTCAGAAGCAGTTCGAAAAAAAAACGCGTGTTTGGTCATTGTGGCCATGGATGCTTCTGAGAATACAAAAAAGAAATTTCGAAATCTGTGCAACCATTATCAGGTGCCTCTTTATTTCTGGTGCGACAGGGAACAGCTCGGCCATGCCGTAGGCAAGGATTTCAGAGCATCCATTGCGGTAACGGATCAGGGATTTTCTAACGCAGTCCGCAAACAGCTTGATAAGGAATCAATTATGGAGGTGTAATATATGGCAAAATTCAGAGTATATGAAGTTGCAAAGAAATTGGGAAAAGATAACAAAGAAATTTTGGAAATACTGAAATCAAATCAGATTGATGTAAAAAACCATATGAGTATGGTAAGTGATGACCAGGTAGCCATTGTGGAAAAAGCATTAGCGCCGAAAAAAAATACATCTTCTTCAAAAAAACAGAATTTTAAGAAACAGGAAAACGGCCGAAAAGACGGAAAAGGCGGACAGAACCGGAATCAGAATGGTGACCGCCGGAGAAATGGGAAAAATCAGCCGAATAACCGGAATGAAAATAAAGATCATAACAAGAATGAAAACCGGAAAGACTTTAAAAACCAGAGAAACAATCAGAAAAATCAAAAGAATAAAAAACAGGATGGAGATCGTAAAATTTTGAGAAAAGAAAACCCTCAGAATTCCCAGAAATTCAATCATAAAAATAATAAAAAGAACAAAAAATTTAATAAGAACCAGCCGCAGGAACAGAGAAGGAAAAAGAAGACATCAGGACCTGGAGCATTTATTAAGCCGGAGCCGGTGAAAAAACCGGAAATTGACCCGGATGTGCCAGTAAAAATTCCGCCAATGCTTACTTTGAAAGAACTGGCGGACGCTTTGTCCATTCCAGCCAATGATATTATCAAAAAACTGCTGATCAGCGGAGGCGGAATGCTGAATCTGAACTCAGAACTGGATTTTGAGAAAGCAGAAGAAATTGCGCTGGAATTTGACCGTCTGGTAGAAATGGAACAGCAGGTGGATGTTATTGAAGAAATCCTGAAAGATGACGAGGAAGACGATGAGAGCAAAATGGTGGAAAGGCCGCCCGTTGTCTGTGTCATGGGTCATGTTGACCACGGAAAAACCTCTCTTCTCGATAAAATTCGTTCTACCCATGTAACTACAGGAGAAGCCGGCGGAATTACCCAGCATATCGGTGCTTATACGGTGGAAACCGCCAATGGAAAAATCACATTCCTGGATACACCGGGACATGAAGCATTCACATCCATGCGTATGCGTGGAGCACAGTCAACCGATATTGCAATTCTTGTTGTCGCTGCAGATGACGGTGTTATGCCGCAGACTGTTGAGGCCATCAACCATGCAAAAGCTGCAGAAGTCGAGATTATCGTAGCGATCAATAAGATTGACAAAGAAAGCGCCAATATCGAACGTGTAAAACAGGAACTGACAGAATATGAACTGATTCCGGAAGACTGGGGAGGAAGCACAATTTTCTGTCCGGTTTCCGCTCATACAGGAGAAGGAATTCCAGAACTCCTGGATATGGTATCTCTGACCGCCGAAGTACTTGAGTTAAAGGCAAATCCAGACCGCAAGGCAAGAGGAATCGTTCTGGAAGCACAGCTTGACAAAGGAAGAGGCCCGGTTGCCACTGTCCTGGTACAGAAAGGTACACTTCATGTAGGAGACGCGATCGCTGTTGGAAATGCTCACGGTAAAGTTCGTGCCATGATCAATGACAAAGGAAAAAGAATCAAATCCGCCGGACCATCTACTCCGGTTGAGATTCTCGGATTAAGCGAAGTGCCATATGCCGGTGAAGTTTGCATGGCAATGGACAGTGAAAAAGAAGCACGTGCCGTGGCAGAAAAATTCATTGCCTATGGCAGAGAAAAAATGCTTTCTGAAACGAAGAGCCAGCTGTCTCTGGATGATCTCTTTGATCAGATTCAGGCAGGCAGCGTAAAAGAATTAAACATTATCGTAAAAGCAGACGTACAGGGATCTGTAGAGGCAGTGAAACAGAGCCTTGAAAAATTATCGAACGATGAAGTGGCAGTTAAAGTAATCCACGGAGGCGTTGGAGCAATCAATGAATCCGATGTTATGCTTGCCTCCGCTTCCAATGCGATCATCATTGGATTTAATGTTCGTCCGGAGCCTGCAGCAAAAGACGCTGCAGCGGCAGACAAAGTTGATATGAGATTATACCGCGTTATTTACAATGCAATTGAAGATATCGAATCTGCGATGAAAGGTATGCTGGATCCGGAATTTGTTGAAAAAGTCACAGGTCATGCTGAAGTACGGCAGCTGTTTAAGGCATCCGGAGTTGGAACGATCGCAGGATCTTATGTAACAGACGGAACTATTCAGCGAGACAGTTCTGCAAGGGTGATCCGTGATGGAATTGTAATCCATGAAGGCAAACTTGCGTCTATTCAGAGAGGAAAAGATGCAGTCAAAGAAGTTCGAAGCGGCTTTGAGTGTGGTCTGGTTATGGAAAACTTCAATGATATCAAAGAAGGTGATCAGATCGAATCATTCGTTATGGAAGAAGTTCCTAGATAAGTTCTGCTGAATTGATGAAAAGGAGTCAGTTATGAGAAAAAACAGCATTAAAAATACACGAATCAACGGTGAAGTGCAGCGGGAATTAAGCCGTATCATCAGCCGGGAGATCAAAGATCCAAGGATTGCGCCTATGACTTCCGTCGTAGACGCGGTCGTAACATCAGATCTGAAACAGTGCAAGGTGTATATCAGCGTTCTGGGAGACCAGGAAGCAAAAGACAAGACGATGGAAGGGCTGAACAGCGCAGTGGGATATATTCGGCGCGAACTTGCCCATACGGTCAATTTAAGAAATACACCTGAGATTACCTTTATTTTGGACGATTCGATTGAATATGGCGTGGAAATGTCAAAGAAAATTGATGAACTGCAAAAATAAGGAGTTTCATTATGAAAGAATTTATGGAGCAAATTGAATGTGCCCAGACCATTGGGATTACCGGGCACATTCACCCCGATGGGGATTGTATTGGAAGCTGTCTTGCACTGAGACAATACATTTCCGAAAAATATCCGGAAAAACAGACGGACGTCTATCTGGAACCAATCAGTGACGAATTTTTGTTTTTAAGCGGCGCAGGGCAGATTCTGACAATACCGAAAAATGAAAAATACGATTTGTTTTTTGTACTGGACTGCAGCAGTGAGGACCGGTTTGAACCTTTTTCCAGCCTGGTCCGCAATGCGGATACTGTCTTCTGCATTGATCATCATATCAGCAATCAGGGAATGGGAAATTATTGTATCGCAGATCCGAAAGCAAGCGCAACCTGCGAAGTTCTGTGTGATTTGATCCCACTTGAAGAAGTATCCTTAAAATGCGCGGAATGTCTTTATACCGGCATTGTTCATGACACCGGAGTTTTTAAACATTCTAATACAACGAAAAAAACGATGATCTATGCGGGAGAACTTCTGGAAAAAGGAATCCATCATTCAAAGATCATTGACGAAACGTTTTTCCAGAAAACATATGTGCAGAATCTCGCCCTTGGCAGAGCGCTGCTGAACAGTCGTCTGTTTTGTGACGGAACCATTATCTGCTCCGGGTTATCTCAGGAAGAACTGGATCAGCTGGGAGCTGTTCCTTCAGATGTAAATGGCATTATTGACCAGCTGCGGGTAACAAAAGGAGCAGAAACCGCCGTCTTTTTATATCCTTTGAAAAATGGAGGCGTAAAGGTGAGCATGCGTTCCAATGGGAAAGTCAATGTTTCATCCATTGCCCAGGAATTTGGAGGAGGCGGACACATTCTTGCAGCCGGATGCACCATGTTTGGAAGTTTTGAACAGATAGAAAAACAGCTGCTTCCTAAGATAAAAGAACAGCTATAGAGGTTGATATGTTAAACGGAATCATCAATGTATATAAAGAGCAGGGATTTACATCCCATGACGTCGTAGCAAAACTAAGGGGCATTCTCAGGCAGAAAAAGATCGGTCATACGGGAACACTGGATCCTAACGCAGTTGGCGTGCTTCCGGTCTGTCTGGGAAGAGGAACCAAACTCTGCGATATGCTGACGGCAACAAAAAAACAATATGAAACGACATTCCTGCTGGGAAAAGAAACAGATACGGAAGATATCTGGGGAGTGGAAACAGCTGTTTTCCCGGTCCCTGAATCTGAGGATGCTGTAAAGGAAGCTGTCTTTTCTTTTATAGGGGAATACGATCAGATTCCGCCGATGTACTCTGCAAAAAAAGTACAGGGCAGGAAGCTGTATGAACTGGCGCGGGAAGGAAAGGTTATCGAAAGGAAACCGCAGAAAGTAAGGATTTATGAAATATCTGATCTGAAAATCAATCTTCCGGAAGTTTCCATGACAGTAACCTGCAGCAAGGGTACTTATATCCGGAGTCTCTGCCGTGACATCGGCAGAAAACTTCAAAGCGGCGCCTGTATGACAAAACTGACCAGAACCAGATCCAGCGGATTTCGAATCGAAGCATCCCATACCCTGGAAGAGATTGAAAAAGCAGCAAAAGAAGACCGGGTCAGTGAATATATCATTCCGGTAGAGAAAGTTTTTTCTTCTCTCCAAAAGGGAACGGTGCGCAAAAACTGCAACAAACTGCTTTATAACGGGAACCCTCTGAAGCTGTCCTGCTTCTGCGAAACCGGTCTTGATACCGGAAGGATGCTTCGCGTTTATGATGAAGAAGGACATTTTATAGGGGTCTACAGATGGAAAAAGCAGATGTTCTTTCCTGACAAAATATTTTATGACCAAAATGATTGAGAGGAAGCCATGGAGTACATTCACGATACTGAAAAATTTCAATTTCATAATACCGTTGTTGCCCTTGGAAAATTTGATGGAATGCACAAAGGTCATCAGCTGATTTTTGACAAACTGATCCAATATAAAAAAGAAGGGTGTAAAGCTGCGGTTTTTTCTTTTGACCGGCCGCCGATGAATATGCTGAAACATAAGGACGTCAGTGTGATTTATACCCATGTTGAGAAAACAAAACTGCTTTCTGAACGGGGAATTGATATTTACATTGAACATCCTTTTACGGAAGCCTTTTCCCGCCTTCAGCCGGAAGATTTTGTGAAAGAAATTCTGTTGAAAAAAATGGGAATGAAAATTCTGGTTGTTGGAGACGACTGTGGATTTGGATATAAAAGAAGAGGAAATGTGGAACTTTTAAAACAGATGGAAAAAGATCATGATTTCCGGCTGATCGTAATTCCAAAACTTGAATTAAATGGAGCCATTGTATCAAGTACCAGAATCCGAAGTCTGTTAAAAGAAGGAAAGATCGAAGAAGCAAACGTACTGATGGATACTCCATTTATGATCTATGGACCTGTGGTCCATGGAAATCATCTGGGAAAAGAAGTGCTTGGCATTCCTACCGCTAATCAGGTGCCGGACAGTGAGAAACTGCTGCCGCCAAACGGAGTCTATGTATCCAGAATCTATTACAAAGGCCGGCAGTATTACGGAATCAGCAATATTGGGACAAAACCAACAATTGAAGGGAAAAAACATATGGGTGTGGAAACCTATATTCTGGATTTCCACAAAGATATATATCATAAAGAAATCAGGGTGGAACTGCTGCATTATAAGAGGCCGGAAATGAAATTTGAGTCTCTGGACGCATTAAGCCGGCAGATGCATAAAGACGCTGATTTTGCCAGAAAATATGTGGAGAAAAATTTTTAAAGGATCCTTTTTGCAGGGATCCTTTACTTGTATCCATTTAAAAAATCAGGTATACTATAAACAAGAGATAACTAACTTGATTTTACCCTTTTGGGGAAGGGAGCGATTCATATGAGTACAAAAACAATCATTACGATCGAAAGGCAGTATGGAAGTGGAGGTCATCTGATCGGGCAGAAACTTGCAGAAGATCTTGACATTCCGTTTTATGATGGGGAACTCATCAAGGTTGCTGCAAAAGAGAGCGGTATCTGCGAAGAGATTTTTGAAAGTTTTGATGAGAAACCAACGACAAGTTTTCTGTATTCCCTTGTGATGGATCCGTATTCTCTTGGATATAATTCCAATTCATTTGATCTTCCATTGAATCACAAAGTATTTCTGGCTGCGTTTGATACGATCAAAGACATTGCGTCTAAGGGACCTTGTGTATTTGTGGGCCGCTGTGCAGATTATGCTTTGGAAGATTTTGATAATTGTCTCAGTGTGTATATTCATGCGCCGTTCGAGGACCGCATCAAGAGGATCGAAGATGTCTACGAGGTTCCTTCTGACAAGAGCAAAGAAGTGCTGATCAAGAAAGATAAGCAGCGTTCCAGCTATTACAACTACTATAGTTCTAATAAATGGGGAGATGCAAAATCTTATGATCTGTGCCTGGACAGCAGTTACCTTGGAATTGAAGGAAGTGTTGATCTGATCAAACAGGTGATCAAAATGAAGGAAGCTCAGTAAAAACATAGTGTTCGGAAGATGATCAATGTATACATATGAAGAATTAAACGATTTTGTGCACAGCTGCACACGATGTCCTCTATCCCGCACAAGGCATCAGTCTGTCATGGGCAGGGGAAATCTGTATTCCAGGATTTTACTGATTGCAGAGGCGCCGGGACAGACGGAAGATCAGACAGGGATTCCATTTACAGGGAGATCCGGTCAGATTTTTGATCAGATGCTGTCGGCCGCAGGAATGTCCCGGGAGGAGATATACCTTACGAATATCGTAAAATGCCGGCCTCCGGGAAACCGGGATCCTCTTGCACAGGAACAGGAAGCGTGTATGCCGTATTTAAAGTATGAGACCTTACTGATACGGCCGGAGATGATCATTTGTCTGGGGCGCATCGCCGCTCAGAGGATCATACGCCCGGAATTCCGGATTACCAGGGAACATGGAACCTTCTTGAAACGAAAGGATGTATGGCTGACGGCCGTATATCATCCATCAGCTGTTTTAAGGGATCCATCCAAATATGATGAAACTGTCCGGGATCTGATTGCAGCGAAAAAGAAACTCGGCAGCTGAGAGCAAAATAACAGCCTTATGTGTCATAATCCATGATACATAAGGCTGTCTGTTTTTCTATTCTGGTTTCTTTTCTCTTAGAACGACTTTTCCTGCAGCCTGCCGCCTCCTGGTATCCGACATGGCGGCATAATGTTTTCTTGTGGTGTTGACATCGGAGTGTCCCAGAACCTCTGCTACCAGATAGATATCATCGGTCTCCTGGTAAAGAGCCGTGCCATAGGTGCTGCGAAGTTTATGCGGCGTGATCTTCTTCAAAGGAGTCACCTCCCTGGCATATTTTTTTACCAGATTCTGTACCGCCTGAACTCCAATCCGTTTTCTCTGCATGGAGTAAAAAAGGGCATCTTCATGGCCTTCCCTCGGGATCACTTTTGCGCGGGATCCTTCGATATACTGTTCCAGGGCATCTGCCACTTCATTTCCGAAGTATACGGTCATCTCTTTGCGGCCTTTACGAATCAGATGAAGACCGTTGCTTTTAAAATCCACATCATCGAGGTTTAACCCTACCAGTTCCGATACACGGATTCCGGTTCCCAGAAGGAGGGTGATGATGGCAAAATCCCGTTCTTTTGTTTTCTCATAGTATGCTTTTTTCTGACCGGTGAGATTTTCACCGCCTTTTTCAACAAAATCAAGAAGAGAAGCAACTTCATCCGGCTCCAGACGGATAATTTCCTTCTCCCGGATTTTTGGCATATCCACAAGGAGAGTTGGATTTTTCCCGATCATCTGCCGTTTATAGTAATAGCCGTAAAAAGAACGAAGAGCGGACATTTTACGAAAGACTCCCTGTTCGGTATTCTGCATATGCTTGTGACTCTCGTCAGATTCATAGACTTTAAGATATTCCATATATTCTTCCAGATCTACAGATTCAATGTTATCCAGATCAGAGACTTCGAAATCCTGAATGGAATAATTGCGGTAAACCGGATTTTCCTCCATTAAAAAATGAAAAAATACGCGGATATCATAGGCATAGGCGATTCTTGTCCGCACCTGTGTCGTGGAGTCAATAGCACGGAAAAAATCTTTTGCAAATGGAGGAAGCGTCTTGATCAGTTCTCGCAGCTTTATTGTCTGTCTCGCATTCAGGTCATCGTAATATGTAGGTGCTTTCATATTGATATTCCTCCTTTTTTGCTGTGTTATACAGCTCTGTATACAGATAATTTTAGCACAGGGATTTTTCATGGTCAAATAACAAAAAAAGTGTGTTCTGTGTTATACTGGATTTACAGGAGGAAAGCCTATGGAGATCACTCGTTTATCCATTCGAAATTTCAAATCCATCCGTTATATGACACTGACGGATATTGATAAAGCATTAATTCTGGTGGGCCGTAACAATGCGGGAAAATCTTCGGTTCTCCATGCTCTGAGAGCCGTAGAAGGATCTTATAAAATCACACCGATGGATTTTAATGAAACCATGCAGAATATTGAGATCAGCCTTACGCTGGCCATTACAGAAGAAGATCTGAAAATTTTTCATAAACACGGCTATGTCAGTCCGTACAAAAAATATGATCTCTGGCTGAAAGATTTTTATACAAAACTCCCTTCCTGCCGGGACGGAGAACTTTCTTTTACATTTATTGCCAACAAAGAAGGAAAGAAACGTTTCTATGACGGAGTAAGGAAGCACAACAAATATATCCAGCAGATTTTCCCGCCGATCTATTTTATTGGCACGGAGCGCAACCTGTGGCAGATGCAGGAGGATCTTCTTCTGATCCAGGAGTCTGATCTGCTTAAGATCATGAGAACAAACTGCTGTATGTTTGATGAAGCAAAGCCATGCCGTCATTGCTTTCATTGTATCGGGCTGATCAATCAGAAAGTCCCGGAAGCCTTAAATGCCTTTGAAGCGGCAAAATTGTTTGAATATAAGCTTTACCAGCTTAACGTGGATCAGTTTGAAAAGCGTGTCAATCGAAGTTTCCATAAAAACGGCGGCCACGAAGATATTATTTTTTCTATGAATTATGATGTCAACGAAATGCTGCAGGTAAACGCAGAAGCTTATAATCAGGAAAGGGACTCAACCATACCAGTCCAGAAACTGGGACGGGGAATGAAAAGCATTTATATGCTGTCTTTAATGGAAGCATACGCAGAAGATGAAAATCAGATTCCTTCGATCATTATGGTGGAAGATCCGGAAATGTTTCTGCATCCAAAACTTCAGAAAACATCCAGTGAGATCCTATATCGCCTGTCTCAGAAAAATCAGGTGATCTTTACAACCCATTCCCCTCATCTGCTGTCGAATTTCGGAAGCCGTCAGATCCGGCAGATCATTTTGGATGATGAAGCCTATTCCATCGCAAAGGAAAGAACCAATATCGGGGCAATTCTGGACGATCTGGGATATAATGCGGCAGATCTTATGAATGTGGATTTCGTTTTTATCGTTGAAGGCAAGCAGGATAAATACCGTCTGCCAATGCTTCTGGAACATTATTATTCCGATATTCATAGCGAGGATGGAAGACTGAACCGGATTTCGATTCTTACGACTAACAGCTGCACTAATATTAAGACATATGCCAATTTAAAGTATATGAATCAGGTGTATATGAGAGATCAGTTTCTTATGATCCGGGACAGTGACGGTAAAGATCCGGATGAACTGGGACGTCAGCTGTGTAAATATTATGATGAGAGGAATCTGACAGATGTCGATCAGCTTCCGAAAGTAACCAGAAGAAATGTACTGATTTTAAAATATTATTCTTTTGAAAATTATTTTCTAAATCCCGAAATTATGAGGAAGTTAGAGATCATTCCGTCGGAAGAATCTTTTTACGAGATTTTATTTGATAAATGGAAAGAATATCTGCACCGGCTCAAAAGCGGACGGCATCTGCTGGAAGTGATGGGCAGGGACTTTCAGTCGCCTCAGGATATGAAGGAGCACATGGAGCTGATTAAGATTTATCTAAGAGGACATAATTTATTTGACATCTTCTATGGGCCGTATAAAAAGCAGGAGAGAGAACTTCTGCAAAAATATATTGCCATTGCTCCGAGAGATGATTTTAAAGATATACTGGATGCGATTGATGATTTTATATACTTTGAGAGCAAGAAAAAACAGAAGCCGGAAACGGATTGAAAGGAGGTTCTTATGAAAAATAAGAGTACGATGTTTCAGCTTACTTATGGACTGTTTGTTCTGTCTGCCAGAGACGGCGAAAAAGACAATGGATGTATTGTCAATACGGTGGAACAGGTCACCGATTCTCCAAATCGTATCATTGCAGTGGTCAATCAATCCAATTACACTCATGACATGATTCTTAAGACAGGGCAGTTCAATGTCTCCATTTTATCGGAAAAAGCGTCTTTTGACCTGTTTCGGCGCTTTGGATTTCAAAGCGGCAGAGATGTGGATAAACTGGAAGGCTGGAGCGGCTATAAACGTGCGGAGAATGGCATTATCTATGTGACAGAAGGAACCAATGGATATTTATGCGCAAAAGTCACAGATACGGTAGATCTGGGAAGCCATACGATGTTTATAGCCCAGGTGGAAGATGGTGATGTCCTTGACGATACGGAATCTGTCACCTATTCTTATTATCATAAACATATTAAGCCTCAGCCAGCAGAGACAAAAACAACAGGATGGAGATGTAAAATCTGCGGATATGTCTACGAAGGAGAAGAACTCCCGCCTGATTTTATCTGCCCTTTGTGCAAGCATGGCGCAGCGGACTTTGAAAAAATTGAATCTTAGGATTGATTTCATGTAAATCCGGTGTTATAATGTGTGAGAAATAGGAAAAGCGTTGAAGAGAAGAGTAATCTGTGAAAGGCTTCCAGAGAGAGATGTATTTTGCTGAGAGCATCTTAAGCGTCATAGCAGATGAAGACCACCTCGGAGTGGCTGTAAACCAGCCCGGCCGACACCGTTACCGTCATGAATGAGAGGCCTGCAGGGAAATCATTCCTCAGGCAACCAGGGTGGAACCGCGTAATGAATACGTCCCATGGATCGAAAAGATCCATGGGTTTTTTTATTTCATGGGAAATTGTTTTTTCACTGAAATAAAAACTCTGTTGTGTTTTTCCTGTAATCAGAAGAAAACAATTATGAAAGGGAGATAAAGACATGAAAATTACACTCAAAGATGGCTCTGTAAAAGAATACGGACAGGCAATGTCAGTGATCGATATCGCAAAAGATATCAGTGAAGGTCTTGCGCGCGCAGCCTGCGCAGGCGAATTAAATGGGGAAGTAGTCGATTTAAGAACTGTAATTGAAGATGACTGCAGCCTGAACATTCTTACATTTGATTCTGACGAAGGAAAGAAAGCTTTTCGTCACACAGCTTCCCATATTTTAGCTCAGGCAGTGAAACGAATTTATCCGGAAACAAAACTGGCCATTGGACCATCCATTGACAATGGATTTTATTACGATATGGAAAAAGATACGCCTTTTACTCAGGATGATCTGGAAAAGATTGAAAAAGAGATGAAAAAGATTGTAAAAGAAAATCTTGAGATCACATGTTTTACAAAACCAAGAGAAGAGGCCATTGCTTTTATGAAAGAGCGTAATGAGCCATATAAAGTTGAACTGATCGAAGATCTTCCGGAAGATTCCGTGATCAGCTTCTACCAGCAGGGAGAATTTGTGGATCTCTGTGCTGGTCCGCATCTGATGACAACAAAGCCGGTAAAAGCATTTAAGCTGACCAGCATCGCAGGCGCTTACTGGCGCGGAGATGAACATAATCAGATGCTGACACGTATTTACGGTACCGCATTTACAAAAAAAGCAGATCTGAATGATTATCTGACCACGATTGAAGAAGCAAAAAAACGTGACCACAGAAAACTCGGAAAAGAACTCGGCCTCTTTATGATGAGAGAAGAAGGACCGGGATTCCCATTTTTCCTTCCAAAAGGAATGGTTCTGAAAAATACACTTCTGGATTACTGGAGAGACATTCATACAAAAGCCGGATATGTAGAAATTTCCACTCCGATCATGTTAAGCCGTCATCTCTGGGAAACATCTGGACACTGGGATCACTATAAAGAAAATATGTATACGACAGTCATCGATGACGAAGACTTTGCCATCAAGCCGATGAACTGTCCGGGAGGCGTTCTCGTATATCAGTCTGAACCTCGTTCTTATCGTGATCTTCCGCTTCGAATGGGTGAACTTGGTCTGGTACACCGTCATGAAAAATCAGGACAGCTCCATGGATTAATGCGTGTGCGCTGTTTTACACAGGATGATGCCCATATTTTCATGACACCGGATCAGATTAAAGACGAAATCAAAGGCGTTGCAGAGTTGATCGATCAGGTATACAGCCTGTTTGGATTCAAATATCATGTAGAGCTGTCTACTCGTCCGGAAGACAGTATGGGAAGCGATGAAGACTGGGAGCTTGCAACGGATTCTCTTCGTGCGGCATTAGAAGATCTTGGACTCGATTATGTTGTAAATGAAGGAGACGGAGCATTCTACGGACCAAAGATTGACTTCCATCTGGAAGATTCTCTTGGAAGAACCTGGCAGTGTGGAACTATCCAGCTGGATTTCCAGCTTCCGCTGCGATTTGATCTTCACTATGTAGGAGCAGACGGAGAGAAACATCGCCCAATCATGATCCATCGCGTTGCTTTTGGTTCCATTGAGCGCTTCATCGGTATTTTGATCGAGCATTTTGCTGGAGCTTTCCCAACATGGCTGTCACCGGTACAGGTGGAAGTTATCCCGATTTCCGACAAACATCTGGAATATGGACAGAAAGTTCTGGATGAATTAAAAGCGGCAGGAATCCGCGCTGAAATCGATACGAGAGCTGAAAAAATGGGATACAAGATCCGGGAGGCTCAGCTTCATAAGATTCCTTATATGCTGGTTATCGGTGGAAAAGAAGAAGAAAATAATGCGGTTTCCGTCAGAAGCCGTTTCAAAGGCGATGAGGGTCAGAGATCTCTTGCTGAATTCATTTCTGATATTAAGGCAGAGATCGATTCGAAAGAAAATCGTCCGGTCGAGAAGGATGACAAGTAGAATTTGTCCTTTATATACAAAGTAAAAATATTGCATTCCCGCTGCAGTCAGAACTGGTTCGTTCTGCTGCAGCGGGAATTTTTCTGTTCTGATTCCATAAAAATGGAAAAAAAGAAGAAAAAAGGATAAATAGTAATATTGTTATAAAAATTTGACTTAATTTTAATTAATTAAGATATAAAGAGATGATTGTTATAAAATTTGGAACTGAATCCACCTGATTCCGAAAAAAATTCTCCGATTTTAACACTTTTATTGAAAATAATTCTCGAAAACCTCTGACATTCTGTTATAATAAATTTGAGTTAAATAAAACTAATCTGATAGGAGGCTAAGAGATTGGAACAAACGATAAAGTTAAGTCAGGGGCGGATTGGAAATACATACACCGTTCAGAAAATGGAACTTCCGATCAACATTGAAAAACGACTGGAAGCCCTTGGAATGACCCACGGAACTTCCGTTCTCATTTTAAACAGTAAGAGCAGAGGAGTCCTGATCGTTAAAGTCAGGGGAACCCGATTTGCCCTTGGACGTAATATTACAGAAAACATACAAGTGGGAGGGACAGCATGAAAGAAGATTTGACGATAGGATTTATTGGAAATCCCAATTGTGGAAAAACTACTTTATTTAACGCATATACCGGAGCAAATTTGAAAGTAGCCAACTGGCCTGGAGTTACTGTAGAGCGGATGGAAGGTGCCATTAAGGATCATGATCTGAACATTCGTCTGGTTGACCTTCCAGGAACCTACAGTCTGACATCCTATACGATGGAAGAGCAGGTTTCCAGGCAGTTTATTATGAGTGATGAAGTTGACGTTATTGTTGATGTGGCGGATGCATCTTCTCTGGAAAGGAACTTATATCTGACCCTTCAGCTTTTAGAACTTGGAAAACCGGTCGTTCTTGCTCTTAATATGATGGATATTGTAGCAAAAAGAGGAATGGAAATTGATACACATCGTCTTCCGGAGATGCTGGGAATTCCGGTGATCCCGGTTTCTGCAAGAAAACGAACAGGACTTGATATCCTGCTTCACGCGGCAGCTCATCATAAGGACAATCAAAGGCCGGATCGGCTGATCCATGAACATAAGCGGGCATATCATCACCATCATAATCATCATGCAGAATATGCCATGGTCTATTCCGATGAAATAGAAGATAAGATCGATGAGATCATTGCCTGTATGGAAGAAAAGTATCCGGGGCTGGACAATTACCGGTGGCTGGCGATCAAACAGCTGGAGCAGGATCAGGAAGTAACAGCGAACTATCCGGTGGATCTCCCTGATGTCATCGATAAAAACTATGAATCTGAAATCATCAACCAGAAATACGATTTTATTCAGGAAATCATAGACGAGGTTGTTGTGAATAAAAACCGTCAGGAAGCTCTGACAGAAAAGGCAGACCGGATTTTGACCCACAGGATCTTCAGTATCCCGATTTTCCTTGGAATCATGGCTCTTGTCTTTTTCCTTACTTTTACGATTGGTGACTGGCTGAAAGGATATTTCGAGCTGGGACTTGAAATTTTTTCTGCATGGGTATCCCATGGACTTGAAAGTCTTCATGTCAATGCAATGCTGCAGTCACTGATTGTAGACGGAATCATCACAGGAGTAGGAGGTATCCTGACATTCCTTCCAAATATTTTCATTTTATTCCTGGCACTGGCCTTCCTGGAAGACAGTGGATATATGGCCAGAGTTGCCTATGTCATGGAGGGAATCATGAGCAAACTTGGGCTTTCCGGAAGAGCTTTTATTCCTATGATTCTTGGGTTTGGCTGTACAGTGCCGGCAATCATGGCGTCCAGAGCTTTGGAAAATCCAAGAGACCGTTATAAAGTAATGCTGGTTACGCCTTTTATGAGCTGCAGTGCAAGACTTCCGATTTACATTTTATTTTCCGGCATGTTTTTCCCGGAAAATCCTATGATTGCAGCTTATTCCATGTACATTATCGGCCTGGTCATTGCTATTTTGATTGCGGCAGTGATTCATCTGATCGACCGGAAAACCAGTCCTAATTATCTGCTGATCGAACTTCCGGAATATAAGGCGCCAAGCGCGAGAACCATAGCAATCTACGTGTGGGAAAAGGTAAAGGATTATCTGACCAAAGCAGGAACAACGATTTTTGTAGCCTCCATTTTGATGTGGATCATCCTGAACTTTGGATTTAGCGGATACACAACGGAAATGGCAGACAGTTTCGGAGCATCCATTGGAAAAATTCTGGTTCCGTTTTTTGCGCCGATCGGTCTTGGTTTCTGGCAGATAGCCGTAGCGCTGATTGCCGGAATTTCAGCAAAAGAAGTAGTAGTATCCAGCTGTGCCGTTTTATTTGGAATTCCTAACATCAATGCGCCGGCAGGAATGAATATGATGCATTCCATTCTGGAAGGAATAGGATTCGGACAGCTGAATGCATTTTGTCTGATGGTATTCTGTCTTTTATACATTCCGTGCGCTGCAACACTGGCAACCATCCGGAAAGAATCCGGAAGCTGGAAGCACATGGGCTTTGCGGCATTGTTCCAGCTGGTTGTTGCATGGATTGTCACCTTCCTGATCTATCAGATTGGAAGCGCCGTCCTGTAAAAATAAATGTTTCATAATCATGATCTAATCCCGTGGAAGATTTTTCACGGGATTCTTTTTGCCTGAAACCGGGTTTCTTAAGAATTTCTTTATGAAATATTTTGATTTCCTACACTTGTAAGATTTAAGCCGCTGTGATATAGTGAAACCAGCATAAGTTTTAGAAAACGAAACAGCAGATACAATTTGTGGAACGGAAAGGATGAACATATTATGATAAAGAATGAATCTATTCTGGTGCGGATTTTGGGGAAATCAGCCTCTGTCATTTTCTTTATTTCCCTCCTTTGTCTGGGAGTGTCTCTCTGCCTGGAGCCAATCTGCACTTCAACGGTGCAGAATACAGTCTTAAACAGCACCATGAGTGATTATATGACCAACGCCATCGTTCAGGAAAATGAATCATCCGAACATAACACGGCGTCGGATTCTGCGGCAGAAAGCCGGTCAGATGCTTCACAAAACAGCGGGATTACAGAACGCCAGATCCAGAAAGTGGAGGAAATCGTGCAGTCCAGCCCTGAAATGAGGGAACTGGTATCCAGATATCTGGAACAGTATGCCGGTTATCTGGAAAACGGACAGATGGATACATTATCAGATGCGGAAAAGAAGAAACTCCTGGAATCAGTCAATGATGAGATTCTGGATACCATAGAGAAAGAACAACAGACAGCCTTAAGCAGCGCCGATCGTCAGAAATACAAAGATGCTCTGGAAGAGAAAGAAAACGAAGTGCTGGATACCTTGGATACAATGCCGGCTCAGATGGGAAAGACAATGCCGGACGCCGCAAAAGCACTTAAGACTTATGGGAAAGCTGTATCAGCGTCCACGCAGACAGGATTAGCTTTAGCGGCGGCCATATCAGGAATTCTTGTCATTTTATGCAGAAGGCAGGGAATGCGGTGGATGAAATCCCTGGGAATATCTGCATTAACAGACGGAATCCTTATTGCGGCGGCAATGCCTTTTGCCATTGGAATCATGGCCGTTTTTCTTACCAATCAGTTTCTTGGGCAGACAGGAAACATTGATATCAGTATCTGTCATCAGACTGGAGGAATCATGGCAGGAGCAGGATTTATTTTGATTCTTGTTTATCTGATTTATAAAAAATGGAAGCAAAAATAATAAGATAGAAAAACAGGAGGAAGGACGGCTTTATTTATGGAAAGAAGCCTTCTTTCTGCTTTTTTGCACAATCTATAATTTAAATCGGTATTTTGCGTATAGATTGAAATCCCTCCATAACCACTCTCCATGATGGCCTGGACCATCGATTTTCATTTTCAAAAACATGTCTCAAAAAGAAACAAAAAAAAGAACATTTTCAATGAAAAAATTTTTTCATGAAAATGCTCCTGTTTCATCTTTCATTTCATCTCAGATTCAAATTTAATTTTTAGAAACTCAGATATTTTTTCTTTTTCAGGAGATTTGCGCCTGAGGCGATCAGAAGAACCCCGGCTGCAATACCAAAACAGATGGAAAGGATTCCTAAGATCAGACTGCTGGCTCCTGAATGTTTCATTGTCAAATAAATTTTTTCCGTCTCCATGTTGCTGGACCTCCATTTTCCTTTTTATGTTATGTATAATACTATACAGCTTTCTATTGTTCTGTACAAGGATTTACTGCTGATTTAACAGTCTTTTCCGCTCTTTCCAGTCCGGAAGGAATTTTGTCATCAGCTGATGGAATCTTGTATTATGACTGGGTTCCAGCAAATGACAAAGTTCGTGGACGACCACATATTCAATGCAGTCATCTGGATATACAGCCAGCTGAAGATTGATCCGAATCCGGCCGGTCTTTGTACTGCAGCTGCCCCAGATGGTCTTCATACTGCGAAGTGTGAAACTTTGCGCATGTACTCCCATGACCGGTTCCCATTTTTCGGAAAACTGATGGATTTTCTCCATAAGTAAATTTTTTTGTTCATCCGTGATCACAGCGGAAAAGTGAGATGACTTCTTACGGATCATCTTCTCGTGATTTTTCACGATCCAGTCTGATTTTTTCTGGATAAAATCAAGGATCACTTCTTCTCCTGCCCGCTTTGGAGCAGTGATCAGGATATCACCGTTGGGCGGTTTTATGTAAATATTAATGTTTTTGATGGATCTCCGGTCAATTCTGGCCGGAATGCCGCAAATCTGTATTTCTTTCATGTTTCGTTCCTTCTGCTGCTACTTCTTCTTCCGCCTCAGAATCATGGATATCAAAAGATACAGCATGAAAATTCCGCCGAGGCAGAAACCGGCAAACGCAAGCCATGGCATATGAAAAATCTGAGGACTGATGTCTGTCAGACACAAGATGGCTGAACTGCACCAGAAAACCGCCGCAAGAACCGTCAGGATCAGATGATTGATATGATGTCCCATCTCCTCTTTGAGGCCTCTTGTCTCTGATGATTCCAGGTTAATGCGAATCTGTCCGTTTTTTGTAATGTTCAAAAGATCAGACAGCTGAGCCGGAATTTCCAGCGATTTTTTTGATGAAGAATAAATATCTCTCAGACTGTGCCTGAGTTCCTTTTTTATATCAAATTCCTTTGCCATAATGGCAGACATATGCGTCGTCAGAATCTGAAGCATATTGACTTTTGGAGAACAGATTTTCAAAGTTCCTTCCATGGTGATCATGCTTCTGGCCAGAAGTGTAATGTCTGATGGTACAGAGATCTCATGGGTTTTCAAAAGATCCAGAAAATCTTCCATCAGCTCTCCTACATTCATGGTTCCAAAATCCATATTCATATAGCGGCCGACCAGATCGTCCAGATCTGTATAAAGCTGAGCATGATTGATTTTATGCTTTGGGGTGCCAAAAGACAAAAAAGCATTCTTAAGCTCATAAATATCATTTTTTAAAATGGCGGAAATCGCTCTCTTCAAGATCGCTTTATAGTGATCTGACAGATGTCCTGCCATTCCCAGATCCAGCCATGCGATCTTTCCATCGGAAATCCAAAGATTTCCAGGATGAGGATCGGCATGAAAAAAGCCGTCTTCCAAAATCTGCTTACAGAAATTCTCAGCGGCCTTTTCCCCGATTTCCAGCATATCATATCCTAATTCCTCCAGAGACGCCGTCTGATCAATCTGGATTCCATCGATATAACTCATAACGAGAAGTCTGCAGCTGGAATACTCACGGTATACTTTCGGACAGGTGATATAAGAAATCTCTTTCTGATTGTTATAAAACAGCTCCAGATGATCGGCTTCTTTAAAGAAATCCATCTCTTCTTTCGTTGTCTCCCACATCTCATCGATAATACCGCGAAAATCAATCAGGTCTCCGGTGCCTGCCGCAAAATTCAGAAGCCCGGAAGCCTTTTTTATCAGGGCAATGTCCTGCGCCATGGTCTCTTTAATCCCGGGACGCTGAACTTTCAGGACCACAGGTTCTCCCGTTTTTAAAACAGCTTTATGCACCTGTGCAATGGATGCGGATCCAAGAGGTCTGGAATCAATCTGAAGGAAAACCTGCTCCGGCGGTTCCCCCAGCTCTTGTTCCAGTACCCCAAGAATCACATCAAACGGAAGAGGTTTTACATCGGTTCTCAATCTTGAGAGCTGTTTACAATACTTTTCCGGGATCATGTCAGAACGCATGGACATGATCTGCCCAAGTTTCACATAAGTAGGTCCCAAATCCTCCAGGATTGCGCAAAGTTTATCCGGCTGGATTCCCTGGGTAATGTGATATCGTTTCAGTACAGATAAAATCTCTCGGAGACGTCCTTTGGAATTATGCTCTTTGGTGTTTTTTTCTTCCTGTTTCATGATGCATCCTTACGCTTCCGTGGAATGACCGTCCTCTTCTTTTTCTTCTGCTTTGTTTTTATTGGCTGCTTCTACTTCTGCAATTCGTTCTTTTAATTTCTGAAGTTCTTCTGCAGACATATTCTCTACAGAATCAAAGGCATCACTGAAATTCTTGGTTACATTGACAGAAACATGCTCTTTTATTTTATCCTTCGCATTGCGCTTAAGCTCTTCATTGAATCCCCTGCCCTGTTCTACCGTAAGTTCTCCTTTTTCTACCAGTTTGTCAATGATATCTTTGGTTGTTTCTGCTGTTGTGGCGGCGGCACCTACGCCGGCCAGAAATATCTTTTTTACTCCTTCTCCGAATTCCATAGGTCATCCTTCCTTTCTTTGAAATCTGCTGTTTTTTGTTACTTCTATTTTAGCATTAAAGATTCTCAAGGACAATGGTAAAAGGTCCGTCATTGATCAGAGAAACCTGCATTTCGGCGCCAAATTCTCCGGTTTCTACAACCGGTATTTCCTTTTTGCACTGCCGGATCATGTATTCATACAATGCTTCTGCCGCTGCAGGATCTCCTGCCTCGATAAAGCTCGGACGGTTTCCTTTTCTGCAGTTTGCATATAACGTAAACTGTGACACCAGAAGAAGCTGACCGCCTACATCTTTCAGGGAAAGGTTTGTCTTCCCATTCTCATCTTCAAAAATGCGCAGTCCCAGCATTTTTCGGATATATTTATCTGCAGTTTCTTCTGTATCCTCTTTCCCTACACCGATCAGAACAAGAAATCCTTTTTGAATCTTTCCAATTACATTTTCCTGAACTGAGACAGACGCCTCGCTGACACGCTGAATTACTAATTTCATAATTTACTTCTCCTTCTTTTTCTCTCGTTTTCTTGGGGGATTTTTCGGCGGCCATCCTTTCAGATCCGCATTTACGATTGCCTGGAACATATGATCCCTGGCGCCCGGATGATCCTGATCCAGTTTTCGGATCAGCTGTTTTGCATATTCCCTCTTTGTATTGCCGTCCATAGGACATGGGCTTTTGGCAACAGGGAGTTCCATTTTGTTCTGGAATCCGATGATATCTTCTTCATTCATATACATCAGCGGCCGAATCACCGTAAGATCCATCCGGTCCAGATAGGTAACCGGTGAGAAACAGTGAATCCGGCTCTCAAAAATCATGGACATCATCAGGGTTTCTACCATATCCGCTTTATGGTGTCCATAGGCGACTTTATTGCATCCCAGTTCTTTTATCTTTTCATTTAACGCGCCTTTCCGCATTTTTGCACAGAGAGAGCAGGGATTGGTCTCTTTGCGTTTTTCAAATACAATATCCGCAATTTCAGTAGAAACGATCGTGTAAGGTACATTTAATTTTTCACATAATTCCTGAATTTTATTCAGATGAAAATTGCCGAATCCTAAATCTACTGTGATAGCATGAATTTCAAAATGATTTGGATAAAAGATCCTTAAATGCGCCAGTGCGTATAATAAAGTCAAGCTGTCTTTTCCCCCGGAAATTCCCAGCGCAATGCGGTCTCCTTCTTCTATCATGCCGTAATCATCCACCGCTTTTCGAACACGGCTTAATACCTGCTGTAATTTCAATTCTTTATCCTCCTCTTATTCTACAATGTCATTTAATATTGATTCAGGCAGAACGCCCTGCAGCGTCTCCTGATAACGAAAATCCGTCTGTACTCCCGAAAGAGGTGACTTTGTAATTCGAAAACCATACTGATAATATATGCTGACTGCCCGATAACTCCAGGTCTGTGTATGAAGAAACACAGCCTTCCCGGGATCTGTCCTGGAAAATAAAGAAAGAGCGTATGAAATGACTGCGTGTCCGATTCCTTTTCCCTGAACATCCGGCGCTGTGCTGACCCAGTGGAGAATCGGCCAGTAACATCCGTTTTCTGTTTTCATCCATGCAGACGCCGTGGCACAGATTCTGTTATCTTCATCAACGACAAAACACATTCGAAAAGGAAGCAGCCGGCGGTGCGGCAAAAAAACTTTTTGAAAATACGCAAGCGCTTCTTCCCTGGAAGAAAATTCTTTTACGGAAGTCTCCAGATCTGCCCATGCTGTTTCATCTCCTTCTTCATACATCTTAAAGGAATATCCATCTGGCAAATATGCGGGTTTCCATGTGGAAGCTGTGACGTGATCGGCTTTCATGATAATATCTGAATATGGCAGACTTTTCTCTAACATCTTAATTCTCCGGTTTTCTCAAATGAAAGAAAAGGCCAGGGATGTTAAAATCTCTGACCTTCTATGTATTACAAGCTCTGAAAATCCTAGTTATTGATCAATTTATCTTCATTGCTCCAGCTGTATAATTTGCGGATTTCTTTTCCAACGACTTCTGATGGATGCTCAGCAGCTAATTTTCTCATAGCTTTGAAGTGTACCTGAGAACCAGCATCAGACATATCTAATAAGAAGTCTTTTGCAAATGTTCCATCCTGGATATCAGAAAGGATCTGTTTCATGGCTTTCTTTGTATCCTCTGTAACGATCTTAGGACCTGTAATGTAATCACCATATTCAGCTGTGTTAGAGATAGAATATCTCATTCCTTCGAATCCAGACTGATAGATCAGGTCTACGATCAGCTTCATCTCATGGATACATTCGAAGTAAGCATTTCTTGGATCATATCCTGCTTCTACCAATGTTTCGAAACCAGCCTGCATTAATGCACATACACCACCGCAAAGTACAGCCTGTTCTCCGAAAAGGTCTGTTTCTGTTTCTGTTCTGAATGTTGTTTCGAGGATACCTGCTCTTGCTCCGCCGATTCCTAAACCATATGCTAATGCAAGATCCAGGGCTTTTCCTGTTGCATCCTGTTCTACGGCGATCAGACAAGGTGTACCTTTTCCAGCCTGATACTCACTTCTTACTGTGTGTCCAGGAGCTTTTGGAGCGATCATTGTTACATCGACATCTTTTGGAGGTGTGATGCATCCAAAGTGGATGTTGAAACCATGAGCGAACATTAACATGTTTCCAGCTTCCAGGTTCGGCTCAATGGATTCTTTGTACAGTTTTGCCTGTTTTTCATCATTGATCAGGATCATGATAATATCAGCTTTCTTAGCAGCTTCTGCAGAAGTATAAACTTCAAATCCCTGCTCTTCAGCTTTTTTCCATGATTTGCTTCCTTCGTACAGACCAATGATAACATTGCATCCAGACTCTTTTAAGTTAAGGGCATGTGCATGTCCCTGGCTTCCGTAACCAATAATTGCGATGGTTTTTCCATCTAAAAGTGATAAGTTACAGTCTTCTTGATAATAAATCTTTGCCATTTCTATTCCTCCATTTTTTAATTTATAGTAAAGGAAATCATATCCCTTTGCTTAGCGTAATTGATACTGCCGGATTCAGCCGCTGCTAAAAAGAAGCTACGGTTGTATCCCCTCTGGTCAGACCAGTTGCTCCGGTGCGAACCAGTTCCAAAATTTCAAAATCGTTGATCAGATTGATAAAAGCTTCAATCTTGCTTACATTTCCTGTAAGTTCCATCATCAGAGTATCTGAAGAGACATCTACAACCTTGGCTCTGAAAATATCAGCGATCGTGATAATCTCCTGCTTCTCTGCTTTGGAAGCCCGGACTTTGATAAGAATCAGTTCTCTGCAGACGGATTCATTCTGCTTCAGTTCGAAAATCTTAACGACATCCTCCAGCTTGGACAGCTGGTTTTTAATCTGAAGAAGAATCATATCGTCTCCGCTTACCGCAATCGTCATCCGGGTGAACTTCTCGTTCTGTGTCGGACTTGCGGTAATACTGTCAATATTATATCCGCGTCTTGTAAAAAGCCCGGATACACGGCTCAGAACACCAGGAGTATTCTCAACCAAAATAGAAAGAACTATCTGTTTCACTTAATTCACATCCTTTTCTCAGATGTAATGTATACATACACCACATTCATATTGTCTTTTATTCTACCAATTCTGCATATATGTGTCAAGAAGCGATTCTGCCAAAGCCAGGAAAGAATTCTGTTTTGCAGGATTCTCCGCCTGCGGCAGGCCGCATGGGAGGCATTTTTCTTTCAATTTCCTGTGAAATAAAAATCCCCCGCAGAGGCGCGGGGGACAAAACAATTTCTATTACTCCTGCTCTTCCGGCTGCTGCGGAGCCGCTGTCGTTGCGGGCGCTGCTGTCGTTGCAGGGGCCGTTGTTGCTTCTGTCTGACGTTCCGTCGTGCTTCTTGTAGATCTGGTAGCAGACGTTGCCGAAGTGCTTCGATAAGCTCTTCTCGTAGAATACGTAGAGGCAGACGTACTCCTCGTAGACGATGTAGTGCCTGAAGTACTCGACGTTGAAGATGAGGATGATCTTGAATATCCAAATGTTTCAACATTGGATGTGCCTCCGTATTCTTTGGCCCAGTCTTTTTCGGAACCTTTATTGAAAAGGAAGTATTCCAGTGCCGCTTTATTGGCATCGAAATTAATGAAAAATACAAACATATTACTCTGTGCACGGCCTTGTACATAGGTGCCTTCCAGAGGAATTCTCTGCTGGTCAATTTCAGTTGTTCCCAGAGAAATCACTTTTGTCACAAGACTCTTAAGATAACTTGCATCCATATCTGTAGAGACATCTGATAATGCATCCAGTGCGATATCCGCAATCTTCGTCGGACTCTGATCCAGAACTTTGTTCAGCGCTGCCTGAAGCACAGCACGCTGGCGTCCGGTACGTCCGAAGTCGCCGTCACCGTATTTCTGGGAAACGACATGACGGATCCGGGAATATCCCAGTGCCTGATTACCATTTAATATCTGTTTTCCTGCTTTTACATTTCGATATTTTGCCTTGGAAATATAGTTGGTGGAATTTAAATATTCTGCTTCTTTTTCTTCCAGTGAGATCTCGATTCCTCCAACTTTGTCAATTACCTTCTCAAATGTTTCAAAATCAACAACACAGTATTTGTCAATCTTAATACCAAAATTCTTCGCGATTGTCTGATAAAGAAGTTCCACGCCGCCATATGCATATGCCGCGTTAAGCTTGTTATGTCCATGACCCGGAATCTCTACATAAATATCGCGCATCAGGGATGTAAGTTTCAGTTCCTTGGTATCCTGATTGATCGTTGCGATCATGATACTGTCAGAACGTCCATGGTCTCCTTTAATCGCTCCATGATCCGATCCGACTAAAAGTATATTGATGACATCGCTGTCGGATAACAGGTCATCTCCTACATCAACGCTGCTTAAGCTTTCCCCTGTATTAATGGAAGCTTCCAGTCGTGCATCATAGTATCCTAAAACACTGCCGGCAGCAATGCCGATAATCAGAAAGATACTCAAGATGATCTTGAATTGTTTGATTTTCATTTGTGCCCTCCTCATTTCTCCTAATTCACAGTTCCACATTATAGCATATTTTTGACAAAAACAGTAGACTATTTTATTAAGATTTCCTGAAGATGTATATGCCGCGCTTTTTTTATGATTCCCAGTAAGCAGGATTCATAGTGATTTTCATAATAAACCACTGCGGAAGCCGGTGGTAGTTCCGGCCCAATTTATAGCCGATCAGCTTGCATCCGCTGTCCAGAATATATTTTGGAATCAGATAAATCTTTTTCTTTCGAATCAGATGCTTTAATGTGGAAAGGACCATCTTAACACCTTCGGATTCAGATTTGACTTTCAGGAACAATCCGCCGTAGTCAGTCTGGGAAACGGCCAGATCAAAGTTTCGGTGGAGCTGTTCCATTGCGGTATAATCATGCCAGTGCCATACAACTGCGTCAGCAGCGTAGGCAATAGACATTCCGGCTTCGATCATTTTGGAAGCCATGATCATGTCTTCATTAAAAATTGTTTTGTGAATAAATCCTCCAAGGGCATCATATGCTTCTTTCCGGTATGCGCTGCAGACATTAGAACAGAAAAAAGTTTTAATGCCCAGTGTCGGAAGATCCTCTTTTGTCTTAATCCGGCTCTCCTTTGGATAATTAAAGATCCTCGTATAATATTCAATGTAATTTTTCTTCGGATCCGCGATTTGACGCCCATAAGCCGCGCTGACAGAAGGATTTTCAAATGATTTTAACAGATTCTCGATCAAAAACTGATCCTTCGGGATGGCATCATCTGTCATAAACATGATGATATCCGCGTCCGATAAAGACGCCCCGTAATCTCTCGTTTTTCCATGATCAAAATCTTTTTTTTCGATATGATAGACCTCCATCCCTTCATATAAGGATGGAAGATCTTCTGGGAAAAAAGTTTCTTCCGTATTGATAATAATAAGCCGGTCCGGTTTTCTTGTCTGCTGTGCCAGACGGCGCAGAGATTTTCGAAATTTTTCTCCGGGCTTATAGGTCGGAATGATCAAATCTGCTTTCATAGGACTCTCCTTTCTTAACGTCGGATCTTAGACCCCTTGGTATCGCGTTTTGCAAGCTTCAGCTTATTAAATTCCAGCTTTTTCTCCTTGTACATAATGCCGGTGATCTGCTGTGCTTCCATAACATAGGCATTCGAAACCACATCGTTCTTTCCAAGTTTTATTCCTTTCACACCAACAGCACCTTTTTTCTTGCATGGAACTTCTTCCAGCAGGAATTTTAAGAACATACCCGATTTAGTCTGGAGAATGATCTTATCTTCCTGGCTGGTATCTACCGGGATGATCCGCACCAATTCATCGTCAGAAGCAAGTTTGGTGGAAGCTACGGTTCTTTTCATCGCTTTTAGCTCTTGTCCATCCATAACTTTCAGCATACCGTTTGCGGTTACAAAAAGAAGTTTGGATGAATGAACGGTTTCAGCAGCCATTACCTCAATGATCGCTTCTTTTCCACTGTCATAATTTCCTAAATTGTCAATCGGAGTGCCCTTATCCCGGTATTTTCCCGCAGGAATATCCAGAGCTTTGATCTGGTGCATAAATCCCTGATTAGTAAAGATACAGATCTTATCAGTGTTCATGCACGGTACAACATATTTATAATCCTGATATACATTGGCTTTATTCCGTTCATACGTGGCTTTGTCGAATGTCTTGGAATACCCGAAACGATCCATAATAAAATAGATCTGTTCTTCTTTTACCGGCGCTTCAATATAAACTGCCTCTTTTCCATTTTCAATCACTGTTCGTCTTTCTCGTCCAAATTCTTTTTTGAAAGCGTCAAGTTCTTTTCGAATTACTTTTTTCATGGATGATGGATTTTCCAGAATATCTTCATATTCCCGGATTTTTTCCATAATTTCTTCATACTCTTCTTTCAGTGCAAGAATTTCCAGCCCGATCAGACGGTGAAGTCTTAAATCCAGGATTGCAGATGCCTGTTTCTCTGTAAAATGGAGCCTGGATGCTTCAATCATGGAATCAGAAGAGCGGAATCTGATTTTTCCGGTTTCTCCTTTAGTAAGACATGCTTTTACTTCTTTCTGGCTTTCGCTGCCTCGTATGATCTCAATGATCAGATCGATGATATCGCATGCCTGAATCAGCCCTTCTTTGATTTCTTTTTGCTCGTACAGTTTCTTTAAAAGCGTTTCATATTTTCTTCTTGTTACCTCATAGTGGAATTTTGTATGATACGCGATGATATCTTTCAGACTCAGAGTTTCCGGTCTGCTATTTACAATGGCCAGCATATTCACACCAAAAGTATCCTCAAGCTTTGTTTTTTTATACAGAAGGTTTTTCAGACGCTCAATATCTGTTCCCTTCCGCAGTTCCAGGACAATCCGGATGCCTTCCTTGGAAGATTCATTGGAAATATCCAGAATATCTGTTGTTTTTTTCGTTTCGATCAGGCTGACGACATCGGACAAAAATTTTGATATATTATTTCCAATCATCGTATATGGAATTTCCGTAATAACCAGCTTATCCTTCTCGCCTCTTTTCTTTCCCGGCTCAAATACTACTTTTCCGCGCAGTTTCAATTTTCCGCTTCCGGAAGAGTAAATGTCTAAAAGTTCTTTCTGATTTACAACCAGGCCTCCGGTAGGAAAATCCGGGCCGGGAATGTATTCCATCAGCTCCTCATTGGTAATGCTTTCCTTTCTCATATAAGCCTTAACCGCGTCAATGACCTCTCCAAGATTATGAGGCGGTATGTTCGTTGTCATTCCAACGGCGATTCCATCCGCTCCGTTTACAAGAAGATTCGGAATTTTTACAGGAAGTACTTCCGGCTCCCGTTCCGTTTCATCAAAATTAGGGACAAAATCTACAACATTTTTATCCAGATCTGCAAGATACGCTTCCTGGGTGATTTTCTGAAGCCGTGCCTCTGTATAACGCATTGCCGCAGCTCCGTCTCCTTCAATGGAACCAAAGTTTCCATGACCATCTACCAGAGGAAGCCCCTTTTTAAAATCCTGGGACATTACTACCAGGGCATCGTAAATGGAACTGTCTCCATGGGGATGATATTTACCCATGGTATCTCCTACGATTCTGGCAGATTTCCTATGAGGTCTGTCATAACGAAGTCCCAGCTCATCCATGGCATACAGAACTCTTCTCTGTACCGGTTTTAATCCGTCCCTTACATCCGGAAGAGCTCTGGAACAAATAACGCTCATGGCATAATCAATATAAGATTTCTGCATTACTTCAGAAAATTCTGCTCTAATAATCTGTTCTGACATAAGTTTTCCTTTCTAATACGCTCAATTCTTATCCACAGTTATACATCCAGTATTGCTTCTTCGGCATTTTCATATATAAACTGTCTTCTTGGAAGGACATCGCTTCCCATCAGCATGGAGGTTACATCCGATGCCATTCTGGCGTCTTCAATCTCAATCTGTTTCAATGTCCGGGTTTCCGGATTTAACGTTGTTTCCCACAGCTGTTCCGCGTCCATCTCTCCCAGACCTTTATATCTCTGCAGAGTAAATGATCCGTTATGCTGTTTTCTGTATCTGCTGAGCGCTGCGTCGTCATAAAGATACTCCTCCGGTCCTTTTTTTGGCACGGCTTTATACAGCGGCGGCGTTGCCAGATATACATGTCCATGGGAAATCAGTTCCGGCATAAAGCGGTAGAAGAATGTCAGCAGAAGCGTTGCGATATGCGCTCCATCCACATCCGCATCTGTCATGATGATGATCTTGTGATACCGAAGTTTGCTGATATCAAAATCATTGCCGTATCCTTCTGAGAATCCGCATCCAAACGCGTTGATCATCGTCTTAATTTCCGCATTTGCAAGGACTTTATCAATGGATGCTTTCTCTACATTTAATATTTTCCCCCGGATTGGAAGAATGGCCTGTGTTTTTCGGTTGCGGGCGGTTTTGGCGGAACCTCCTGCCGAATCTCCTTCTACGATAAAAATTTCGCATTCTTCTGCTTTCCGGCTCTCACAGTTGGAAAGTTTTCCGTTGCTGTCAATGGAAAGTTTCTGTTTTACCAGCATATTGGTTTTGGCTTTTTCTTCTGCCTTCCGGATTTTAGCTGATTTTTCCGCACAGGCCAGCACCTTTTTTAAGGTATCCAGATTTTTATCAAAATACAGAACTGTCTCTTCTCCGGTAATCTCCCCGACTACTTTTCCGGCATCTGGATTGTCCAGTTTTGTCTTTGTCTGGCCTTCAAATCTTGGATCTGGATGCTTAACTGAAATGATTGCCGTCATTCCGTTTCTGACATCGGCTCCTGTAAAATTCGGATCTTTTTCCTTCAGCATACCGATTTCTCTGGCATACTGATTCATTACGGTCGTAAATTTGGTTTTAAATCCTGTAATATGGGTTCCGCCCTCTACCGTATAAATATTATTGCAGAATCCCAGGATATTTTCTCCGAAATCTTCCGTATACTGAAAGGCTGCTTCTGCCTCAATTCCATCCACGGAACCTTTAAAATAAATCGGTTCGTGAATGGCTTTTTTCCCTTCGTTCAGTTTTTTTACATAAGCGCAGATGCCGTCAGGTTCATGATAATCAACGGAGGTCTCTTCTCCTTTTCTCCGATTCATATAATGAATGGTCAGTTTCGGATTCAGATATGCTGTTTCGTGCAGACGATTGCGCACCATCGCAGCTTTAAAGTATGTTTTATCGAAAATTTCAGGATCCGGAAGAAACTGTACTTTTGTTCCGGTTTCTGATTTTCTGCACGTTCCGATCACTTCCAGAGGGGTCAGAATCTTTCCCCTGGAATATTTCTGCTGATAAATTTTTCCATTTTGTTTTATGGTTACTGTAAGCCAGGTAGACAAAGCATTTACCACAGAAGCTCCGACTCCATGAAGTCCTCCGGAAATTTTGTATCCTCCGTCTCCGAATTTTCCTCCGGCATGGAGCATGGTAAATACCATTTCTACAGCTGGAATTCCTGTTTTTTCATTAATTCCCACCGGGATTCCTCTTCCGTTATCTGAAATAACAGCAGTTCCATCGTCCTCCAAAGACACTGTGATATCATCGCAGTACCCTGCAAGAAATTCATCCACTGAGTTATCCACGATTTCATAAATCAGATGGTTCAGTCCTTTTGTGGATACACTTCCTATATACATACCGGGACGTTTTCTGACAGCCTCCAGGCCTTCCAGAACGGAAATGCTGTTTGCGTCATACGTACGTTTCGCCATAGTTGTATCTCTCCTCCTCACATTCAAGATAATCTTACTAAGTTTAGCACAGAAACGTTTGTTTTACAAACTTCTTTCAATTTTCGATATAAGTTGACATAATACACCAAAAATTTTATAATGGCAGTGAAAAAAAACAGAAAGGAAAACAACAATGAGGTGTAGGTTATTAAAAAAAGCAGCCGTAGGAGTTTTTCTTGCGGTTATGTCTCTTTCTATCTGCAGCTGCGGAACAGAAAAAGAGGCCAAAAGTCCGGAAGCAACAATGGAAGCATTTTATCAGCTGATCGTATATCAGGATACCGGCGCCATTGTAAAACTTGGTATTGACCAGAAGGAGGCGCAGGAGACTCTGGATGAGTATCAGTCATCTATGATCTCGGCAATTCAGAATCAGTTTAAGAACGCGGGAATTTCCATCAGCAAATCAGAATCTTCAGACATCCTGGATGTGATCACGGATTCCTTTCAGAAGCTGGATTATAAAGTCAGTTTGAAAAAAAGAGATGGAAAAGAGGCTTCTGTCACAGTTTCCAGTCAGTATATCCATTATCTGGATCTGTTTCAGCAGGCAGCCGATGAGACGATCAATGAATTAAAACCGAAGCATATTGAGAATTTGTCCGATGCAAAAAAACTGCTGATCGAGAATATCAAAACTTCTTTTCAAAACGCTGAGATCTCAAAAGATATGCACAGCAAAACTTTTGATCTGAAGAATAAAAAGATTAAAAGCGGAAAACATTCTGTACGTCTCTTCTTTCCGGAAGATGCAGAAGAGACCGGATCAAAACTTATGGAACTTGTTTCAGACAAATAAAAAAGTTTTCAGCAGTCCTTCCTCAAAAACAGGGAGCGGCTGCTGTTTTTTCAGATATCTTTATCTCTGGCTAACAGCCGTCTCAGATTCTTTCTTGCTTCACTGCATTTTGCCTTTACATTGCGCTCCGACATATGGAACATATCTGCAATTTCCTTGCATTTAAACCCGTATACATAACGAAATAGCAGAATATCTCTCTGCTGTTCCGGAAGTTTGTTCAGCTTTTCTTTCAATGCATGGAGATCGATCAGCTGAAGGTAATTGTCATTGGGATCTTCTACATAATCACCCTCTGTTCCGTCATCATAGGTCAAAGCCTCATGGGCGTTTTGTTTCTCTTCCTTTAAAAATGAATATGCCGTATTTTTCACCATCGCGATTAAAAAATAAGAAATCTCCTCCTCTGGAACCTTTAAAATACTGTTGGGATATAACAGAGCTTTTTCAAATACCGTCTGCATAATATCCTCTGCCAGATCTGAGTCCTTCACATAATTCTTGGCAACAAAAAACAGCCTTTTTGAATACAATGCGTATAATCTCTCAATGTACCTTACGGCATATTTCCCAATCGGTTTCCTCTTTCGTAACTTCATCTATATTCTTCTCTCTTGTACGTTTTCTTTTGCACTTTTAATTATAGAGATATACTGTTCAGTTGTAAATAAGTGAACTGTAAAAAACTTAACAACTTTTCAATATTCACCATATTTTCTTAAGAATTAAACAGCAATTCTTCCCACACTGTCTGCAAATTTTCCTCAGAATATTCAATTTCTTTTGAATACTGTTTTGCGGTTTCAAGCCGTTTTTTGTCTTGTTCTTTCTCCGGGTAAATATCCAGAATCCAGCCAATGATCAGACAGCTTAAAACACAAAACTGTACTTTTCCGTATAGATTAAAGTCTTCTGAAGCAGCAGTCAGGTGCCGGAACATAAAGTAAATACAGAGCTGTTCCCAGAATGGATCCTCTGCAAAAGAAGCGCCTTCTGATCTGAGCTTTGCCTCATGAAGAATTTTTGACCATTGTTCATCCATAACATCCAGATCTTCATAAAAAGACAGCCAGAATTTCCTGGATTCGTCAGACGAAAGAGTTAAAAACCGTTCTTTCTCTTCTGAAAAAATCCAGTCCTTTGATACTGGCTGTGAACTGTTCAGCCACTGCTGTGCCTGCCATCCATATTCAAGAATCTGTGCCATTCTTTTTTCTATTTTTATGGAACGGTTCTGCAGGATGTTAATCATATTTTCCCGGACAGACAATAAAAATGAAACGATTTCATCACAAGAGGACGGTCCGTAATCTAAAAAACGAACCATGCCCGTCCTGTTCAGAATCAGGCGTGCCGCTTCTTCACAGGCAATTCCGAGGCCTTTTTCCTGAATGCCGCCGCAGTCATGAAAAAAGCGGGGATGATTTGTACAGATTTCACACAAAGTCTCTTCTCCCAGATTAAGATACAGGTCACAAAGATTTTCCTGATTTAAAAATACACATCTTCCTCTTTCATCTGTGCGAAAATGAGGAACCGGTTCCATTGAAATCCCTTCCGCCAGGCGTTCTGCCATATCTCCTTTTGTCCGGCGGTAAAAATTTAATGCTTCCTGATCAATATCAATTTCCCATCCAATGCAGCAGTTGTCTCTGCATCGGGATCCAATGCACGAAAATTGTTCATAATAATCCGGTATTTTCCCTTTCATATATACTCTTTCCTTTCTCCAATCTGTGAAAATATTTCATTTAATGTATCCATGACTTCCTGATAGGTGTAATAGCTGCCTCCGGCCAGGCTCTTTTGCACACTGGACTGAGTAATCCCCAGCCTTTTGGCGGCTTTTGCCTGTCCGCCTCCGTATTTCATATAATCTGTGATGACCTCCCGCTGATGTCTGGTCCATCCTTTTTTCAAGGACGTTATCAGCATGAAAATCGTATTGATCAGATGAGTTACTTCTTCATGATCTCCGCTGCATACCATATAGTAATCTGTAGTAAAAGACGCATTCCGGTTATTTTGTTCCCTCAGAAATTTCCAGGCATCCTGCGCATTTTGAAACGCAGCACTCCGGGCTTCCCAGGAAGAAGCCGGCTGTTTTTCAGGAGAAGATTTTCCAATGCCAATTCCCCATCTTATTCCTGACGGACAGACCGCTTCTTCAAAGTCCTGTATCAGATTCATCAAAACCGATCCCTGCCGCAGCAGTCCGTGAAATTCATTTTTCTGAACCAGGGTACAGGACTGTACCAGCTCCTTTTGATATTTTTTATTGATGGATTTCAAAGCCTTTTGTGCTGTTTCATAATCTTCATCTGTATTCAGATGTCCTAAAAGAGCAATATAAGGTTCATAATAAAAAAAGAAATACATGATAACCTCCTGTCCCTCTATTATACATAAAAAATAGGAATTATGAAATATTATTCTAAAATAATGAATAAATTAATATTATTCCTTTTTATTTTATAGAAAGCTCCGTTTCTATGAAATAAAAAAACAAGAGAACGGTCATCCGGCACCTTTCCCTTGCTTTTTCCTTTATCATATTTTTACGATTCCTGTCCGCCTTTTTTGCGCATCATTGTTTCATAATAAGTTCCCAGACTGTTTTCCAGATGAATTTCGACAGTGCGCCGGTCTTTCCGCTTTAATGCAGCTAAAATCTGTTCCTTTTCTGCCAGGGCGCCGCTGATCTCACTCATAACTTCACGGTACACTCTGATTTTTGCCTTTGGAATCAGCATAACGATAGCCCCCTGGATTTCTTCTAATTCTTCTTCCACTTCTTCTCTTAACGGCTCTGGCAATACAATATAACCGAATCGGCAGTGCTGCACGCCGCGTGTCTCACAATGGAGAAACAGTACATTCATGCTTGGGATATATGTATTGGAAATCTCTTCTCTCTTCATCAAGTCCCGGGTGATCGTTTCTGCATTTTCCTCATTCCGGGCAAACAGACTGCCCGCACACTGAATCAGCATTTTTTTGGATGGTATGTCTGCTTCAGAGGCGATTTTAATATTGTCAAGCACCTGAAGTATTTCTTTTCCCAGTTCAACCATATATTCGATGCCGCTCCGGCTGATCCGCCGTATGCGGTGTTCTGTCTTTGACGGATGTTCTGTATCCGCTGTACGGTTTTTCTCCAGTTCCGCAAGTTTATTGCGGATCATAATCTTATCCGGTCCCATCAGGACAGACCCTACGCACAGATTTGGAAATGGAAGATCCAGCTCTGCAGTGGAAATGATAAGATCGATGCCTTCTTCTTTTAAAGCATCAATATCCAGCTCTGCTGTAGAAAGTACCTTCCGGACACGGATTTCCGGAAATTCTTTCTGAATCTGCACTGACAGCATATGAGACGTTCCGATTCCATATGGACAGGCAATGCAGATAGAATATTTTTCACTGTCTGACACCTTTTTTTCCACCGCTGCACAGAAATACATGGCAATAAATCCCAGTTCACCGTTCGGGATTTCTTCCACATCCAGCTCCCGTTTCAAAAAACCGCAGGCGGCTTTGGTCGCCTCATAGATATTTTCATAAGATTCTCTCAGCATATCCAGATGTCCGTTTTCTGAAAACACCCCCATTTTGATTCGATTGATCGCAGGCCTCATATGATTGCACAGTCCATCGATCAAAACAGGATCATCCAGAAAATCCGTATCCAGGAGCTGTTCCATGTTAATAACGATTTTAATTACAATCTGCCGGATCTTAAAGCTCTCTTCTTCGTATTTGCTTTCATTTTTATTCTTCCAGATCTTTTCGCTCAGAAGCTGTATGGCAATACAGTAAATTTCTCCTTCAGAGATTGGAAATCCTACTATCTGCCCAATTTTGCTGCCGATCCAGTTGGATACCTGACATTCCGGAAGATGCATGATAGACATCAGATCTTTCTCTTTTCCACTGATCGAATGTCCGGTTTTCAGCCGATTGATCGTAAGAAGCAGATATAAAATAAAATGCAGCCGGGAATGCTCCGTATACTGAATGTTCAGAACCCTCTGCGTCTCACTTACGATAACGATAAGCTGTTCCAGCACTTCCTGCGGAAGCTGCTGAAAGTATTGTCCTGAAGGAAGCTTATTTTCTTTTTTAAAAAGATATTGAAGATTCTTCTCTTTCAGCTGTTTTTGAAATAAAACAGATGCAGCCTGCCGGTAATCTTCTTCTTTTCCTTCCCAGCTGATGCCGAGCCCCGGTCTGCGGATCAGCGAAAGATTGTAGTGTTCCATCCATTGATCGACTTCATCCAGATCACTTGCCAGAGTTCCGTCAGAGACATGAAACAAGGACGTAAAATAAAAATATTTTAAGGGTTCTTCATCCGTAAAAAGTTCAGCCAGAATTCTGTCCTGGCGTTCTTCTTTTGTAAAAGCATTTTTTCGATGATCCATCTGTACCAGTTCCTGCAGAAACTTTCGTGTTTCCTGATCTTCATCTACATATAATCCGACTCTGGGCTTTTTTACAAGGCGGAAATCATTTTCCTCAAACCATTCATTGATCTTTGGCAGTTCCCGCAGAATGGTTCTGGAACTTAATTTTAATTTTTCGGATATGGTTTGTACGGTAATCGGATGATCGGATGTAAACTGTGACAGTATTTTTATAATTTCTTTTTGCCGCTTGGACAATCCGGAGTTTTTTGACGTCATTTCATCATTCCTTTCTATTCATATTATATGATTATATTTTTATCAGCACAAGAAAATTTTCGCCAAAACCTTATAATGGGAAGTGTTTTCATTTCATAGAAAAGCAATTTCTTATAAAACGAAAAAAGAACCGGTAAAATACCGGTTCCAGAGGAATATATTTCAGATACCATACAAATGATTATCCGTCAGCCGATCAGTCCAACAGCACTGTAAAAGATAAGGGATGCAGGACGTCCGATGAGCAGGATCAGCGCAAATTTTGTTGTTTTCATTTCCGTCAGTCCTGCCAGCATACACAGTACATCATCCGGGAATCCCGGAAGAATGATTGCAGCAGCAAACATCAGATCAAATTTTCTGCCGCTGTTGATCTTGGACATATATTTGTCGTAAACGTCCGCTGCAACCAGACGTTTTACAAAATTCTGTCCGTATCTTCTGGCAAGATAGAAATTAATAAAAGAACCTATGATAATTCCGATGTAACTGTACAGGAAAGACCAGAATGGGCCAAACATAAAAACACCGGCCAGGCAGGTCACCCCTCCCGGGATCAGCGGGAAAACCACCTGTGTGATCTGAAGAAGAATAAAGATCAATGGCGCCAGTATCCCTGCCGTCCCGATCAGAAGCTGCAGTTCCTGTTTATTTGTAAAAAGACCTGCCCCCATTCCGTAAATGACAAATACAGCCATTGCCGCAAGAAAAAGGACTGTTGTTCCATTGGTTACATATTTCATTGCTTTGCTGTTCATCCTACCACCATCCTTTGTATCATATCTTTTGATTCTATTATACATGCTGTTTATGACATCCGCCATAAGACTCCCTTACAAAATTCTTACAGTTTCGTAAGATTACAGTTTAATTTTTGACAGTGCTTCCGCAAATGCATTGTTGATCGGTGCTTCCGCTTCTTTCTGCTGTTTTTTCAGATAACGGCTGACTTCTTTTTTGCTCATGGCTTTCCCTTCTTTTGCTTTTCTTGCCTTAAATGCGGAGAGTTTTTCTTTATGGCCGCAGGAGCAGATAAATTTCTGATTTTCTCCTTCACCGACCAGTTCCATTTTCTTATGGCATACCGGGCAGCGGGCGTTGGTAAGTCGTGCAATTGTTTTTTTGTATCCGCAGTTTCTGTCCTGACAAACCAGCAGTCTGCCATGTTTCCCATTAACAGACAGCAGGAATTTTCCACACTGCGGGCATTTCTGCCGGGTCATATTATCATGATGGAAGGTTCCATCTGCTGACTTGATATCCTGAATCAGAGCCTGGGTATAGTTTTGGATTTCTTTCATAAATTTCTGATCATTTTGTGTCCCATTGGCAATAGCCGTCAGCTTTCTTTCCCAGTCGGCTGTCAGTTCCGCTTTTTTCAGATCAGAAGGAACCAGATCCAGAAGCTGTTTTCCCTTGGATGTGATCTTAATTTCATTTCCGTCTTTTTCCAGAAGATAGCTTCGGAACAGTTTGTCGATAATATCTGCTCTGGTTGCCACGGTTCCCAGACCTTTTTTATCCATCTGATCGATCAGCGTACCTTCTGTATATCGTCCCGGCGCTTTTGTTTTTCCCTCTGTCATAACCGGAGCATCGCACACATACTGTTTTCCTTCCTCCGGAAGATCCGGAAGATTTGTCATCATATTTTCTTCCTGTTCCTGATCTTCACAGGCATCCTTCCATCCGGCTTTCTTTTGAAGAACTGCCTTTGCCTGAAGCTGTTCTCCTGAAATTTCTCCCCGAATGCGGATCTGTTCGGAAACAGAAGGTTCCATTAAGACCGCAAAGAAACGGCGGACTACCATATCATAGATTTTGCGCTCATCAGCAGACAGTTCCATCAGCCGGACAGACTGTTCTGTCGGAATGATCGCATGATGATCTGAAACCTTTTTATCATTCACAAACCGCCGGTTTCCTTTGATCTCTTTTCGCAGAAGAAGTGCTGCTGTCTTTTTGTATGGGCCGGCCGCGGATGCTTTGATTCTGTCTTTTAATGTGTCTGTCATATCACTGGTCAGATATCTGGAATCTGTTCTTGGATAAGTTAGGATTTTATGGTGTTCATACAGACTTTGCATAAGATTTAAGGTCTGTTTTGGAGAAAACCCATATCGCTTGCTTGCTTCTTTTTGCAGAGCTGTCAGATCATACAATTCCGGAGCATATGTTTTCTTTTCTTTCCTCTCTACCTTCTTTACAGTTATCTTCTGTGCTTTTAATTTCTTTCCAATGTTCTGTGCCAGTTCCTTTTTGAAAATCCTCTGATTTCCATTCTTTCCTTCCCAGACAAAAGTCATTCCCAAAGCCGAAACTTTCCATCCGTAGTAAGTTTCCGGCTGAAATTTTCGGATCTCTTCTTCTCTCTGGGCAATCATGGCAAGAGTCGGCGTCTGCACTCTTCCGCAGGACAGCTGCGCATTATATTTGCAGGTGAGAGCTCTGGTGGCATTGATTCCCACCAGCCAGTCTGCTTCTGCCCTGGAGCGGGCAGCACGAAAAAGATTTTCATATTCTTTTCCTTTTTTCAAATGGGCAAAGCCGTCTTTGATGGCCTTATCTGTTACAGAGGAAATCCAGAGACGGAAAAGAGGCTTTTTATTTCCGGACATCTGCAGGATCCATCGTGCCACCAGTTCTCCTTCCCGTCCGGCATCTGTAGCGATGATGATACTGGAAATATCATTGCGGTGGATCAGCTTTTTTACTGCCTGAAACTGCCCGGATGTCTTGCGCAGAACCGTCAGTTTCCATTGTTTCGGCATCATCGGCAGAGTATCCATATCCCATGTTTTGTATTCTTTGCCATATTGTTCCGGATCAGCAAGAGACACCAGATGCCCCAAAGCCCATGTCACGACATAATCCTTTCCTTCTATATAATTTTTTGTTTTATTGTGACAGCCTAAAACCCGTGCAATATCTCTTGCAACGGAAGGCTTTTCTGCTAAAACCAGCTGTTTCATAAATCTGTTCCTTCCTGTTTGATTCTTTCTTCTCCTATACTATAATGGAAATATCAAAAATAATCTACGAAAGAAGGGAATTTTTATGAAATTAATGATAGCCTCCGATCTTCATGGCTCAGCTTATTACTGCCGACAGATGTTTGACGCTGTAAAAAAAGAGCAGCCGGAAAAGCTCCTGCTGCTGGGGGATCTGCTGTACCATGGTCCAAGGAACGACCTTCCAGAAGAATATGATCCGAAAAGTGTAATTTCCATGCTCAATCAGCATAAAGACAAAATTTTATGCGTTCGCGGCAACTGTGATGCCGAAGTTGATCAAATGGTGCTGGATTTTCCAATCCAGAGTGACTCCTGTATTCTGTATCTGGAAGGACAGATGATCTTTGCGTCTCATGGGCATATTGATTCCGAAGAACATCCGCCAAAACTTCAGAAAGGCGATATCCTGTTAAATGGTCATACCCATATTCCGGCATGGAAAGAGCATGACGATTTTCTTTATTTAAATCCGGGATCGGTCTCCATTCCAAAAGAAAATTCTCCTCACAGCTATATGATCATAGAAGATCAGACAATTTACTGGAAAGAGATGCATGGTCAGATTTATCATACGTTAAATCTGGCATAAAGAACACAGCGTTTCTCATTCAGAAAGAAAAACGGCTTCGATTCCTTTGGTTACTTTATTGGTCTGTTTGGTAACCTGCCCGACAAAAAGGGCTGCCGCAATGGTTCCTTCTCTGATACCGTCCAGAGTTTTAAGAAATACCAGGGACAAAACGATGGCAATGCATACCAGAGTCACATCAAAGATCACCTTCATATTTCCAAACCGGATCGGAGCCTTTTTGCAGATGGCAAGAACAATGCCTTCCCCTGCTGTCGTCACAAGATTTGCCATAACTTCCACACTGACACCCAGAGCGATCAGAACAATGCCGATTATACACAAAAGCCATTGTTGGAAATAATTTGAAACATCAATCGGTGCGATCACATATTCCGCCACGTCAATCATAGTTCCAAATACGATGGCCGCAGGAATCTGCAGAAGCTGAAACCATTCATAGTCTCTGCGCAGAATTCCAATCTGAATCAGTACAAACATGATATTCATAATGATCGTGGTCGTCCCTACAGACAGCCTGGAAATTACAGATGTAACATAAGGAACACTGGAAATCGGCGATGTTCCGAGAGCTGCTTTGATGGAAAAAGCCACGCCGAATGCCATGATGCTGAGGCCAAGGCACAGAAAAAGGAAACGGCGGATCGGATAATCTATTTTTCTCTTATTCTGGCTCATTTTTCCACCTTCTTTCCTGCGGCCTGGGCCTGCATGGAATCACATAATTTCGTCAGCAGTTCTTTTAATTCCGCCACTTCTCCTTCTGACAGATCACTGGCAGCCGCTGCTTCTACGCCATGAAAAATACCGGTCAGCTGCCGGGCAGCTTCTTCTCCTTTTTGGGTCATGGAGACATATAACGACCTGCGGTTCCCTTCCTTCTGACGGCGGACGACAAGTCCGGCCTTTTCCATGCGCAGCAGAATACTTCCCACTGTCGCCTGTTCAATTTCACAATAGGAAGCGATGGTTTTCTGATCCGCTTCCTTATATTTCTGTAAAAATTCCAAAATCTTCGGCTGTCCGGACGTCAGACCGATCTTTCCGATCTCTGCCTGGATCTGCCGGTAAAACATTGCATGAGTCTTCATTAAAAGATAATGTAAACTTTCCATATTTATAACACTCCTTATTATAAGAATTCTTATTATAACAAAACTTATTGTATCTCTGGCTGAATGCAATGTCAAGAAGGCAGAAAAAATGCCGGCTGAATCGCCACAGCCGGCATAAGGTCTGAAATTTTATTCTTTGATCACATCGTCAATCGTATCAAAAGGAATTCCTTCATTTTCTCCATTATCTTTGTGCATATATAAGATGTCATCTTCTTCTGTGTATCTGGCAAATTCAATCTGCATAAAGGTTCCTTTTCTTTCTTTGCCATCCAGTGTCTTCACCCGGATATGATCATTCTGAGAAATAAATAAGACTTCTCTGCTGCCGTCCTGATCTTCTTTTTCCAGATGTACACCTGGAAGTACGCTGATAAATTCCATATCTTTTCTCCTTCTCTCGTGATGGATTTATTTTACTGCAAACAGAATCAGAATGCAATGCAGCAAATCTGTTATGACAGCAGAGCATGATAGTACTGTTCATCGATTTCCTTAAATACATTAAAAATAATCCGGTCAAAGTTTTCCGCATGCTGATCCAGAAAATCAGAAACCGTTTTTACCGCGATTTTTGCGGCCTCATCATTTGGAAAATGAAATTCTCCTGTGGAAATACAGCAAAAGGCCACAGAGCGGATGTTATGTTCCAGACAGCATTTCAGGACGCTTTCGTAACAGTTTTTCAGGTCATGTTCCAGTTTCCGGTTCAGGCGGTACCCTACGATCGGTCCTACCGTATGGATCACATATTCTGCCGGAAGATTATATCCTTTTGTCAGCATTGCCTGGCCGGTCGGTTCCTCGTAGCGCCGGCCAAAACGGACTCTCTTCTGATTCATACGGCAGTTACACTCTTCCCGCAGCTCGATTCCAGCCGCGCTGTGGATGGCGTTATCAATGCAGCGGTGGCATGGGATAAAGCATCCGAGCATCTGAGAATTGGCCGCGTTTACAATGGCGCCTGCCGCAAGTCTTGTAATGTCTCCTTTCCAGACAGAAATTTTATCTGCATGTGGATGGAAACTATGGTATTCTTCCTGTATGGTCGGAATCTCAGATAAGGTTACGATACCCTTTTCCCTGGCCTCTTCTTCCAGAAATTCATCCTGGACTTTCAGGACTTCTTCCGGCATTTCCCCCGGCATCCGAATATTCATCAGAGATCGGAGCACCATCCGCTTGCTGTCATAATCGTCATCTACTTCCAGACTGCTGTACTGCACAGAATCTTCTTTGAATACTTCCAGAAGATAATCCAGACGCTCTTCCTGATTTGAAAATTTCATCACTCTCACTCCTTCTTTTTACTGATCCAGCGCATGCAGCAGATCGTACACACTTTGTTTCATATCGGCGTTAATTCCAATGGCCCGGCTTCCGAGACTTTCCGGAACAACGGCTTCATTCAGATTCAGCCGGATCAGGGTCATATTTTTATTTTCCCGGGCAAGTTTCTCAAAAGGAAATCTTACGATCACCGGCGTATTAAACCCAATGCCCAGCTCCAGAAGAACTGTCTTACCGCTTTTGCACTGTTCCACAAAACTGCCGAACCGTTTTTCTGCCTCATGCCACTGTTCATCTTCCACAAAGGAATCATCACAACGCAGGTTCATTGCCATTGGGCCGCCGCATACCGGGCATTTCGGAACCATATGGGAAGGAATCAGACAGTCCTTCCTTGCGGCGTTCATCTGTTTCATCATTTCCACATCATCATACGTCCTTGGATGACAGCCTCTCATGCACTGGATCCGCCCGTAATCTCCCTGGGCGGCAAAAATATGCTCAGAACCGAAATCCGCTTTATAAAACTGATGGTCTGTATTGGTGGTGAGAACGAAATATTCCTTATCTTTTACAATCTCCTTAAGCTGCCGGTAAAGAGGAAGAGCCGGCAAAGCGATACGGTTTACATATACATGTTTGGACCAGTATCCCCATCGGGCTTCTTCACTTGGAAACGGATAAAATCCCGCACTGTACATATCTGTCATTCCGTACTTATCAATGAATTCCGCGAAATTTCTCTGAAATCGTTCGCCGCTGTAAGTTAATCCTGCTGCCGCTGAAAGACCTGCGCCGGCTCCGATGAAAATCTGATCTGCATGCTGAATGGCTTTGGCAGCAGACTGAATCTGCTCATCGTATGGAGTTTTCTGAAATATATAGTCACTGGCAGGAACTCTGCAGAGGAAATTCTGGAAAGTCACTTTTGGTTTTCTTGATTTCAATTTTTCAAACATTCCCTTTGCACTCCTTTATGATCTTAACAAAAGATTTTGTTGTAACTCTTATAATTACTTCTTGTTTATAATATAGCGCAGCCTTGTTGTAATGTCAATAGTTACAATTAAATCCAGACAGCATGTCACAAAAGTTCATTGAAATATGAATGCCAGTATTCCTCTGGAACAAAAGAATGAGCGTTCATATTTCCAAAAAGCCATAGCTCCATAAACTGCTCTGTATCTAATATCTGAAATTCTCGAATCCTCTTTTCTTCCTCCTGCACCTTTCTGAATATAGGATTAAAACACCGGCAGTAAGAATAATCATGCACAAACCAGAGATGAAAAACCAGACATTTACACCTACTTTTTCTGCTATTGGGCTGCTAAAAAGTAAGCCAATGGGCATTGTCACAGAAGAAATCAAAGTAAGTACCGAAAATGCCCGCCCCATTTTTTCCGGGGATATGGTTTCCTGCATATAGGCAGTCAGCGGGATTGTATGGACATTTCCAGAAGCACCTAAACAGATACAACCTCCTGCAAAGAAAAACCAGCCAGCATAAGTCTGCGGTATGATACCGCAGATCAGCGACATAACTCCCATTCCGAACAAACCGATAAAGGAAACTCTGATTTTCCGAATTATCTTTAGAACGCTGGAAAATAAAAGGGAAGATGCCATCATACCGATTGCAAAAGATAATTCCACAGCACTGCCATACATTGCCGACAACTTAAAATAGTCGCTTGTCATGAGTGGATAAAAGGAAGATAATGGCGCATAGAATAGCATACAGAGAGCTTCCGCAATCACGATATAAAACAACTTTTTATCTTCTTTGAATACCTGCAATCCCTCTTTTATTTCTGCTATAAAATGCTGTTCTTCCCGCTCTGCTTTTTCAAGTTCTGGGATTTTAACGACTGCTAACGCGATACTTGCTAAAATTGCCCCCGCCACATCACTCATTAAAACGATTGACATCGGGAAAATCGCAAATAAAGACGCACCAATTACCGGTCCCAGTAAAAAAGAGCCTGAATTTAGAAACTGCATCCATCCATTTGTTTTTACTAATTGGTCTTTTGGTACAAGCTGCGGAATAATTGACTGTATTGCTGGTTGCTGAAATGTGCTTCCAATCCCCCGGACACATAGCATAACAAATACCGTCCACACAGGCAGGTCAAAAAAGAATAGTAATAATGCATAAATTAACGCAACCGCTCCCATTGCCATGTCCGAAAAAATAGAGATGAATTTTCGGTTATAACGGTCAGCCGCAATTCCTGCCAGCGGACTGAACAGGGTCATTGGAAGATAGGCAACAAGCCCTGATACTCCTAACATTAACGGCGAAGATGTTTTTTCAGCAAGCCACCAAATAAGAGCAAACTGAACACCGTGACTTCCTAACATTGAAACTGCCTGTCCCAATGCAACAATCATAAACTGCGATTTCCATTTTTGTATTTTTTCCATATCAAATTGTCCTCTCATTTTCAAAATAGTTTTTCAAACAGGGGACAATATCGAATGTGATCATCCCCTTATTATGCTGCTGCCGACATCAAGCCACCTCCCTTCAAAAGATTTTATTTCTGTTTTTATAACATGGCTTCCAAATATTTTCTTAATCCGTCACGATATTTTTTCGTAAGCGTCAGATATTGCTGCTGTTCCTCCGCTGTCCATTCATTCCAGATTTTGTTTTCAATCTCGTGCAGAGGTATTATTTTTTCTGATGAAAATTTCTTTCCCTTTTCAGTCAGGCAGAGAATTGTATTTCTGCCTTTCCCTTGTTTCAAATATACGATTTCCTCTTTTTCCAATTTGCGAATGGCAGAATTGATTGTCTGGCGGCTGATACCTGTAAGTTTACTTATTTCACTTTGCAGACATTTACCACCTTTCTCACAGAGTACATATAAAATATTTTGAACGCTATCCGAAATACCCATTTTTACAGCCGCTTCGTGGTATAAAGCGTTGATTTCTCCTGCTAAATAGGTATATTGTCCCGTTTCTAAATAGTGCAATTTTTTCCTCCTCCTTGATTGTCCGATTTCGTACATCATTTATTATATCCGATTTCGTACATAAGTCAATAGACTTTTTGTTTTTTGAATCCGGATCTTTTTTAAACGAGGGGCAGTCTCAAATTTTCATCTGTATATCACCTCTTTTTGTCTCTCTTAAGCAGCTTACCTTACATTTATCTGACATTTCCGACAGAATCCGTAAAATCGTCCTGTCCGGTGCTATAATCTGAGTGAAAGGAAGTGATTATATGGAACTGTATGCTGACATCATAAAAGAAGCACTGCTCTTCTTCCCTGTGCTTGCTTTCTTTGTAACCATCCCTTATATCATTCATAATTACCGGAAATTTGGCTCTGTTCTCAGTCTTAGAATTCTCATCGTCTATTCCTTTGTTCTGTACCTTCTCTGTGCTTATTTTCTTGTGATCCTTCCGCTTCCATCCAGGCAGGAAGCAGCTCTTTTAACTGGCCCGAGACTGCAGCTGATTCCGTTTCATTTTGCGGCGGATATCATCAAAGAAGCCGGTTCCGGCGGTATTCTTTCCTATATCAATAACCCTGCATTATTTCAGATGCTGTTTAATGTCGCCATGACCATTCCTTTCGGAATGTATCTGCGGTATTATTTTCAGTGGTCACGAAAAAAGACGCTGGCCGCGTCTTTCCTTCTTTCTCTCTTCTTTGAACTTACTCAGCTTTCCGGATTGTATTTCTATTATCCGAGAAGCTACCGCCTGTTTGATGTGGACGATCTGATGGCAAATACACTGGGAGGAATTCTTGGTTATTATCTCACGGGTCCTTTTCTGAAAGTCCTCCCCAACAGACAGCAGATGGATGCCGTCAGTTTCCGCAGAGGACGTGAAGTCTCCCTTGCAAGAAGGCTTACCGCCATCGTCATTGACATCACAGCGGCTGTATTGCTTGGAGGGGCCGCAGCTGTTTTATGCCGGATCTGTTCTGTCACCATACCGTATCTTTCATGGATTGTCTGTTTCGGATACTTTGTTCTTCTTCCGGCTTTTTACGGCGGACAAACCTTTGGAAAACGCCTGACCGGAACGAAAATCGCTGCCGTCAGCAGACAAAATGCCGTCTGGTACCAGTATGTGATCCGCGGTGTTTCTATCTTTCTGGGTCTGTATGGTATTCCAAGGCTCGTCTATGAGTTCCTGGAGTTCTGTGCCAGGTATCATGTCATAACAGAATATGGAACTTTATTTCTCTCCGGTCTGTTTGCTGCCGGATACTGCTTCTATTTTGTGTTTGCAGCTGTTATGATGGCCCTTCACAAACCATTGTTTTATGAAAAAATATCCCGCACCCAGGTGATCAGCACTGTCCGGCGCCGCTTATGACCTGCCAAGGAAGAGACGGATTATTTTTTCCTTTATTGTATTATAAGGCATATATCGAACAGGAAGATCGATGCGGTCCGATTTCTTCAGGATATTTTTCCTGTGGGAAAAGGTTTCAAAACTGTCTTTTCCATGATAAGAGCCCATGCCGCTTTCCCCGACTCCGCCAAATCCCATAGAGGAAGAAGCCAGATGCATGATCGTGTCGTTGACACACCCTCCGCCGTAAGACAGCCCATCCATAATCTCTCTTTCTGCCTGACGGTTTCTGGTAAACAGATAAAGGGCAAGGGGTTTTGGGCGCTTTGCGATGTATGCTTTGGCATCTTCAAGAGTCTCATAAGAAAGAACCGGCAGCAGCGGACCGAAAATTTCTTCCTGCATCAAAGGAGCCTGGAGATCTGGGTTTCGCAGGATCGTCGGTGCGATTTTTCTTGTCTTTTTATCGCCGTATCCGCCGGCTGCAATCTCTCCCTGTTCCATCATTCCCATCAGCCTCTTATAATGCCGCCTGCTTACAATGGATGGATAGTCTGGATGAATGACCGGATTTTCTCCGTACATCACCCGGATCCAGTATTTCAGATACATGACCAGCTCTTTTTCTACAGTCTTGTCTGCCAGAATATAATCCGGAGCCACACATACCTGTCCGGCATTTAAAAGTTTCCCGAAAATGATTCGTTTTGCCGCCATTTTGATATTGGCGCTTTTTTCCACAATGCAGGGACTTTTGCCGCCCAGTTCCAGTGTAACCGGAGTCAGATGAGCCGCCGCTTTCTGCATGACAATTTTCCCGACAGGAACACTTCCGGTAAAGAAAATGTAATCGAATGTCTGATCCAGAAGTCTCTGGCTTGTCTCCTTTCCGCCAGGGATAACACAGACATATTTAGGCGGGAATACAGCGCGCAGAATCTTTTTTAAGATTCTGGCGGATTCCGGCGCATATTCCGATGGTTTGATCACACAGCAGTTCCCGGCGGCTATGGCACCGGCCAGTGGCTGCAGGGACAGTAAAAATGGGAAATTCCAAGGTGCCGTGATCAGCACAACGCCGTAAGGCTCTGTTATCTGAAAACACTTGGAAGGAAACTGCGCCAGAGGCGCTCTGATTTTCTTTGGTTCCATCCACTTTTTTAAATGGCGTCTCAGATAAGCAATTTCCTCTAAGATCATCCCGATTTCTGTCATGTAAGATTCCGCGGAGGACTTGTTAAGATCCCTTTTCAGGGCCTGCTTTATCTGGGGTTCATAGCTGGAAACAGCCTGTTCCAGGCGTGTCAGCGCTTTTATCCGAAATGCGAAAGACCGGGTCTTTCCAGTATTATAAAATTGTCTTTGATTCTCTAAAATTTCTGTCATATTACTCATAAAATCATTTTACTGCAAATATAAGGGGAATGCAACGGACCTCCGTGCGGCAAAATCCCTGAAAATTTTGCATATTTTCAGGGGCTGTGATAAGATGAGGAAAATTGTCATGAAAGGATTACAAAATGAAACGAAACATTCGATTATTAATAGAATATGACGGCGGCCGCTACCGCGGCTGGCAGAAGCAGGGAAAGAACGCTGATGCAGATACCATTCAGGGCCGTCTGGAACAGGTACTGTCCAGGATGACAGGAGAAGACGTCCAGCTGATCGGCTCCGGGCGGACCGATGCGGGAGTGCACGCCCTGGGGCAGGTGGCAAATTTTCATACGGACTGCGGCATGTCCTGTGGAGAAATCAGAGATTATCTGACCCGGTATCTTCCTGCTGACATTGGAATATTAAAAGTCTCCGATGCGGGAGAGAGATTTCACAGCCGGTTAAACGCAGCTGAAAAAACATACTGCTACCGGATTGCGGTTCCTGGCGTTCCCCATGTGTTTGACCGAAAATATCTCTGGCATTTTCCGGAACCACTGGATATGAAAAAAATGGAACAGGCAGCTGATTTTTTGACTGGCCGGCATGACTTTAAAGGATTTTCCTCTATTAAGCGGACAAAAAAATCAACGGTAAGAGAACTTTATGCCATTGATATTGAGAAGAAAGAAAAGGAAATCCTGATTTCCTTTACGGGAAATGGATTTCTTCACAATATGGTTCGAATCCTGACCGGTACTCTTGTAGAAATTGGCTGCGGCAGAAAGCAGCCGGAAGATGTCCTGACCGTCTTGCAGACAAAAGACCGGCAGGATGCGGGAATGACGGCTCCGCCTCAGGGATTGTTCCTTGTGTCTGTGAAATATTAAATGCGGAGCGTTTTTATTTCACAGGAACGGGGTTTTCTGAGAAATGAAAAGAAGATGAGCGCAGGCAGAATATTCTGCAGACTCGCTCATCCTCAAAGTGGGTTGGCATTGTTATGATTTTTTCCTGCATTTTGAAAGGAACAGGCTGATCTGGCTGGAAATAAAGATAAAACATCCCATCATGGCCAGATAATCGAGATAAAAAGATACTTTGGATTCTCCAAAATCCAGGAAAACAAACATGGTGCGCAGCAGCATATAGTCTAATAGTCTTCTCTGGAAAAAGACGTACAGACCGTAAACGGCAACGCCGGCTCCAATGATATATTTCACGATCGCTGTTCCTGCGGATGGTTTGCTGCCTTTCTTCCGGAACATATTCATGAGCATTCTCCAGTGGAGTCCGATATGAAGGGACATGATGACGAATCCCCAGTAATTGGATGCCATATGCAGCTGTCTTGCAAAAGACATGTTTCCATCGATGTTCAGGAATGCAAATACGTGCCTGGACATCATGATTCCGCTTATCATCAGCCCGATCATGGCGGCAAACAGCAGAAAATTGATTATCAGCCGGAACACTCGATCCAGGGAATATTTCCCTTTCGGCAGATTTTTATACCACTGAATGTTCAGAACATGATGGATGATGAATAAAAGGAATATGGCAGCTCCAAACCATTCATGAAGATCATCTCCCCAATAGTGATATCCCATCAGCAGCAAAAGCAGAATGGTCATCAAAAGATCGACCATCATCTTAGTTACAGTTTTTCTGGTCATAGATTCTCCTTTTTGCATGATGTTACAGATCTGCAGGCTGTTTTAGTTTTTCTGCAAAATCTGCCATCGCTTCTGATATTTTTAACTGCTGCGGACAGACAGCCTCGCAGCTTCTGCATCCGATGCATGCATCAGGACGTTTGTCTTCGTCCAGGGCGTCCACCGCATTACGGGTAATAAAACCGGTGTGATAACGGCTTTCATTGTAAAGAGATAAAAGTGTTGGAATATCCAGATGCTTCGGGCATCTGCTCGTACAATAGCGGCAGGCTGTACATGGAAGAATATCCAGCATACTGTCTGTTACGTCCATTAACGCATTCATTTCTTTTTCTGTTAACGGTTTGCTTTCTTTATAGGTCTCTATATTATCTTTTAACTGTTTCATATTGGACATACCGGACAATACCATGGTCACACCCGGTATGCTCTGCAGAAAACGGAACCCCCATGCCGGATCCTCTTCTTCCGGGCGGAGCGCTTTCAGTTTCCGGCTGTTTTCTTCTGATAATACCGCAAGTTTTCCGCCGCGCAGCGGTTCCATGACCCAGATTGGAATCTTCCGTTCATTGAGAAGTTCCACCTTAGCTTTTGCATCCTGAAGTTTCCAGTCCAGATAGTTTAACTGGATCTGACAGAATTCCATATGTTCTCCGTAAGCATCCAGAAAACGTTTTAATGTATCGTAACGTCCATGACAGGAAAAGCCGAGATGACGGATTCTTCCGTTTTCTTTCTGCTGGAGCAGATATTTTAAAATACCATTCTTCTCATCCAGGTATGGATCAATGTTCTTCTCATATACATTGTGGAACAGATAGAAATCGAAATACTCTACGCCGCATTTGCGGATCTGTTCTTCAAAAATCTCTTCCACTTTTCCCATATTGGACAAGTCATATCCTGGAAATTTCGTTGCCAGATAATAGCTGTCCCTCGGATAATTTCCCAGGATGCGTCCGGTGACAATCTCTGACTGGCCGTTATGATAGCCAAAAGCCGTATCATAATAATTAATTCCCTGCTTCATGGCATAATCAATCATCTCTTCGGCTGCTTTCTCATCAATATCTGCGTCTGAGCCGCCTTCTATCAGCGGCAGGCGCATGGCGCCAAGTCCAAGAGCAGATAATTTCATTCCCTGAAAATCTTTATATATCATATTGTTCTCTCCTTCCTTTTTCCTCTGTCCATAAATATTTAATTATACCATAACACTTAAACTTCACTTTAAGTCAAGGAGAAAACGAAAAACCATCCGCTTTTGACATGGTCAGGACAGCTGCCTTCCTGCTTCATAGGCTTCTGTCATCGCTTTTGTACCGATGACTTCACCTTTCTGCCATACCCGCTCGCCCCATATGATATTTTGCACGGAGCATCCGAGATTCTCAAGAATGGCGCAAAGTTCTTCTCCTGTTCTTCGCAGACCCTGTCTGCCGTCATGGCCGGTTACGATCACAAAGGCTTTTTTACCGCCCAGATCCTGCCATTTCGGGAGCAGACGGTCGATCATAACCTTCATTTGTCCGCTCATTGTCAGGAAATAGGTCGGAGAAGCGAGAACCAGCATATCGGCTTCCTCTGCCTTTTGAAGAAGATCCGCCATATCATCCTGCTGAACACAGGAACCGGTCCGGAAACATGCGTAGCATGCCCGGCAGGGAGAAATCTCTTTCTCCCTGAGGGATATTTTTTCCACCTGATTTCCCGCTTCTTCGGCGCCGCGGATAAATTCATCGCATAACAAGTCTGAATTCCCTTTTGCACGAGGTCTTCCATTGATAACCAGTATTTTCATATGTTTCATCTCCAATAATAAATAGCCGTAAACATTGCAGATTCTTTTCTGTCTTGTACTATCTCATTTCTTTTTCCCAGTAACGTATCACATTCAGCTGTGTCTGATCAGCCAGTTGTTCCAGTGATGCGATTTCTTCTTCTGTTAATTTAATTTCTGCTGCTTTTGCCGCATCCTCTGCCTGATAAACCTTTGTCACACCGATAATAGGCAGTGTCCCTTTTGCAATTGCCCATGCAGTCGGAATCTGCGCAGCAGCTGCATTATGATGATCTGCAATTTCTTCCAGTCTGGCATTTAGTTTTTCCAGCTGCGGCAGCATCGGATTGTACGTTCTTCCCCTGTCAGAATCTTCCGGAAACGGATGATCCGTATCATATTTTCCCGTCAAAGCTCCCTGCTCAAGCACCATATAGGAAAAGAAAAGAATATCATTTTCTCTGCAGTAATCCAGAATTCCGGATGTCTCAGAAGACCGGTTCAAAAGACTGTAGTGATTTTGGATTGCTGAAATCTTCAGCCCTTCTTTTGCAAGAATTTCTTCAGCCTCTTTAATCTCTGCCAGACTATGATTGGAAAGACCAATCTTACCGATTTTTCCGCTCTTTGCGAGAGGAATCAGTTTTGTTACCCATTTTGGCGCATCCATCGGATTGTGGATCCAGTAAAAATCCATATAATCTGTTCCCAGCAGTTCTGCGCTTTTTTCATACAGCGCTGTCACTGCATTTTCTGCGGCAGAATCCGCACACTGCGGAGTAAATTTATCTGAAATAAGATAACTGTCTCTTGGAATGGTTCCAAGAAAATCACCCAGAACTTTCTCAAACGCGCCCATGCCAATTCCTGTAAGATGTCTCTTCAATTACCTGAATTATATCATTTTAGAAAATCCCCATCAATTTACAATTCTCTTCATGATTCTGTTTGCAGACTTTGCCGCCGTTTTGTCTGCTAAAAAGAGACAGCGGGGATTGATATCGTTCCTCCCGACACTGTCTCTTTGTTTCATTGTAATCTGGTTCCATAAGGATGTTCTTCTTTATCCTTCGTATCCTTCAAAAGTTCTCCCAGACCGATTCTTCTTAAATTTGTAATTCGTTCTGCCATAATCTCTGGAGGAACCGGCATATCTTCTTTGATCCATTCAATGGTCAGTCCGGCCGACGCCATAGAATGATATTTTGTGAAAAACCGAAGTTCCTCCATGACCGGTTTTTCTCCGGCGTTTTTTTCATACCATTTTTCATGGTATTGAAGATCCCATTCGAATGGATGTTCCAGCATATAGCGTTTCAGACAGTTTTGTCCGCACATCATAACAGCGGGTTTTAAAAAGAAATGATACGCTTCTGCCCGCAGAAAATAGTCCTTCAGATTTTCGTAATATCCTTTTCCTGCATCAAGGTCATGGAAATTTGTCATTACACGATCATAATAAATCCAGTGAATCAGATCGTCTTTATCCCTGAAATGATTATAAAATCCCTGCCTGCTGATTCCTGTCTTTTCCCGAATATCTTTAATGGTAATTGCTTTCAGCTCCTTTGTCCTGCACAATTCCAGCAAGGCGTCTGCCACGATTTGTTTGATGTTAATTGCCACTTCTGTCCCGCTCCTTTCTTAATATTAATTTATCAGTTGTTTTTCTTCTAGGCAAATGCTTATATTTTATGGAACGTTATTGACATCAGGCATAATTTTGTCATATTGGCAGACTGAAATTTTTACATAATTTCTTTTATGCTGTTTTAAGAATCCTGTCCGTATTTTGCTCTTTTTTCTCTCTGCACACCCTCAGAACAATCAATAGGAAAGCACAGGCAATAAAGATAATGCCGCCCAAAATGATATACTGCGTTCCCAGACCGGAAAGGAAAAAGCCACATACAGAAGTTCCAATGGTCGTTCCCAGATTTGTGGATGCCAGAAAAAGCCCATTTGCGAAATCCGGAGCCTTCGGCGCAGCTGTCGCCAGCCAGTACTGATTAATATTGGCGGCTGCTCCGGCAAGAATTCCCCAGATCAATATAAGAACTGCCATTGGCACTGTGAAATATCCAAGGAAAAACATGACTGCGTAAACTCCCCCAAGAAGAAACGGAAAAGTTAAGACAAATCGGATCGGACGGCCGCTGAGCATCCTGCCGGCGATCATATTTCCGATCATGTTGGCCAAACCATATACAAGAAGAAGGATGCTGATCCGTCCGGAAGACAGCCTTGTCACTGTTTCCATGTATTCTGAAAGATAGCTGTATACGCCAAATACAGAGCCATTCAAAAACATCACGCCGATAATAGAGAGCCATGTTTTCCCCTCTTTCAAAACACTCAGCTGTGTACCATAAGACAGCTTTTCTTTCACCGGAAGATCTGGTACGGCAAAAATGGTTGCAATCAGAGCTGCGGCGTTGACTCCCGCAAAGAAAAGCATTCCCACTCTCAGAGAAGTCATATTAGAAATATAACTTACAATCGGAACCCCCAGAACCATGCCGGCAGAAACTCCCATCATAACTTTGGATACAGCCTTTGGAGCCTCTTTTTCCGGTACAGACGCTCCTGCAACAGACATTGCCATTGATACATACACCGGCTGAAAAAATGCCGGAATTGCCCGGGCAGCCAAAACTACCGGGAAATTTGCAGCGAATGCTGAAACTGCATTGCATAGGGTGAATACACTAAGAACAAGGATCATGGCTTTTTTTCTGTTAATTCCGGAAAATAGAAGCGGCATTGTCGGTCCTGACACTGCTACAACCAGTGCAAACATGCTGACAAGAAGACCTGCTGCAGACACTGTTACCCCGTAATTTTCAGATACCAGCGGAAGAATCCCAACCACTCCCATTTCTGTATTAATGATACTAAATACACCTATTGTTAAAATGAAAATCAGACTTTTGTTCATTTCAATGAAACCTCCTGCTTTTTTTCTATCTTAAATATAGCAGTCATATATCGAAACAACAAATACTTATATAAAATGGGATTCCATGCTTTTTTGGCATAGAATTACATTAAAACACACATTTGCCCTGATTTTCTATGTTCTTGTTTTACACTGGAAGCAAACGAGGTCATCCATTTTAATTCCTATGGTATTTTATACGTTTTACTAATTCGTCCAGGATATACCTCTTATTTTCATTCTAAAAAAGATATGCCAGAGTTTTCCCAAGGCATATCTTTTTGTTCTGTTTTTTATATTATCCCTGATACCGGATTCTTTCCACAATGGATTCTTTCTTTACATTTCGGCTTAAAAGCCAGGATAAGATCAGCTGCAGAGCAATGATGACGATTGTCATGGCGAGAATCTGTATCCATGGGAAATGATAAATATTCATACCGAAATAACTATGTGTCTTTGCGTAATAGAACACTGTGTATCCTGCCGGAATTCCAATGACAAAGGATACCAGGAGTGTTCCAACGCTGAAGAATAATCCTTCCATCTGCAGCATCCGGTTTAGCTGTCCGCTGGTCATTCCGATAGCCTGCAGGATTCCCAGCTCCTGTTTCCTTGTGATGATGCTGATGATCATGGTATTTGCCATATTCATAAAACTAATGATTCCGATGACTGCCATAAACGCATAGACCGCAAACTGCATCACACGGCTGGCTGACCTGGAAAGATTGAGCTGATTTTCATAAGAATCCATGGAAATATGATCGTTCTCATCTGACAGCTGTTCCAGAGCAGAGGCTACTTTGCCAAGATCCTCCTGGCTGCAGTCCACCCAGACGGTTCCGCTGGCATTTGCATTCTCAAGCCCCAGTTTGCGATAAGTATCTTCTGTAATAGCCCAGTCTGTATCCAGGCTTCCGAAAGATCCCATAATGACAGCTTCATAATTTTGACTCGTACTGCCATCTTCCAGATTTGAGGAAATTTTCTGTCCGATGCGGTATCCGGAATCTCCTATAAAATTAGACCATCCATAGAAGATTCCATTTTCCCGGGAGGCTTTCTCATAATCCATATCCCCAAGGATACCTCCTTCACCGGCATGTTTTTCAAAATCTTCTCTGTTAAGAACCATAACAGAATATGTGTTATTCCCTTCTGTCATGTACAGATATTTTCTGGAAGTCACATCGGTAACGCCGTCCATCCCTTTGATCTTCTCTATGGTCTTCTGTCCAAGCGGATTATTTTTCAGAATACTGTCCAGATTGTTTTCCGGATAGGCTGTGTCATTCATGGAGTAATCCAGCGACAATACAAACTGACCATGTTCTACTTCTTTTCTTGCATTATATTCATTATCGATGCTGCCGGCAAAGCTTGAAAGAGCCACAAACAGGACACAGGACAATCCCATGGCAAGGATGGTTTTCAGCGTCCGTTTCCAGTAAGCAGTTAGATTGGACTTGGTAAGTCCCCATACGGACAAGGCTTTCCGGCTCCGGCGGATTTTCTTTGGACTGCTGTTTTCCTGGTATTTCATAGCCTCCACCGGGGAAATTTTCGCCACGATCCTCATCGGCCGTTTCAGAGCAATCCATACGGCTGCCAGTGACAAAACGCCGCAGAAAACCAGGAGAGGCAGGCTGAAACAGGATACCATCTCAAGCGGCGGCATACCCGGCTGAACAGAGGAAGATTTCATCATAAGAATACGGGTTAATGCACTGCCGATCCCATACCCGGCAGCAACGCCAAAAGGTACGGCAGTCAGAGCCAGCAGCATTCCTTCCCGGAACACCAGTTTTTTCATCTGCCGCCTGGTTGCGCCCAGTGCTTTAATTTTTCCGTATTCCTGTACCTTCTGGGCGATTCCTACCTGAAAAATATGATAAATAACAACAACGGAAAACAAAATAACCAGCAGTGAGATTCCTGCGCAGATGGTAATGTTTTCGATGCCCGGATCCAGTTTCCACATAAGATAATACCCGTTGACGGAAACTCCCTTCGGGTCAATGCCGCATTTCTGTGCCAGATTTTTCATTGTTTCTTCTGCCGTATCGTAACTGATGCTGACAGAATCACTCAGCTGAAAATATGCAGTATAAACATGGCCGGCATCAGGAATGACAGAGTCGTAATATGATTTGGAAACCAGCCCGTAAAATGATGTCCCTTTTATATTTGATTCATAATCCTTTAACACCCCGCTGACTGCAAATTCTCTTTCTTTATATTTCTGAGACATACTTTCCCGGCTGTTTAGTACAATCCGGTCTCCCGGTTTTACAGAGTCATAGCCCAGCTGACGGAAGAAATCAGGAGATGCTGTTATTTCGTTTTCTTTCACTGGAAAACGGCCCTGAGAAAGATTTCGTCTCTGATTGGTCATTTCCAGCACGCTGCTGTCAGAATAAATCAGCGAAATGTCAGCTTTTCCTTCCACCTCTCCTGCTGTCGCCATGACTCCGGCTTTTTTAAATTCACCTCTTTGCTTCATCCGGGCAAACTGGTCTTCTCTCACGCCGGTGTACGTGCCATAATAAGTGCCGTAGAGTCTTCCGGCATTGACTCTCTGAGACTCCATCATCCCATATCCGCATGTGGCAATGATCGTCAGAAGCAGCGTCGTAAAAAATACCGCGGCTATCACCAGAATGCTTCTGACCTTGTTTTTCTTATTATTGGCTGCCGCAAGTGTCGTTATCATTTTCATTACATCTCCGCCACCTTTCCGTCTTCGATTACCAGAACACGGTCGGCAATCTGAGCAATTTCATCGTCATGGGTGATCATGACCAGTGTCTGTCCGTATTTTTCCACAGACAGTTTCAAGAGGCCGATCACTTCATCGCTGGTTTTGGAGTCCAGGTTTCCAGTTGGTTCATCTGCAAAAATGATATCCGGTTTGGAAGCCAGCGCTCTCGCAATGGCCACTCTCTGCTGCTGACCCCCGGAAAGAGTGTTTGGAAGATTCTGAAGTTTATTTTCAATTCCCAGAGTCTTTATGATATCCTGGACAAAAGTCTCTTCCGGCAATCTTCCGTCCAGCCCGACAGGAAGTACAATATTTTCCCACACATTAATGGAAGAAACCAGGTTAAATGTCTGAAAGATAAATCCGATTTTCCTGCGGCGAAACACCGCCAGCGCATCTTCTTTCAGGGAAAAAATATTCTTGCCTTTCATCCAGACTGTTCCGGATGTAGGCGTATCCAGCCCTCCCAGCATATGAAGCAGGGTGCTTTTCCCGGATCCTGATTTCCCGACGATCGCCACAAATTCTCCCTGGCGGACGGAAATGCTGGCGTGATCCACTGCCTTTACCTGATTTTCACCTGTTCCATAATATTTACACAAATCCTGTGATTTTAAGATTTCGTTCATATCGATCATTCCTTTCTTTGATTTCCCTTTGATTTATTTATAGTCTACAGGTACACTCTTTCAAAACAGTGACAATCAAAAAAAGAAATCTTACAGTTTTGTCAGAAACGGGTCATGTGCTGGTAACTGGCAGCTGAATCTGGAAAAGAGAACCTTTTTGTTTTCTTCTGCCGCCTGAAATCACTTTGATGGTTCCGCAGTGCCGGTTAATGATTTCCCTGGTCAGAAACAGACCGATGCCGCTTCCCTGCTGACAGCGGACTTCTCTGGCACCGCCCCGGTAAAACCGCTGGAAGACTTTATGCTGCTCTTCTTTTGGAATCCCGATTCCTTCATCTTCCACACAAATATGAAGAAAATTGATCCACCGGTCCATAGAGATTCGGATCCGGCTGCCTTCCGGGCTGTATTTTACCGCATTGTCCATAAGATTGATCAGCGCTTCTGTCATCCATTTTGTATCGTGAGACAAAATGAGAGTCTGCAGCGGCTCAGGAATTTCCAGCTCAACTGCAATTTTTTTATCTTCTGCTTTTGGAATAATCCGGTTTACAGCAAGAAGTACCGTATCAAAAATTCTCTTTTCTTCCATCTGAAGCCGGATCATGCCGGTTTCCATTCGGGAAATCTGGATTAGTGCAGAGGATAATTGTTCCAGTCCGGTCATCTGATCCTGGCATCGTTTCAGAAATTCTTTTCGTTCTCCCTCGTTCAGATCTTCCTGATCCAGAATTTCAAGAGATGCCTTCAAAGCTGCCATAGGGGTTTTCAGCTGATGAGAAATATCCGTTACCAGCGATTTGGTATTTTCCTTCTCTATGGCGGCAGCTTCCTTCAGCTGCTCGAAATAACTGCCAAGAGATTCCATCTGCATATAAATATCTTTGATGCGGGATGCGTCATCTTCCAGATGTTCCCAGAGGAGATCTGTCCGGAAATTTCCACTTCTAAAATCCTCCAGCATGGCCGAAATTTCTTCCAGGAGAGATTCAAAATCTTTTCTCTGTCTGCAGCGGACATAAAATAAAACCAGCGCAGTTCCGAGGAAACAAAGCGCAGAGCCAGTGATGATCCAGAGACAATGATGGATAAATTCCTCTCCGAAAAATGTGGAACGGATGGATTCATATCCATATTGGGACAGCACTCCCTCTGCTTCTTTCATGGACGGAAGTCCCTCGTTCTTAAGAATCTGTAAGTCTGTCTGGCTGTTTCCCAGAAGAAGAGACGCCATCTGATATTTCTGCTGATAATGTCCATATTCTGCAAATATCAAAAAGCTGTCCAGCAGCAGAAAAAGAAGTCCGGAAAAAAACAGCGCCGAAAAGATCCGGCGTTTCTCTGATCTCATCTTCCGCCTCCTTGTCTGATACATGGCTGATTCCATATATATCCGATCCCCCGGACATTTTTAATATATTCCGGATGAGAAGGATCCGGCTCAATCTTGCCTCTCAGCCTTCGGATATAAACAGCCAGGGTATTTTCATCAACAAAGTCTCCTTCCATATCAAAAAGATGTTCCAGAATCTGAGCCTTGGACAGAATCTGCTTTGGATGTTTCACAAACATAGAAAACATTTTCCATTCATTTTTGGTCAGTGAAATTTCCTCTTCCTCACGGTATAACTTCATAATATCAAGATCAGCTTTTAGATTTCCTGACTGAACACAATTTCCGCCTGCCCCATTTTGCTGTTTTCTGAAATATGCATTGACTTTCAGCAGTAAAACGGAAAGACTAAACGGTTTGGTAATATAATCGTCTGCTCCGGCCTCATATCCAAGCACCTGATCCATTTCCTGATCCAAAGCCGTCAGACATATAATGTGCATATCTGAATCTGTTTTTCTGATATAAGAAATCAGATCCGTGCCATTTCCATCTGAAAGATTCACGTCACAGATCATCATCGGAATCTCTGCTTCCTGTTTCAGAATCTGCTTTGCCTGAGAAATCGTAAAAACAGAAACTATATGATAACCGGCTTTTTGAAGAGTAAATTCAATTCCTCTGTTGACACTTTCATCATCTTCTAATAGTAAAATATCTGTCATATCGTCTCCTTTAACCTATCCTTCCCGGATCCGTTTCCCCCTGGACTTCCGCCATACAGCTTTCAATAGAACAGCGGATCATATCAGAGACTGCCTCGTCTGTAAAAAATGCCGTATGAGGCGTCATCAATACGTTGGGCATAGTCTTTAATACAGCCATATCATGATGGTTTACCGCAGCATATTTGTAATCCTGATAGTAAATTCCGCTTTCATGTTCCAGTACGTCCAGCGCTGCAGCTGATACGATTCCCTGATCCAGGGCCTCAATCAAAGCGGCTGTATCAATCAGAGATCCTCTTGCCATATTGATCAGGATCACGCCCTTCTTCATCTGTCTTAAGGTGTCATGATTGACCATATGACAGGTCTCTCGGGAAGCCGGAGTATGAAACGTCAAAATATCACATTCTCTCCACAATTCTTCCAGATTTGTATAATGAACAGTTCCCTGCAGAGAATCTTTCGGGAACGGATCATGTGCCAGGATCCTGCATCCAAATCCACTCAGATTACGGATAACCTGTTCCCCGATCTTGCCGGTTCCTACGACTCCAACCGTCATATTTCTCAATTCTTTCCCCCTGACATCTGTCAGAGAATAATCCTGCACCTGATATCGAGTAAGAATGGTTTTCATCCGGCGTATGGTCATTAATATGGCCATAACTGTATATTCTGCCACAGTATGCGGAGTATAACTTACATTAGATACTGGAATTCCCAATTCTTCTGCGGCTTCCAGATTAATATGATCATATCCGACGGTTCTCGTGGATACCGCCTGAATTCCTTCTTCTTTCCACGCCTGCAGAAGATCCCTGTTCACAGGTGTTGTAATAATGCTGACAGCCTGACATCCCTTTACAAAGGAACAGTTTTCAAATGTCGGTGTCTCTGATGTGACTGCCAGTTCTATATTGTATTTTTGTTTATAAAATTCAAAGAGACCACGTTCATCCGGTCTGCAGTTAAATACCGCGATTTTCATTGTCATTTTCAGCCTTCTTTCTCCGTTTTTTTGCTCCGGACTATTATAGCATTTCTTCTGTGATCCTACAATGCACTCCTGAGACGAACAACCGTTTTCGAAAAAACGACATTTTTTCGACAGGACTCATTGACGGTTTCCCGTGAAATCATTATAATAGCAAAGTATTGTCTTTTTCCATTCTGATAAAAGACACAAAAAATAAAAACGAAAGAAGGAAATATCATGAAAAACCTGATCTCAAAATGGAGCAGTCTAAGCCTGATCACCCGGATTGTAATCGGATTGATCTTAGGCGCGATTCTCGGAATCGCAGCTCCCAAAGCGGCTGCCATCGCCATTCTGGGAGATTTATTTGTAGGCGCTCTCCGGGCAGTTGCCCCGATCCTTGTATTTGTTCTGGTTATGTCCTCTCTGGCAAACGCAAAAGAAGGCGGCGCCCAGAACATGCGGACCGTCATTATCCTGTATATCATCAGCACCTTCCTCGGAGCTTTTGTAGCTGTTCTTGGAAGCTTTCTGTTTCCGCAGACATTAACCCTTGCGGAAGCGGCATCTGATGTAACCCCTCCAAGCGGAGTCGCGGAAGTGCTGAAAAATCTTCTGATGAATATCGTATCCAATCCAATCGACGCTCTTGCCAATGCAAACTATATCGGAATTCTTGCATGGGCCGTCATGTTTGGTATTGCCCTGAAATTTGCTTCTGATTCCACCAAACAGTTTCTGCAGGATGTTTCCGATGCGGTGACCAAAGCCGTTCACTGGATTATCGCATGTGCGCCGTTTGGTATTATGGGACTGGTATTTGATACTGTTTCATCCAATGGCCTGTCTATTTTTACAGATTATGGCCGCCTGCTTGCCCTGCTGATCGGATGTATGATCGTATGTGCCCTGATTTCCAATCCACTGCTTGTATTTGTCTGTCTTAGAAAAAATCCGTATCCTCTGGTATTCAAATGTTTGAGAGAAAGCGGAATCACGGCATTCTTCACAAGAAGTTCCGCCGCGAATATTCCAATGAATATGGATTTATGCGAACGCCTTGGACTGAACAAAGACAGCTACTCTGTCTCCATTCCTCTGGGAGCTACCATCAATATGGACGGAGCCGCTGTTACGATTACTGTTATGTCTCTGGCTGCAGCCCATACTCTTGGCATTTCCGTGGACATTCCAACCGCTGTAATCCTGAGTGTCCTTGCGACAGCATCTGCATGCGGAGCTTCCGGAGTTGCCGGTGGATCTCTGCTTTTGATTCCTCTGGCATGTTCTCTCTTTGGCATTCCAAATGATATTGCCATGCAGGTGGTCGGCGTTGGATTCATCATCGGAGTAATCCAGGATTCTATGGAAACTGCTCTGAATTCATCTTCTGATGTACTGATGACAGCCACAGCCGAACTGTATAACCGCAAAAAAGCCGGCGAAAACATCGTCCTGGTACCAAAACAGTCCAAAAAATAGAAGACAAAAGAAGAAAAAAAGAACGAATCCCACAGAGTCCGGCAAATACCCGGAGCATCGGCATTCGTTCTTTTTTTCTTGTTATTGACAGATCGGAACAAATAAAATCTGATTTGTCCCTCCGCAGATCATGCCCAGATTCGCGCTTTCCTCATTGGACAGTGAAAAATCCCGTACTGTGATTTGGCTGATTTGGGGCGCTGTCCGGATTACTTCGTTTTCCAAAGCTCCGCCGCCTATACTGCCAATGACCTTATCTTTGCACACCAGCATCATACTGCCGACTCCTCTCGGAGATGATCCGCTTTTTTTTATGATAATACATAAGACACCGTTTTCCTGCGTCTCCAGAAGTTCTTTTGTCATCGTACTGACAGTTCCCTGATTTTTGATCTGAATCAGTTCCGCAGCAATGCTTACCGCAATCTCTTCCGGCGTTCTGGCTCCGATGGCAAGTCCGATCGGGGCATGGATTCCTTCCACAGCTTCTTTGGAAAACCCCTGCGCCTCCAGAGATTCAAAGGCTGCTTTTACCTTTTTTCTGCTTCCGATCATACCCAGATAAGCATAGGATCTGGCAAGCACTTTTTTTACACAGATTTCATCTCCTGCATGTCCTCTTGTAACAACCACATAATAATGCTGATCTCCTTCCGGAAGATATTCTTCCGCTTTCTGGAAATCACAGCAGTAAACTTCATCTGCTTCCGGCAGCTTCTCACGATTGGCAAACTCTTCCCGATCATCCAGAACAATGGTGTAAAAATCCAGAAATCCGGCCAATTTCAAGAGCTGCCGCGCCACATGACCTGCTCCGAAAATAATCAGTTTCGGCTGGGAAGAAAACCATTCTTTTTGTATCAGAGACACATCTTTTTCTTCCTGAAGAAATCGGGCAATAACCTTTTCATATAAAGTATTAACCTGTCCCGGGCAGACCCGTACCCTCGCACTGGGATGCCGTCTGCGAAGCGGATTTACATAACCTTCCGTTACCAGTCTCTGCAGATGAACCGGCTCAAGGATGTCATCTTCTTTTATGCCAAGACACTGAAGAACCAGATCTTTTCGGTGGGACGCCTCCCTGCATGTCCTGCCCAGAGCGGAAAGGCCCGTGACAATCTGAATCTCATCTGCAAAATCCGGAATGACCGGTTCGTAAGAATCCGGATATTTCACCGGCAGTCCCCTGGATCCATCTGCCTCAATCAATGCAGCGTCCGCAAAATCTGCCGCCTGTTTTAAAATTTCATCTGGAAGGGGACCGATCTTCTGGGTTCCTGCAATGCTGGTTCCTGCCATACAGTAGTTTTTCTTTTCCAGCTGTTCTTTTATCTCTTCTATGGAAGGATCCAGAATCGTCTCTTTTTCTATCTTCATATGTGTTGTTGTTCCAACAAACACTGTTTTCCCCTGTGACAGCCATTGATCCCTTAGTTTATGGATCCGGGTCGTTTTCCCTCCGGATCCTGCAACCGCAATTACCATATCTCCCTCCTACTCCACTGCCAGCTGATTCAGGGCGTCTGCCGCAAAACGGATTTCTTCTTCCGTTGTATCATATCCGAAACTAAAACGAACCATGCCCTGCTCTTTTGTTTTGTAATATTCATGGACCAGTGGCGCGCAGTGAGCGCCGGAACGGGTCTGAATGCCGAATCGTTCCGCCAGTTCATCGCTGACTTCAGATGATGAATAACTTCCAAGATTGCAGGACAGCACAGCGGTACGCTTTGTAAAATCCGAATCATCCCTCATTCCATAAATTCTGATGTCAGGTATGTTTTTGATCAGCTGATAAAAAAGCTTTATATTTTCCTGTTCTTTCATGCGGATCTGGTCCAGACCTTCTGACATAAGATAACGGATTCCGGCCTCCAGCCCGGCAATTCCCGGACCGTTTAAGGTCCCGGCTTCCAAAGCTTCCGGCATTCTTTCCGGGTGTGTCCTGGAAAAAGAATCAAATCCGCTTCCTCCGGTCAGAAGAGGCCGTATTTTTATTCCTTCCCTGACGCATAATCCTCCGACTCCCTGAGGTCCAAGCAGTGCTTTGTGCCCGGCAAAGCATAAGACATCGATGTTATCCTTTTCCATGGAAATCGGGAAAATTCCGGCAGTCTGGGCTGTATCTGCCACAAATACGATTCCGTTCTCACGGCACAGTTTTCCAACGTTTTGGATATCAAAAACTTCACCGGTTACATTGGAGCCATGTGCCATAACAACCATCCTTGTATTCTCCCGTATCTCTCTGGCAATGGATTCTGCATCCGGAGATGTAATGGTTAAGGAGATTCCCTCTTTTTCTAATTCATAAAGGGGTCTTAAGACACTGTTATGTTCCATATATGTCGTGATCACATGATCTCCCGGATTCAGAATCCCCTTCAGCGCAATGTTCAGACTGGCCGTAATTCCGCTGGTAAAAGACACCTGCTCCGGACGGCTGCACTGGAAAAACTCCGCAGCTGTCTGTCTGACCTGAAAAATATTTCTGGATGCCGCAAGGGAGGCCCTGTGTACGCCCCGTCCTGCATTTCCATAGGACATGGCTTTCCATACGGCTTCTTTTACCTGCCGCGGCTTTGCCGGATTGGTTGCTGCATAATCCGCATATAGGCCTTCTTTGATCGTTTCACGTTCTGACTGAAGCGTTAAAATCGCTTCCAGTACGCCGCCTCCGATACAGCGCGCCTTGTCAGAAATAGTAAAACAATTATTATATTCTTCGATTCTCGGGTCGATATCCGCAATTTTAAACCCTTTAGTCACCGGATATTGATCCCGAATCAGGCCCCTCAAAAGCCCATCGATCGTGGCTGGAATATCTACAGTTCCATGTTCCGTTTCGATACGGGCGATGGTCTGACCTTTTTTTACCGTATCCGTAATATGACAGACATTACGGAGAATTCCCGCTTCCGGAGAGTGGATGACTCTGTCTTTCCCAACGCCTGCGATAACGCCCGGAATTCCGGTATTGGCAATGGCTTTCCCCTCCCGGATCACTCTTCCCAGCCGGTGTCCCCTTTTGGTCTCAATTACTGCGTCAACATCCTTTCCCGCCGTAAAACCGGGACCGAGACCAATGGTAACCGGCGCCATATCCCGGCGGGTGCCGAGATTTTTCTTCGCCAGAATAGCGTCCACCAGCGCCAGTGGTTTCAGATATTCCAGACACTTTCCCTCCGGATCGATCATCAGCGCAGGATCCCCCTGCTCCATGATTTTTTCTGCTTCCTCATAAGTTGCTGCCAGCCGGCAGGTCATATCTTCGACTTTGGAAATTCCGTCATAAACTGCCTCAGAAAAGGCCACATTTCTCCGGATGGCAGACGGGGCTGCAGTCTCCAGCACAAGAACGCGAAACCCGCTTTTTACCAGTTTATAAATAGTGCCGGTCGCAATATCTCCGCCGCCCCGCACGATCACTAATTCTTTCATCAATTACTCCTTCGGATTCATAGATTTTTCTCTATTGTATCATGATTTCCGAAATGTTTCACAAAAGATTGTCTGGCGGCTTTATAAACTTCTTCCTGAAATTCCTCATACCGTTTCAAAAGATCTTCTCCTTCTGGTGTAAGCTGGGAAAATCCTCCGGATTTTCCGCCGGATACACTCTCCATCAGCGGAAATCCAAGGTCCGCTTCCGCCCTTCTTACGATTTTCCATGCCTTGCTTGCCGCCATCCCCATTTCCTTATAGGCCGCCGAAAGAGAACCTTTCTGCGCCACCAGACGCATCAGCTGGGCAACGCCTTTTCCAAACGCCGGCTCTTCGGAAAAAACCCGCAGCCGGAGATCAAATTTTGCCGGCATATGCTCTCTTTTCATCCTACCATCCCTTTCCAAATCCGCAGTTCGGATAGGTACAGATTTCACATCCAAGGCAGAATCCGCCCTCTCCCAGAGATTCCAGTTCTTCTGCAGTGACCGGGTCGTCTGCTATGATCCGCGGCAGGACCAGGTCAAAAATCGTTCTTTTTGAATACATGACACATCCTGGAAGTCCCATAACCGGAATCCTGTTTTTGCCGTAATACGCCAGCAGGAACATAGCGCCCGGAAGCACCGGCGCCCCGTAGGAAACAATATCCGCGCCAGTATTCTTTATGGCCAGCGGCGTCTGGTCATCCGGATCCACACTCATGCCTCCGGTACATAAGACCATCTGGGCTCCATTGTCCAAGGCTCTGAGAATTGCCCGGGTAACCTGTTTATGGTCATCCGGGAGCACGATATGCTCTGCGATTTCAGCGCCGTATTCTTTTAATTTTTCTTCAATGACCGGTGTAAACGTATCTCTGATCCGTCCAAAATAAACCTCATTTCCCGTAGTGATCACCGCTGCCTTTTTCGGCTGATATGGAAGCAGTGACAGAATCGGGCCTTCTTTCGCAATCTGTTTTACCGGCTCCATCTTCTCTTTCTCGATCACCAAAGGGATGATTCTCGTTCCGGCCAGTTTATCTCCTTTTTTCACCGGTGTATTTCCATGACGGGATGCAATCATCATCTGTCCAAGAGAATTGATCTTTAGCAAACGTTCCTTATCCACTTTAAAAAGGCCGTCATGTTCTGCTGTCAGTTCAACCTTTCCTTCTTTTACTTCAGATCTTGCCATTCCGTCATTTTTACAGGCTCTGCATAGAATCTCAGCCGCGTCATTTTCATGGAGCATATCATCTCCTGCTTCCCATACATAAAGATGGTCTTTTCCAAGAGATAAAAGAACCGGAATATCCTCCTCCGTCACAATGTGTCCTTTTCGAAATCTTGCATCCTTGGTGACCCCACGGATGATCTGTGTAATATCATGACAGAGTACCGTCCCTGCCGCTTTTCTTGTTTCTATCAGCTTCATTGATTTCACCCTTCTATTGATTGATCGTGAATCCGTAAGATTTAAATACATCCAGAGCTTCGTCTGTCTGAAGGAATTTCACGAATTCATCTGCCGTTTCTTTGTTTTTGCTGTTCTTTAAAGATGCTACAGGATAGATGACCGGCGTTTTCAAAGCATCCTCAGGAGCTTCTGCCACTGCTTTGACGTCATCTGTGCTTGCGGCATCTGTGGCATATACAACACCGCACTCAGCGCTTCCTTTTGCCACCCAGTTTAAGACTTCTGTTACATTGGTTCCAAAACTTGCCTTGCTGTTGACATCATCCCACATATTAAGATTGGTAAACGCTTCTTTGGCGTACTGTCCCGCCGGAACGCTTTCCGGATCTCCCACTGCGATGGTTTCTGCTTTTGCCGCTGTCTCAAATGAAGTGATATCTTCATTGGCATTCTTTGCCGGAACAATGAGAACCAGTTTGTTCTCCAGCAGATCTACAACATCATCTTTGGAAATGTAATCTTCGTCCACCAGGTTATCCATCTGTTCTGTTGCCGCAGACATAAATACATCCGCTTCCATTCCCTGTTCAATCTGAGTCTGGAGTTTTCCGGAACTGTCATAAGTTCCCTCCACCTTAACATTAGAATGTTCCTTCTCAAACATAGGAATCAGCTTTTCTGTATAACATTTCTCCAGACTGGCCGCCGCCGCAATGGATAATGTTACGGATTCTTCACTGGAACTGCCATCTGAGGAACCTCCTCCGCTCTGACATCCGACAGCTCCCAGGGCCATTGCTGCAGCCAGAATTCCGGCCGTTATCACATTTTTCAGCTTTCTCATATTTATAACCTTCCTTTCTTCTGCGGGAAATCTGCATATGGCTGAATGCGTCCCTCCCTGATTGTATATTGTTTTTGACAAAGCCGCCGCACTTCCTCTGCATCGTGGCTTACCAGAATGGACGGCTTCTGAAAATCTGCAAGCATTTGGGATAATTCCTGCTGCAGTTCTTCTCGCAATTCTTCATCCAGCGCTGACAGCGGTTCATCCAGGAGAATGACCTCTGGTTCATAGGCCATAAGTCTGGCAATGGCCGTTCTCTGTTTTTGTCCGCCGGACAGCTGCCTCGGATATCTTTTTGCCAGTTCCCGGATCTGAAATCTTTCCAGCATTTCTTCCACGCGTTCTTTGATCTGCCCCTTCGGCATTTTTTTTGCCTTCAGGCCGCACTGTACATTTTCTTCCACCGTCATATTGGGAAACAAGGCGTACCCTTGAAACAGATAGCCAATCTTCCTCTTCTGGGGCGGCAGATTGATTTTTTTTCCGGAATCAAACAAAGATTTCCCATCTAGGAGAATCCGTCCCTCGTCCGGTGTTTCAATCCCCGCGATGCATTTTAACGTCATACTTTTCCCGCTTCCGGAAGGCCCCATCAGGCCGGTGCATCCATCATGGATCACAAAGTCTGCCTTTAGCGTAAATTCCTTTAAATTTTTCCGAATTCTGATCTCAAGTTCCATACAATCTCTTCTATCCTTCGCTCTGTTTTTTCTTTTCCCAAACAAGATAAACATTCATTCCGACTACCATCACAAAACAGATGGCAACGATCACCATAACATACTGATAGGCTTCATCCATATTTCCCGCAGCTGTCTCGGAATATACCGCCAGCGGAAGGGTCCGGGTCTTTCCCGGAATATTTCCCGCGATCATGGCTGTGGCGCCGAATTCACCCAGACCCCTGGCAAAAGCAAGCACACCGCCGGAAATAATTCCGGGGAGAGCGTTTGGTATCATGATTTTGAAAAAAATGCTCCATTCACTCATTCCCAGTGTCCTGGCCGCAAAAATCAGATCCTGATCGATCTGTTCCAGAGCGCCTCTGGCCGACCGGTACATAAGAGGAAATGATATCACTACTGCGGCAAGCACCGTGGCTCCCCAGGAAAAAGCGATTTTTATTCCGAAAACATCCCGAAAAAAACTTCCCACCGGGCCGTAAGAGCCAAAAATATAGAGCAGAAAGAATCCTGCCACTGTAGGCGGAAGAACCAGCGGCATTGTAAAAATGCCGTCCCACAGGATTTTAGACGCCTCTTTCTTTCGGTAAAAAACGCCCCTGGCCGCCAGCAGTCCCAGTACAAATGTGATCAGGATCGTAACCGCTGCTGTTTTCATTGATATGATAATTGGTGAAAAATCCATAGACTATTTCTCCTTACAGGCCGCTCCGCATTCGGATGCCGTGCCTCTTAAAATTCTGATTCCGTGTTCCAGGCTGTCCATGATAAATGACAAAGATTCCGCAACCGCCTTCTCGCTTCCAGGCAGATTGATGATCAGCGTCCGTCCGCGTATGACAGACACGCCGCGGGAAAGCATGGCCCGTTTGGTGATCTCCATGGATCCGGCACGGATCGCTTCGGCGATGCCGGGAGCCTGCCGGTCTGCTACTGCCAGGGTCGCCTCCGGGGTGCGGTCTCTCATAGAAAATCCGGTGCCTCCGGTGGTCAGAATCAGACTAACCTGGCGGCTGTCACTCAGGCGGATCAATTCTTTTTCGATCTTTTTCTGCTCATCCGGCAGCAGAACCTCTTCTACTACTTCATATCCGTACTCTCTGAGGATTTTAGCAGCTCTCGGACCGCTGGTATCTTTGCGCTCTCCAGCAAATCCCTTATCGCTTAATGTGATGACGGCTGCTGTCAGCGGATCATCTTCCGGCTGAGACGTGACCCGGATCTGATCGCCTACAGTAATTTCCCCTCCGGATAAGACCTCCGCAAAAATTCCTTCCCGAGGCATGATACAATCTCCCACTCTCTGATAAATCTCACAGTGGTGATGGCATTCTTTCCCAATCTGAGTGATCTTAAGCCTGGCTGTGCCGCACTCCAGAATCGTTCCCACAGGGAGCGCCGCCAGATCAATTCCTTCCAGGAGAATATTTTCTCCGAAATCACCCGGTCCGGCCATACCTCCCTTCTGATTAAATTCCTCTACTTTATCCTGACTCAGCAGGCTGACCTGCCGGTGCCATTTTCCAGCATGCGCATCCCCCTCCAGACCGTACTGTTCTTTTAATACAGCTTTTTTTACATTTTGTTTCACTGTACCCCGCTCTTTGCTGATACAGACTGCTTTTACATAACCTTTCATATTCCTCCTTTTCGTTATTCTCACTTGAGAATAACGCTTCCATGAAACAAAGCGGCTTCTCACCGCTTTGTTTCATAATTATTCTATTATCTGACATTATTATACCAATCTTTTCACAAGAGCACAAGACAAAGAAAAGCATCTTCTGATAAAAGAGTTCATCCCCCGATCCGGTACATCTTTTCATCTGATGGTTTTTCCAGAAAATGATGAGAACGCGGTTTGCAAAAAACCGCTTCCCGGATCTTCTGCGCCATTTCAGTATCCGCGGCCCCCGTCCGAATCAGATCTTTTAAAGACAGCACCGGCGGATAATACAGGCAGGATTTAAGAGATCCGTCTGACAACAGTCTGATCCGGTTGCATTCTCCGCAGAAATTATGATGTAAAGCCTCGATCAATCCCAGATACCCCTGATATCCTTCCATCTGATAATAAACCGCAGGGCCGTTTCCTATCTGGGCGTCCACCTTTTTCACACTCCATCCCTTGTCCCTGATCTCCTTTAAAATCTTTTCTCCCGTCAGTTTTGGTTCTGTGTATCTGCAGGAACCCAGGGGCATCTGCTCAATCAGCCGGACTGGGATCCTGCGTTCTTTCATGATCTGAAAAAACGGCAGCAGATCCTCCATGGTATCTTCCGGCAGAATCACTTTATTGATTTTTATCGGGATGCCTGCTTCCTCTGCGGCGCAGATCCCCTGAAGCACATCAAAAAGACAGTCTTTGCCTGTAATCTGTTCATACTTTTTCTGATCCAGAGAATCAACGCTGACATTGATGCCGTCAATCCCTGTCTGTGCCATCTGTGCCGCAAAGGATTCAAGCAGGACTCCATTGGTCGTTACGGTAACCTGGCCGGTTTTGGGAAGCGCTTTCAATTCTTTCAAAAAATCCATGATGCCCCGGCGAATCAGAGGCTCCCCTCCGGTGATTTTAAACTTCCGGATTCCCAGCTGAAGGAAAATCCGGCAGAGTTTCAGCATCTCATCACAGGTCAGGCAGTCCAAATCCGCTGCATCAACGGGTTCAGGCCGGCAGTAACGGCAGCGCAGATTGCACTGTTCGGTAACCGATATTCGTAAATAGTCAATGTTTCTGTGAAACTGGTCTTCCATCTTATGATCTCCTATTTTATCTCTCTACTGGATTTCCGATCTTGTTACATTCCTGAGCCAGATATACTTCCGGTACCGGATTGTAGTCACTGGAACTTTAATAAGTTCATCACTCATCAAAAGTACATAAACCGCCGGAACACTCCATTTCCAAACGAAAGCCGCAAGGGCTCCCAGCAGAATCGAGCATCCCCACATAGTGGAAACATCCAGGATCAGTCCAAACCTGGTATCTCCTCCCGCCCGGAAAATTCCGACGACCATTGTCGTGTTATAAGCCTGTGCAACGACAAAATACGACATAACAAGGAACATGATTTTTAAATATTCTTTGGCCTGTGCAGTCAGTGACAGAGCCGAAACGGCCAGAGGAGTCGCCGCCAGAATCAGAAGACCTCCGGCAAGTCCCATAACAACGCTCAGAACGATAAATCGTCTGGAACAGGCTTTCGCCAGTTCCATTTTCTGCTCTCCGATGGTTTTCCCCAGATAGATCGCTGTTGCATTGGAAAGTCCGAAGGCGACAACTGTTGCCAGCTGTCTTGCAACCTGAGCCACAGAATTTGCCGCGATGGCCGCGCTTCCAAGATGTCCAAGCACTGCCGTATTGGCGGAAGTTCCGAATCCCCACATAACTTCATTTAATACAACTGGTATAGAATACACCAGAAAATCCCGAATCAGAACTTTCTCTGTATGAAGCAGATAACGGGCTCTGACCCGGATCTCCCGGTTATAAAATCTGGCATACAGAAAAACCAGAAGAAGTTCCAGACATCTCGATATAAGAGTCGCCAGCGCCGCTCCCTGAATTCCCATGGCAGGGAACCCCAGCAGCCCGAAAATAAAAACAGAATTTAATATAATATTGCAGATAAGGGAACACAAATACACGACTGTCGCAATCATGACCCGCTCTACACTCCGCATAGTATAAAGGTAAACCTGCGTAATTCCGATGAGAATATAAGACCAGGCAACAATCCGAAGATATTTGACGCCCTCAGCAATCACCTGGGGATCATTGGTAAAAATCTTCATTAAAAGTCCCGGGACAGTCAGCGCTGCAATCATGAAAACGGCAGTTACCATCAGTGACGCTTTGATCCCCAGAGCAAGAATCTTTTCTATGGTCCTTCGGTCGCCTTTTCCCCAGTACTGGGCTGTCAGCACAGTAGCTCCTGAGGTCAGCCCAAACAGAAACAGGGTCATAATGTACTGGATCTGCCCTGCCAGAGAGGCGCCGGACAGGACTTTCTCTCCAACTCGTCCAAGCATGACTACATCGGTGGCGGTAACTCCTACATTGATCAGATTCTGCAAAGCCATGGGAATGACCAGGGCAAATACAGCTTTGTAAAAAGTTTTCCATTGAATTTTTGATTCTTTTTTCTTTTGTCTTTTTAACATCTTTTTCATTCCTTCTCTTTTTGTACCATTACTATTATATACAAAACCGGCAAAAAGGGAAGAAAAAAAGAAGAGAACCTGAAACACTCTCCTTCTTGACTTTGCTGTAAATCAGAATCCATTCTTTGTGCTATTTTGAATAAAAAATTCAAAGATTTATTTTATTTTGATGCGTGACGCTGTTTCATCTCTGATATTCATCCATAAAATCAATGCAGCCGGAAAAAGAAACAGACCGGTGACCCCGGCAAGTCTGGCTCCTGCAAACATGGAGATCAAAGCCGCCAGAGGGTGCAGTCCGATCTGTTTCCCGACAATCTTCGGTTCCAGAATGTTGCGGATCACAGTAATCACAACATATAATATCAGGATTCCCGCCGCCAGAGAATAGTTCCCCAGAAAACCGCTGACCGCCGCCCATGGGAGAAGAATGCCTCCCGTTCCAACAATCGGAAGAATATCAAATACCGCGATTCCAAAAGAAATCCATCCCGCATAGGGAATCCGGAGCAGCCATAAGCCTGCCCATAATTGCACAAAAGTCAAAAGCATCAGCAAAGCATAAGATTTCAGATATGCGGCAATGGTATGAAGACCGTATTTTTTCACTTTACAGCACAAATTCCATCCCTTTTCCGGAAGATTTCTCTTTAAAAACCGTATGATCTGGTCATAATCCGCGGCAATAAAATAAGTAGCAATGATCATGACAACCCACTGAATGACCAGAGCCGGAATTTTCGCCATATATCCCGGCAGACTGCGCATGATGCCGCTGGACGCCTCAGTAAAGCCCTGTCCCAGTTTCTCCAGTATCCGGTCCACAGCTTCACCGATCTGTGCCGCCGCTGCCGGATCTTTGCGAAACGCCATCTGTTCGATCCGGTCTGATACCGCTTCCACGGCCGGCGCCATTTTGTCCTGATAAAATTCAGGAAGTTTTACCAGAAAGTCTCCTGTCATCGGAAGGAATAATTTTACAGCCAGAATTACCGTTCCGATGATCAGTCCGTATCCCGCCGTGACCAGCAGAAGCATCGTATATTTCCTGGAAAGGGGCACCCAGCGGAAAAACTTCTGATGAATCCTGCTTAAAATGCACGCAATCACAGCCGCTGCCGCAAATGGCAGAAACACCGGCAGAAGATATTTTACGGTCAAAAACAAAATCAGCGCGATCGTGCCATAATACGCCATATTCATAAGAAACTGTTTCTTTCTGTCCATAAAATCCGCTCCTTCTTTTTCTTACTATTATGGACAGATTTCATCCTTTTGTATTCTTATCCGCAGATAATTTTAAACAAGAAATCCTTATATAACTTCATTAACCATCTGCAGATGCTTCCTCTCTCCGGACAGCATACAGGTCATTCAGCGGGATTTCCATGTGAACGATTGTCAATTTTCTCATATTTTTGTCAATTTTTGAGACAAGGCCTGTCATTTTTCTGTACTCTCCATGGCAGAAATAAATCACACTTACCATATCGTTTTTCCGAATCTTCTGAAATTCCCGGTCCAGTTCCTCCTGGTAGTCCGGCGCCAGCTCTTTCTTTGGCACGAGGATTTTTTCTTTTCTGCGGAGCGCCTCCGGATATCCTTTTAACGCCGCAAAGGGCATAAACTGTTTTGCCCTGTCCTGACGGCACATTTTCCTATGTTCCACTCTTATGACCTCCAATCTGCCGGTTTCTTTCCAAAGTTGTGGCTCCCTCCTGCAGATCCATTCCCCGGAACAAAGCGTTCTTCCCAAACCGGTTTTTGATCTCCAGTACGGTTTTCTGGATCCGGTATTCTCTCTCCGCTTCTTCCGCATCATAAAACAGATCATACTGGCGGCAGTCTCTGTCAGACACCCGGTTAAATGTCAGGGTGATTCTCCTGACTGGAATATGAGGATTTACAATCTGTTCATACAGACCGGAAACAGCGTCCATGATCTGCCGGGAAGAATCAGTTGCAGTTCTTAAGGAAACAGTTCCGTGGGCTGACCGGTGTTCCAGGCGGTTGCTATATCCCACATGAAGTGTGACAGATTCCGTCAGCAGATTCCCGGCGATCAGCTCCAGACAGAGGGTATCTGCCATTTCCCTTGCGATCATTCTCCCTTCTTTGAAATCATAATCACGGCTTAAGACCTGTCCGCTGGAAACAGAAGATGCCTTCGGCTGATATGTCTTAATATCTTCCATGGTAACTGTTTCCCTGCCCCAGGCATGATCGATCAAAAGTTCTGCATCGATTCCAAACATCCGATACAGCATATCCTCATTCGTGTGGGCAATATCTCTCATTGTGCGAATTCCAATCTTCTCCAGGCGGCTGGAAATCCCGGAGCCAATCCTCCAGAAATCCGTCAGCGGCCGGTGATCCCACAAACTCCTGCAGTAAGTATCCTCATCCAGCATGCCGATCCTGTCCGATGTATGTTTCCCTGTAATGTCCATGGCAATCTTTGCCAGGTAGAGGTTCGAACCAATTCCCGCAGCGGCCGGGATTCCCGTTGTTTTCAGGACATCTTCCATGATCTTTTTGCACAGTTCTTTTGCCGTTGCCTGATACAGGGAAAGATAATCCGTAACATCCATAAAAACCTCATCGATACTGTAAACATGGATATCTTCCCTGGCAATATATCGAAGATAAACAGAATAAATCTCCGCGGAATAATCAATATACAGCTGCATCCGGGGCGGCGCCATAATATAGGAAATACCTCGCGGTATCTCAAAAACCCTGCATCTTCCGGGAACTCCCATGGCCTTCATCGATGGCGATACCGCCAGACAGATGGTCTTATCGGTCCGTTCGGGATCTGCCACCACAAGATTCGTTCTCATGGGATCCAGATTCCTTTCGCGGCATTCCACCGAAGCATAAAAAGATTTCAGATCAATGCAGATATAAGTTCTTGTCTTTCCCATATCATTTTCCCTCCATAAACAGCAAACGTATGTTCTGATTTTATTTTAACAGAACATACGTTTGCTTTCAATGTTATTTTATGGAAGTATTATGGGCTTTGATAAAATCAGATGCTTCCTCCAGCGCATCTTTCGCCTGGTCAATGATTCCAGTCAGGCTGACAAAAGCATGATTCATTCCTCCATACCGAACCGCCTTTACCTGACATCCTGCGTCCTTTGCTTTTTTCGCAAAAGCTTCCACCTGGGGGCGAAGATAATCATATTCCGCGCTGATGATCAGCATATCCGGATAAATCGTATAATCCGGTGTTATAATTGGCGAAACCAATGGATCTTCTTTTGAGGCCTGATCCTGGACATACAGCTTTAAAATCTGGGGCTCAAATCCACGCAGACTCTGTGCGCAGTGGCATTCCATCTCTCTCTCTGTTCCACTGTAATCTTCCAGATTCCATTTCCATCCATGGTCTTCCATTGTAAGATCAACGACCGGATAATAAAGAATCAGTCCTTTGAAAGGCTGACGCCCGGTTTCTTCATATTCCTTCTGTGCACAGGCAATCGCCATATTGCCTCCGGCACTGTCTCCGCCTACATACATTTGTTCCCGGTCAAAAAAATATGTTTCATCTGTCCTGATTTTACGGATTACCCGCAGGCAGTCCTGAATGTTTCCCGGAAACGCTGTCTCCGGTGCCAGACGATAATCAATGTTAATGACCAGTGCCTGTGTCTGACTGCTTAAATACCGGCAGAGATTCTGAAATGCCTGTGCGCATCCTCCTACGAATCCTCCGCCATGTATGTATACGACACACGGTCTTTGCTTTTTCTCTTCCTCTGTCTGCTGATCCGGTTCGGATATCCAGACTGTCACACCTTCTATCTCTTTTTCCAGATCAGAAATTCCTTCACTGATATCCACTGACGGCTGATCCGCATTGTCCCTCATATCGCCAACAGGCTCTCCCATGACATAATATGGATTTCCTGTAGTTTTTGGCGGTCTGCTGTTACGAAATTCTACAAGTTTCTGATCCAGGTACCCGATGCCTTCCGGATCTGGTACCGGCTTATATAAAACAAACGATTCTTTTTTCGTCTGACTCAATGAAATACCCCCTGTCCTTTTTAAAATAAATGTGTTTCTCCTCCTTTGATCCGATGAATTTCTCCATCAACGCAAAGCCATACATCGTTTGAACCAGGATTATAAACACCCTGCATATCCGCAAAATAGATGAGATTTTCTGCGCATTTCATATAATCATAAATTTCAATGTTCGAAGCATACCAGATATCATCCCTGCCTCCGGCTTTCCGGGCAAATTCTTCTATCAGATCCCAGTTTTCATCCCGGTCGAATTCATAGCTGTGTCCCCAGACATAAAACAGCATCAGTCTCTGATCATATTCTGTATGAAGAAATTGATCCAAATGTTCCATCAGCCGGTCATTATGATGACAGGTTGGATTCCATGCGTAAAAATCATCAGGGAGATCAAAACGATGGGTGCTCCTTGTCGTCCTTCCATACACAATTCCGCAGTTTTGCAGAAGGCCGTGCAGCTTTTGACCGTGCACCCCATTCGGATAAGAAAATCCCCGGACCGGATATCCGCTGATTTCCTCCAGGATTCTCCGGTCTGACAGGATTTCTCTGATATTTTCTTCTCCCGGCATTCTTGTCATCGTAGGATGTGTGCTTGTATGTGATGCAATTTCATGGCCGCGGTACAGACTGACCGCTTCCTCTTTTGTAATATAAGGAAGACTGTGTCCTTCTTTTTCTCCCAGATATCCGGAATTCAAATGAAAGGTTCCTTTGATTCCATTTTGATTGAGAATATCAACCAGCCTTCGGTCTGTAATTTTACCGTCATCATAACTAAGGGTTAACACCTTATAATTTCCTTCTGGAAAACAGATATAGATTCGTCTCATGCTGCTGTCTCCTTTTCTATGATTTTTTTCAGGACAGGCACGGCTTCTTCTGATATCACATCCCCCGCAAGAGCATTCAGATGCAGATGATCTCCGATATCATATGCCGCATCCAGACAGGAAGCGTCAAACCGGCTGCGCACACAGGCATCAACATCCAGAAAATACGGCATCTGCCGGATCCAATGGTTTACTTGCTGCCGGACTTCTTCCCGCTGTCCATCTTCTATCTCATTATACCCTAAGAATGGAGAAATCGTTGCAGGAAGTGGAATGCTTCCGTTCTTTTCTGTCATGCAGCACAGTTTTTTTAATCCGCCGATCAGTTCCTCTGCCGTTACAGTTTCACTGATCGGGGATCCGTTCCCTGGATGGACCAGATCATTGACGCCCTCCGCGATCAATACAATGTCCGGATGACAGGATGAAAATACATCTGTTTCGAACCGCCGGATCCCGGCTTTTCCAAAAATCGGATTCAGATTGGAAGAAGAATGATTGTCATAAAGTACGCGGTTCCCTGATATTCCTTCATTGTACAAAAGCCAGCCCGGCATGGATTCCGCAAACCTCCTTTGCAGCGCTCCTGCCCAGTATCCCTGCTGTACGATGGAATCCCCAAACGCTGCCAGGATCACAGGTTTTTCACGACTGGCAACCTCAATGCTTCTGATTCCAAAGACAACATGCGGACTGAAATTTCTTGCTGCTGCGCGGCTGATCTTGGCTGCTTTTACTCTGCCTTTTTTTTCAAAAAACATAACATTTCCTATGTTATCACTGTGGAATCCACAGCATCCGCTGATATGACATTCTCCGGGAAACGTCATTTTGACAGTCACCAGTTCTCCGGCTTTTACCGGCAGGAGAACCGGATCTGTCATGCATTCCTCCCCCGGAGACAGAATCATCCCAGGAGAAGAATGAATGGTCATTGTACGGACAATGTCCGCTTTTTCGTTTGTAAAAGAATTTACAGGTTCTTCCGATACCATCACCTGAAGATTGGAAATCGGCAGCGGCTCCTTCCCATATAAATTGGAAAGCCGGATCCGGATGCTTTCTCCATCGAGGTTGTTTCGAAATGTCATCTGCTGCGTCAAATCTGACGCAGATGCTCCGATTGGAGCATAATCCTGTACATGGCATCTCCAGACAGGATACCATCTTCTTCTGTCCTGCATCGATCCGTTTATACTTTTCTGCATTTATGCCACATCCAATCCTTTTTTCTGTCTTGCTTTTCCAATCAGCAGCGTGGAAACAAAGGCAAGAACAAAGGCAAGCGCCATACAGAAATAATGCTGAGGCCAGAACTGTGCCGGAATGATCGTAAATGCCAGCGGTCCGCTTGGTCCAAGGGATACTGCATAAATCTTAAATATCATAATCAAAATACCTGCTACTCCGGAACTTAAGATAGAACAGATAAATGGATATTTTGCGGCGATGGTCACACCAAACATAGATGGTTCTGTAACTCCCAGAAGGGCTGCGGTTCCGGCAGAAATTGCGATTCCTTTCTGGTTCTTACTCTTCATAAGTCTTGACATTGCAAGAACGGCTCCTGCTTCTGATACACAGGTAATCGTGATAATAGAAAGCATATAACTTTGCTGGGTTGCTGCAACCAGCTGGATATTTAATGCGATAAACGCATGGTGCATTCCTGTGACAACCAGCGGCTCCCACAAAACTCCAAAGAGGAATCCCGCAAGAATCGGTACTTTATCAAAGGCAAATACGATTGCATCGGTAATCCATGTTGCTACCTGATTCATTGCCGGTCCGATGAAAAGGAATGTTAAAAATGATGTTACAAAAATAGCGATCGGAGCAACGAAAATCAGCTGAACAGAATTCGGCAGATGTTTTTTCAGCCATTTTTCCAGGATAACCAGAACCCATGCTGCAACGAGCGCCGGCAGGACAGAATTCTGATAACCAATTTTCAGGATATCAATTCCGAAAATATTCCAGTACTGAGGTTCAATGGCTCCGGAAATTACAGAAGACATCTGAGATCCCGGTATCAGATCCCCATTGATCAGGACAAGTCCAAGAAGAACACCCAGCATAGGGCTTCCGCCAAAACGTTTAACGGCAGACCATGCTACCAGTACAGGAATATATGTAAACGCAGTATTAGCAACCATTGTGATCATGTCCGCCAGTCCGGCAATGGCAGGATACATTACAACAAGAGATTCTTTTCCGAAAATTCCTGCATTAGTTAAAATATTGCTGATTCCAAGAAGCAGACCTGCTCCTACGATAGCCGGAAGAATCGGATAGAACACATCAGAAAACAGCTTCAGGGCTTTCTGCAGCGGATTCATAGCCTTATCTTCCACATCTTTCAATTCGCTGCTGTCAGCTTCTTTGGCGCCGGTCTCCGCTAATACAAGATCATATACCTGATCTACCAGTCCAGGCCCGATAATGACCTGATACTGACCTTTGACAGAGAAACATCCTTTGACCAGGGAATTTTCTTTCAGCGCTTTTTCATTGATCAGAGACTCATCTTTTAAGACAAAACGAAGTCTTGTAACACAATGTGTCAGCAGAGAAATGTTATCTTTTCCACCTACATTTTGAATGATATCTAAAATATCGTTCTGATTGATTTTCATTTTAATCTCCTCCAGAATTGTTTTTTTGTTCGGTACCGTTTACAATTCAAATTATATATGTTTAAACATATTTGTCAACGCCTTTTTGTGTTTTTGTTAAGAAACCACAAAAAATCTCCACGATTTTTGTGAAAAATGCAAATATAACGATTCGATTCTGGTTTCCGTCTAACAATTTTCCCGTTTCTAATATTTTTATGTTTAAACATATAATTTTATTGCAACCACATTTCCTCTGTTGTAAAATAAGATTGTCCAAAAAGTAAGGAGAACTTGTTTATGCCAAAGATTAAATTTGATCAGATTTATGAAACATTAAAAGATAACATTATAAATAACCGGTATCCGGAACATATGCTGCCAAGAGAAGTAGAACTGGCAGAAGAATTTCACTGCAGCCGCAATACGATCCACCGGGCAATCGCCCAGTTAAACAACGAAGGATATGTTCAAAGCATCAAAGGCCGTGGAACTGTCATCCTGCAGTCTCTTCCTATCCAGAATGACCGCTTCTTTCTGAATCTGAGAAGCTACGGAAGTATTCCGGCCATCACTCAGTACCATAAAGCTGATGTAACGACCAGTGTCATGTCTTTCCAGGAGATAACGGTTGATGAAAAATTAAGTGCAGTTACAGGATTTGATCCCGGAACAGAAGTATATTATATCCAGAGGCTTCGATATCTGGATAACAAGCCGCTTCTTCGCGATGTCAATTATTTCCGCAAAGATGTGGTAACCGGTCTTAATGTAAGCATTGCTCAAAGTTCAATTTACGACTACATTACCGATACCCTGCATAAAAAGATCCTGGCTGCAAGACGTATTGTACGAATCAAAAAAGCCGAGGAAAAAGATAAAGATTATCTTTCCCTCGGCGATTACGACTGCGTTGGCGTAATTTATAACTATGTATATATCAGCGACGGAACTCTGTTTGAATATACAGAATCTCATTTCGTTCCGGATAATTTCGGATTCTCAGAATTTGTACAGTACTAAGGCAGACGGCCTTCCAGATATTTTCTCAGTTCTTCCAGCGCTTTTTCATAGCGTCTGGACTTCAGTTTCGGGAAAGCCTTCAGGAGTCTCCGGTTCATTCTGGAAGGCTTCTGAAGCAGTGCTCTGTATTTTTCTTTCAGTTCTTTTAATTTTTCCTGCTTTTCTCTGCCCTCCATCATGTTTTGATAAATATTTTCTCCGATCTGATCGGAAATTTTTTTCAGCTCTTCTGCAACAGCCTCCATCCGTTCCAGGCGGCGGTTCAGCCGGAAGATGCCTGTAACAGTCACATACAGATCAATCCCCAGGGCCAGAACGAAAACTGTCAGGAACAGACTCCCGATCCATACCGGAATCCAGGAAATGCCAAGCCGGATCAGCGGATGCAGAAAACGCACTACGATCACACAGGCAATGCCCCATACCGCAGAGAAAAGCGGACAGACATATCCGCCGATATTCAGCGGCATATTCGAATAATCCCACCATCTGTGATGGAAAATCTTCTCCAGGCAAAAACCGGTCACCCATTCCAGAAATGTTACCAGCACTGTTGACGCCAGGTATAAAAGAATGAGACTGCCTTTGCAAAAATCCAGAGCCGTCACGATCAGTGTGACTCCGACTCCGTAAATAGGACAGATCGGACCATTTAAAAAACCCCGGTTCACAAATTTCCCCTGCCGGACAGCCGCAAAAGCAACCTCGGCGCACCATCCGGCAAAACCATAGAAAAAGAAACTGCATAAAATATCATAAACCGACATAAAGCCTCCTTTACGAATTCAGGATTCTCATAAATTCTTCTCCGGTTATGGTCTCTTTCTGGTACAGATACTGGGACAATTCATCCAGTTTTTCCCGATTGTCCAGGAGGATCTGCGCAGCTTTTTCATGCTGGCGCCGTACCAGTTCCACAACTTTCCGGTCAATTTCTGCCTGGGTCTGCGCAGAACAGGTCAGAGAGGTATCTCCGCCCAGATACTGATTGGTCTGAGTCTCCATGGCAACCATATCGAAGTCCTGACTCATTCCATACCGGGTGATCATGGCCCTTGCCAGTTTCGTTGCCTGTTCGATATCGTTGGAAGCTCCGGTCGTCACAGAACTAAAGACGATCTCTTCTGCCGCTCTTCCTCCGGTCAGCGTTGCAATCTTATTTTCCAGCTCTTCTTTTTCCATCAGATAATGATTGCCTTCCTCTACCTGCATCGTATATCCAAGGGCACCGGATGTTCTAGGAACAATCGTAATCTTTTGGACCGGAGCAGAATCTGTCTGTTTCGCCGCTACCAGGGCATGACCGATCTCATGGTACGCCACGATCTGTTTTTCTTTGTCTGTTAAAATTGCATTCTTCTTCTGATATCCGGCAATTACTACTTCAATGCTTTCTTCCAGATCTGCCTGTGTTGCGTATTTACGTCCGTCTCTGACCGCACGGAGTGCCGCCTCATTTACGATGTTTGCCAGCTCAGCGCCGGATGCTCCGGAAGCCATTCTGGCAATCTTATTAAAGTCCACACTGCTGTCGATTTTAATTTTTTTCGCATGCACCTTCAGAATATCTTCTCTTCCTTTCAGATCAGGAAGTTCCACCGGAACCCTCCGGTCAAATCTTCCCGGACGCAGCAGCGCCGGATCCAGAGATTCCGGACGGTTTGTGGCCGCCAGAATGATAACGCCGTTATTTCCTGTAAATCCGTCCATTTCTGTCAGCAGCTGGTTTAATGTCTGTTCTCTTTCATCGTTTCCGCCAATCTGAACATCCCTTTTCTTTCCGATTGCATCAATCTCATCGATAAACACGATACACGGTGCCTTTTCTTTTGCCTGCTGGAACAGGTCTCTGACTTTGGACGCTCCCATACCGACAAACATTTCAACAAATTCGGAACCGGACATGGAAAAGAACGGAACATCCGCTTCTCCTGCCACTGCCTTGGCAAGCATAGTTTTTCCGGTACCCGGAGGGCCTACCAAAAGAATTCCTTTCGGCATGGACGCTCCGATTTCTTTATATTTTCCCGGATTATGCAGATAATCCACGATTTCCGCCAGATTTTCTTTCGCTTCATCTTCACCGGCCACATCGGAAAACTTAATACCTTCAGAAGATTTCACATAAATCTTGGCATTGCTTTTTCCCATTCCAAATGCCATGGCATTCTTCCCGCCGGCTTTCTCCATGATTTTCTTTGACATATACTGTCCAATTCCAATAAAAATCAGAAGCGGGAGAACCCATGAAAGCAGTGCCGTTATGATCGGGGAAGTCTGTTTAATTTCTTCTCCGTAGAAAGACACATCTGCCTGATAAAGACGTTTTGTAAGATCCGGGTCCTCTACCTTTGCAGTTTTGTAAACCTGGTCATTTTTGTCTGTGAACATGATCGTATTATCCTGATCTTCAATATCAACCCGGTCCACCTGCTTCTTCTCTGTCATGGAAATGAACGTGCCATAGTCAACTTCTTTGACCTGCCGCTCCATAATCCACGGTGTCACAAACACATTAAACAAAAGAAGTACTGCAATCACAATGATGTAATAAAAAATCAGGGGTTTCTTTGGCTTTTTTACCTCATTCATTTTCCTTCCTCCATTCTTCAAAATTCATTTGTTCGTCTAACGCGGACAAGACCGCCAGGAGTGCTGACTGCGCCGCCTGAACCGCAAAATCAATGCTGTATTCCGCATAAAGTGCCTTTGCTTCGACTTTTGCCTCCTGTCTGTCATTGCCGCTCATATAACGAGGCATATCCTCTGTCATGATCTTTCTAATCTTCATATCATAAGCAGTCTGTGCCTCATTCAGGGCTTTTACTGCCGGAGAACGGCAGTCTTTTGTTTTTTCCTGAAGAAGACTCATTGTTTTATCGTAGACATTTTTCTTTGCCTGAAATTCCTTTTTTATCTCCTGGTGATCTTTTTTCTGCATCAGTGCAATCTGACTTCTCATGTCCTGATACTGACGCTCCAGTTCACGAAGCTTCGCTGTGAACAATTCTTCCATATGCTGCCTCCTTTCGTCTTCTCCTGAGATTACTCTAACAAAAGAAAAGGGGAAACACCATTTGCAATGTTTTTCATTTGTCTTTACACTTTTGAAGATTTGTCAAAAAACCCGGTTCTATGATATGATATTGAAAATATGGAGGTATGATTTATGGCTGACACAACCAAAGACAAGATTGCAGACACACTGGAACGGCTGCTGGAACATCAAAGTTTCGATAAGATTACGATCAAACTTCTGGTAACGGAATGCGGAATTTCCCGCCAAAGTTTTTATTATTATTTTAAAGATATCCTGGACGTCATCGAATGGCTTGCGCATCAAAAAACCCAGGAATTGCTGAAAAAGAGCATGGAAGCCGGCAGCTACGAAGAAGGAATTCTTATTTTTATTAATTTTGCTTTTAAAAATCACTGCTTCATCATGAGACTTCTGGACTCTAAACACCGGGGCTTTATCGAACGCATCATCGTCTCCTCTCTGCGTTCTTTCCTGGAAGACGCGCTCCGGCAGAAAAAAGAACTGATATCCATAAATTACAGAGATATGGATGCTATTCTAAACTTCTGTGCTTATGGGCTCACTGGTCTGCTTTTGGAAAGCGCAGGAGAAAAACAGACTGATAAAAAACTTCTGGCCAGGCAGATGCGTGATCTTTTGTTAAAAGTTCTCACATGATCATCCGCCTGACCGGAAGTCAGGATTTTATTTTTCTTCTATTTTGATCAATGGTTCCATCTGCCGGATCTCTCCATAGATCAAACCTTTTATTTCTGCATAATCATCCGAATTTGCTACAATCACAGGTGTTGTTACATCGTATCCTTCTTTCTTGACTGCATTGATATCAAAAGTAATCAGGAGCTGTCCCGGTTTTACATAGTCTCCCTGAGCCGCATGGGCTTCATAATATTTTCCGCCTAACTCAACCGTATTGATCCCTACATGGATCAGCAGCTGAACTCCGTCATCTGATGTTATCGCAATGGCGTGTTTCGTATCAAAAAAACTTGTGATTGTTCCATAACATGGAGAAACAATTTTCCCTTCTGACGGAATGACTGCCATTCCTTTCCCAAGAACTTCTGACACAAACGTATCATCCGGCACCTCTTTCATCGGGATTGCTTCTCCCGATACAGGACTGCAGATTACGTCTTTTTCTGTTTCCCTGATGTCATTTTCTTCGGTATCTTCTTCTGGCTGCTTTTTTTCTGCCGTATCTTCCAGCAGTTCGCTGTTAAAGCGTTTCATTTTTGACATGATATATGTAATCACAAATCCGGATATAATGGAAATTGCGACAGCAATCATAAAATTGACCATGGATTTTGGCTGTACGCAGACAAATCCAATGACACCGGAAGAACCCGGGGAAGTATTCAATACATTTGTAAACGTTACATATCCGCATCCGAGAGCAGAGCCAAGCATTGCTCCGTAAAATGGATATTTTAATTTCAGGTTCACACCGAACATTGCCGGTTCTGTAATACCAAGCAGGGCTGAAATACCAGACGTAGCAGCCACACTTTTCAACTTTTTATCTTTTGTCCGAAGCATTGCACACAACGTAGCTCCACCCTGCGCTACATTGTTGCAGGATGCAATTCCCAGAAGAAAAGATCCTCCTGCTGCCACCAGCTGGATATCAACCGGAAGCAGGCTGTGGTGCATACCAGTCATTGTCAGCGGCGCATAAACCAGTCCAAATACCATACCGCCGATTACGCCCAGTGAATCATGAAGCCACAGCAGACCATTCGTTAACAGATCGCCCGCTGTCCGCATGATTCCTCCCACAACCGTAAAGGTAAGAAACGCGGTTATCATAACGGAAAGCAGCGGTGTTACCAGGTTGTCCAGTACTTCTGGAATATACTTATGAAGACGTTTCTCAAGAAATGCCAGGATAAATGAAGCCGCAAGCACCGGAAGTACAGTTCCCTGGTATCCGACCTTCTCAATCGTTAATCCGAAAACATGCCATACTGGTATGGTTCCTTCTGTCACAGCAGTACCATAACTGTACGCATTCAACAGGTCTCCTGAAACCATGATCATACCAACTGCCGCTCCCAGATAAGGATTTCCTCCAAACATTTTCGTAGCGGAGAATCCAATCAATACCGGAAGAAATGAATATGCCGCACTGGCAAAGGTATTGATCATGGCTGCCAGATCCGACAATGCCGGATATGCTTCCGTCAATGACTGATTTGGCACAAACAGTCCGTTGGCTGTCAGTACGTTATTCAGTCCCATCATAAGACCGCTGGCAACCAGGGCAGGAATCAGCGGCACGAAAACATCAGATAATGTTTTTACCAGTCTCTGCACCGGATTCATTTTTTGTACTGCAGCTTGTTTTACATCACTTTTGGATGCTTCCGAAATTCCGGCAGCTTCAACAAAACGTTTATATACTTCATCAACCGTTCCGCTGCCTATGATGATCTGAAACTGCCCTCCATTTGCAAACTGCCCTTTCACCAGATCAACATTCAGTATCTTGTCTACATCGGCTTTGCTTTCATCTTTTAATACGAGTCTCAGACGCGTTGCACAGTGAGCCGCACTGATGATATTCTCCTTTCCGCCAACCAGTTCCACCAGCTGACGGGCTGCTGCCTGATAACGTTCTTCTTTTGTCATTTCATCTTCCTCCCTTTTCATTTTTTATTTTTTTAAATATTAAAATACTGCTTACAAAATCTTTTCGAACCGGCTGACATGTTACTCCGGCATACATAAGTTCATCGCCTCCATGGCAGGATCCATCTTCCTCCAGCTGGTAAAAAGCATTTTCGTCAAGCCCTTTCAGTTTCACCGGAACCGTAAGACGCTGTGGATCAGACAGGATCCTGAAATAACAATACACAACCGTTTCTCCGTCTTCCGAAACAAAATTCCACGCAGCTTCATTTTGTTCCTGAGGATTCCTCAGACGATACATTTTCCCGCTTTGAATCGTTTTTCGAATTTTTTTATAAAACCGAACCTGATTCCTGATTTCTTTCGTTTCTTCCTGTGTCAGTTCTCTGATGTCCATTTCATATCCCAGATTTCCTGACATTGCAGCGGCAAACCTCGTCTCCAGCGGAGTTTCTCTTCCTGTCTGATGATTTGGCACAGCAGAAACATGAGAGCCCATTGTTACCGGCGGGAATAAAAGACTGGTTCCATATTGTATTTTCATTCTGCATACGGCATCTGTATTATCACTCGTCCATGTCTGAGGCATGTAGTAAAGCATCCCGGCATCAAATCTTCCCCCTCCGCTGGAACATCCTTCAAATAATACTTCCGGAAATTCCTGATTCAGCCTGTCAAGAATCGAATAAAGTCCCAGCATATATCTGTGAGATAGTTCTCTCTGATGTTTTTGATCGAGATAGAAAGATCCCAGATCCGTTATGTGACGGTTCATATCCCATTTTACATAAACGGCCTTCGTTTCTCTTAAAATATGGGATACCGCATCCATAATATACTGACACACTTTTGGATTCGACAGATCCAGTACATACTGGGACCTGCTTACGATCGGTTCATAATAAGGACTGCGTATGATCCAGTCAGGATGCCTGCGATACAGATCACTGTCGCCGGACACCATTTCCGGTTCGAACCAGATACCAAACTGTATTCCTTTATCTCTGATCTTCTCAGAAAATCTCTTTAATCCTTCTGCAAATTTATTTCGATCCTCTTCCCAGTCTCCCAGAGCTTTCCGGTCACAGGTACGGTTTTTAAACCATCCATCATCCAAAACAAAAAGTTCTATTCCCAGCTCTGCTGCTTTCTGCGCCATGGACAGACATTTTTCTTCATCAATCTGAAATTCAAATGCTTCCCAGCTGTTTAACAGCACCGGTCTTTCTTTATCTCTCCAGAATCCCCGGCAGAGACGTTTTCTGTAAAGTTCATGAAAAATCTGTGACATCCCGTTTCGCCCTTTATCTGAATAAACCATGACCGTTTCCGGAGAAACAAAACGCTGTCCCGTTTCTAAAGTCCATCCAAACGTCATAGGATTCATCCCAATCTGTACCCGGGTGCTGCCGTACTGCCCCGGCTGTATCACTGCCTGGAAATCTCCGCTGTACACATAATTCATTCCCCAGACCTGTCCCCAGTACTCTCCAGCTTCTCTCTCTGACAGAATCATACATGGTGTCTCCTGCGGACTGCTGGCTCCCCGGCAGCTGTCTAATATAACCGTATCTGACCCAATCGGCCTCTGGTATATTTTTTTCTCATTTAAATGGGAACCACTCAATGTCAGCAGATCATATTCTGTTCCTTGAAAATCTATGCTCATGCTCATGAGACGTTCCAGATACAATGGCTGACTGCCGTAATGGATCACTTCCGTATGGCGGCAGATCACATCATAATCTCTGAATATGGTGTAATACAATTTAATCTGCGCTTTTAGATATTCATCTTCCAGTGTAATACACAGAGTCGCCGCTTCATCTTCATTCTCTGTATAGACTGACGGAAGGCCTTCCAGCGGCGGTTTCCCCTGAATTATTTCATAATCTTTATAATAAAATCTGGTAACCCGCCGTCCATCTTCCGTCTGTATTACATAAGCCGGCATCCTGAAATCTCCCTGGTTCATATCGGGATATTCCTGCGGCAGTGTATCCAGTGAAAATTTTTTATCTTCCGGATCAGGATTTGCGCAAAACCCACGATCAAAAAAATATGATTCGCTGATCCCGGTATACTCTTTTAAATATTTTCCAAAATACCGATGCGACAGATATTTGTCTTTTTCTATGCCGAAGCAGTATGAAATATATCCATTCTCCAACATAAAGGTATTTTCTTGTTTTATAATTCTTGCTTTCAATCCGTTTTCTCCTTTCTTTAATCCCATAATATCGCAATTTTTTTCTGCTTTAAATGGTAAGAATCATTATATAATGGTAAATTATTGTCTTTTTTCTTTCTTTATGTTACCATGAAAAAAAGAAAGGAGCTTTTTATGTATTCTCTTCCCCACCACTCCGTTGGGTTTCGATTTTCTTCGGATCTTTCCCTTTTGACTCTAAAGGGCATTGGTCTGCATTATATTGATTCCCATGATTATTCCTGGAATAACCGCACAAGAAAAGATGAACACTGCCTGCTTCAGTTTTGTATCGATGGAGAAGGCTCTCTGGAAATCGACGGCATCACTTACAGCATTCTTCCTGGTGATGCATTTCTTATTGATATTCCCGGAGAAAATCACTATTATCTTCCGCATCATTCATCTTTCTGGGAGTTCTTCTATCTGGAGTTTACAAAAGAATGCCTTCCTCTGCTTCGAAAAATCTATCGCAGTATGGGACCTGTTATTCACCTTTCTATGGACTGTTCGCTTTTTCAGCAGATAACCGGTATTTACCAGCAGGCATTGAACAATCAGATCCAAACATTTTTCGATAATTCGAAAATCGCTTATCGTTTCTGGATGGATCTGACCTCTTATGTGCTGGAAATTTCACGCAGCCATGTTACCAAAATTGATACCGCAAAAACTTATATCGATCAGAATTATTACAATGAAGAATTAAATTTAGATCTGGTAGCAGACCACGCAGGTCTGTCCAAATATTATCTATGTAAAGAATTTCACAAAAAATACGGCATATCTCCCGGAAAGTACATTCGCGAAGTACGCATATCCCAGGCCTGCCGCCTTTTGATGACCAATACAGATTACACCATGCAGGAAATCGCGCAGATGGTCGGATATGCCAATAATAACTATTTTGGAAAGGTCTTCCGGGCCGAAAAAGGAATCAGTCCCAATAAATACAAACAACAGACCAATCAATATGACGTTGTACGAGCAGTCTATGAGACGCCGCATCATATTAAAAAATCAGATTAGAACATTCTCATCCTAACGAATCTCAGAACGCAAAAAGAGCCGCTAACCGAAAAACAGAGCTTCGGTTAACGGCTCTTCTCTAACTTTTATGTATCCTGCCGGCCTGTAACATTCTGTTACTACGCAAAGATCAGATTCACTGTCGGGAACCCATTGTTTGTAAACCATACGATTCCCATAATGACAACGGCTGCAAGTAAAGCCATCGCTCCCACTATATAACGCAATCTGCCGTTTAAGAATCCTACGGCAAGCCGGCCCGGAAGAAGCACAAGGCTGACGCCCACTGCCAAAAGCAGGGAAGCCGCGAATACAACCGCTGAACTGATTCCGACCGGCAGATTTGCCGCAATCAGAAATATGGACGCTATGACTCCTGCAATTCCGATCGCCCATGTCAGATATCTTGTTCCCACCAGTAAACCATCAATACATTGTAATAATTTCATAAAACATCTCTCCTATTCTTTTTTTCTTTTTCCTTCGTTGTGTCTATAGAATACTCATGTTTTGTTAATAAAATGTCAGAGAAATGTTTCTGAATTTTTAATTTGTTTTATTTCCTTTTCAATATATTTTTCGGCAATCTTAAGATAGCATTGTTTGCCGCGTCAAAAGTGATCGGTTCCAGTTTTGGCGGATCAATGTTTCCATCTTTTACCATAAGACGCAATGATCAAAACCGGCTGCGGATAGAAATGTGGTTTTGCTCCGAAATTTTTTCTCATAGGATACACCTTAGAATTTCCTGTCTACTCATGGATTTTCATGCTGTGCAGCATTTTTACAAATCCAGGGTCGCTGTGATCTACAATTTCACTGTGCCCGATGTCCAGTTTTGAAATCTCGTCCATATCTGCATTGCTTAATTCAAAATCCCAGATATTGATATTCTGTTCCATACGATCTTTATGAACAGATTTCGGAATGACAACAACGCCTCTCTGCACATTCCAGCGAAGTGCGACCTGAGCCGCGCTCTTTCCATATTTTTCTCCAATCTTTGTCAGTACCGGATGTGTAAAGATTCCATGGTTTCCTTCTGCAAATGGTCCCCATGCTTCCGGACGCACGCCATATTCTTTCATCAGATCAATGGCGTCACTCTGCTGGAAAAACGGATGAAGTTCTACCTGATTCACGGCAGGGATCACATCCACAGTCTCACATAAATCTGCCAGGCGCTGCGGATAGAAATTGCAGACTCCGATGGCACGAATCTTTCCTTCTTTATAGAGTTCTTCCATTGCCCGGTAGGCTCCAATGTAATCTTTCATCGGCTGATGAATCAGATACAGATCCAGATAATCCAGTCCAAGCTTCTTCAGAGATGTCTCAAACGCCTTTTTTGCCTCTTCATAGTCCGCGTCCTGAACCCAGAGTTTTGTCGTAATAAATAATTCTTCTCTCGGAACGCCGCATTTTTTAATGGCTGCCCCGACCGCTTCTTCGTTCATATAAGCGGCTGCCGTATCAATCAGGCGGTATCCGCTGGCAATCGCGTCCAGTACTGCCTGTTCGCACTGATCCGCATCCGGTACCTGAAACACTCCAAAACCTTCCATTGGCATTTTTACTCCATTGTTTAATGTAACTTCTTTCATGCTGATTCCTCCTTAATCATGAATCTTAATACTGTTTAACTGTCTGGCCGTGCAGAAACAGCGATGATCGATAATCTCACTGTGTCCGATATCCATGGCCTCAATTTCCTTCATATCTTTCTGTGTCAGCTCAAAATCCCAGAAAGGTCCCCATGCTTCCGGAACGATATCATAAGACCGCATGACCCGCAGCGCTTCTTCCTGCTGATAAAATGGATGAATTTCAATCTGATTGACAGCTGGCTTGATTTCATGGTTCATACAGAGATCTACAATCCACTCCGGCGAAAAATTGCTGACGCCAATGGCCTTCACTATACCTTCCCGGTATAACTTTTCCATAGCTCTCCAGGCTCCGTAATAATCCCCGAACGGCTGATGGATCAAATACAGATCTATATAATCCAGTCCCAGATTTTTCCTGGACCGTTCAAACGCGGCCAGGGTCTGGTCATATCCCGCATCCTGCACCCAGAGCTTCGTAGTGATAAATATTTCATCTCTCGGGATCCCGGATTCCCGGACAGCCCGTCCTACTGCCTGTTCATTATGATAAGCCGCGGTCGTGTCAAACAGGCGATATCCTGTTTCCAGAGCGTCCAGAACACACTGCCAGCACTGTGCTTCGTCACTGATCTGAAAAACTCCAAATCCTTCCACCGGCATCTTCACGCCATTATTTAGCAGGACTTGTTCCACCTTTCCTTCCCTCCTTTTCTATTACCACTATAACCTGTTTTTTTCGGGAAGTACAATGCCAAATCCGCAAGATGCTATAACTAAAACACATAGTGAATCTTGAAGGAGATTTTAGAGTATGATAAAATGAACTCAGATATACAGAAATTTACAGAAAGGAAATTAGAATGTTTGAACTGCACCAGCTGGAACAGCTGATTGCCGTTGCGGAATGCGGCACTCTGTCACGGGCCGCCGAGAAACTGCATATTTCCCAGCCGGCCTTAAGCCGTTCCATACAGAAACTGGAGTCTGAGCTGCAGGCAGAATTATTTCTCCGCAGCAAAAATAAAATCGAACTTAATGATAACGGAAACCTTGCGGTGGAATGTGCCCGCAAGGTTGTAGGACAGGCAGAGGATATGGTGGAACAGGTCCGCTCTTATGATCGGAATCAGCGCACGATTTTTATCGGTTCCTGTGCTCCCGCACCGCTGTGGGAACTATCTCCTGTCCTTTCTTCTCTCTATCCGGACAAAGCCATTTCCACAGAAATGAAAGAACCCGATCAGCTGCTGCAGGGGCTGATGCGCAGTGATTACCAGATTATTATTCTTCCGGAGCCCGTGGAATCAGATGAATTATACTGCACCCGCTGGGGAGAGGAACACCTGATGTTTTCTCTTCCGCCTGCTCACCCTCTGTCCGGAAGCAAAGCACTCCATCTGAAAGACATGGACGGCGAAACCATGCTGCTGTTTTCCAGGATCGGATTCTGGCAGAGAATTCCATCAGAAAAGATGACTTCTTCTCATTTTCTCGTACAGCAGAATACCTATGATTTTGAAGAACTGATCCGCCATTCTGCCCTTCCATATTTTTCTTCCGATCTTGCATTGAAACAGCAGGGGCCCGAGCCAAACCGGATTTTTATTCCAATCCTGGATCCTGAAGCAAACATTACTTATTATCTTGCAGTAAAAAAACAAAGCAGAAAAAAATTCTCTGCTTTGTTTCAGCGGATCCGAAGATCAATGGATAACGACACCTAATTCCCGGATCTCTTTTTTATTCGATTGATCACCCAGAAGCCAATATAACCGGACAAAATACCTATAACGATTCCGCCTAAAATATCGGTTGGATAGTGCACATACAGATACATTCTGGAAAATGCAATCACTACGGCAAAGATCAGAAAAATCTTCCACAGTTTTTTCTGATCTGCGAAGTATAATGCAGATACTGCCGCAAAGGAAGCTGCCGTATGTCCCGACGGAAAAGAATAATCAAGCGGAGCCTTGATCAGCAGTGAAACGGCTGTATTTACATCATAAGGCCGGATCCGCGCAACCGCCGGCTTCAGCAGCACGTTGCACAGCAGCGCATCCGCACACAGGGAAACAGCCATGATCATACCCGCCGTACGTGTTTTCGGAATACATAGCAGCACAATCGTCAGTATGATCCATAAGATTCCGCCGTTTCCAAGAAATGAGGCTCCTTTCATCAGCACATCCAGCAATGGATGATGCAGAGTCTGAAGAAAATCTAAAATCCAAAATTCAAATTCCATGATACCCTCCGCCTTTTCTATATTTTACAGAGGATTATACCATAATCTCTATGGTTTTAGAACCCGTCCTGCTTTTTAATTTCCAGACTGCTCTTCCAGCTGTTTCGTAATCCGCTTGATGATACGGACCAGATGATAACTATCTTCCTGCCCGATATCCTGCAGAATGTATTCAAAATGCCGTATGGCGTCCTCATGCTCTTTCCAGGCAAATTTTTTCCCTTTTTCTGTAATATAAACACGAACTCTCCGTTTGTCTTCCGGATCGGAGCTGCGAACAGCATATCCTTTCCTTTCCAGACCATTTAAGATGGCCGCGGTTCTGGAAGATCTTACCTTAAACTCCGCTGTCAGCTCTCCTGCGGACGCTCCGTTATGGCTGAAGAGAAGATAGCATAAAACTGCCATCTCCCCTTGTGACATATCACTTAAACACTGGAGTGCCGTATTTTTCCGCAGCACTTTCATACTTTCCATGAGTTCTTCTGCGCTTTCCCTGTAGTTCATTTACCCCTGGCTCCTCCTCTTTCATATGTTCGGTTTTCGCCGTTTCCTTACTGCTCTTCATGTTCATGATCAGCATCTGCAGACGATTCTCAACATTTGCAAAGCTGACGTCCGGATCATAATCTAATGGCAGAATCTGCGCATCCGGATACATTTCTTTCAGACGTTTTACAACACCTCTTCCTACCACATGGTTCGGCAGGCATCCAAACGGCTGCAGGATTACAAACGCCCTGCATCCGCGTTTCGCATGGTGAAGGATCTCTCCCGGTATCAGGACACCTTCCCCTGCATCAAATGTGTGATGAATGATCGGATCGCTGTCTTTTACCAGTTCCGGCAGCCGGCAGGCACGCTCATAGAGAGGATGTCTTTTCGCTATATGATCCGTAAATGCATGCGCCGCGTCAAATGCCTTATTGGCAAAATGATACCATGTTTTTTGAGTCAGCGGCTTTTTCAGATCAAATTCCCGGATCTGAGTATCTCTGCAGAAATATGTTTTTTGGATAACATCAGTCATGCGTGCTTCAATGATTTCAAATCCATTCTGTTCCAGATACTTCTCAATATCATGATTTGCACCCGGATGGAAATTCAGCAGATACTCACCTACGATCAGCACGCCTGGCCGTCTATTGCTTCGGTCATACGGAATGCTGTTCATAATATCAATGGCCTTCTCAAATCCCTTTTTTGCTCCGTGCAGTCCATGTTCCTGCATGCCATAGATAACCTGATCCAGCGCCTCATTGAAAGCTTTGTCCGCGCTGCCTGGCTTCAGCTCATATGGACGTATTTTCCTCAGCAGTTCTTCCAGTACATCAATCATCGGAAGTCCAAATGCCACTTTGATTGAAGACTGCAGATTCATCTTAAATCCAGGATGAAGATTATGCGAATCCTCATCGTCATTGGTCAGAATCGGAACGTGGGCAAATCCTGCGTCATCCAGCGCTTTTCGAAGCAGAGCGCCATAGTGGGTCAGCCGGCAGTCTCCAACATACTTCGCCATGCAGACTGCAACGTCAGCATCGTCATATTCTCCATGAACCAGCGGCGCCAGAGCTTCTCCTATAACGATCTGCGCCGGGAAACAGATATCATTATGTACATATTTCTTTCCAAGACGGATCGCCTCATCTCTTCCAATTTCCAGAGGCACTGTCCGGATTCCCTGTCCGCTTAACGCGGCAGACATCAGCCTGCAGAAAGCATGGGACGTATTTGGAATCAGAACTATCTTTTCCTTTTTATCTTTTTTCGTAAATTTAACTTTATAAGGATCCGTAAGCTCATGAATGGTGCGGGCCCCGTCCCGTTTTTTCCGCATGTTTACCGTTTCAATAAAGGATCTGACACGGATTCTTAACGGACCCTGGATGTCACTCTCATCCAGTTTCAGAATCAACGGTACTTTTCCCGAAATTTCTTTCATCATTCTCTGTATTTCATCTGAAAGGTAGGCATCATGTCCACATCCGAAACTTACAATCTGAATATATTCCAAATGTTCATTTTTAGCAGCCATGATCGCAGAAGACATCATCCGGGCATGATAGTTATTTACAATATCCAGACGGCTCTTTTTAAGATCTACTTCTTCCACTTCCGGCAGAGAATCCGCTGTAAGAACCGGAATTCCAAGTCCCGTCAGCATTTCCGGCAGATCATGGTTAACCAGTGCGTCATTTTGATATGGCCTGGACGCCAGTACCACCGCATAGGTTCCGTTTTCCTCTGCCTCTTTCAGCACCTTTGCTCCTGCTTCCTTTAACTGAGAGCGGAATGCATGCTGTGCCTGATCTCCGGCCTTCATTGCTTTCGCTGACTGTTCTGGAGTAATTCCAAATGTTTTCTCCATAAAGTCCGCCAGCTGGTGATCCCTGTCTTTTGGATCCTGCCAGTGGAACAATGGAGCGTCAAACGGAATTCCCCATTTTCTCTCCGGATCATCTGAGTTGCGGATTACGATCGGATATCCTTTTACGACTGCGCACATGGATTCACTTGTCTTTTCCTGATTTTCCGGAACCATCGTTGTGATCGACGGCATGAAAATACGGTCAACTCCCTTTTCTTTCAGGTTCCGGATATGTCCGTGCACCAGTTTTGCCGGGAAACATACAGTATCAGACGTTACCGCAGACAGACCATTCTCATAAATCCTGCGGCTGCTCTTATCAGACAGCTTTACCTTGAAACCAAGGCTCTTGAAAAATGTTGTCCAAAACGGCATCGTATCCCAGAAAGACAGCACTCTCGGAATACCGATTACCATGTTTTGATCCGGCGCCGCGTCTGCCGTCGGATAATCCTTAAATAACAGTTTTTCTCTTAACTGATACAGATTCGGAATTCGATTTTTTCCCTCATTTTTCTTTTTCAGCTGAATCTGAACATCCTTTTCCTTTGCATCTCCAATGATCTCCCCTCTTTCACACCGGTTATTGGTAACCCAGGATTTCCCGTTGGAAAAACGAATGATCGCACGCTTACAATGATTTGTACAAAACGGGCAGATCACATTGGCTTCCTGTGTGAAGGAGAAATCTTTCAGTTCATCCATGCTGATAAAACTGCTTTCTTCTTCGGTCTCCATCGCATGTTCTTTTGCCGTCAGCGCCGCACCGATGGCTCCCATGATTCCCGGATAAGGGGCTCTTACGACTTCTTTTCCGATATAATTTTCCAATGCTCTCAGCACCGCGTCATTCTGGAATGTTCCTCCCTGGACTACGATCTTATCCCCCAGAGATTCTGTGCTGGAAATACGAATTACTTTCGTAAATACATTTTCAATGATAGAACGGCAGAGTCCGGCCATGATATCTTTGGAACCCTTGCCATTTCTTTGTTCTGTTACGATGCTGCTGTTCATAAATACCGTACAGCGGCTTCCCAGCGCTGCCGGATTTTCAGAATCAAAGGCTGCTTCCGCAATTTCTGTTACCTGAATGTGAAGGGAAGATGCAAAATTTTCCAGGAAGGAACCACATCCGGAAGAACATGCTTCATTTACCACAATATTGGTAATGATGCCGTGATCCAGCCAGATGGCTTTCATATCCTGCCCTCCAATGTCCAGGATAAATGTCGCATCCGGTACATATTTGCTTGTAGCACGGGCATGAGCTACCGTCTCTACCATATGGCAGTCTGCGCCAAAGCCATGATAAAACAGCATTTCACCGTATCCTGTTGTTCCGGCAGCTTTAATATTCAGCTTAACTCCCATCTGACGGTATTTTTCATTCATAGCAAGAAGCGCTTTTTTTGCGATCAGAAGAGGCTCTCCTTCGTTGGAAGCGTAGAAAGAATCTACAATATTTTCATCCTCATCGATCAGTACAAATTTCGTTGTTGTGCTTCCTGAATCAATTCCGAGATAAACAGAAACCGTCTCTCCCGGATGAAATTCTCTTTTCGGAATTTCTGTACGGGCATGCCTCTTTAAAAATGCCTCTTTTTCTTCTTTGGACTGAAAGAAAGGCTTTTCTCTGTGCTCCTCTTTTTCCTTCTTTTCCATTTCCTTTTCAATCCGCTGACACATCTGGCGGATAGACAGGGTCTTTGCCTCCTGCTCAAACATCTGCGGAATGGACAAAGCGGTTCCATAAGCAATCATGATCTCTGGATGTTCCGGAAGAATCATGTCTTCCTCTGACAGATTCAGACGCTCCGCAAATACTTTGACCAGTGTCGGCTGGAACGTCATAGGTCCGCCTTCAAAAGCAACCGGTTTCTCAATGTCCAGTCCCTGGGCGAGGCCTCCAATGGTCTGTTTTGCAATCGCATGAAGAGAAGACAGCGCAATATCTTCTTTTGCGATTCCCTGGTTCAGAAGCGGCTGGATATCCGTTTTTGCGTACACGCCGCATCGTCCGGAAATATCATAGACGCAGGTTCCCTTACTTGCGAGATCGTTGAATTCTTCTACAGGAACCCGCAGAAGGGATGCAATTTCGTCAATAAAAGCACCGGTTCCTCCGGCGCAGCTTCCATTCATTCTCATATCCGCAACGGTCAGATCCCCGGTATTGGAATCCTTGCGGAAGAAAATCATCTTCGCATCCTGACCTCCAAGCTCAATGGCCGTCCTGACATCAGAGTACTGATCTTTCAGGGCAATGGAATTGGCAACAACTTCCTGAATATACGGAACCCCCAGTTCCTCTGCCAGAAGTTTGGCTCCGGAGCCAGTCAGCGCTACCCGGACCAGAGCGTCCGGATATTTTTCCTTAAACAAACTTAATGCATCATACACACTCTTCTTTTGTGCTGCATGATGCCTCTTATAATCATAATATTGTATCTCATGGGTTTCCTGGTCAATGGCGGCAATTTTTGTTGTCGTTGATCCCACATCAAGTCCCACGAGAAAGACTTTTCTCATTTCACTCATATTACTCATCACCTTTATCTCATGCTATGAGCTATTATAATTAGACATTTTACGGAAGTCAAGGAATTCATATAAAATTCAAAATTTTTATCAAAAATTTAGAAAGGGGCTGTCGCATCAATTGGTGTGCTCCCCGTCAAGTAGACAGTGAAAAAAATATAAGTTTTTCTGCCAGTTGGTTTTACCAGCTGGCAGTTTTTTTATGCTGCCTGTAAATAACTCTCATGCTTTTCCATTGGCGTCATGACTCCGAGATTCCGTTGTAACC
>NZ_BLYI01000032.1 GCF_016586355.1 Anaerostipes butyraticus
CTCTCCTGAAGCGCTCTCACGCTTCCCAACTCCCCGAGCCGGGCTCGAACCAGCGACAGCACGGTTAACAGCCGTGTGCTCTACCAACTGAGCTATCGAGGATCATCTGAGATACTCATGTACCTTCAAAACATCATACAAAACCATTCTTACACTCTGCCTTCTTTTGGTCAAAGCCTCGACCGATTAGTGACAGTCAGCTCCATGCGTTGCCGCACTTCCACCTCTGCCCTATCTACCTCGTCGTCTTCAAGGGGTCTTACTACCTTTCGGTATGGGAAATCTTATCTTTAGGGGGGCTTCACGCTTAGATGC
>NZ_BLYI01000033.1 GCF_016586355.1 Anaerostipes butyraticus
AAATATATATGAAAAACTATGTCTTTAGTATACCAGAATCCTCCCTTCATTCAATGTACTGCGTATAAACAATTCTAAAGAAACTATAAATTAGTCTAAAGGAAAAATAACTTCTTTTTTATCGATTGTCTATCTTCTCCGGATACAGGTCATGGTTTGACAGACGGTTCCAGGCCACCTCTTCCCATTTGGTTCCAGGTTTCCCGTAGTTACAGTATGGATCAATGGAAATTCCTCCCCTCGGAGTGAATTTTCCCCATACTTCGATATATTTTGGATCCATCAGTCGAATCAGATCTTTCATGATAATGTTCATACAGTCCTCATGAAAATCTCCATGATTTCGAAAACTGTACAGGTATAATTTTAAAGATTTGCTTTCTACCATCTTTTCTCCTGGTACATAGGAAATATAGATAGTCGCAAAATCCGGCTGCCCTGTGATTGGACAAAGGCTGGTAAATTCCGGTGCATTGAATTTTACAAAATAATCATTTTCCGGATGTTTGTTCGGAAATGTTTCCAGCACTTCCGGTGCATAATCATCTGGATACTTCGTTTTCTGATTTCCAAGCAGAGTGATATCTCCTAATTCTTTTTGATTTCTTCCACTCATCGATAAATTCCTTTCTTTTAATATTACGATTGCTATTATAACAAAATTTCCTTAAATTACAATGGATTTGACTTCCATGAATTCATCTATGCTCTGTATACAATTTTCCCTGCCAATGCCGGATTCTTTATATCCTCCAAAAGGCGCTCCTGAAGGAATTTCTGCTCCATTGATCCGCACAACTCCTGTCTCCATTAGACGTGCAGCATTCAATGCCTCTTTCTCCTCTCCAAAAACACCTCCGCATAGTCCATAAGAACTGTCATTTGCAATTCGGATTGCTTCTTCCACCGTATCATAAAAAATCACAGACAATACCGGTCCAAAAATTTCTTCTCTGGCAATGGTCATCTGGCTGGTGACGTCTGTAAAGATAACCGGTTTCACATAATAGCCATTCTCACATTCCTGCGGAATTTCTCCAACCAGCATCCTGGCTTTTTCCCTGACTCCGGTTTCAATATACCTTTTTACCGACTCAAATGCCTTTTTACTGACAAGAGGTCCCACCACAGTATTTTTATCCATGGGATCTCCGACTTTAAATTTTGCGGCTTTTTCTACCAGAAGTTTCTCCATCTCTTCTTTTCCGGAAGCCGGAACCAGCATTCTTGTCATGGCATTGCAGATCTGTCCTGTGTTCATAAAACAATCCTCCAGCATTACATCGGCCGCCAGACTAAAATCTGCACTGTTCAGGACAATACCTGCTGATTTTCCTCCTAATTCCAGAGTACATTTCTTTATATTAGAAAGTGCCCGCCTGGCCACTTCCCGTCCGGCAGACGTAGATCCGGTAAAAGATATCATCCGAATGTCAGGATGCCCGGCAAGGGCATTTCCTACTTCCGCTCCCTTTCCTGTCACAAGGTTAAACACACCTGCCGGAAACCCACATCGATCTATACATTCTGCCAAACGGCAGACCGTCATCGGCGTCAGCTGACTCGGCTTGAGAATTACACAGTTTCCTGCCGCCAATGCAGGAAGTACTTTTAATAGCGCCTGGTCCAGCGGAAAATTCCATGGAGTAACTGCCGCCACAATGCCAAACGGTTCTCTTCTTAAAATATATCCGTCCTTTTGCTCTTCATACGAAAGCATTTCTGCCCAGTCCGCAAAACAGCGGGTTTCGCTGCCGGCTGCCGCTACATGCCAGTCTTTTGCCATACTAACCGGGGCACCCAGTTCTCTGGTAATCGTATCTGCAATTTCTTCTGCATGCCTGTCCAGATCATCCGCCAATCTTCTAAGACAGCGGGTTCTTTCCCTTACGGAATATGTCTTCCATACCTGATATCCTTCTTTTGCAGCTTCTGCTGCTGCATCGACATCTTCCTCATTTCCTCTTGGAACTGTTCCAATGATTTCTTTTGTGGCCGGATTTTCAACTTCTATCCTTTCCCCACTGTGTCCCGGCGTCCATTTTCCTCCAATATACATCTTTAAGTCTTCCATAAGCTGCCTCCATTTGTGTTTCCATCTTATTGCTGCTTTTCTTTCTATTTTATCACTCTGCAGTTCTCAGTCAAAACTTCTTCTGTGATTTGACTTTTCTGTTTTCTTTCGCTACAATGAATGATGATATAAATTATCATTCTGAAGCCAAGGTTTTTCCTGAAGCCAAGATTGATCTCTAGAACAAAAAACACCTCTGCAGACAGGGGTTCTATGCTCGTTTTGTCCTTATGGACGATGAGCTGTTTTGCCGTGAAATCTGAACTTTTAAGTCTTTCACGATTTTCTATAGAACAATGTATGGCATATCCGGAAAAAGGATATGCTTTTTTTGACTCAAGAAGCGATCCACTCTGGTTCTGCTGTTCAAAAACCGGACCTTCAGATAACAAAAGGAGGAATTTATGGAAGTTCAGAGCCGCATTGCTCTTATCGGCATTTTAATCGAGGAAGAATCTTCCGTGGAACCAGTCAACCAGACACTGCATGACTATCGTTCCTATATCGTCGGACGCATGGGAATCCCATACCGTCAGAAAAATGTGAATATTATTTCCGTCGTATTAGATGCGCCTGCCGACATCATCAGCACTCTTTCCGGGAAACTGGGAATGATTGACGGCATCACTGTAAAATCCATGTTCACAAAAAAGAAATAAGGAGAGATACTATGTATAAACCAGAATCAGGGATTGCTGAAGAGTTTATCAGCGATCAGGAAATCAAAGACACTCTGGCATATGCCGATGCCAACAAAGACAACAAAGAACTGATTTTATCTATTATTGAAAAAGCCAGAAAATTAAAGGGAATTTCTCACAGAGAAGCTTCTGTTCTTCTGGCATGTGAAGATAAAGAACTGATCCAGAAGGTTTTCGACCTGGCAATTGAAATCAAAGAAAAGTTCTACGGCAATCGTATTGTTATGTTTGCGCCGCTCTATCTTGCCAATTATTGTGTAAACGGCTGTACTTACTGTCCATACCATTATAAGAACAAACATATCCGACGGAAAAAACTGACTCAGGACGAAATCCGTAAGGAAGTCATTGCCCTTCAGGATATGGGACATAAACGTCTTGCCCTGGAAACAGGAGAAGACCCGGTGAACATCCCGATTGAATATGTTCTGGAAAGCATCAAGACAATCTACAGCATCAAGCATAAAAATGGCGCTATCCGCCGTGTCAATGTCAATATTGCGGCTACAACAGAAGAAAATTATAAGAAACTGAAAGAAGCCGGAATTGGTACTTATATTCTGTTCCAGGAAACATACCACAAAGAACGTTATGAAACCCTGCATCCAACTGGACCAAAGAGCAATTACGCATATCATACCGAAGCAATGGACCGTGCCATGACTGCCGGAATCGATGATGTAGGAATCGGTGTTTTATTCGGACTGGATATGTACCGCTATGATTTTGCCGGACTGCTGATGCATGCAGAACACCTGGAAGCAAAATTCGGAGTCGGTCCTCACACAATCAGTGTTCCAAGAATCCGTCCGGCTGATGATATTGACCCGGATGATTTCAAAGACGCAATCAACGATGATATTTTTGAGAAGATCGTCGCTATCCTTCGTATTGCCGTTCCTTACACAGGAATCATTGTTTCCACCCGTGAGACACAGGAGTCCAGAGAAAGAGTTCTCCGCGTTGGTGTTTCTCAGATCAGCGGAGCATCCTCTACCAGCGTTGGCGGATATGCTGTACCTGAAAAACCGGAAGATAATTCTGCCCAGTTTGACCGCAACGATACCCGTACTCTGGATGAGATCATCGGATGGCTTATGGATCTTGGACATATTCCAAGCTTCTGTACGGCATGTTACAGAGAAGGCCGCACTGGTGACCGCTTTATGACTCTGGTAAAATCCGGTCAGATTGCCAACTGCTGCGCTCCAAATGCGCTGATGACCCTGAAAGAATATCTGGAAGATTATGCTTCTGATGAAGTCAAAGCCAAGGGAGAAGCATTGATCAAACAGGAACTGGAGAAGATCCCAAATCCGGTTGTAAAACAGAAAGCTGCTGAATATATTGAAAACATCCATGAAGGAAAACGTGATTTTAGATTCTAGGAGAATGCTATGTTTGAACATCTGCGCCGTCATATACCAAAACGAATAGAAGAAGAACAGGAACATGTATCCGCTGTCCTGATTCCTCTGATTCAAAAGGATGACGGTTACCATATTTTGTTCGAAGTCCGCTCTAAAAAACTGCGCCGCCAGCCGGGGGAAGTCTGTTTCCCCGGCGGCCGCGTGGAACAAGGCGAGACCACGTTGGAAACTGCAGTCCGGGAAACAAAGGAAGAACTGCTGATCGGCAGTAAACAGCTGACCATCTATGGCGCCCTGGATTATTTTCTGTCCCCTGCAAAAGCCAGGATCGAACCATTTCTTGGGGAACTGACCGGCTATGACGGCCGGTTCAATACTGCAGAAGTCGATTCTGTTTTTACCGTTCCACTTCGTTTTTTTCAGGAGACAGAACCCGATCTTTACTACAATGATGTACTGATCCAGCCGCCTGATGACTTTCCTTTTTCCGATATTCCCGGCGGCAGAGATTATCCATGGGCCGGCGGCAGATATGAGGTATGCTTTTACCGCTACCAGGGCCGGATCATATGGGGGATGACAGCAAAAATCCTTTTAAATAATCTGCCATATTTAAAACTGCCATAAATATGGTCTGCATCCCCCCAAAACTTACCTGAAATATGGAAAAAGCCTGCGAGAGAACCTTGAAAGTTCTTTCGCAGGCTTATTTTCTTTTTTCCTGTATCTATTCCTGAATTACGTTCAATACATTCGGAATCAGCTGTTTCTTTCTGGACATAACTCCAGGAAGAACCGCGATCTGTCCGTCTGTTTCTGTCTGGAACGCACTCTCGATCACTTCTTTGCTTTCTTCTCCTGTCATAGCCAGGTATGTGGTCTCTTCCAGGATATTGGTCAGCATAAAGAATACCATGTTAAGGCCCTGTTCTTTTCTGACAGATTCCATATACGGAAGAATCTTTTCTTTGATCTCATCCAGTTCAGACTGATCCAGGGATGTAATCTGTCCAACGCCAAATGTCACATCATTAGCAGTAAACTTCTTATAATCCTGATAGAAAATCTCATCTGCCGCTTTCCCTTTCAGGTCACTTCCTGCGCGGAACATCTGTTTTGCGTAATCTTCGATCTCTATATCTGCAATCTGAGCCAGTTCTCTGGCAATCTGTTCATCTACCGGAGTACAGGTCGGTGAACGGAACATCAAAGTGTCAGAAAGAATTGCAGAGCAGAGAAGTCCGGCAATCGGTTTTGTAATCTCCACACCCTGCTCCCGGTACATCTGTGTTACGATCGTAGCTGTACATCCGACCGGCTGATTTCTGAAATATACCGGTGACATAGTTTCCAGGCTTCCAATTCTGTGGTGGTCAATGATTTCCTGAATCTCACACTCTTCCAGTCCTTCCACTGCCTGAGATACTTCATTATGATCCACAAGAATCAGGCGTTTCTTGTCGATTTCCAGCAATCTACGTCTGGAAACAAGTCCCACAAACTTATTATCTGCATCCAGCACAGGGAAATAACGGAAACGTTTTTTCGTCATTTCTTCTTTGACGTCATCCACAAAATCATTAATAGAGAAAGTATCCAGTTCACTTTCCGGCGTCATGGCATAAGATACCGGAATTGCCTGGCAGATCAGACGGCTTGCAATAAACGTATCATAACTGGTTGCAATCACCCGGCATCCTTTTTCTTTGGCAAAATCAAGAACATCCTGGTCAATATTTGTTCCCATGCAGGCGATGATGCACTGGGCTCCGATTTCAATCACTGCCTTCTGAACATCAGACCGGTTAGCCAGGATGACAACATCTCCTGGTTTGATAAATTCTGACATGGTTTCAATGCTGGCTGCTGAAACAGAAAGCTTTCCGCTTTCGATGACGCCTTCTTCATTTCCAACAAGCATCTCTCCATTTAACACAGAAATCAGATTCCTGTATGGAGTTTTTGATTTTGCCAGGATTTCATTGTCAAAGACATCCATATCAGCATAAGCAACATCACTGATCGTTACGATTCCTTTTAACTCTCTGTCATGAAGAACCGGAAGGGACACCTGTTTGATCTGACGCATACGGTCGCCTGCTTCTTTGATAGAAGTACTCTCCTCTACCCCTTCAATTCGATTGATGTTGATATCCGTAACCCTTGGGCGCATATCATTTACATACTCCGGCGCCTTAACGCCAAAGTGCTCCAGAACGAATTTAGTCTCTCCGTTCACGTTGCCAGCACGGCATGGTTCATATTCAAATTCGCCGTCACTGATCTGATTTTTCAGGTTTGCATAAGCCAATGCAGAACAGATAGAATCTGTATCTGGATTGCGGTGTCCTATTACGTATATTTTTTTCATAACTCCTCCTTCTTTCTCGGCAGCCGGATGATAAAGGACGTATATCCATCCCTGCTGTCCGCTTGGATCGTTCCGTTATGAAGCTCGATGATCTCTTTGGCAATCGCAAGCCCAAGCCCTGCTCCGCCGCTTTCTGATGATCTTGCCTCATCCAGACGATAAAATTTTTCAAATAGATTCTCCAGCTGATGAGCCGGAATCGTCTTGCCCTGATTGCGCACGATAATCTCCGCATTCTCCCCTTTAATCGCACCGTACACCTCAATCTTCGAATGAGGATAACAGTAGGAAACAGCGTTTCGCAGAAGATTCTCAAACACTCTTGCAAGCCTGTCCGGGTCCCCATAAATGAGAATTCTATCATCAACCTCTATGGTGCATTGGAGCCCTTTTTCCTGAAATACCGGATCAAAAGAATCCAGTACCTGCTCCAGCAGAACATACAGATAAAATTCCTTCTTATCTAGTGTAATATTCTGCAGATTATATCTTGTAATCTCAAAAAATTCATTGATCAGCTCTCCCAGGCGTTTAGCCTTAGAAAGAGAGATCCCAATATATTTCTCCCTCTGTTCTTCCGGCATATCCTTAGCCTCATTCAAAAGACTCAGATATGCGATCACCGAAGTCAGAGGCGTCTTAAGATCATGAGCCAGATAAACGATCAGATCATTCTTCCTTTGTTCGCTCTCTTCCAGGCTCCTTCTTTGTTCTTTCAAAGTCTCCTTGATCTCATTCAGCCTGTTCTCCAGCGGTTCCAGAGTATCTGAAAGAACGATCTTGTCGTCCGATTCATTCAGAATCATCTGGATTCCGCCTTCCACCTCCCGCAGATAGTTGGTAAATTTGGACATGCCCAGATAAAAGCTGAACAGCAGCAGCGCGAAAAATCCTGCGCCGATGATCAGCACTTTATTCTGCCAGAAGATCAGGCGGTACAGATGAATTGCCTCCTCTTCCTGCATTCCCAGACGCTGAAAAGCGTACACAACTGTCTTCGCAAAAGGATCCTGCAAAACTCCGTCTACAAAGATATCCAGGATAAAATATCCGATCAGCGCAACGATAATGCTGATCCCCAGAGTCTGTATCATGATCCTTATTTTTAAACTACGGTACTTACTCCTCAACTTTATATCCAACTCCCCATACGGTCTTGATCAATTCCTTATGTCCCATGACCTCTCCGAGTTTTTCCCGAAGATGCCGGATATGGACCATAACAGTGTTGTTGTTGTTCTTAAAATATTTTTCCTTCCAGACCTGCTCAAACAGATTCTCGGAACTTATGACTTTCCCCCGGTTCTTTGTAAGAATCCAGAGAATGGAGAATTCCAGAGGCGTCAGCGTTACTTCCGCTTCCCCGTAAGTACACTGATGAGTTGCCCGGTTTAAGATCAGTCCTGCGATCTCCTGGGTGTCTTCCTGATCAGTTCCGCTTCCGTCATTATACCTTGTAAAACGGCGCAGCTGCGCTTTTACTCTCGCCATCAGCTCCAAAGGCTCAAACGGTTTTTCAATGTAATCATCCGCTCCAAGGGTCAGTCCGTTGATCTTGTCCATGGAAGAAACCTTTGCAGTCAGCATGATTACAGGAAATGTATACTTGAGACGAATCTGCTTTAAAATTTCAAATCCGTCAATATCCGGCAGCATTACATCTAAAATCGCCAGATCGATATTCTCATTCTCGATACATTCCAAAGCTTCTTTCCCATTATAAAATTTAAAAACTTCATAGTCTTCATTCTTTAAATATAACTCAATAAAATCCGCAATCTCTTTTTCATCATCTACGACTAACACAGTTGATTGTTTCATCTTTTCCTCCTCAATGTTTTCCACCATCAATGACCTGAAACATCTCTTTTCGGTTCAGTTCTTCCCTCGTATGTCCTTTCAGTCCATAAATCGGAACACTGTAAAAAATCTTTTTTATGTAACTGCAAATCTCTTTTTCATCTTTTTCAGAATTGATATTCAAAATCTTATTCATCTTAAGAATCGCTTCCAGATATGTTTCCCCATTCTGTATGATGAGTATGATGGATTTGATGATGATCATTGCCTGATAACGATCCTGATCAATGCTCTCCAAAACAAACAAAAACAATTCGGGAATTCCATCCCATCCGGCAATTCCGTTTCCCATAGCCAGATTCATATATTCTTCTCTGGAATACCTGCAGAATTCCAGATCTTTATGCTGATTCCATTGTTCGAAAACAGCATCCCGGTCTTCTGCTTCTCTGCTGGCCATGAAAAGCTTCTTCGTCCTCTCATTGCGGAGCATCAGTCCGCTGTGCCAAAATACCATACGCAGCATCAGAAACTGCTCAAAGTCTGCGTAATAGACCGGAGTCTCCTGTATCTCGGCAAAAATCTTATAACATTCGTATACATCTAGAATACCATAAGTAAACAACATTCCAAAGATAATTTTTTCCCATTCCGTATATTTTTCCATGATCTTCCGCATCTTATGGCTTTTCAGGGAAAAAAAGAAAATATCTTTTGCCTCCATATTCACCATCAGGTTCTGATTATCCGCTGATATGAACCCAAGATAATGGAGCTGCTGCAGCTCTTCCAGATGCTGTTCCGGTACGATCTGGGATTCCTTCATCTGCCACAGATCAAATAAAAGATCCACGGCCTCCTCTCTGAGCATCTCCCCGAGGAGCATTGGATCTCCCTGCAGTTTCTTCGCAATCTGCACCGCCATCTCTCCTGGAGTACTGTCATAGTGAAAATCCAGAAAAAGCCGCTCACATACGACCATCAAGTTCCTCGGCTGGTTTTGTGCTAATTCTTCTATGTAAGTTCGGTCTGAAATTTGTATACCAGCCATGTTATGCCTCCTTTAACAGCTAAGCTATTGTTTATTATAACATAACCGCCGCTGTTTATGACTATCCTTAAAATAATTCCCTGATTTTCCGTATATTTTCTTTCGCAGTCTTATACCCCATATCATAAGTCTGCTTCAGAACATCAATATCCCCTTCCATGCTCTCGATCGGATGATCCGGACGCAGTATAAGAGCCTTTCCTTCTCTTTCCTGGCGTTCACAAAATCTGACGGTCTCATTATACCGCTTATGACGGCTCAGCAGCTGTTCCCGGAGCCGCGGATATTTTCTGCCCAGAATCTTCGCCGCTGCCATTGTGCTGCGGCTTAATCTCTTACGGTATTCCTTTGGTCTGGTCAAAACGATCAGATTCTTTCCGCTGCCGTCTTTTATAGCTTTGCGGATTGGAATCGGATCAGAAATTCCTCCGTCATAATATGGAACCCCGTGAATCCGGATGGCCGGAAACAGCAGAGGCAGCGCGCATGACGCCCGCAGCATCATCAATTTTTCATCCAGTCTGTGTCCGTCAAAATATTCCGGACGTCCAGTCTGTGCATTCGTTGCTCCGATCCGGATCGTCCCCTTATATCGTTTGTATGTATCCCAGTCAAAAGGATCCAGCTTATTGGGCAGCAGATCAAATACAAAATCCAGCCCGAAAATACTTCGCTCTTTCAGCAGGTTTTTCATCCCGATATATCTGCTGTCTTTCCTGTGACTCATCAGAATCCGCAGATTCCTTCCCCGCTGTCTGGAAATATATGAAGTTCCGTTGGTGATCCCTGCTGAAACGCCGATCACATATGGAAACATAATATCCTCATCCAACAGGGCATCCATGACTCCGGCGCTGAAAATCGGCCGGAAAGTTCCTCCTTCTAAAACCAGTCCTGGCATATTCTTACCTCCTGTTCCCTGTTCTTTGATTCTTTCATCATTATACCACGTTTATCTCCCTGTATGATATAATGAATACAACGAAATTGAAAATGGAGGTCACCTATGAAAAAAAGAATCCGACTCATTGCTCTGGACATGGATGGAACCACTTTTAATTCCAGAAAAGAAATCACAAACCGTACCAGACGTACAATCGCAGAGGCCGTTGAAAGAGGCATACAGGTTTTTCCTGCAACCGGACGTCCAAAATCATATCTTCCCCAGGAAATCATGAGCATTCCGGGCGTTCATTATGCTTCCACATCTAACGGAGCTTCTATCATCGATATGAACAAAGAAGAACCTCTTTATGAAGATCTGATTCCTGCCGAGAGAATGCCGGACATCATCCGCAGAATCAAAGACCTTCCGGTTATCATTGAGCTGTTTTATAAAGGAGCCTGTTACTGTGACCGTTCCACACTCCCGGTCATTGAACAGATTCTTCAGGAAAGGCCTTCCGTTCAGAACGGACAGGCTCCAGAGATTTATGAGGACGGTATTTTTGACCGTCTGCTCCAGGATCCTTTTCCTGTGGAGAAAGTACATTTGATTTTTTCTGATCTTAAGATCCGGAAAGAGATCATGGATTTTTATCAGAAGGAAAATATTCTGGATGTCACTTCCGCTTTTGCAGAAAATCTGGAACTGACTTCAAAAACAGCAACAAAAAGCAATGCCCTGCTCAGACTTGCCGGGATTCTTGGCATTTCCCAGGAGGAAACCATGGCCATCGGAGACAGTTTTAATGATCTGGATATGCTGGGAGCCGCCGGAACTTCTGTTGCCATGGGAAATGCAGAACCGGAAATCAAAGAAACTGCTGATCTCATCACCAAAACCAACGATGAAGACGGCGTTGCCTGGGCCATCGAAAAATACGCTTTTTAGTTGCCTTCCCTGATCTTCAATGTTACAATAATCTAGTAACTGAAATGGGAGCTTAAGAGGTATGCTACTGACTGCCTCAGCTGAGAGGAAGCCCTGGCTTCGACCATCGACCTGATGCGGGTAATGCCGCCGTAGGGATTTGGACTATTACCAAAGAGTCTCCCAATATATTATTATACTTTTTGGAGGTAATTTTATGACTTACACAACACAGATGAATGCAGCACGCAAAGGGATAGTAACAAAGGAAATGGAAGCGGTCGCTTCCTATGAGGGACTTGACGTACAGGATATCATGAAAGAAGTTGCCGCCGGAACTATTGTCATCCCGGCCAACAAGAAGCATACCTGTCTGAAACCCTACGGAATTGGGAACTCTTTAAAGACAAAGATCAATGTTAATCTCGGAACATCCAGAGACTGTATGAATCTGGACGTTGAGATGGAAAAAGTAAAACAGGCCGTTGATATGGGCGCGGAAGCCATCATGGATCTGTCTTCTTTCGGAGACACCCAGAAGTTCCGCAGAAAGCTGGTAAATGAATGCCCGGCCATTCTTGGAACCGTGCCGATCTACGATGCCATTGTTTACTATAACAAAGCTTTAAAAGACATCACATCCCGTGAATGGATCGATGTATTTAAGATGCACGCAGAAGACGGTGTTGACTTTATGACGATCCACTGCGGCATCAACCGCAATACAGCAGACCGCTTTAAGGCTATGAAAAGACAGATGAATATCGTCTCCCGCGGCGGCTCTCTGATTTTTGCGTGGATGGAAGCAACGGGAAATGAAAATCCATTTTTTGAATATTATGATGAAATTCTGGATATCTGTAATGAATATGACGTCACATTAAGCCTTGGAGACGCATGCCGCCCTGGATGTCTGAAAGACGCCAGTGATATTTCCCAAATTGAAGAACTGGTAACCCTCGGCGAACTGACCGCCAGAGCCTGGGACAGAGATGTCCAGGTTATGATCGAAGGGCCAGGTCATATGCCGATGGATCAGATTGAAGCTAACATGAAGATTCAGCAGACTATCTGCCATGGCGCACCGTTCTATGTTCTTGGACCGATCGTAACAGACATTGCTCCTGGATACGATCACATTACATCTGCCATCGGAGGTGCCATTGCAGCCGCTTCCGGAGCCAGCTTTTTATGCTATGTAACTCCGGCTGAACATCTCCGTCTTCCAAACGTGGACGATGTGAAAGAAGGAATCATGGCATCTAAGATCGCTGCCCATGCGGCTGACATTGCCAAAGGCGTAAAAGGAGCCATGGACTGGGATAACCAGATGGCGGCAGCCCGTCAGAAACTTGACTGGGACAAACAGTTTGAACTGGCTCTGGATCCTGAAAAAGCGCGGAGATACCGTGCAGAATCCACACCTGAACGGGAAGACACATGTACCATGTGCGGTAAAATGTGTTCTGTCCGCAACATGAACGCCGTTCTTGCCGGCGAAGATGTGGATGTCATCTAAGCAAGAAAGAATCCTGCTCTGCAGGACTCTAAATAAAAAAGTATGAAGAGAGGTATTTATTATGTCACATGAAAGAAGCGGATTCTCGAGCCGTATCGGATTCGTTCTGGCAACGGCCGGATCCGCCGTAGGATTGGGAAACATCTGGAGGTTTCCATATCTTGCCGCCAAATATGGAGGCGGAAGTTTCTTATTGATTTACTTGATTCTGACCCTTACTTTTGGCTTTGCATTAATGATTACGGAAGTTGCCCTTGGAAGAAGAGCCGGTACCAGCGCGATCAACGCGTTTGGACATTTTAACAAAAAGTATACCTTTATCGGTTATCTGACCAGCTTTATTCCTTTTATTATTTTCCCATATTACTGCGTCATCGGCGGATGGGTGACCAAATATATGGCCGTATCCCTCCAAGGACAGATTCATGCGGCAGCATCCGATGATTTCTTCACCGGATTTATCGGGAAGACAGAAGAGCCGATCCTGTATCTGCTGATCTTCCTGGTCATTACAACGATTATCGTAGCATTCGGCGTAAAAGGCGGAATCGAGAGGGTAAGTACTTTTATGATGCCGGTTCTGATCGTGCTTCTGATCGGAGTCTCCATTTTCTGTATTACCCGCCCGGGAGCGCTCGCCGGAGTTGTTTACTATCTGAAGCCAAGCTTAAAAGATTTCGGGCCAACCACTTTCCTGGCGGCTCTGGGACAGTTGTTTTACTCCATGTCCCTGGCAATGGGCATTATGATTACCTTCGGCTCCTATATGCCGAAAAAATCTGATCTGGAAAAATCCGTAGCTCAGGTAGAATGCTTTGATACTGGTGTTGCATTCCTTGCCGGTCTTATGATCGTACCTGCAGTATTCGTATTTTCCAACGGAGATTCTTCCATGCTGGCAAAGGGTCCATCCCTTATGTTCGTCATGCTTCCAAAGGTATTTGACAGTATGGCATTCAGCAATGGAATCGGCGCTGTGTTTTTTATTCTCGTATTATTCGCAGCACTGACATCTTCCATTTCTCTGCTGGAGACACTGGTTGCCGTTCTTATGGACAAGTTCCATATGCGGCGAATCCCGGCTGTTATCCTGCTGTTTTTCATTGCCCTGCTGATGGCGCTTCCGTCATCTCTGGGATATGGCGCTTTAAGCGGCATTACGATCATCGGATTCAGCATCCTTGATTTCTTTGATTTCCTGAGCAACAGTGTTCTGATGCCGATCGCGGCATTTCTGACCTGTATCTTTACCGCTTATGTGATCAAACCGGATGTGATCGTAAATGAAGTAGAAAGTTCCGGAAAATTCCACCGGAAATCACTGTTCCTGGTGATGATCAAATATATCGCGCCGCTGTGCATTATCGCGATTCTGATTTTCTCCGTACTGGAAGGTCTTGGAATTATTACAGTATAGACAAAAAGGTTCATATTATGAAAGAGCAGTCCAAAACGGGCTGCTCTTTTTCATTGGATCATCAAGTGAGGTTCTTCAAATATTATTTATTATTTCAGGAAAAAATAATAGACAGCAGACGCTGCCGCAATGCCTAAAACAACCAGTCCGTAGTAGGTATAAGCCCTGCCGTATCCTTTCCAGTCTCTCTGCAGTTTCTCTGTTTTATCTGGATTTATGACTGCGTTATTGATTCTTTTTTCTTTAAGGCTCATCGTTCCCATCTCCTTTCTCACCTAATGATCTCTCTTATTATAGCATATCTATATTATCCATTCAATATACTTATAATATTCATACATATGTCATGATGCCTCTTAGGACTTTAAGCCTGCGGCGGCTGTAAAACAGCAAAAAAGTACGGTCACAAATCCCTGACTGATTTTTTGACCGTACTTTCACTATCTTTTTTATATCTGACGCTGCATCTTTTCTTTTACAAACGCTTCAAAGTCCTCTGCCTTTCCAATCACAAAGCTGTCTTTCGGCACCAGAATGGTCCGTTTATTCTCTGTTTCAAGAGCAAAAAGATTCGGAAGATTATAGAATTTCTCGATCTGCGGATATTTCACCGCAATCTCTTCCTTTCCTTCTTTCATGCGGACGCTGCTGCCAAAATAAACAGCACATTCCGGCGGCTCTTTCATACCGTTTCGCTTCGCCTGCTTTTCAACAACCATAGAAATCAGAAAATAATAATTGTAAATCAGCAGACCTGCCGTGAAACAGAGAATAAACAATGTGATATCTGACAGGCCATATCCTGCCCATACCATGCTGATGATCAAAGCCGCCGCCGAAACCAGCATGATAATTCCTCCTAAGATTCTTGTGGTTTTGCAGAACACATATTTTGCGTATTCCTTGGTCATTGCCGTTGTCAGGCAATACCGGCTTTCAAAACTCAGTTTCTCTCCCATAGGGGTCTCTCCTTATTCCGTCGGCACCAGATTTTTAAGAGAAATATCCATAATCGGCGCAGAATGAGTCAGAGCTCCGCTGGATACATAATCCACTCCAATCTCACGGATAGCTGCCAGGCGTTCTTTCGTTACATTACCGGAACACTCTGTCTCTGCCCGTCCATCGATCATCTTAACTGCCTCTTTCATCGTCTCATCATCCATGTTGTCCAGCATGATGATATCCGCTCCTGCTTCCAGCGCTTCGCTGACCATCTCAAGATTCTCAGTCTCAATCTCAATCTTTCTGACAAATGGGGCATACTCTCTCGCCATATAGACTGCCTGACGGATTCCTCCTGCTGCCCCGATATGATTGTCTTTCAGCAGCACGCCATCAGAAAGATTATAGCGGTGATTATAACCGCCTCCGACTGTTACCGCATATTTTTCAAAAGGACGCATATTCGGCGTTGTCTTTCTCGTATCCAGAAGCTTTGTCCGGGAGCCTTCCAGCTCTTTTGCAAGACTCCTTGTAAATGTCGCAATGCCGCTCATTCTCTGAAGATAGTTAAGCGCTACTCTCTCTCCGGATAACAGCACACGGATATCTCCTTTTACCACTCCCATGAGATCACCGTTCTTCACTTCATCTCCGTCCTGAAGTTCCGTCTCAAACACTGTATTCTCATCCAGAAGCTTGAACACTCTCTCAAACACTTCCAGTCCGCAGATGATCCCATCTTCCTTACAGATCAGATCTACTTTACCCTGTTTCGCCTCAGGCATGACCGCGTTTGTCGTGACATCTTCTGAAGTGATATCTTCTTTCAGGGCATTCAGCAGATACTCGTCAATGTTAATTCTCATCGTTACACCATTGATCATAAAAATCCCTGTCCTTTCTCTTTAACTCTTCCAGAACCAGCCGTTTATTATCTTCCAGCAGCTGATCTCCATTCTGGTACGGTTCCAGATCTACCGCAACTTCTTTCAATTCTCCATGATGAGCCGCAATATCTTTCGCTGCTGCTTTGGCAAATACCAGTGATTCCAGCAGAGAATTGCTGGCCAGACGGTTCTTTCCGTGAACTCCGTTGCAGCTGGTTTCCCCTACCGCATACAGATGCTCCATTGATGTCTTACTGTCTAAGTTTACTTTGATGCCTCCCATAAAATAATGCTGGGCAGGCGTTACCGGAATCCAATCCTTCGCCATATCATATCCTTCTTCCAGACACTGACGGTAAATATTCGGGAATCTTTTTTTGATCCGTTCCCCATCCAGATGTGTCACAGACAGATACACATGATCCGTGTGATCTTTTGCCATCTGCTTGCGGATCTCTGCCGTTACCACATCTCTTGGTTTTAACTCATCTGTAAACCTCTCTCCGTTCTTATCCAGCAGATATGCACCCTCTCCCCGGACAGATTCTGAAATCAGGAATCTTCGTCCCGGCTTCTTGGAATAAAATGTCGTTGGATGAATCTGTATGTAATTGATATTCTTCAGTTCGATCTGATGGCGCAGACAGACTGCCAGGCTGTCCGCAGTCAGATGGCGGAAATTGGTGGAATTATGAAATAATCCTCCCAGACCTCCGGTTGCCAGCACTGTATCCGGTGCTTCGATCACATCAGGATTTCCCTGGGCATCCTGATAGACGACTCCCCTGCACTCGCCATCTTCTTCTATGATATCCAGCATCGTACAGTGGGTCATGATCTCAATGTTCTCCCGCTTTTTTGCTTCCTCATAAAGATGGCTGGTAATCTCTTTTCCTGTCAGATCCTCGTGATGGAGAATTCGGAACGTGGAATGGCCTCCTTCTCTCGTAAACTGCACCTGGCCGTCTTTCTCATCAAACCTCACGCCAAATTCTCTGAGGTCTTTGATGATCTGCGGTGATTCCCGGATCATCTTCTCTACGGCACCTTTATCGTTCTCGTAGTGTCCCGCTTTCATTGTGTCTTCAAAATAAGAGTCGAAATCATCTTCATTTTTTAACGCGGAAATTCCCCCCTGAGCCAGAAAAGAATCACTTTCTTCGACTTCTTTTTTTGTTATCATTATAACTTTGTAGTCCCTGGGAAGAAACAGCGCATGGAATAACCCGGCTGCTCCTGTTCCCACAACGACCACATCTGCTGATCTCATACTTCTTTTTACCCTTTCCTATTCTGCCAGTTCAAGCATCGCATCCAGCGCTTTTTTTGCCTTCTGGCGTAATTCTTCCGGCAGTTCCACCGGATTTTTCATATCTCTCAGAGCATCTCTGACATTCTCCAAGGTGATTTTCTTCATATCTGCGCAGAACTGATTCTGTCCGGCTGCATAAAAGACTTTGTCCGGATTCTTCCGGCGCAGTTCATAAAGAACTCCCAGCTCTGTACAGACAATGAATTCTTTGGCCTCGGAAGCTGTCACATAATCAATAATTCCGGATGTACTTCCGATATAATCACCCATTGCCGTCACATCCGGCGTACACTCCGGATGAACTACGATCTCTGCTGCAGGATGCATCTCTTTTGCACGTTTTACCTTTGCTGCGGTAATCTCTTTGTGAACCGGACAATAACCGTCATTATAAATGAAGTTCTTATCTTTCACCTGACTTCCAATATACCTTCCAAGGTTCTCATCCGGGATAAAGAAAATGTTCTTCTGCGGAAGAGCTTTTACCACTTTCATCGCATTGGAAGAGGTTACGCATACATCCGCATATGCCTTGATCTCTGCCGTGGAATTGATATAACAGACCACTGCCAGATCATCATATTTTCTGCGCATCTCCTGAATCTTCCCAATCTCCACCATATGCGCCATCGGACAGTCCGCATTCTCATCCGGCATCACGACCGTCCTCTCAGGATTGAGGATCTTCGCACTCTCACCCATAAACTTAACGCCTGCAAAGCAGATGACATCTTTTGATTCTTTCACAGCCATCTTTGCCAGATAATAGGAATCTCCAACATAGTCCGCGATTTCCTGAACCTCATCATCTACATAGTAATGTGCCATCAAAACGGCATTTTTTTCTTTCTTTAATTCTTCTATTTCTTTCTTTAATTCTTCCATTCTTCACTCCTCGCTTATTGTTATCTAATATACCACTTTCACCTACCCAGAATCAAGTATTTGCGTGGTTTTTTGCCCCTTTTCCACATTTTTTCCGTCTCATAAAAGAAACAGTATTTTTATCAGAAACAACTTGTTTACTGATAAAAATACTGTTTCTTTCTCTTCTATAAATTATTGTTACAAAATTCCCGAAGTGCCTCTGCCGCTTCCTGTTCATCTTCTCCTTCAATCAGAAAGTGAACGTTATCTCCCTGATATGCTCTCAATGTAAGCAGAGAAGCCATGTTTTTTGCGTTTGCTTTCACTGGGCCATTCTGGATCTGAATCCTGCTTTGAAATCTGGCAGCCTCTTTTGACAGAAGCATTGCCGGCCTGGCATGGATTCCGACTGGTATCTGAACGATAAAGTCAAACTGCTCCACTGTTCTTCTCCTTTCGTCATTCCATTTTTGCACACTCATCCATCAAACGATGAATTTCATCCGCGATCCTATTCGCAAAATGAAAAGACTGTCGGAACGCATAGCTTTTGATCCGCACCGGTTTGGAGATCAGGACGATTTCTTTCTTCTTCCCATTCTTCAGACGGACTGACACTTTTAATGTATTCATATTTCCTTCGGCTCTCCGCTTCACCTTTTCTTCCAGTTCCTCCAGTTTCATGACCGGCTGACAGACCAGCCTGCATTCTTCAATCTCTCCTACGTCATAAAATTCAGGATCGGAAACCTGCCCCGCCGTCATCCGGTTATTCAAAATACAGATTTTCTGATTCCGCTCATCCACCAGAAGATAATTCCCAATCCGGCCCGTTACTTCGAAATCTTCCTCTACTTCACCTTTCTGACTGCACAATTCCTTCAGTTCATCCAGAGTCTTTGCCGCAATGGTCTCTGTATAATTTCTGCTTGCTTTCTTATAGCATTTTTTGCAGATATATCCATCTGTATAACGAAATTTATTAAACATTCCGATTGGTTCATGGCAGATATCACAGGTTTTCATTCCAATCCCTCCTCTATTCTTCCATCATTTCCTGATAGCATTGATAAATTTTCTGATACTTCTTATATTTTTTTTCATAAAGTCCCATATTATACGTTCTCGGAGAAAATGTCTTCCTGATCCTTACTGTGTGGTCAATCATGCGTTCCATGGAAACACCATCCCGGCTTCCTGCCGCAGCCAGAGCAATTCCATATCCCGCCCCCGCCGTGCTTTCCATCTGCTGGACTCTGACGCCCAGCACATCTGCCAGCATCTGCATCCACACTTCATTTTTGGAACCTCCTCCGGTTACTTTAAGTCCGTCCATTTCTTCTCTGGTAAGACACATTACTTCCGCCAGCTGTCTTGCCGCCAGACAGATCCCTTCCATGACCGCCAGTGTCATTTCTTTCCGGGTCGTATCCGTTCCCATTCCCAGGAACGCTCCCCTTAAATTCGGATCCCCGTAAATGGTTTTATCCCCTGTCAGGTGCGGATAGAAAATCAAAGGGCTTTCTCCCAGATGATCTATATCATCCTGGCTGGTTTCTCCGGCAAAATCATCTGTTCCAAGAATCTGTTTTACCCACCATCCAAGACTGCTTCCCGTTGATTGTATCACACCTTGTACAAGAATAGAAATCTCTTTGCCGTCCATGGAAAACAGAATGTTTTTCCCTCTGGCATTGAAATCAATCCTGCTTTTCGGCACCATCAAAACTCCTGATGTGCCAAGAGATAATACAGGATATTTTCTGGCAAAGCACCCTGTAGCGATCGCTGCCGCAGGATTATCGCCGGTTCCGGTGATCACCCTCACATTCTCACCAAATCCATATTTCTGCCGCCATTCTTCCTGAACCATTCCAGCCGTCACTGCCGTTCCTTTGATCTCAGGATAAATCTCCTCCGGAAAATCCAGCAGATGCCGGATTTCCGGAGACCATGTTCCTGTGGTCAGGTCACAGAGTGAGGAGGTCGATGCTTCACAATAATCGGTCTGCATCGTACCTGTCAGACGATATACAATATAATCTGGCCCAATGAGAAATTTTTTCATCTTATGAAAGCTGTCTGGTTCATTCTCTTTCAGCCACAGCAGATTAACCGCCGGGCTTCCTGTTGAAATAATACTGGCGACATGAGACGCTTCAGGCAGACGCCTGATTTTTTCTTTCAGGTTTGACACCATATCCTTTGTTCTGGTATCATTCCACATGAGAGCAGGACGTATTGATTCACCATTTTCATCCAAAAATACCACTGTGTGCATCTGTCCTGTCACTCCGATGGCTTCAACTTCTTGAGGATCGCACCCCTCAAGAAGCTGTTCCATCGCCTCATCGGTTCCCCTCATCCAGACTTCGGGATCGATCTGCTTCCATCCCGGTCTTGGCTCTTCTATGGCATATTCTCTGCTGGCTTCGCCGGTGATCTTACCATTTTCATCCATCAGGATAACTTTTGCCGAAGAGGTGCCGATATCAATTCCAATATAGTATTTCATTGGCTATTCTCCAAATTTTAAAATTACTTTATACGTATCTGGTCTTGACGCAGCCTCAATCGCTTTGTCAAAGTCTGCATAATCATAGACAGCTTCTGTCAGCACAGACGGATCGACCAGTCCTTTTCCAATCATTTCCACCGCCTGATGGAAGGATTTGATCGTTGGACTTACAGCTCCCGTGATCGTCTTCTGATAGGAATGGATCGCCCCCATATCTACCGGTACCGGATCATTCGGATGCATGGAACTGAACATTACCGTAGTTCCTGTTTTAGCCGTCATATCAACTGCCTGCGCCGCAACAGCCGGGATTGCTGTTGTGTTAAATACCATCAGCGCTCCTCTTCCGTCCGTTAATTTTTTGATTTCTTCGACCGGATCTGTTTCTGCTGGATTGATAACATCATCACATCCAAGCTCTTTTGCCTTTTTTCTTCGTTCTTCCAAAGGCTCGCTTAAGATAACTCTGGCTCCTTTCATCTTTGCCAGGATCACATGGAGAAGTCCCATAGTTCCCCCTCCAATGACCGCAACGTCATCACCAAACTGAATATTGGTACGGTTGATGCTGTTGGCGACACAGGCAAGCGGTTCCGTAAAGGCCATTTTCTCAAAGGACGTCTCTTCCGGATAAACGAACAGATCTTCTGCTTTTGCAGCGACAAATTCCGCAAATCCGCCGTAGCCTGACAATCCGTCCGGATTATGGAAAATCTTGCTCTTTGGGTGTTCCTCACAGATATTTTCTTCTCCGTGTTTGCAGAAATAGCATTCTTTACAGTCATCGATAATATACTGCACAACTTTCTGCCCTTCATGGAACCGTTCCTTATTAACCGCGCTTCCCATTTTTTCTATGACACCGCAGTACTCATGTCCTCCGATTCTCGGATAACTGTAGCTGCAGTCTCCGTTAAAGTCTCTTACATCATTGGTACAAATGCCTGAAGTTTTGATCCGGATCAGCACTTCATCTTCTTTGATTTCCGGAACATCAATATCTTTGATGGAAAAATCCTTTGGCCGATTTAATATAATTGCTTTCATCTTTTCTCACTCTTTCTTCCATTATCATGATGGATATGCTAAGATTCCTGTTACTCCGCCTACAATACCGATTACGATGATCAAACCGATTACCTTGATGGAGGACCATCTTCTCTTATTTAAGAGATAGTAAACCAGCATGGTCACTGCCAGAGGAAGGATTTTCGGACATACGGCGTCTAAGAAGCTTTCCTGGATGCTGTATGTGCTGGTTGAACTTACGATTTCGATTCCGCATTCAGCAGTTACGTAGTTTACGATCAGACCTCCCATTACCATACATCCCATAATGGACGCGCCTTTGATCAGCTTATTTAAGATACCTTTTTCCAGGAAATCCATGATTGCTTCGCTTCCGGCTTTATAACCGAACATAAAGTTCCAGTAGCTTAATGCGTATGCTGCCACAATGATAACGACTGCATAGATAATTGCGCCCCATATATTTCCGTCACCAGAACGAGTCAGGTCGATACATACTGCCAGTAAGATTGGGATAACAACACCCTGCCAGATAGTGTCTCCCATACCTGCTAAAGGTCCCATTAAAGATGTTTTCAGGTTTGTAATAAAATCACCGGGTATTTCTTCGCCCATGGCCTTTTGTTCTTCCAGGGCAATCGCCATACCAAGGATACACGCTCCAAACTCGATATGAACGTTAAAGAATTCAATCTCACGTTTCATGACTTCTTTCCGTTTGGAAGGATCTTCTTTGTATAAGAAATTAATGACTGCTGAGAACATATGGGCAACAACCTGTCCCATCATTCTTTCATAGTTATAACATGTCTGCGGGAATGTTTCCCAAACCAGCCAGGCTTTAATCAAAGCGGCTCTTGGGATTAAGCTTTTCTTATTATTTTCCATCTTAATCATCCTCCTCGTCATCTTCATCATCATAAGCTGCTGTTGCTGCGGCTGCCTCATTAACAGATGTCATCTGCACGTAAACGATTGCTACGATCAGAGCGATGATACCTAATGTCAGAAGCGGAAGTCCGGAATATACGGCTAATAAAAATCCTGCAAATAAGAAAATCCTGGATTCCCCTTTAAAGATATACTGCAGTGTGATCGCGATTCCAAGTGCAGGCATCAGACCGCCGATAATCTGGAAAACTGTCAGAACTTTTCCACTTAACATGTTGATGATTCCCTGAATGTAGTTTGCTCCGAAATAAGCTGCAAAAGCACACGGAATCGCTGTCATACAGAAACACATGATCTGCGGGAACAATACATTCGCCCGCCATATTTTATGATATTCTTCTTTTTCAATGTAATTATCCGCAATATGTACGAAGAATGAGTCAAATGTCATACGTCCTGCCCATACGATCGTACCAAGGATACCGATCGGAACTGCCAGTGCCAGGGCTGTATCTGTATCAAGTCCTCCGGCAATCGCGTAAGCGGTACCTAAGATTCCTGCCAGAGCCATATCTGCCGGCATACTTCCTCCGGCGGACATAAATCCAAGATAAACCAGGTTAATGGTTGCTCCGATGACAGCTCCCTGTACCGGATGTCCCAAGATCAATCCTGTTACTAATCCACAGACCAGCGGTCTCTGCAGTGACCAGAGTCCTACGAATGGAAGATTTCCAACGGCCAGCCAGTAAACAATGCCGCAAAGGACTGCCTGTATAATGCTGATTTCCATATATATCTCCTCCTTTTATTTATCAACATAACCTGCTGCTTCTATTACCTGCTGTTCCGGAACCAGCTGATAATATACATGAACATTTTTTGCCATCAGATTCTTAATGGCTGTGATCTCGTCAGGAGAACATGCTACATTCTTGATAAATGGAGTTCTCTCTCCCCTGATTCCCATTCCTCCAAGGTTTACATCTGTAAGCTCAAGTCCAAGATCCGTCATTCGGTCATATGTGATCGGTGTTTTTGTAAGAACCATAACTCTCTCTCCTGGTTCTTTCGGATCTTTTTTCAGCACCTCTGCTCCTTTTTCTGTCGCATAGACATTGACTTTTACGCCGTTTGGCGCAAGGGCTTTGATTACTCGTTTGTTGAATTTGTCCGCTGCCACCTCATCATCTACAACAATGATTCTGTTGACATTCAGACTCGGGGTCCATACAGAAACAACTTCTCCATGGATCAGACGGTCGTCCACTCTTGCTAATACGATGTTTTTCATTCCTCATCCTCCTCACTTTCTTCTTCAAACAACTGATTGACATATTTGATCGTGTCCGGTGCGGCTTCTAATAATCCTTCACAGATCTGAGCTGCTGTTTTATCCGCATATCTTCCCATCATAACTTCAACTGCCAGCGGAATGTTGATTCCTGTTACATGATAGAAATCATGATCTTTCATTAATGAAACAACTGCGTTGAACGGGCTTCCATGAAACAAATCTGTCAGAAAAAGTATTTCTTCTCCTTTTGGTGTCTTTTTGATCTCTTCTTCCAGCTTCTCTGTCAATGACGCAACGGTCTGTTCTGGATACAGGCCGTAAGCTACCAGATTTTCCTGTTCTCCGACCAGCATCTGAACGCTCTCAACCAGTCCTTTTGAGAAGCTCCCGTGAGATACTGCAATGACCTTCATCTTAACCTCGCCTCCTTTTCTCCGGTCGTTTATCGTACTCTGAGTATAGCATGGTAAAATACACTTTTTTTACAGACATTTGCGTAAACATTCCCGCATTTTCTGTCAGCAGACTGCATGATTCATTACGCAATTCTTTACGCAGTTTTTTCACTTAAAATTCGTTGATTCTGCGGCATCCTTTGCGCAATAACTGAAATTTCCGGCGGTCTTTTCACTGCTATAATAAAGACAAGCTTGGTACGTACAGGTGATGGAAATTGTAAATTCAGAATTGTGTTTTATAAGATAGGAGGCAGCGGAAGCTTTCCTGGCTTCTGCGATAATAATATGAAAATTGTAAATGGATTTGACCTTATGAACTATGCAGCTGCTCATCATTATATGCTGCCGGCATTTAATACGACCAACCTTGAAATGACTTACGCAATCGCAAAAGGACTGAACCAGGCAAATCTTCCTGGATATATCCAGATTTCTTCTAATAATTTAAGACTGTCTGATCCTGAAACGATCGTATATCTTACAAAGAAAGCTTTAAAAGACAGCGATGTGCCGATCGCACTTCACTTAGATCATGGAAAAACATATGAAGATGTAAAGGCTTGCGTCAATGCCGGATTTACCTCTATCATGATCGATGCGTCTCATCTGGATTTTGAAGACAACATCAAAGAGGTTAAAAAAGCCGTTGACTACTGCCACTTCTATGGGGTTCCTGTTGAAGCAGAACTTGGATGCCTTCAGGGAAAAGAAGAAGACATTGTAAATGAAGCGGACGCCAAAACAGATCCTGATATGGTTCAGGATTTCGTAAAACAGACCGGATGTGATCTTCTGGCTGTCGCTGTAGGGAATGTTCATGGACTGGATATCGAACCAAAAGTTGATCTTCCATTATTGAAGAAAATCTCTGAGCTTTCACCGGTTCCTCTTGTTATGCACGGCGGTTCCGGAATCCCATTCGAAACAATTCAGGAGGCACGAAACTATAATCTTTTGAAAGTAAATTATGGATCTGATTTAAGAAAAGCTTTTGTTTCTACTTTTGGAAAAGCTTATGAGAAAAATCACAATACCTGCAGCGTGATCGAATTAAGTTTGGAAGCTGTTGAAAATGTAAGCAAAACAGCTGCTGATCTGGTAACAATCATCAATCAGTAAAAAATAATTTGTTCATCCTCTCTTTTTTATCATAACAAATCCCGGCCGAATTTTATGATTCGGCCGGGATCTTTTTGTCTGTACTGTTTATTTCATCCGCAGGATCTCCTGCAGTGCTGACAGGATCGGAGAATAAATCCTATCGGAAGCTGAATCAGGATGGCGCAAACTGACTCTGATACAGTTCAGCGTAAAATCCATTCTGCTTCAGCAGTTCTTTATGGGTTCCCTTTTCGATGATCTTCCCGTCTTTCATCACAAGAATTACATCCGCTTCACGTATTGTAGATAATCGATGCGCTACGATAAAACTGGTTCGCCCGTTCATCATTTTGCCAAAAGCATTCTGGATCCTGATTTCTGTCATTGTATCGATGGAAGATGTTGCCTCATCCAGGATCAGCATTGGCGGAAGATCCAGCATGACCCTCGCAATGCAAAGCAGCTGCTTCTGTCCCTGAGACAAACTTCCGCCGTCCTCTCCCAGAACAGTATCATACTGCTGCGGCAGCTTCATAATAAAGTTGTGAGCATGTGCCTCTTTTGCTGCCCGTATGATTTCTTCATCCGCAGCATCTGGTTTTCCATAGGCAATATTCTCCCGAATCGTGGTATTTTTCAGCCATGTTTCCTGAAGCACCATTCCAAAGTTGGATCTGAGACTTTTTCTTGTTATATCCCGGATTTCATGGCCATCCACATAAATATTCCCATCTGTCACATCATAAAACCGCATCAATAAATTGATCAGCGTTGTCTTTCCACATCCGGTCGGTCCGACAATGGCAATTCTTTGTCCCGGCTGCGCTGATAAATTCAGATGCTCCATAAATCTCTGATCCGGCCGGTAAGAAAACGCTACATCCTCAAGCTCTACTTTTCCCTGAATCTCCGTCAGTTCTTCGGCATCCGGAGAATCTTCCGTCTCCGGCTCTTCATCCAGGAACCGGAACACCCTTGCTGCTGACGCCAGTGAATTCTGGAATTCCGTAATTACTCCTGTAATCTCATTGAAAGGTTTTGTGTACTGATTTGTATAACTCAGAAAACTGGTCAGACGTCCAACCGTCAGACCTCCTGCAATCACCGTAAAACATCCTGCCAGCGTCACACCGGCATAAATGATTGAATACATGATTCTTGTCGCCGGATTGGTCAAAGAGGAGAAAAAGGTAGCCCGGAGGCTGTAGCCTGCCAGCCGCTCGTTGATTTCTTCAAATCTCTCCTGTGCTTTTTCCTGATACCCGAAGGCCTCCACTACCTTCAGATTCCCCAGCATCTCATCCGTAAGGCTGGTCAGCTCTCCCCTTGTCTCTGACTGTTTCTTAAACATCTGAAACGTATTCTTTGAAATAAATCCTGCAATCCCAAAGGACAGCGGGCTTAAGACTACAACAACCAATGTGATCAGAGGATGAATCGTCAGCATGAACACAATGGTTCCTGCAATGGTCAGAACCCCTGTAAACAGCTGGGTAAATCCCATCAAAAGGCCATCTGAAAACTGCTCCACATCCGTAATAATGCGGCTGATCAGGTCTCCGGCCGGATGACTGTCCACATAGGCTGCCGGCACACGATGAAGATGATGAAAGGCCTGTACTCTCAGATCCTGAACGATCCGGTAGGTAATCATATTATTTACATGATTCATCAGCCACTGAGCTGCTGCCGTAACCGTAATTGCTGCAATGATCAAAACAATCAGTTTCCCAAGCATTCCGAAATCCACACTGCCTTTTCCAGCGATATAATCCACCGCATTTCCCGTAAGAATCGGTACATAAAGAGTCAGGCCCACTGTGATGACCGCCAGACCCAGTGACAGTACTACCAGAGAGGTATATGGGCGAATACACAGAAGAATCCTTTTTAACACTTCTTTGTTTCCTTTTTTACCGCGCATCGGCTTCTACCTCCTCTCTTGTCATCTGGGACTCACAGATTTCCCGGTAAATCTGACAATTTCTTAAAAGTTCCCTGTGGGTTCCTTTTCCTGCTGTCCGTCCATTGTCCAGTACAAGGATCTGATCTGCGTTCTTTACTGCGGATACCCTCTGAGATACAAGAAATACTGTCATCTGATCCGTCCTGCGGGCAATGGCTTTCCTGAGCCTTGCGTCTGTGGCAAAATCAAGGGCAGAAGCACTGTCATCCAGAATCAGGATCGAAGGCCTGCGCACCAGAGCCCTTGCAATGGTAAGACGCTGTTTCTGACCGCCGGAGAGGTTTCTTCCATTCTGCTGAATCATCAGATCCAGTCCCTCTCCTTTTTGTTCCACAAAATCCAGCGCCTGAGCGGTTTTTAACGCTTCATAAATTTCTTCGTCTGTCGCATCCTGTTTTCCCCACCGCATATTATCCCGGAGTGTTCCGCGGAACAACGCTGCTTTCTGCGGCACAAATCCTATCTTTTCTCTTAGATTTTCCATTCTAAAATCCCTGATATTCTGTCCTCCGATCCGGATCTTCCCTGCTCCGGCTTCATAAAATCTGGGAATCAGATTGACCAGAGTCGTTTTCCCGGATCCCGTTCCGCCGATCACTCCTATAGTATCTCCCGGCATGGCACAAAAAGATATATCTTCCAGTGCCGGACGTTTTGATCCTGCATAAGAGTACGAAACATGATCAAAAGCAACTTCCGCTGCTCCCAAAACTTCCGCATCCTTCGAACCGTCCACAATGCTGCCCTCTATCTGAAAGATACTCTCAACCCGGTTCAGACTGGCTGCGGTCCGGGACAGCAGAATCATCAGATTGGCCAGTTTGATCAGTTCTGTCAGAATCTGAGACATATAATTAATCAGTGCAACTACCTGTCCCTGTGTCAGACGTCCTGCATATACCTGTTTGCCGCCGACCCATAACACACCGATAATTCCCAGATTGATAATGATATAAGTCACCGGATTTAAAAGAGCCGATATCTTTCCAACAAAAATCTGGCGCTGATACAGATTCTCGTTGGAACGGTCAAACTCCTTCATTTCACTTTCCTGACGGTTAAAGGCACGGATTACCCGGATTCCAAGAAGATTCTCCCGTGTCTTTTGCAGTACATCATCCAGCTGTTTCTGGACATTCCGGTACAACGGCATACTGATCAGCAGAATCAGAAAAACAACAACAAAGAGGACCGGTATTGTCACCGCAAACACCATGGCTGTTCTGCGGTCCACCACAAACGCCATAAAGACCGCTCCCAGAACCACAAAGGGAGACCGTAAAAACAGGCGCAAAAACATGTTAACACCGTTCTGCACCTGATTGATATCACTGGTCATTCTCGTAATCAGGGTAGATGTCCCGATTTCATCAATTTCCTGATACGTAAATGTTCCCATATGGGCAAAAAGATCATTTCGCATGGCCGTTCCCGCCGATACCGCCGACTTTGCCGCAAAATACTGTGCTGTAGCCGAACTGATAAAACCAACAATTCCAAGCGCTGTCATCAGACATCCCATCCGGATCAGATACCCCTGATCCTTCCCTGCAACGCCGATATCGATCATATTGGCCACTACCAGAGGAACAAGCAGTTCAAAGCTGGCCTCCAGCATCTTAAACAGCGGCGCCAAAATAGTTTCTTTCAGATTTTTTCTCAAATATCCTAATAATCGTTTCATATTCTGTTTCCTGCCTGTCTAAATATCATTATTAATTCCCATTTCCAATGCTTCTTTCACAAGAGAAATGAAATGCTCATAAGATGGATTTTCAATCAGTTTATCCACCAGAGACTTATCCGCGAAAATCTTAGAAAAATAATTCCACAGCTGAAACGCCTGATTGTTGTTCTTCCCTACATGCATCAGCATGATCAGATTCACCTCATTTTTTTCACTGTCCCATAAAATCGGTTTCTTTGACACATAGACTGCTACAAAGGTATCAGAGGAAGCCGCATACATCGGATGGGGCACCGCAATATTTTTACTGAAGAATGTACTTCCGATTTCTTCCCTCTGGAGCACCTGGGTCAGCAGATCTTCCGTCTGAAAATGTTCTGCGGCGAGACTGCACAATGTTTTGATCACTTCTGATTTAGAACTGCTGTCAGCAACGCAGAACAGCTCCGGATAAAACATCGCTACCACATCTTCCATATCTTTAAATCCGTCAATGTTCAGTTTAATATTCATATAATCATGCTGATTCGGGAAGGTATCAATATACATTGCCAGTCCCTTCTCGAAGAATTCTTCCTTCTCCGTTGTCAGAAAAACTCCGTATTCATCCAGCATTTCCTCGGTTACATCCATCGGATTCACAAAATCCACTGCAGAGATATACTCAGAGAACCAGCGAAGCAGAGTCTGCTTCAGAAGCAGCGTCATGCTTTTTTTCATAGAAGAAATGACCAGGATCTTTGTCTTTCCGCTGCGGTTGTTGATTTCCAGCAGGCTGCTGTAAAAATGAACTGCCAGAAGCGCCATCTCGTCTTCTGAAACTTTTTTGCCGTATTTCTGATATAAAAGAGACGCAAAATACACACTGATATCGTATCCCAGAGGAAACGTCTCCCTGATATATTCCAGCATGTCATTTTTCATCTGCATATCATACTTGATGCGGATGCTCAGAGACATACAGTGAAGAGCCAGCGTAATCCTGAGGTTGATGTTATTGGTAAAATCCACCCCGAAATTGCTTTTGATCGCTTCCAGTGCTCCGGAAATAAATTCATCCATCTCCGGAGTGATCGTATCGGAATCCCTGTTATTTCCCTGTCCCCTCAGATACACCGCAAAATAACGTACTTCCTCATCCGAAACTTTGATAAAAAATCTGCGGCCGATTTTTTCAAAAACATCTTTTGAAATCTCATATTCTTCTCCCAGCTCTTCTGTAATATCCAGTTCCCCAGGCTGGATGTAGAAGCCGTCTTCCATCCGGCAGATCATAATGTTCAAAAACAGGATAGTATTGCTGAAATCCGTATCCATAATATGATACTTATGCTCTACAAATATTTCGGTCAGAATGTTTTTAATCTTTGCCAGCTGCCGCTCGTCGATATAAAGCATTCCCTGCTCATTTTTTACATGAGCAAGATACAGGTCCTGATCTGCCAGACATCGTCTTTTATTGATCTCTGTCCCATCAATCATAACCTTATTGCTGCTTCTTAGAAGTTCCAGTGAAAACTGCTCCAGAATTTCTTCTACCTTTTTCAGATCATTTAGGAGCGTTGATCTGGATACATAAAATTTATCTTCCATCCTGGAAACAGAAACGGCTCTGTGACGGCTTAACAGCAGGAGAAGGATCTGACTGACACGGCTGGTCGGATAATTTAGTGAAACTGTCGTATACTGCTGATACAAAGAATTTACAAACGCAGAAAATTCATCATGATCCTCCACCTGGATACAGCTTCCTTTTGACGCCTTGGATATCAGATTCGCACAGGTCTCATCTTCCAGTTCCTTCCTGATTACTTTCATATCTCCCTGGATCGTTCTCAGGGAAACACCCAGTTTATCAGCAAAATAAGAAGCTGTCAGGAACTCATCTGAATGGTTGCAAAATTCCAATAAAATTTCAATTTGACGTTGGTTTAACATTTGTATTCCTCTTTTTTCTAGTGCTTCGTTCTCTTATTTTTCCATAGCCATTGGTAATATTCCTTATTATACCCTAATCCTTATTTATTTCGCAACCGATGATTCCCCTTCTGTTCCGCCACTGGACGATTCCTCAGGAATCCGATATACTGTTATTAAAAAAATAGATAAGGAGGTATCACTATCTTATGAAAAAACCCGCTTTGGTAATTCTTGCCGCCGGTATGGGCAGCCGGTATGGCGGATTAAAGCAAATGGATCCTATGGATCCGCAAGGCCACGCAATCATTGACTATTCTATCTATGACGCAAAACGCGCCGGCTTTGGAAAAATTGTCTTCGTTATCAAAAAAGCAATTGAACAGGATTTTAAAGAAACGATCGGAAGCCGGGTCCCAAAGGATCTGGAAGTATGCTATGCCTTCCAGGAAGTGGATGCCCTTCCGGAAGGCTATCAGGTTCCTGAAGGAAGAGAAAAACCATGGGGCACAGCCCACGCGGTTTTGTGCGCAAAACCTTTTATCAGCGAACCGTTTGCCGTCATCAATGCTGATGACTATTATGGTGTCAATGGTTTCCAGGTCATGGCAGATTTCCTGACATCCCATCCGGATGGGACTCCGGCCCCTTTTGCCATGGTAGGCTACCATCTTGGAAATACCGTAACTGATCACGGCTATGTCTCCCGCGGAATCTGTGAGGTTGATGATAACCGCCAGCTGATCTCTATTACAGAGCGCACTCATATTGAAAAAAGGGGAGACCACGCTGAGTACACAGAAGATGACGGGGCCACCTGGACTTCTCTTCCATATGACAAACTGGTGTCCATGAACTTCTTTGGTTTTCAGCCAATGATTATGGACGAACTGGAAAAAGGCTTTCCGGAATTTCTGGATCTGGCACTGTCTAAAAATCCTCTAAAAGGAGAATATTTTATTCCAAGCGTTGCCAGCTCTCTGCTTACTCAGGGAAAGGCTACCATGGAAGTGCTGGTTTCTCAGGACCAGTGGTATGGAGTTACATATCCGGAAGACAAACAAAATGTCATGGATGCCCTTCAGGCTCTGAAGGACCAGGGAATTTATCCTCAGGAATTCTAGCTTATGCGGATTCATCCCCGGTTTTTTACAGAAAAAAACACCGGCAGATAAAAATCTGCCGGTATTTTTATTGAGTGTGTATCTAGAAGTTTACGAATTGTTTTGTAAACTCAGTCTCTGTTTTTCTGTAAGCTGCCTGTCATATTCAAAATACTTTTGTAACAGTTTTGTAACTTACAGTTTGAGTTTACCTTTATTTACTTGCAATGTCAACCTTTGTACGAAAAAAAGTACACACTTTTTAACATTTATCCCAATGAATATTTCAAAATTATTACATCATTGGAATTCCGTATCCAATTTTACACCAATAGATCAATCACGCCGTCCAGATAGATATTTTCCAGATTCTCAATTAATCCATTGTCGCAGGCTTCTGTCAGCTTCGGATCAATCGGAAGTTTTCCAAGAACCGGAACCTGATATTTTTCTGCGATTTCATCAATATGACTGTCACCAAAGACACGGATCTCTTTTCCGCAGTCCGGACATTTGATATAGCTCATATTCTCGATCAGTCCCAGAACCGGGATATTCATCATTTTCGCCATATTAACCGCTTTTTCCACGATCATGCCGACCAGTTCCTGAGGTGTCGCCACAACGACAATGCCATCCAGAGGAACGGACTGGAATACGGTCAGAGGAACTTCACCAGTTCCCGGGGGCATATCTACAAACATCACATCAATGTCTTTCCATAATGCTTTTCCCCAGAACTGTTTTACCACATCGGAAACGACAGGTCCGCGCCAGATTACCGGCTGAGTCTCTTCTTCCAGCATAAGATTCAAAGATACGACTTCAATTCCGAAATTCGTCAATGCAGGCATAATAATGCCTTCTGCATTGCCAAGCAGCCTCTCATGCAGACCGAAAGCCTGTGGAATGGATGGTCCCGTCACATCTCCATCCAGAATTGCTGTATGCAGTCCCTTTCTCATTGCAGCTACTGCAAGAAGAGAAGTCGTCATGGATTTCCCAACGCCTCCCTTGCCGCTGACAATGCCTATCACTTTCTTTACACTGCTCTCACGATATAATGGTTCTAAAAAGTTTGTCTGTTCCTGTGTTCTGCTGCCGCAGTTTGCACTGCAGCTTCCGCAATCATGATTACAATCACTCATTGCTTACTCCTCCATTGCCTTTAAAAGTTTTTTTACGTTGGCTTCAATATCTCCATTGAACGCCGCAGAGCCCGCAACAAAAATATTGGCTCCGCATTCCTTGATATGCCCGATATTATCCGCGGTCACACCGCCGTCTACTTCAATGTCCAGATCCAGTCCGCGTTCGTCCGCCATCTTTCTTAGATTCCGGATTTTCTGATCCATGGCGTCAATATAAGCCTGTCCGCCGTATCCCGGATTTACCGTCATGATCAGCACCATGTCGATCTCATCCAGAATATGCTCCAGAGCGCATAACGGAGTCGCTGGGTTCAGAGAGACTCCTACTTTGCATCCTGCAGCCTTTACCTGCTGAATCGCTCTGTGAAGATGTTTTGCAGACTCTGCGTGCAGCGTGATCAGATCAGCTCCGCTTTCCACAAATTCTTCAATATATCTGCCCGGTTCTTCAATCATCAGATGAACATCGAATACCTTATCTGTCTCTTTCCGGAGTGATTTAATAACCGGAAAACCTAAAGAAATATTCGGAACAAAAGCACCGTCCATAACATCAATATGAATCCACTGGGCTCCGGCGTCTGCCGCTTTTTTTACGTCCTCACCAAGTCTTGCAAAATCCGCAGATAAAATTGACGGGGATAAAATGTACTCCATAATTCTTTCTCCTTTACCATATTTGTTCTTATTATAGCACAGGTTCTGAAATTGAGTACATTTTTCCCCGAAAATCTCATATCATTCTTATGTAATTTTTAGCTTCTCTCAATAATTTTTCCCATTTCCTGGGCAATATTCCAGAGATGATCTCCGATTCTCTCAAAATCTGTCAGCAGCTCAGAAAATACAACGCATGCCTCGTCATTGCACTGACCTTTTCGGATTCTCTCCAGATGGTTCTCATAAAACTCATCGGTCTTTTTATCAATAAAGTTTTCTGATTCATGGACAGTCTGCAGCCATTCTTTCGGATTCTCCGGCGCCTCTTTGATTCTGTCAAACATCTGCCGGCAGATATCACGCATTTCCTGCATCTCCTGAATCGCGTCTTTTGAGAATGTAATCTGATTGTCTTTCAGCAGATTGGTGTAATCACAGATATTAACCGCATGATCACCGATTCTCTCAATATTTCCAGTCATTTCAAAGTAAGATCCGATATTCTTAGAATTCTTTTCGTTGGTTTCATGGATCATCATCTTGGAAATCGCTCTGGAAATCTCTTTATTCAGATAGTCGATATAACTTTCTCTCTCTTCCACATCTGCGATCGCAGCAGTATCTGCATGGATAAATGCATGGAAACTTCTGTCTACGTTCATTTTTGCCATATCAAGCATTCTTGCAATCTCTTTTCTGGCACCTTCCAGATGCATGGCAGATGTCCCAATTACCGCATCCATTCCTGTATCTACAGATTTCAGATACTTCAGATGTTTCTGTTTTTCTTTTTCTTCTGCTTTCTCCGGCAGGATCATTACTGCAAGTTTTGCAAGATAATTTCCAAACGGAATCAGCAGAATCGTAGTTGTAATGTTAAACAGTGTATGCATGTTTGCAATCTGTTTTGAAATATTTGCCCCGCTGAAGTCTGCCACAATATCTGTAAGCGGTGTCGTAAGACAGACAACCGTAAAGATGATCGTACCGATAATATTAAAGGACAGATGAATGATCGTAGTTCTCTTCGCACTTCTCTCTGTACCGATTGCTGCCAGTACTGCTGTGATGCAGGTACCAATATTCTGTCCAAACAGTACAAAAACAGAGTTACGGAAGCTGATAACGCCACTCAGCGCCAATGTCTGAAGGATTCCGACAGATGCTGATGATGACTGGATGATCGCCGTAAAGATCATTCCGGCGAAGATTCCAACAGCAGGATTTGAGAACCTTGTCATCAGATTAATAAACGGCGGATAATCTCTTAATGGGATCATAGCGTCTCCCATCATATTCATACCGATAAACAACACACCAAGACCAGCAATGATTTCTCCTACATACTGTATCTTTGGTTTCTTTACAAACATAATCAGTGCCACACCTAAGAACGCAAAAATCGGAGCGATTGCTCCAACATCCAGCGCGATCAGCTGTCCGGTAATGGTTGTACCGATGTTTGCACCCATGATGATCCATACTGCCTGATTTAAGGACATCATTCCTGCATTTACAAATCCTACTACCATAACAGTGGTCGCTGAAGATGACTGGATTACCGCAGTAATCGCTGCACCTACGATAACACCAAGAAAACGATTGGAAGTCAGCCGCTCAAGAATTTCTTTCATCTTATTTCCGGCTGCTGATTCCAGTCCGGAACTCATCATCTGCATTCCATAAAGGAACAGCGCAAGTCCCCCTAGTAATCCTAAGATATTTGTTGCACTCACTTTCTTTCTCCTTTGTCTTTCATATAAATTTCACATATATTTTACAACGATTTTATTTTACACGATTTTCTAACACTTTTCTGTTAAATTTATGTAAAATATTCGTTAATCATAAGGAAATCTGTCTTTTTTCTCCCCATATTTTCTACACTTTTTCAATATTTCCATTTTTTTACTCCAAAAATCATGTCAAATCCAGACAAAAAAAGAGCAGACAGATTTTTTCTGTCTGCTCTTCTGCAGCTGATATTATTCCAGATTCAGATGTTTTGTCAGGATAAACTCTGCAATCCCATGGAATATGACAATTTCCACTACTCTAACGATCACGTAAAGCCATTCATTTAACATTACATGAAATCCACTTCCCAAAAGCAGAGTTTCCACCAGAGAAAACAACACTGCCAAAGCAACGTAAGCAACAAACGAACAAATAAAACGATTTCTGCTGCTGAGCTGGCCGAGCGCCATTGCCGCATACAAATGATAAATTCCGTTTAAGACGGAAACACTTCCATAGAGAATGCTGTAAACTCCCCAGTCATTCACAAACTGCTTCAAAAACTTTGACTGCACCAGAACACTCAAATCCATGCCGTGCATCAGCCCCATTGCCATAACCAGGAGAAAGATTACCAGAATGGTTCCTATTGTAATCAGAAAACTGCTCAGCACTTTGGAAAGAATCAGGCTCCTTTGCGAAACAGGAATCGTAAACATCAGATAGCCTTCTTCTTTTAATAATCCTTTCCAAAAGCGCTGGATGATCACTACAATATTCATCACGATCACCGCTGTAATAAGCACCAGAAACAGCATCATGGTGATTCCCATTATCAGGCTGCCTGGTCCATCTGCATTGTTAATATCAAGCAAAGCCGTCTTTGCCTGTCCGCTCCATAGGATTCCCGTTACAAACATGGCAATCCAAAATGGAATGATTACTTTCAGCATCGACTTTAGATCATACTTCATCAGTTTTCCCATCATTAGAATCCACCTCCCTGATATACATCTGCATGAAACATTTCACCGAACATCATATCAATGGATTTTCCACTTTCTTCCCTCAGATCATCTGCCAGCGCATGTTTAATGATACTTCCGTTTTTAATAAAGATGACTTCATCCATGATCTTCTCGATATCCGCAATCAGATGTGTGGAAATGAGAACTGTCCCTTCCTCATTATAGTTGTTCAGAATAGTATCCAAAATGAAATCTCTGGCTGCCGGATCTACTCCTGCAATAGGTTCGTCCAGAAGATACAGCTGTGCTTTCCGGCACATAACCAGAACCAGCTGTACTTTTTCCTTATTTCCCTTTGACAATTTCTTCATCTTCATCTCCCTGGAAATACCAAGAGCATCACACATTTTCTCCGCTCTTCCCCGGTCAAAGTCTTTATAAAAATCAGAGAAGAAATCCAGGAGATCCGATACCTTCATCCAGTCAGCAAAGTACATTTTGTCCGGAAGATAGCTTATGATTGACTTACTGTCAATTCCCGGCGCTTTGCCTTTTATCTTTACCTCTCCTTCGGTGGGCTGAAGCAGTCCATTCATCAGTTTGATCAGCGTTGTCTTTCCTGATCCATTCGGACCGAGAAGCCCTACAATCCTGCCTGTTCCAACAGAAAATGTGACATCATTTAATGCCGTATCTTTTCCATAACTTTCTTCAGATGTGTGCATGTAATTAAATTATCCATCTGTCCTATCCCCTTTCTCTATCAATCCGGCTGCCTGACTTTTTGTATAGCCTAATTCAGCCATTTCTTTCAGATACCGTTCCATAATCCTGTGAGCGAACTCACTCCTGCATGTTTCAATTTTTTCTGAATTTTCTGTAACTTTTCTTCCTGAGGTCCGGCTTGTCGCCGTTAGTCCTTCCTGATCCAATGCAGCCAGCGCCCTCTGCATGGTATTTGGATTCACTCCGGCTTCCGATGCCAGATCTCTGACGCTCGGCATCCGTTCTCCGCACTGATATTGTCCGGAAACAATCTGTTTTGCCAGATGTTCTTTCAGCTGAATCCAGACCGGACGCTCTCCATCAATATTCCATCCCATACTCATCCCTTCTTTGACTTGTTTTATTGTATTAGTTGCTTAGTACAATAATATAATATGAAATTGAGACATGGATGTCAAGGGTTCTGAAAAGTCATAAGATATTTGTAAGAATTGCGAAAGATTTATGATAACCAGCCCTGCTTATCTTCTGTCTTGCCGACAATGTGCCCCGTTCCTCTCGGCAATCTTCGATTCCCTCGCGCACGGGCTTCGCCCTATAGACACAAATGAAAAGGACCCTGACCGAACATAAATGCTCGGCAGGGTTCTTTT
>NZ_BLYI01000034.1 GCF_016586355.1 Anaerostipes butyraticus
GAGCATCTGCCTTACAAGCAGAGGGTCACAGGTTCGAGCCCTGTTGGTCCCATTTTTGTTAGAAAAAAGAATATTTGCCGTTGTGGCTCAATTGGCAGAGCAGCTGATTTGTAATCAGCAGGTTACCGGTTCAAGTCCGGTCAACGGCTTTCACATCTGATATCATTGTTGTATAATAGTGGTAAAGGATGTTTTATATATATATTTGGTGGGATTCCCGAGTGGCCAAAGGGGGCAGACTGTAAATCTGTTGGCAACGCCTTCGAAGGTTCGAATCCTTCTCCCACCATTTAAATAATATCGCGGGGTGGAGCAGTCTGGTAGCTCGTCGGGCTCATAACCCGAAGGTCGTTGGTTCAAATCCGGCCCCCGCAATTGATGCGCTGCAGAGATTCTGCACACATGAAATGCCCAGATAGCTCAGTCGGTAGAGCAGAGGACTGAAAATCCTCGTGTCGCTGGTTCGATTCCGGCTCTGGGCATTTTTTAATTTTTACGGAGAAAAAAGCGTTTACAGATTATGAATTTGTAAACGCTTTTTTATTGCATAAGAATATAATTTCTCATGAAATAGAAATTTTTTGTACAAAGGCAGACTGATTTTTTTAACAAGAAACCTTTTCACAAATACCAAATACTATGAATTGACTTCTTAACATCTTATGATAAAATAGTGAAAAACAGATGCTCAGGAGAAGGAAATGAGGACAATTATTTATCAAAAATTAAAACAGCTGGAAACAAACGGTCATTATCCATTTCATATGCCGGGACATAAAAGAAATTGTCAGGATGAATTTTCAAAAACCATTCCTTTTTCTTTAGACATAACGGAGATTACAGGATATGATGATCTCCATCATCCGGAAGGGATGATTCGTGAGGCAATGGATGATTTTAAGAAAATTTATAAAACAAAGGAAAGCTACTTTCTCATTAATGGAAGTACGGCGGGAAATCTGGCGGCAATGGCAAGTGTGTGCAGTTTCGGAGACAAAATTTTGATTGCTCGTAATTGTCATAAATCTGTCTATCATGGAGTAGAACTGCTGGGACTCGATCCAGTATATGTATATCCAAAGATCAATGAAGATGGTATGTGTGAAGGTATTACAAAAGATCAGATCAGCAGAGTGCTGAGAGAAGAAAAAGGAATCAAAGCAGCGGTTATTGTGTCTCCAACTTATGAAGGAGTGGTATCTGACATAAAGGAAATTGCAGACATGCTCCACAGCCAGGGAATTCTGCTGATCGTGGATGAAGCACATGGCGCGCACTTTCCGTTTTATGAGGGATTTCCTAAAAGTGCTGTATTTCAGGGGGCAGATCTTGTCATACAGAGTCTGCATAAAACCCTTCCGTCTCTGACACAAACCGGGCTTTTACATTTATGTACAGACCGGATTCAGAAAGAATGGGTACAAAGCAGGCTGTCTATTTTTCAGACAAGCAGCCCATCCTATCTTCTGATGGCCTCAATTGACTATTGTGTCCACAGATGCCAGGAAGAAAAAGAAAGTTTTCAACAATATGAGAAGCTTATGAACAGCTTTTATGGAAAACTGGAAGCACTAAGACATTTGAAAAGAATCAAGACAGACGATTTTGGAAAGGTTGTAATATCTGTCAGAGATTCTTCCATAAATGGAATGGAATTGTTCCGTCTTCTCCGGGATCAATATGATATCGAGGCGGAGATGGCAGAAATTCATTATTTGATTGCCATGACGAGTGTTTGTGACACAAGAGAAGGAATTCTTAAACTTGAACACGCGCTGCTGGATATTGATGGAAGATTACAGGGTATAAGAAAAGAGAATCATATGGAGATGAAAATGGCAGAGGTGCCAAAGATCATGCTTCCGTCAGAAGCTGTGAAGCAAAGAAAAGGAAAGATTTCTCTGGAGCAGTCAGAAGGAAAAATCAGCGGTGATTATATCTATCTGTATCCTCCTGGAATTCCACTCATTGTTCCGGGAGAAAAGATCACCGGAAGAGTGCTGGATAAAATAGAAGAGTACCTGCACAATCATATGAGGATAGAAGGCTGCGAAAATAGAAAAATTTCCATAATAAATGAGAGGATATGAGATATGGGATTATTTATTACGATGGAAGGTCCGGATGGATCAGGAAAATCAACACAAATTGACTTATTAAGAGACTATTTATCTGGAAAAGGTTATGATATAATAGTATGTAGAGAGCCCGGCGGAACGAAGATCAGTGAAGCAATCCGACAGGTAATATTGAATAAAGATTTTACAGAGATGGGTTATATGACGGAGATGCTTTTGTACGCGGCTGCCAGAGCGCAGCTGGTAGAGGAAGTTATTCGTCCTGCGTTAGAAGAAGGAAAGATTGTCATCTGTGACCGCTTTGTGGAATCTTCTGCAGTATATCAAGGAATAGCCAGAGGTATGGGGATTGATCTGGTATATGAAGTGAATCGGTATGCGATCGGAGATACAATGCCGGATCTGACGATCATGATTGATATAGATGCTCAAACCGGAATTTCCAGAAAGAAGAAACAGGCTGAGCTGGACCGCATGGAAAGAGAAGCAATGGATTTTCACGAAAGAGTTGCCGAAGGGTATCGTAAGATTGCAGAGCAGCATCCGGACCGGATAGAAAAGATCGATGGAAGAGGATCGATTGAAGACATACACAGGCAGATAACTGCGGCAGTTGATAAAATAATTTCATAATGAAGGTGACGTATATGAACAGTTTTGGAACAGTAATCGGACATGAAAAAATAATTGCTCATTTTGAAGAAGCAATTAAGATGGGAAAGGTATCACATGCTTATCTGCTGAGCGGAGAAGACGGCAGCGGAAAGATGACACTGGCAAAAGCTTTTGCAAAAGCGCTGCTTTGTGAGCATCAAACAGGATGTGGTGAGTGTACTGCCTGCAGACAGGTGGATTCTGGCAATCATCCAGATCTGATTTATATAACGCATGAGAAATATGAAATAAGGGTGGATGAGATCAGAAAAGGAATCAATGATACGATCAATATTAAGCCATACAGCAGTAATTATAAAATATATATTATAGATGACGCAGATCGTATGAATCAGGGAGCTCAGAATGCGCTTTTAAAGACCCTGGAAGAACCGCCGGCTTATGCTGTTATTATTTTGCTGACCAATAATAAAGACAGACTGCTGGATACGATTTTGTCCAGATGTGTTACGATGACTCTGGGATCTGTGAGAGAAGAAAAGATTGTTCAGTATCTGAAAGATCATACAGAGGCAAAAGATGAAGATATTAAATTCGCGGCTTCATTTTCACTGGGAAACATAGGAAAAGCCATGCATGTGGTCAATACGCCTGAATTTAAAGAAATGTTTCAGGAAGCCATGAATATTTTGATTCATATTAAGACAATAGAAGTTTATGAGATTATAGCATATCTAAAAGATCTTAAAGCTTATAAAGATGAGATTTATGATTTTCTTGATGTGTTAACGGTCTGGTATCGTGATATGCTGATGTTAAAGACGACAGGTTCACTGAATCATCTGATTTACAAGGATAAATACCGTCAGCTGAAAGAGCAGGAAATCTATATTTCTTTTGAAGGCATCAGCCATATTTTAGATGAGATCAAGAAGGCAAGAAGAAGACTGGCAGCAAACGTCAACTTTGAAGTTGCACTGGAGATGCTGCTTCTGACGATGAAGGAGAACGGTAAAGTATGGTAGAAGTAATTGGAGTACGATTTCGTACTGCAGGAAAAATATATTTTTTCAATCCGGGAGATTTCCAGGTGAAAGTTGGAGATCACGTCATTGTGGAGACATCCAGGGGGATTGAATATGGAACTGTAGTAGAAGAACGCAGAAAGGTACAGGAAAAATGCCTTGGAGATGACCTGAAGCCGGTTTTAAGAATCGCGACAGAAGAGGATGAGCGTCAGGCGGAACAGAACCGCCGCAAAGAAAAGGATGCTTATAAAATCTGTCTTCAGAAGATCAAAGAACATCAGCTGGAAATGAAGCTGGTATCTACAGAGTATACATTTGATAATAACAAAGTGCTGTTTTATTTCACGGCAGACGGACGGGTAGATTTCCGGGAACTGGTAAAAGATCTGGCGTCTGTATTCAGAACGAGGATTGAATTAAGACAAATTGGTGTCAGAGATGAAGCCAAGATGCTGGGAGGTATTGGAATCTGCGGAAGGAAATTATGCTGCAGTACGTTTTTGTCAGAATTTGCCCCTGTATCCATTAAAATGGCAAAAGAACAGAATCTGTCGCTGAATCCTACAAAGATATCAGGCGTCTGTGGAAGGCTGATGTGCTGTCTTAAGAATGAGCAGGAGGCTTATGAATACCTGAACAGCAAACTTCCAAAGATTGGCGAGAAAATAAAGGCAAAAGATGGAGTATCTGGAGAAGTACAGAGAGTTGATATTTTAAAGCAGAAAGTAAAACTGATTGTCGAAGATGAGAACGGCGATAAGGATGTAAAAGAGTATAAGATCGATGATCTGTATATTAAGAGAAAGAATAAAGGATGCGCAGGTTGTAAAGGAAATGGAAAACGAAAGAATTGATGATCTGGGAATCAAAGGATATCAGATCATTCAGAAGAAAGATGGATTCTGCTTCGGAATGGATGCGGTTCTCTTATCGGATTTTGCTTCTGTTAAGACCGGGGGAAGAGTGCTGGATCTGGGAACCGGAACCGGGATTATTCCGATTTTGATGGAAGCAAAGACTCAAGGGTCATCTTTTACCGGTCTTGAAATACAAAGCGATATGGCTAAGATGGCTCAAAGAAGCGTAAAACTAAATCATCTGGAAGAAAAAGTAGAAATCGTAGAAGGAGATATCAAAGATGCTTCTGCGATTTTTTCTCATGACAGTTTTGATGTGATAACATCAAATCCGCCGTATATGATAGGAAATCATGGCATTAAGAATCCAAAGGAAGAAAAAGCGGTTGCCAGACATGAGATTTTATGTACATTTGCGGATATTTCTCAGGCTGCAAGAAAATTACTGAAAAACCGCGGCGTATTGTATCTGGTGCATCGAAGCTTTCGATTGACGGAAATCTTGAATCAGCTGTCAAAAGACGGGCTGGAGCCAAAGAGAATCCGGTTTGTTCATCCATATCAGGGGAAAGAATCCAATATCTTTTTACTGGAAGCGGTGAAAGGAGCAAAGCCTCGTATGATCGTGGAGCCGCCGTTGATTGTTTATAAAAACCAGAATCAGTATACAGATGAAATTTATAAAATTTATGGAATGGATGTAAAGGAGTCATAATGGCAGGAACCTTATATTTATGCGCCACGCCCATTGGAAATCTGGATGATATTACATTTCGGGTCGTAGAGACGCTGAAAAATGCAGATTTGATTGCTGCAGAAGACACAAGACACAGTATCAAATTATTGAATCATTTTCATATAAAAACAAAAATGACCAGTTATCATGAGTATAACAAGTATGACAAAGCAAAGTTTCTCGTAAATCAGATGCTGGAAGGAAAAAATGTTGCACTTGTAACAGATGCAGGAACACCGGGAATCTCAGATCCGGGAGAGGAACTTGTCAGGCAGTGTCATGAGGCGGGCATTCGTGTAACGGCGCTTCCCGGGGCCTGTGCGCTCATTAACGCATTGATTGTATCAGGACGGCCTACGAGAAGATTCTGTTTTGAAGCATTTCTTCCTCATGATAAAAAGGAGAGAAGAAAAATCCTGGATCAGTTAAAAGATGAGACGAGGACTATCATTTTGTATGAAGCGCCTCATCATCTGGAAAAGACACTTAAGGAGCTGAGAGAGAGTCTTGGGAACAGGAAAATGACGCTGTGCAGGGAACTTACTAAGAAACATGAGTCAGTGTATCTGACGACGATAGAGAATCTGATAGAAGAAATGAAGACATGTCCTCCAAGAGGGGAGTGTGTTTTGATCATAGAAGGAAGATCATTTCAGGAACTGGAAAAGGAAAGCAGAGAATCATTTTTGCAGATGCCTTTGGATGAGCATATGGCAATTTATTTGGATCAGGGGTATTCCAGAAAAGAAGCAATGAAGATGACAGCAAAAGACCGGGGAGTCAGCAAGAGGGAGATTTATCAGGAACTGCTCAAAAAAGAATCATAAACATAAAAAGTGGAAAATTCAAGAACGAATTTTCCACTTATGTATTATTCAGATATTTTGAATCCGGCAATTCTTGCCAGTTCCTTAATAGACTTTTTAGATACTTTTTTCCCCTTGTATTCAATCAAATCGTCCATTTCACCGGTAAATATATCTGTAGGATTATATTTCTTTAAAATAATCTTATCATCGTCCACAAATATTTCCAGAGGATCTCTCTCGTTCACATCAAAATTCCGACGTAATTCGATGGGCAATGTGATTCTACCGAGTTCATCAAGCTTACGAACAATGCCAGTGCTCTTCATCTACAACCTCCTTAATTTCTTAAATTTATCATTATGCTTTAATTAACCATAGCATACCGTATAATCGTTGTCAAACAATTTAGTTAATTTAGCTATATATATGAAGATCAGCAGATTTCGGCACCGGACGGCATGTTTTTCTCAGGAACGACAAGAGATAATTCTCCATTTTCATCTTCCGCGCAGAGAAGCATTCCTTCTGAAAGGACTCCCGCAAGTTTTGCAGGTTTCAGGTTAACAAGGACCATAACTTTCTTTCCGACCATTTCCTCAGGGGTATAATGGGCTTTGATACCAGATACGATCTGTTTTACCTGGCTTCCGATTCTGACCTGAGAACATAAAAGTTTTTTCGATTTTTTTACTTCCTCACAGGCGATGATTTCACCTACCTGGAACTGCATTTTTGTAAAATCATCAAAAGTGATTTCATCTTTTGGTTCGATATCGATAACAGGCTCACCGGCAGCAGCCTTTTTCTGCGCTTCCATAAGAGCTTCGGCTTTTTCCATAACTTCTTTTTCATCAAGTCTTGCAAAAAGAATCTCAGGAGCATCAGTAACCTGTGTTCCGTTTGGATAATTGCCAAAAGTATTGAGTTTCTCAAATGGAACGGCAGAAGCATTCAGCTGAGATAAAATTCTGCCGGAAGTTTCAGGCATATAAGGTTCCAGGAGAGAAGCTCCGATTGTGATGCCTTCTACCAGGTTGTAAAGAACGGTGGAAAGTCTGTCTTTCTGTTCTTCATCTTTTGCAAGGATCCAAGGCATTGTTTCATCGATATAACGGTTGCATCTGCGGAAAAGCTGGAAAATCTCAGTAATCGCATCTGCCACACGAAGATCTTTCATTTTGTCAGCAACCCTGTCTCTTGTTCCAGTGACAACAGCCTTCAGGTCATCGTCATAATCACCGGTTTCACCGCGGTCTTCCACGATTCCGCCGAAATATTTATTGGACATGGAAATGGTACGGTTTACAAGATTTCCAAGGATGTTTGCAAGATCAGAGTTCATGCGTTCGATCATCAGTTCCCACGAAATAACACCGTCTCTTTCGAAAGGCATCTCATGAAGGACAAAATAACGAACTGCGTCCACACCGAATACATCTACCAGGTCGTCTGCATAGAGAACGTTTCCTTTGGATTTACTCATTTTGCCGTCTCCCTGAAGAAGCCAAGGATGTCCAAACACCTGCTTTGGAAGAGGAAGATCCAGCGCCATCAGGATAATCGGCCAGTAAATTGTATGGAAACGGATAATATCTTTTCCGATCAGATGCAGATCTGCAGGCCAGTATTTTTTAAAGTTTTCAGAGTGATTTCCATCGCAGTCATAACCGATTCCAGTGATATAGTTGGTAAGGGCATCCAGCCATACATAGACAATGTGCCCTTCATCAAAATCAACAGGAATTCCCCATTTGAATGAAGTTCTGGATACACATAAATCCTGAAGTCCAGGAAGAAGGAAATTATTCATCATCTCATTTTTTCTGGATTCCGGCTGGATAAATTCCGGATGTGTATTGATATGTTCAATCAGACGGTCAGCGTATTTGCTTAATTTCAGGAAATATGCTTCTTCTTTTGCAGGCTGAACTTCACGTCCGCAGTCAGGACATTTTCCATCTACCAGCTGGCTTTCTGTAAAGAAAGATTCGCATGGAGTACAGTAAAGTCCTTCGTATTCGCCTTTATAGATATCTCCCTGTTCGTAGAGTTTTTTAAAAATCTTCTGAACCTGTTTTTCATGATCGGCGTCAGTCGTACGGATAAACTTATCGTAGGAAGTATTCATAAGATCCCAGATCCGTTTGATCTCAGCAGCAACGTCATCTACAAACTCTTTTGGAGTTACGCCCTGTTCCTGAGCTTTTAATTCCACTTTCTGACCATGTTCATCAGTTCCTGTCTGGAAGAAAACGTCATATCCTTCCATTCTTTTATATCTCGCAATGCTGTCTGCCAGAATAATCTCATAGGTATTTCCAATATGAGGTTTTCCAGAAGTATAAGTAATTGCTGTTGTAATATAATATGGCTTTTTACTCATTACAATCCTCCGTTTATTAGTTTCTGCTATTTGTTAATTATAGTACATCTTTTCAGGATAGTCTATTTTTTTTGTTCAAAAAATAGTATAATAGTAGTATTCATAAAAAGAAGGGAGTCTGGATGTCAGGACGAATCCCAAGAAGAATCACTGCCGCATGCCTGGTTCTTGCGATTGCTGTGTCGGGATGTTCAAAGAAAGACAGAGGAATACAGCAGGAAGGGCAGCAAAAGACAACGATTTCTGTTCGGAAAGAGTTTCAGGAACACATGGAAGAGATCTTTCGGGAGAATGTCTCAGATAATGGAATTGAACTGCACTATACATTGAAGAATCCTGAAAAGTACGGCATTCAAGAGAAATCGCAGGATTTAGGAACAATCTCTGCCAGTGGAATTGCAGAAGGAAAAAAGGAGACAGAGCAGGAGCTAAAGGCCATCCGCAGGTTTCCTTATGAGAAACTTTCAGAAGAGCAGCAGGAAACCTATGATGTCTGGAAAGATTACCTGACGATTCAGAAAGAACTTCAGAAATATCCTTATCATGAGTCTGTGCTGGCTCCGGTAACCGGTGTTCAGGCACAGCTTCCGGTTACATTCTGCGAATACAGGCTGGAAACAAAGGAAGATGTGGAAAACTATTTTCATCTGCTGTCTCAGACAGGAGACTATTTTGAATCTATCATTGAGTATGAAAAAGAAAAAGTAAAAAAGAATCTTTTCATGTCAGATGAATCCGCAGATGCAGTGATTTCACAGATTCATGAATTTACAAAAGCAAAAGAAAATAATTCTCTGATTGCAACATTTGAAGACAGGATTTCTTCTGTGAAAAATCTTACTTCCAGTGAACAGAAAGAGAAGATCAAAAAGAACCGAAGCATTGTTCTGGATCAGGTTCTCCCAGCCTATGAGAAGCTGGCAGATGATCTTGAGAATCTTAAGGGGAACGGGAAGAATGAAGCAGGACTTGTATATTTAAAAGACGGAAAAGCATATTATAAGGCCCTGGTAAAGAGTCAGACCGGATCTTCCAGTACAATTGAGGATATGATCGCTATGACGGAAGACAGCCTGAAAGACTGTGTGCTGAAGACGGCGGATATCGCCGAAGAGTTTCCGGAGGCCCTGCAGGAATCTGCCGGTGACAATCTTCCGGATGATCTTGGAACGACCCCGGATGACATGCTTGCAGAATTAAAGAAACAGATTGAGAAAAATTTTCCAAAAGCTCCAAAGGTGGATTGTGAGATCAAATATGTCCATGAGTCGCTGGAAAAAGATCTGAGTCCCGCTTTTTATATGATTCCGGCGATGGATGACTATAAAGAGAATGTCATATATATAAACAGGAGTCAGATGGATACTTCGATACAGATGTATGCGACTCTGGCTCATGAAGGATATCCGGGACATTTGTATCAGAATGTATATTATGCTTCAAAAGAAGAAGAACCAGTCCGGTATATCCTGGATTACCCCGGATATTCTGAAGGATGGGCAACTTATGTGGAGAGCTGGAGTTATACGGCAGCAGGCGGAGGGAAAGAAAAAGAAGCGTGGGAGCAGTTAAATGTCCTGGGAATGGAATTCAATCTGGCACTTTGCTCAAGAGTTGATTTTGGTGTAAACTATGAAGGATGGAAGAAAGAAAAAGTAAAGGATTATCTAAAGCAGTTTTATATTTCCTCATCCAATGCGGAACATATATTTTCCATGGTTGTCTCTGAACCTGCAAATTATCTGTCATATTACATTGGATACAAGGAGTTTATAAAACTCAGAGATTATTATAAAAAGGGAGCAGGAAAAAAATATAGCTTGAAAAAATTTCACAAACTTATGTTAGATGCTGGACCGACAAGTTTTAACATTCTGAAGAAACGCATCAATGAAAACTTACGAATGGAGGAATAACTTATGTCAACAAAAGCCTACTACAAACATGATGAAATCGGGAAAGGAAAGCCGGGATTTTCAAAAACCAGGTCAATTATTGAGGCAGCATTTTACGGAAATAATGTTGTGGAAGTAAAGGATTTGAAACAGGCATATGAATTAGCAAAAGATTCTCCTGGAACGATCGTCACAGATATGCCGGTTTATAAACCGGAGGCAATCGGGCTTGAGGAAGGTACGAAAGTACTCTTATTCAATGATGGTTCTGTCACAGGAAGATGCGCGGCAGCTCGTAGGATCGCCAGCGAGCCGGGTGTTGATACCAATGCGCTGGATCTGAAAGTAATGGACGCTATATACGATACCAGATGGTCCACACTGTACCATGCACAGGTATACATTGGTCTGGATCCGGAATTTATGGTTAAAGCTCATCTTCTGATTCCGGAAGGAGAAGAAAATATCCTGTACTCATGGATGCTGAATTTCCAGTATCAGTCTGCAGAATATAATGAGATGTATAAAAACTCCAGACCGATCGGAGATGAAACAGATATTTATATTTTCTCAGACCCACAGTGGAAGGACAGTGACTATCCGCTGGGACTGACTTATTTTAATACAGATACTAACTGCGCAGCTCTCCTGGGAATGAGATATTTCGGAGAACATAAGAAAGGAACTCTGACGATCGCGTGGGCAATTGCCAACCGCAACGGATATGCTTCCTGCCATGGCGGACAGAAAGAATATCAGGTTTCCAAAGACCGTCATTATGTTGCGTCTTTCTTCGGACTGTCCGGTTCAGGAAAATCAACACTGACTCATGCAATGCATGACAATAAATATGAAAATATCACAGTTCTGCATGATGACGCGTTTATCATTAATACAGAGACCGGGGCTTCCATTGCCATGGAACCAACTTATTTTGACAAGACAGCAGACTATCCGACCGGATGCCCGGATAATAAGTATCTGCTGACAGCTCAGAACTGTTCTGCCACTTTGGATGATGAAGGAAAAGTAGTTCTGGTTACAGAGGATATCCGAAATGGAAACGGACGCGCGATCAAATCCAAATTGTGGTCAGAAAACCGTGTGGATAAAATTGACTCACCAGTCAGCGCTATTTTCTGGATTATGAAAGATCCTACCATTCCGCCGATCGTGAAGATAGAAGGAGCATCTCTTGCTTCTGTTATGGGAGCAACTCTGGCAACCAAGAGAACAACGGCAGAACGCCTGGCCCCAGGAGTTGATCCGAATCGTCTGGTAGTAGAGCCGTATGCAAATCCGTTCCGTACATATCCTCTGGTCAATGATTATAAGAAATTCAGGGATCTGGTAAAAGAACGTCATGTGGAATGCTATATTCTGAATACCGGAGATTTTATGGGCAAGGATATTAAACCATCTGTTACATTATCCTGTATTGAACAGGTGGTAGAAGGAACAGCAGAGTTCAAACCTTGGGGACCATTCAGCAACATGAAGATGCTGGAAGTAGAGGGGTATATTCCGGACTTTACCAGCCAGGAATATGTAGATACTCTGAAAGCGCGTATGACAGACCGTCTGAACTTTGTATTTGATAAAGATGTTGAAGACGGAGGATATGATCGTCTTCCAACTCAGGCAAAAGAAGCACTGGCTAAGGTAATTGGTGAAGCTCATGAAATGATGGCAGGAGATGCGCCGGGATACCAGAAATAAGCTTGTGCAAAGGAGAGATGTACCCATGAATAAAGATCAGCTGAATGATATGGTAGTTGACTTATTTCACGGAATTGCCTATGAGGAAGAAAAAGCTGTTATAACGAAGGAATTTCGGGATATCTCTAATAAAGAACTCCATATTATAGATGCAATTGGAAAAAAGCAGTCCAGAAATATGTCAGCGATTGCAAAAGAATTAAATATTACAGTGGGTACGTTGACAATAGCGGTCAACCATCTTTTAAAGAAAGGATATGTGAGGAGAAAACGAGGAGAGAAGGATCGGAGAGTTGTCTATCTTTCTCTTTCTGAGAAAGGGAAAAAGGCATACCGGCATCACCGGGAGTTTCATCACAAAATGATCGAAGGATTGTTGGAACCGCTGGATGAAGATGAGGAGAAAATGCTGATTCATGTTATGCAGTATTTTCATGATTATTTCAAGTCAAAAAAATAGAATCAGGAGAAGGTTTCTGTAAGAGCAGAACCTTCTCTTTTTTAAAAATAAAAGAAACGGCACAGGACAATGGATGCGGTGATCCCTGCGAAGGTGGCGACCAGAGCGCCGAAGAGCGTGTAGCGGGTTTTTCTGATATGGACAGAGGAATAGTAAACAGACATAATATAAAAGCAGGTTTCCGTGGAACTTAATATGATAGAAGAGAGGAAGCCTGCAGCAGAGTCCGGACCGGAATTTTTGAAGATATCCAGAAGAAATCCAGTGGCAGCTGAGGAGGAAAATAATTTTGCAAAGATAACCGGAAGGACTTCGGTGGGGATTTGAAGGAAATTGGCAGCAGGAGACAGAATCCGGACCAGAAGATCCAGAGCTCCGGAAGAGCGGAAAATCTGGATGGCAAAGAAAAGGGCAATCAAAGTGGGAGCTACCTCAGCTACGATCCGGAAACCGTCTGCGGCACCTTTCAGAAAAGGGTCATACATTTCTTTCCTTTTCAGCAGACCGTAAAGAATGATAAAGAGTATAAGAAAGGGTAAAATTAAATTAGCAATCAAAGAGATCATGTTTTTTGGTCCTTCCATTTTATGAAAATAATAGCTGCCAGGGTAGAGCAGCAGGTTGCTATGATTCCCGGCAATATGATATCTGCCGGGTGTACAGATCCATACTGGCTCCGATAGGCAATGATATTAACAGGAATCAGCTGCAGGGATGAAATATTGAGAATCAGAAAAGAGCACATATCACCGGAAGCCGTATCCGGAGAAGGATTTTCTTTTTGAAGTTCTTCCATGGCTTTCAGCCCTGAAGGCGTTGATGCCCATCCAAGTCCAAGAATATTGGCTGTTATGTTTGTGCTGATGTATTCTCTGGCTTTTGTACTGCGTAAATTCGGAAATAAAAATGAAAGGAATGGATCCAGCATGGACTGGAGTCTTCTGGTGATTCCCAGGGAGACAGCAACATTCATAAGGCCGGACCATAAACCTACAACTCCAAACATCAAAATACAGAGTTCAACTGCCTCTTTGGAGGAAGACAGAATACTGTCTGATATAGAGACAATTTTTCCGTTTATACTTCCGACAACCAGTCCAATCAGAATAAGAAAACTCCATATGTAATTAATCATAAAAGTACTCCTTTTTATACAGCTTATTCAAAAAGAAAGATTATATGACCGGCTCATAAAAAAATAAAAAAAAGGTGTTGACATATGAAGGAAAAAGTAGTAATATTATTTTTGTCGCTGGACGAGACAGCAGATATGCGGGTGTAGTTCAATGGTAGAACTCCAGCCTTCCAAGCTGATCACGTGGGTTCGATTCCCATCACCCGCT
>NZ_BLYI01000035.1 GCF_016586355.1 Anaerostipes butyraticus
AAGAAAAGGAGGAATATGAAAAATGGTAGGAATTATTCTTGCTACACATGGTGATTTCGCCAAGGGAATCCTTCAGTCAGGATCCATGATCTTCGGTGATCAGCCGAATGTTGCGGCTGTTACATTACAGCCGAGTGAAGGACCGGCGGATATCCGTGCCAAGATGGAAGAAGCCGTTGCTTCTTTTGACGACCCTGACCAGGTTCTGATCATGGTAGACTTATGGGGCGGAACACCATTCAACCAGGCCAACGGCCTGATCGACGGCCACGAGGACACATGGGCCATCGTTGCCGGACTGAACCTTCCGATGCTGATCGACGCTTACGCTTCCAGGATGACGATGGAAACGGCTCACGAGATCGCAGTTCAGATCTCCGGAAGCGGAAAAGACGGAGTGAAGATCTATCCGGAATCCTTAGAACCAAAGAAAGAGGAAGCAGCTCCTGTACAGGCAGCCGCTCCGCAGGGAGCGATCCCGGAAGGAACGGTATTGGGAGACGGACACATCAAGTTCGTACTCGCCCGTATCGATTCCAGACTGCTCCATGGACAGGTCGCTACCGCATGGACCAAGACGACACAGCCGAACCGTATCATCGTTGTATCTGACGCGGTATCCCATGATGACCTTCGTAAGAAGCTGATCATCGAGGCAGCGCCTCCGGGAGTCCACGCAAACGTTGTTCCGATCGACAAGATGATCCAGGTATCCAAAGACCCTCGTTTCGGTGAGACCAAAGCGCTCCTGCTGTTCGAGACTCCGCAGGATGCCCTGCGCGCCATCGAAGGCGGAGTGGATATCAAAGAGCTGAACGTCGGATCCATGGCACATTCCGTAGGAAAAGTAGCCGTGAACAAAGTGCTCTCTCTCGGAAAAGAAGATGTAGAGACATTTGAGAAGCTCAAGGCAAAAGGCATCAAGTTCGATGTCCGCAAAGTACCGAGCGATTCCAGAGAGAACATGGACGACATCATCAACAAAGCGAAAGCCGAGCTGTCATAGCGCGGCGGACGATCGATAGAATTGCAGAGGAGGAATTATAATGTCTTTTATTTCAGTGATATTAATAGTTGTAGTTGCCTTCCTGGCTGGAATGGAAGGAATCCTGGATGAATTCCAATTCCATCAGCCGCTGGTAGCTTGTACCCTGATCGGATTAGTATCCGGACAGCTCGTACCTTGTGTCATCTTAGGAGGAACTCTCCAGATGATCGCCTTAGGATGGGCGAACATCGGAGCGGCTGTAGCGCCTGATGCCGCACTGGCATCCATAGCGTCCGCGATCATCCTTGTGATGGGCGGACAGGGAGAAGCCGGAGTCGACACAGCGATCGCGGTAGCGATCCCGCTGGCAGTAGCCGGACTGTTCCTTACGATGGTAGTACGTACCCTTTCCGTAGCATGTGTCCACAGGATGGACGCAGCGGCAGCCAAAGGAAGCTTTGGAGGCGTAGAAGCATGGCATATCATCGCGATCTGCATGCAGGGACTGCGTATCGCGATCCCGGCAGCGGCACTGCTTGCGATCCCGACATCCACAGTCCAGGGATTCTTAGAGTCCATGCCGGCATGGCTGACTGATGGAATGAGCATCGGCGGAGGAATGGTCGTAGCCGTAGGATACGCAATGGTCATCAACATGATGGCGACCAGAGAAGTATGGCCGTTCTTCGCGATCGGATTCTGCCTGGCAGCGATCTCAGACCTGACACTGATCGCCCTTGGAGCGATCGGACTGTCCATGGCGCTGATCTATCTGACCCTGTCAGAGAGCGGCGGATCATCCAGTGGAGGAGGAAGCAATACAGGCGATCCATTGGGTGACATTCTGAACGATTATTGATTCTAAGGGAGGTAAGAAGAAATGGCAGAAAAAGTTACATTAAGTAAAAAAGATCGATTATCCGTGGCATGGCGTTCTACTTTCCTTCAGGGATCCTGGAACTACGAGCGTATGCAGAACGGAGGCTGGGTATTCGCGCTGATCCCGGCGATCAAGAAGTTATATACAAACAAAGAAGACCAGATCGCGGCATTAAAGAGACATCTGGAATTCTTCAACACACATCCATATGTAGCGTCACCGGTCATCGGAGTTACCCTGGCGCTGGAAGAAGATAAAGCCAACGGAGCGCCGGTAGATGACGCGGCGATCCAGGGTGTCAAAGTCGGAATGATGGGACCGTTAGCCGGAGTCGGAGATCCGGTATTCTGGTATACGGTACGACCGATCCTGGGAGCGCTGGGAGCATCCCTGGCAATGGGAGGAAGCATCCTCGGACCGATCCTGTTCTTCGTATTGTGGAACGTGATCCGCTGGGCATTCATGTGGTATACACAGGAATTTGGATACAGAGTAGGAACCAAGATCACAGAAGACCTTTCCGGAGGACTTCTGCAGAAGGTAACAAAAGGAGCGTCTATCCTTGGTATGTTCGTCCTTGGAGCGTTGATCGAGCGGTGGGTAAGCATCAACTTTACGCCGGTAGTATCAACCGTACAGCTGAGTGATGGAGCATACATCGACTGGAACAGTCTCCCATCCGGAGCAGAAGGAATCCAGACAGCATTACAGCAGTACGCATCCGGACTGTCCCTGACACCGGAGAAGGTAACGACCCTGCAGGATAACTTAAATTCCCTGATCCCGGGATTCGTGCCATTGCTGCTGACGCTGCTGTGCATGTGGCTGTTAAAGAAGAACGTATCCCCGATCGTTATCATCATCGCCCTGTTCATCGTAGGTATCGCAGGACATGTAGTGGGATTATTATAAGAAAAAAATCTACATATGATTTTCAGAAAAAGCCCGGAAATCCCGGGCTTTTTCTCTATCCAAAAATAAATTGGGTTCTTTGCCAGGCACATGAGTGGATATGTCTGTGTGGTTTACCTGCTGTTATGATATAATTGATGCTGGAAAGTATAGAAAACCTTTGATAACGCAAAGGATTCCACTTCTCCCCGGGTAAAACGTAAAATTACAATTTTCAGTATTTCCGATCAATTTTTACAAAAAAAGAAATTGAATTAACTTTTAAACAATTATAAAATATAGAAAAGGATTTAATTTTTTACCGAAAAAGAGCTGAGGGAAAAAGGAAGAAACAAGAGCAGCAATTAGAAAGGATTATGAGCATGTTAAGCGGCAGAATGCTGAATGTAATTCAATATATCCAGATCAAAGGAACAACTTCATACAAAGAAATTGCAAATGACCTGAATATAAAGGAGCGAAGCGTGCGGTATGATATCAATCGCATCAATGACAGTCTTTCCATGGAAAACAAACCTCAGATTGAGAAATGCTCCAAAGGGGTTCTGAAATTTCCTGAAAATCTGTCTCTGGAAGAAGTCTCTGAGAACAATGACTTTCTTTATACCAGTTCTGAACGGATTTCTCTTCTGCTTCTGAATCTGCTGATCCGCAATGAAAATTTTAAAATCAGCCAGATTGGAAATGAACTTCAGGTTTCCCGTTCCACGATCAAAAACGATATGAATGAACTTTCCAAATCTCTGGAAAAAGATGGTCTTTCTATTGAATACACCGATCACTTTTTCCTTTCCGGCCCTGAAAAAAAAAGAGCCTCATTGATGAACCGGGAATTTAACAAATATATTGATCTTCTGATCAATCCTCCCATTAATTTTAATGCCTTCGAATACCACAGCATCCACATTATCCATACTTCATTCAAAGGAATTTCCATTCCTCAGGTACTTGTTTGCATCAATGAACTTTTAGAGAAGATGGGATACATACTGACAGATTCTTCCTATCGATGGTATCTGTCCAATATTCTGTGTCTCCTCTGGTTTATTATCCACAAGAAGCCTTATCCGCTGACCCTGGTATCCACTCCTGTCCTGGACAGCCATTCCATGCGCAAAATTCAGGCTTCTTTATCCGATATCATCGGATGTCCGATTAGTGACGCACATATTTCTACCATGCTTTACTATCTGGAATATACCCGGACATACTCCAATTTGAACCAGCCCATGGATCCCGCTTATGTAGAGTCTCTGGTACACACCCTGATCTCCAGGGCATCCCAGATTTTCTCCCTTCCATTTGAAAAAGATAAAATTCTGACAGACGGACTTCTGGGACATGTTGTTCCTCTTCTCGGACGGATCAAATCTCATGTTTCTCTCTGCGAAAACATGATTGATATTCTCGGACCGGAAGAAATGGATACCTATGAACAGATCAAAAAAATATGTCTCGAGACAGAGCCCTTCGACCAGATTGAAAATGAAGATGAATTTGTCCATTTTGCCATATATTTCCTTGCCAGCATGAAACGCATCGGCAGTATTCCCTGCAAAAAAATCCTCCTGATCTGCGGACAGGGATATGGGGCGTCTGTCATGCTGCGGGAAGCTTTATTAAGTGAATACCAGATAGAAATCACGGATGTCATACCGCTTTATAAAGTTCCTTCCTATCCGAACTGGCATGAAGTTGACTATATCCTCTCTACGGTCGATATCCATGGAGAACTTCCCAAGCCTTACCTTTTGATCCATCCGATCTTAAGGGCTTCTGATCACATCGCCATTGAAGAACTTGGAATTCCAAGAAAAGAGCTGCTTTCCAACTTCTTCCACTTTAGCGAACGGCTGAATTTTCTGGCTTCTGACGATCAGAAAAAAATCATGGACCTCCTGGCTCAGCAGCTGGGTTACCAGAAAACTGAAAAACCGGTATAATTTGACAAACCAGCTTAATATGCTATAATTCCGAAGAGGTTTGAAACTTAAGCAATATGCGAAAGGAGTTTCTTATGAAAAAATCTTTACGAAAAGAAATGTTAAAAAAAATATGCGTTAGAGATGGGGATAAAATCCTTGATGTGGGCTGCGGTGACGGAACTCTGCTTACAGAACTGATTCAGTGGCGTGATGCCGAGGGATACGGAATCGATCCTTCTGAAGATGTCATACGTCAGGCAGGTGATGCTCATCCGGAACTTCATCTGGAAACAGGATACAGTGACTTCCTTCCATATGATGACAATACGTTCCGCATCATTACCGTATGCGATGATTTCCATACATTTAAGGATCCAGAAAAATTTGTTTCAGAAGCTGCCAGAGTCCTGACTCCCGGCGGACGGCTGTACATCGCAGAAGCTGCTCTTCCGGAGCCGGTCCGGATTCTTGCGAATCTGCCATCTTATCTGATTCCTTCCCGAAAAAATAAATATCATTCAACTTACGAAGTTTTAGATTATTTTAAAAATGCCGGACTGACCAAATTCCGTGTATACAAGAAAAAACAGCTTCTCCTGGTATCCGGAAAAAAACTGGCTCAGTCATCTGCAGGACAGACAGAAATATAATTTCTGCCTGCCCTGCTTTTTAATTTTCCAGCAGCGCGGCTCCGTTAGATGCAATCACATCCCGGTACCAGTAAAAACTCTGTTTTTTATATCGCTTCATTGTTCCTGTCCCATCATCATTACGGTCTACATAAATCATGCCGTATCGTTTCGAAATTGCCGCTGATGTATTGGCAATCAGATCAATGCATCCCCATGCAGTGTATCCCATTACCGGAACACCGTCCGCGATTGCTTCAGACACCTGCAGCAGGTGCTTTTTCAGATAATCGATTCGGTATCCGTCTTCTACTGTATAAGTTCCATCCTGTTCTACCAGCTGATCTTTCGCCCCCAGACCATTTTCCACAATAAAAATAGGAAGCTGATATCTGTCATAATACTGATTCAGAATGTAGCGAAGACCTTCCGGATCAATCTGCCATCCCCATTCTGACTCTTCCAGATACGGATTCTTTACCGCGCTCATAATATTTCCCTGAGCAAGTATGTTCTTTTCCGGATCTGCCGTAGCACAGTAACTCATATAGTAACTGATGGAAATGAAATCCACTGTATGCTTCAAGAGCATCCGGTCTTCGTCTGTAATTTCAAAATGAATTCCCTGTTCCCGAAACAGCCTCTTCATATAGCCCGGATATTCCCCTCTTACATGCACATCCGCAAAGAACAATGATTCCCTGTCTTTTTTCTGGGCCTCCAGCACATCGTCCGGCCGGCAGGTCAGCGGATAATGAGGACTTCCCGCAATCATACATCCAATCTTAAATTCCGGATTGATCTCATGTCCGATCTTAACTGCCAGCGCTGACGCCACCAGCTGATAATGAATTGCCTGATACAATTCAGACGGTTCCATTTCCTCTGCTTTTTTATTGATTCCGCCTCCATTAAACGGCGCATGAAGCATCATATTGATCTCATTAAACATCAGCCACAATTTCACTTTTTCTTTATATCTTTGATAGACGGTTTCTGCATAATGAGCGAAAAACTGAATCATTCTCCGGTCTGCCCATCCCCCGTATTTCACTGCCAGATGCAGCGGCATTTCATAGTGGGACAGGGTAACTACCGGCTGAATGCCGTGCTTCAGAAGTTCATCAAACACATCATCATAGAACTTCAGCCCTGCCTCGTTAGGTTCTTCCTCATCTCCCTTCGGGAAGATCCGGCTCCAGGCAATGGACATACGGAACGCTTTAAAACCCATCTCCGCAAACATGGCAATATCCTCTTTGTACCGGTGATAACAATCTGACGCCTCTTCTTTCAGATAAAATCCTTTAGGCGGAATCTGCGGTTCCGCGAACACGCCGGTCGTCAGCGCATCTGCCGTGCTGTATCCCTTGCCATCCTCCAGAACAGCTCCTTCACACTGATTGGCCGCAACTGCGCCGCCCCACAAAAAATCATCCGGGAAATATACTTTTTCTGCTTTCATATTCTCACACTCCATTATTTTACCCTGATCACCGGGGTTCCTTTTTTCACTTTGCCGTTTTCGATCTGCTGTACCTCATCAAAATCCGCCGTATTAGATATGATGATCGGTGTTACCGTCTGATATCCTTCTTTTTCAATGGCTTCTCTGTCACACACAAGAAGCAGATCTCCTTTCTTCACCTTCTGTCCGGCTTCCACTTTTACATCATAATGTCTCCCTTCCAGCTGTACTGTATCAATTCCCACATGAATCAGGACTTCTACTCCGTCATCGCTGAGCAGTCCAATGGCATGTTTTGTTGGAAATACACTGGCTACTGTTCCATCGACCGGAGAGTAAATCTCATCACTTTCCAGCTGAACTGCCGCTCCTTTTCCAAGAATCTCTCCTGCAAAAGTCGGATCCGGTACTTCAGATAAAGGAATGATATTTCCATCTGCAATGGATACGATTTCTTCTTTTTCTTCGGCTCCATGATGATCTGCCGGAATTTCCGCTGCTGTTTCGACCTCTTCTGCTTTTCCCTCCGTTTCCTGTTTTGCCACATCCTGATAACCATAGAGCCATACCAGAACAAATATCACAATAAAAGCAATGACCATGGAAATACATGCGTTGATGATATTCGTAAATCCATCCGGACCGATAAAGGCAACCAGCGCCAGCAGCCCCGGAGAACAGAAACTGAAACATTTTACTCCTGTAATTCCTGCATAAAGACCGCCGGCCGCACCTCCGATCATGACACAGGACAATACTTTTTTATATCTTAAAGTCACTCCAAACAAAGCCGGTTCTGTTGTTCCCAGAAGAGCCGTCACTCCCGAAGTCAGGGCAAGCTGTTTCAATTCTGATTTCTTTGTTCGAAAACCAACTGCCAGAGAAGCCGCCCCCTGAGCAATGTTGCTTGGCAGATTTCCCGGACAGCAGATCTGCTCATACCCGACTGATGCAATAGACTGAAGCATAAACGGTACGATTCCATAATGCATTCCCGTAGTTACCATCAATGGGAATACACCTCCGATGATTACCGGCACCAGCCATCCGACATGGGTGCTTAAAGTATTCAGCGCTGTACTGATTCCCACACCGACAACAAATCCAATCGGTCCCAGTACAATAAAAGTCAGCATTCCAACTGCCAGCAGGGTTAAAACCGATTTAAAGAAAAACTTCACGATCTTCGGTATCACTTTGTCAAAAAATCCATCAATGTATTTAAGAGCGATGGACATTAAAATCACCGGAATCACTGTGGAACTGTAAGTGGCCAGCGTTACAGGAATTCCAAACGCCGAACTGAAATGAATATTAAAAGCATCTGTAAGCAGCGCGGTATAATTGGGATGCACCAGCGCTCCTGCCAGAGCCACATTCAGAAATGTATTGGTTCCTAATTTTTTAGAACATGTCACTGCCAGCAGCAGCGGCAGGAAATAAAGCGGAGCGTCTCCCAGCACGTTAATGAACAGATAGGTAGAACCTTCCGCATCCATGCCAAGAAGTACCGCCAGAGACAGGAAAGATTTAATCAATCCCGCTCCTATGATAGCCGGAAGGATCGGCGTAAAGATAGACGCCACGAAATCAAAAATCACTTCGGAAACTTTTTTCTTTTCTTTCGGTCCTTCCTCTCCTGTTTCTCCGATGGCGCCGCCCAGATGCTTCTCAATTGCTTTATAAGCGTCCGGCACTCTCTGTCCGATAATAATCTGGAACTGACCGCCGCTTCTGGCAACTCCCAGAACGCCTTTTGTCTTCTTAATCTGTTCCTCATCCGCTTTGCTCTCATCTTTCAGCGTAAAACGGAGCCTTGCAGCGCAGTGGGTCAGGTTCGAAATGTTTCCGGCGCCTCCCACCAGGGAAACCAGAGTCTCTGCTAATTTCTCAAAATCCATTCTTATCCTCCTGTTATTTTCTCTGTCAACTTGTATCCCAGAAACGCTGTAATATATCGGCCGGCTGACTGTTTCTGTTCTCTATGTTCATAAAATATCGGATTTCTTATGGTTTTTCCACAAAAAAAGGACCAGTTGGTCCACTGGTCCACAATTGACTTTTTATTCTTTTCCTGTTTTGAATTTTTGGTCCAGATTTTTTCAAACTCCGGCCTTCCTGCTCTTCTTCCGCTCCATGTCTCATCTTATAGATGGCAACTGCGGCATCCACATTTTCCTGATAATTATCCACGATCAGAGATATAAAGATCACGTCCAGAATATAATTTGCTGATGTGATCGATATGATCACCTCCATGCTCATGATCTGTTTCGCCGTATAGATTGGGATAAATTCATTGCAGTATGCTCTCAGTTCTTCTTTCCCGCCTCCCATTCCAACTACATAAACTCCCTGTTCTCTCAGAAATTCTGCCGCGGAAACCATGCCGGGGTTGCTTCCTGTAAAAGACAAAATAACCGCCACACGCTTCTTTTTCTTTTTACTAACAATGATATTGTGCTCGTTCAGTCCGTTGCAGGCAGAACTTTCAATCCCTATGGTCATCAGCTTAAAGGCGGCCGCTCTCGCCGTTGTATAAGTGATCCCCATTCCATAAAATTCTACCTTGTCTGCCTGGCGGATCCGGTTTACCACTCTCCGGATCACATTCCGGTCCAGGGAAAGCCTGGTATTGGCAACCGCGCTGTCATAAATGGAAGGAAGCTTCTGCACAATATCCTCATAGGAACTATTTTCATTAAAAGGCTCCGCTTCCAGAAGCGCATTCACGCGCTTTTCTTCCAAAGCTTCCATTCCTACTTTCCGGTTAAAATCCCGGTATCCTTTTGTTCCAAGTTTCTTACAAAGCCGTATGACTGTGGCTTTGCTTGTAAAGGCTTTCTTCGCCAGATCCGCAGCTGTCAGCTGTTCCAGACTGTCGGTATGTTTTAATACATACTCCGCGATCATCTGCTCACTTCCGGTAAAATCCCTGGCTTCTCTTAACTGTTCCAATATCATATTCTTCTCCTGACATACCCATTCTTTTTCTTCCTTTCTTTATTTTACCTCATGGAACAGTAAAATGGCGCTTTTTTTATATTTCCGGCCAGAACGCCCAGCGAAAATATTTATTCTTTCTGATAGAACGAACTGTTTCTTCTCCCAGAAGTTCTTTCATCTTCTCCTCGGCTTTCTCATTGATCTTTTGCTTTTCGTCTTTTGTAATACACAGGTCCGGAAACATGACACACCACCAGTTATGTCCTGCTGCGTTTCCTAAATCTACCCGCACAGCATCATAAATTCCTTCCGGAAAAACATAATCTCCGTATTCTTTTTCCGGAAAAGATTCTGTGGTAAAGGACACTCTTACCTTCCGGGGATTCCCCTGATCCGCCAGGACCTGCTCCGCTGTCCTTTTGATTCCTTCTTTTTTCTCTTTCAATATTTTTACCGCTTCTTCCTTTGACTCTGCCTTTTCCATAAAAGGACTGACATAATCAATGACTGCATCTCTGACTAAAAGTTTTTGTCTCTGATCTTCCCTGCTGTCACTGTTAGCCCTCACATGAAACCGAAGAACCTGATCTCTTAGATTTTTCTGTATTCCGGCAGAAATTCTATTTTGCGGCGCAGCCAGCAAAACCATGATCACCGCCGCCGCAAAAACAACCCTCTGGATATATTTCACTTTCATATCCAGAGACTTCCCACTTCTTTTATTTTTTATTCATATTATTTTTATGGATCAGTGCTATAATATAGACATTCTTTGTATGAAATAAAAGCAGGAGGTTTTTTCAAATGAATCTTTTAATGACACTGGACGACCACTATCTTCAGCCCTGTACCGTGATGATGCACTCTGTTTTGTCAGCAAACCGGTCTGCTGATATATCATTTTATGTCATTTATGAGAATCTTTCCAAAGACAGCCGCGAGACTCTTCGCCGATACGCTCACGATAAAATCACATTTCTTCCATTTCCGGATTCTCTTTTATCCCAATGCCCTACATCCAAACGATATCCAAAAGAAATGTATTTCCGACTGTTTGCCCCGGAACTGCTCCCTGACAGCCTGGACCGCATTCTTTATCTGGATCCGGATCTGGTTGTTATCAATTCTCTTTCTGATCTGTATTCCATGGACTTTGAAGGCAGTTCCTTTATCGCCGCCACCCATGTCCAAAAATTCTTCCGAAAATTTAATGCGCACCGGCTGAATCTGGAAGAAAACACTCCTTATATCAATACCGGTGTTCTTCTTATGAATCTGGAAGTCCTGCGAAAAGAGCACAGCGGAGATGCCATACGATCTTATATCCGCGAAAACCGCCGCAAACTGCTGCTTCCCGATCAGGATGTCTTTACCGCTCTTTACGGACAAAAAACCAAAATTGCGGATGCGTCCCTCTACAATCTTGGAGAGACCTATCTCATCACCCATAAAATGACCGGACAGATGACCGATATCTCCCTGGACTGGATCCGGCAGAACACCGTCATTGTCCATTATTACGGAAAAAATAAGCCATGGAAGAAAGACTATAAAGGTTTTCTCGATGTTTTCTATCACGAAGCGCTTTCCGACATGGAACAGCAGGGAGTTTCTTAAAACCAAGAAACTCCCTGCTGTCTTTCTTTGTTTATTGAAATAAAAATCCTGCCGCCAGATATCCTGCCGCGGCTATCACTCCCGAAATAATAAAATACGGCTGAGACGTAATATACTGCTCATACACCTTGACCCGGCATGCCCTTGCGGACAACACTCCCAGATCTGAGATCACACAGGCATTCGCACCGAACAATCCGGCGGAAATCAGTGCTCCCAGACACAGCGGCACATTGGCCCCCACTTTCGGAAGCACCACCATAAGGATCGGGATCGCAATCTGATACAATGTATAATTGAGACTGTACAGATATTCACTGCAGCTGAAAAATATAAAAATCAATACCGGAAGAAGCGTTGCAAACGGAATGGCACTGCACACAGACTCTACGAACGCTTCCATTCCCATGGTATACATCACTTCCTGAATGCTGTATCCGAGCATCAGGATAATTACCATATCCATCATATCCAGAAATCCGTCTACGATACACTGCATATATTCCGCTACAGTCATAATTCCCTGAAAAATCAGCAGCATCCCCGTGAAAATTGCCGCAATCCCAAATGCCATGTAACAATCCAGACCGGTTGCGATCAATGCAGCCATAATCGATGCAATCGGCAGGATCAGATTCAGAATGCTGACATTTTGTTTCCTCGGATCACTTTCATCAAAATCATCTTCATCCTCCTCATCTTCCCCATTCTCATCAATCTCTCCAGCCGCCAGGCCTCCCATCTGTTTTCCTTCTTCCGCCATGGCGTAGGCTTTCTTCATCGGCCCGATTTTCGGAAAAATGCCAATGGCAAATAAAAACGCTACAACGCAGGCAATGACTGCGTAAAACATAAATGGAATCGAATGAAGGAAGATACTGACTGCTTCTGCCCTGTTTTTTACATTATCTGCTGCCGCGATCTGATAAATAATAAAATATCCCCATGCGCCAAATGGCAGAATTGCAGACACACAAATACTGAACGTCCGGATCACATAGGCAAGAGCCAGTCTCGGTTTCTGAATTGCGTCGATCAGCGGAGAAAACGAAGCTCCGGAAGTCAGTGTAGAAACATAGTCATCAATTGATGCAGCCCCTGCATAAAGCCCGGCTGTTCCCAGCACCGCATGCTCGCTTTTCCCGAATCTGGAAGTCACAAAATCTGCAAAAGCTTTGGTGCTTCCACTCCTTCTCAGAGCGATGATGATCCCTCCGGAAAGAAAAAACGACATATACATCTCAATATTTTCCGAATCTGCCAGCACCATCTGCAGATCTCCAAAAAATCCCTGTACCGCCGCTGTCTTATACCAGAGAATATACATGGAAAATGTTCCCAGCAAAAGACTGCTCATTACATCTTTTGTCACAAGCGCATAGACAAACAGTCCTGCCAGAGGAGCCAGAATTAAAATGCTTCCTTCTACCACATCTCTTGGCAGAAGAAAAAACACCACATTCAAAGTCAGGAAAAAAGTCCAAAGCTTCACCATCTTTGGATGGATCCTTCTGGGATTCATATAATATATCATCCTTCTGATGATACTTTTGTCATTTTTCATATAAATTCCTTTCTTTCTTCTTTTTGCAAATCAGCTGTACCTGATTTTTTACATTCTACTATATCTCTTTTCAAAACACCAGATAAAATTTAGATTCCTCCAGCCCCTCATTTCCCCAAAAAAACAAAGAGCCTTCTGCCATCCTCAGGCAGAAAGCTCTTTCCTTCCCTTTTCTCTTTTATTTTTGCCACTCAGTAAGTTTGATGATTCCCTCACTGCTTCCGGAAATGATCAGCACATCCTCTTCCCGGAATACATAATCCGGATTCACATATTCCATAACCTCATTGTTATTTTCAATCGCAATGATATTCAGCCCGAATCTGGCACGGAAATTAACTTCCTGTACAGATTTTCCAAGCAGAGCTTCCGGAACCGTCAGCTTCGAAATATTGATCTTTTCACTTAATTTAATAAAATCGATCACTCCGGAAGATTCCAGACAATTTGCCAGGCGGATCGCCATATCCTGCTCCGGATATACGACTTCCGCGCCCAGACGTTTCAAAATTTCTCCATGTTCCGGACTGGTTGCTTTTGAAATTACCCTTGGAATTCCCATTCCTACCAGGTTCAGTGTCGTCAGAATAGAAGACTCCATATGGGTTCCGATACAGACAATGACTACATCGCAATTCTGGATTCCTGTATCCAGCAGAACCTCTTTGTCCAGAGAATTGACCACAAGAGCGTTTTCCGTCAGTTCCCGGATCTTACGGATTTTATCCTCATCCCGGTCCAGCACCATGATCTCTGCACCTGATTCCGCCAGTTCTTCTGTCAGGGCAAATCCAAATCTTCCAAGTCCTATGACTCCATAAGTCGTTGCTTTTTTTTTCTGCTTTCCAAACATGTTCCTTCTCCTCCTGCATTTTTATCCAATTGCAATATTTCCTTCTGAATATCTTACTCTGTCACCTACAGAGAAATGCCATAAAGTTGCGATGGTAAGCGGTCCCAGACGTCCAATGTACATAATCAGGATAGACAGCAGTTTGCTCCCTATGGACAAATCCGGCGTGATTCCCGTTGACAGCCCTACCGTACCAAATGCGCTCGTCACCTCAAACAGCGCGTCTCTAAGCGCCACTCCCGGATCCATAACCATCATAAGATAAGTTCCTCCGATCACGACTCCCAGCGCTAAAAATGTGATAACGGACGCTTTGCGGAAAGAGTCTTTTGGCACCGCATAATGGAAGGCTTTTTCTCCGCTGTTGGTTGCTGCGGATTTCAGTCCCTGCAGCAGCACAAAAAATGTGCTTGTCTTAATACCGCCTCCGGTAGATCCCGGAGATGCTCCGATAAACATCAGTACGATCAGCACAAGCAGTCCCGGCGTGGTAAATTCTTTCAGCGGATATGTAGAAAATCCTGCCGTTCTGGCTGATATACTGTTGAAAAACGCTCCCATCCATGAAATATTTTCCGTCAGCTTCAGCATAACAGCTCCGCTGAGGATCAAAACAGCACTTACGCTGATAACCACTTTTGCGTGCATGGACAGCTTTTTCCATCGTAATCTCGCATCTACCAGCTCCCGGATAACCAGGAATCCGATTCCTCCAAACACGATCAGCCCGCAGGTCACAAGGTTCAGCATAATATTATCCTGGTAGGGAATCAGATTCGTTCCCCCTCCCAGGATATCAAACCCTGAGTTATTAAATGCCGCTACTGAGTGAAACAGGCTGACCCCTGCCGCTTTCAGCGGATGATAGCGGTGGATAAACACGGTAAAACTTAATAAGGCCCCAATTCCTTCAAATACAAGGGTTGTTAAAAATACACTTTTTACAAACCGGATCAGTCCTTTTCCTGAATCCAGGTTCATGGCTTCCTTGATCAGCTTTCTGCCTTTCAGATTTACTTTCTTTCCTATGGCGATAATAATTCCTGCTCCTACGGCAGTAACTCCAAGACCCCCGATCTGGATCAGTCCGCCAAGGAAAAACTGTCCCAGGGGAGTAAACGTATCCCCCGCGTCAATAGCAATCAGTCCGGTTACACACACAGCGCTGGTAGAAGTATACAGCGCGTCAATATAATGTACCGTTACTCCGTCCTGAATGCTGCATGGCAGCATCAAAAGACCGGATCCAATCAAAATTACAAGGGCAAATCCGAGAGCAATGATTCGTCCCGGCGGCTGCCGTTTCAATTTCTGTAAAAGATTCATGTTCAGTCTCCTTATTCATTATACATTCGATATCCTACACCTAATTCATTGGAAATATACTGGTTAGCCCCTGGTTTGATCCCAAGTTTTTTCCGTATATTTGCCATATTGACCTGGAGTTTTTTTACGCTTCCCCGGTCTGAAGAACCCCAGATCGCCTGTATGATGGCAGAATATGTCATCACTTTCCCGGCATGTTCCGATAACAGCGCCACGATATTATATTCTGTCTGCGTCAGCTTCACTGGCTTCTCCTTCATTGTCACTGACCGGCTTTCATAGTCGATGGCCAGATCTTTTAAGACAAACCGACTTTGTCCGTCCGTCTCTGTTTCATTTCCATGGCGGCTGTTTCGCAGAGCCGCCCTTACTCTTGCCAGAAGTTCTTCCGTTCCAAAAGGTTTCGTTACATAGTCATTCGCGCCCAGATCCAGTGCCTGTACTTTATCTTTTTCCTGCGTTCTCGCAGACAAGACAATGATTGGCACCGTATGCGCTTTTCGAATTTCCTTTATAAATTCTGTTCCGTCAAAATCCGGAAGTCCCAGATCCAGAATGATCAGATCCGGATAATAGGAAGAAAACATCAGTTTTCCCTGGGTGCCGTTTTTAGAGTCCAGCACCTGGTATCCATTGGCCTCTAATATGGTTTTGATAAAACTTCGAATATTGGATTCATCCTCTATGATCAGTATCTTATATTTGTTGTTGCTCATTTCCCGTTATTATCCCTCCATACTCAAATCAAAACGGAACTCCGCTCCTCCATTTTCCCGGTTGGCTGCGGTAATGCTGCCGCCATGAGCTTTTACGATTGCCGCACATACGGAAAGTCCGATTCCCATATTGCTTTTTTTGCAGTCAGCTCTGGTTCCTTTCCGGTCCAGATATCCGGTAAACAGATCATTGATCTGTTCTTTCGGAATCCCACATCCGTTATCCGCTATAGAAAACACTGCTTTCTCTCCTTCCAGCTTAACACGAATTAACAATTCTGTCATTCCCTGTGCATGCTGAACCGCATTCTCCAGAAGATTTAAAAACACCTGCTCGATCAGCATGGCATCCATGGGAACCGTAATGAATTCTTCCGACATTTCAATCGCTACTTCTGTTTCCGGGTAACGTTTTGAAAATTTGACCAGAACCGTATCCAGCAGTTCTTCAATGACGGTAGGCATCTTTACGATTTTCACATTCTCATCGCCAATCTTCGTAATAGACAAAAGATTCTCCACCATCCGGATCAGCCATTCGGAATCTTCTTTCATTTCTTTTAAAAGTTCTTTCTGCTGATCCCTGCTCAGATCATCATAATTCTCCATCAGGGCGGAACTGGCGCCATATATGGTGGTCAGCGGCGTCCGGAGATCGTGGGAAACCGCCCGGAGAAGGTTTGCCCTCATCCGTTCCTTCTCGCTTTCAGCCCGTATTTTCTTTTCTTTCTTTACTTTGGTCGTCAGCGTGCTGGTTAAAATGGTAATGATCAGCATGATCACCGCCGAGAAAATACTTTCCGGCACAGAAAAATTAAATGTAAAATATGGAAACGTAAATGCGAACGTAACCGCAAGCACACTGAACAAAGAGGCTATGATCGGAAGCACATATCCTTCTGCCGTCATAGCGATCAAAAAGACCGCCAGGACAAAAATCGTAGGAATCAGAGTATCCGTATGAAATATCGTCTGGATCACCAGACTGATTCCGAAAGATACTGCCAGGATAAAAACCGGAAGCAGAAGATTCCTCGCACATTTTTTTAAGTACTCCATGCAGCCCTCCCTCCTGTCATAATGCATAATTGTAGCATGATTCCGGTAAAGAAACAGCTAAGATTTTTAAAAATTCCCTCTTGACGAATCTCCTCTTCCTGTAGTATTTTAGAAGCACAAGGTCATATGACTGACGGAAACCGTGGAATCAACCACAAGGAAGTATGATCATAGTAAAAGCCGACCGTCTGGGCAATCTGCCTGGATGGTGCGGCTTTTTTTATTCCAGGAAGCCTTCTTTCTTTTCAGGCAGGCATCATTTTTCGCAGGAAAACAACAGATTACAAAAAGGGAGGCCGATCATGGCAGCTGGCAAAATTCACTCTATGGAATCGATGGGACTGGTAGACGGACCAGGTATCCGCACTGTCATCTTTCTGCAGGGATGTTCTCTCCGCTGCAGATTCTGTCACAATCCTGATACATGGGATTTTGATGGAGGGGAAACAATAGAACCACAGGAACTGGTACAAAAGATCGCCCGGTTCCGTCCTTACTTCAAAGATAACGGAGGCGTAACCTTTTCCGGAGGAGAGCCTTTGATGCAGCCGGAATTCTTATCTGAGACGCTGAGACTCTGTAAGAAAGAAGGCATCCACACCTGTATCGATACCGCAGGATGCGGCACCGGCAATTATGATGAGATCTTAAAGTATACAGATCTTGTTCTGCTGGATATCAAACAGGTGGAAGAAGAAGCTTACCGGCATATGACAGGCCGGTCCATGGATCACTTTAACCAGTTTCTCCAGGCACTCAAAGACCATGGAACTCCGATCTGGATCCGCCAGGTGGTAATCCCGGGAATGACTGATTCCAGAGATTACATGGAACAGCTGAAACGCTATGTGGACAATATTCCCAATGTAGAAAAAGTTGAGCTGCTGCCATATCATCTGCTGGGTGCCAATAAGTATGAAGTTATGGGAATCCCTTACCCGCTCTGCGGTGTTCCTGCCATGGACAAAGACGAAACAGCAAATTTGCAAAAAGAATTTTTTGGAGGATATGATCATGTTTAAAGAATGGAATGGATTTAACGAAGGAGAATGGACAAAAGAAATCAATGTAAGAAATTTTATCCAGAAAAACTATACCTTATACGAAGGCGATGAATCATTCCTGGAAGATCCAACTGAAAAAACAAAGAAAGTCTGGAACCGGTGTGAAGAACTGATTCTGGAAGAATTGAAAAAGGGAGGAGTCCTGGATGTGGAGACTAATATCATCTCCGGCGTCACTAATTTCGCTCCCGGCTATATTGACAAAGAGAATGAAGTTATCGTAGGACTTCAGACTGACGCTCCGCTAAAACGTATGGTAAACTTATACGGCGGAAAACGTATGGCAAAAAGCTCCCTGGAGCAGTATGGATATAAATTAAATGAAGAAATCGATCAGCATTTTAACGAATACCGCAAGACTCACAACGAAGGAGTATTCGATGCTTATCCGGAAAGAACAAGAAAAGCAAGACATGCAGGTCTCCTCACCGGTCTTCCGGACGCTTACGGCCGTGGACGTATCATCGGTGACTACCGCCGTGCCGCCCTCTACGGAATTGATTTCCTTGTAGAAGAAAAGAAAAAAGATCTGGCTGAACTGGACGGGCCGATGACAGAAGACAGAATCCGCTTAAGAGAAGAGGTTTCTGAACAGATCCGCGCTCTTGGCGCTGTCAAGGAAATGGCTGCATCTTACGGCGTTGACATTTCCAAACCTGCTTCTAACGCAAGAGAAGCCGTTCAGGCGACCTACATGGCATATCTGGCCGGCATCAAGGAAAACAACGGAGCTGCAACTTCTCTGGGACGTACTTCTACATTCCTGGATATTTATATTGAGCGCGACCTGAAAAACGGCGTTATCACAGAAGCGGAAGCTCAGGAGCTGATCGATCAGTTTATCATTAAGCTGCGCCTTGTCCGCCACTTAAGAACTCCGGAATACAATGAGTTATTCGGCGGAGATCCTACATGGGTAACCGAATCCATCGGCGGCGTTGGCATCAACGGAAAACCTCTGGTAACGAAAAACTCTTTCCGTTACCTTCACACATTATATAACCTGGGAACTGCCCCGGAACCAAACCTGACTGTTTTATGGTCTGAAAAACTTCCGGCAAACTTCAAACGTTTCTGCTCCAAGGTATCCATTGATACGGATTCCATCCAGTATGAGAATGATGATGTTATGCGTCCGATCTACGGTGACGACTACGCCATCGCATGCTGTGTTTCCGCCATGAAAGTCGGAAAACAGACACAGCTTTTCGGAGCAAGATGCAACCTGGCAAAATCACTGCTCTACGCTATCAATGGAGGAGTTGATGAGCGCTACGGCACAGAAGTTGTCCCTGGCATCGAGCCGATTACAGATGAAATCCTGGATTACGATAAAGTTATGGCAAATTACAAAAAAGTCATGGCTTATGTGGCAGAATTATATGTAGATACGGTAAACATCATCCACTATATGCACGACAAATATGCCTATGAAGCCAGCCAGTTTGCTTTCCATGACACACATCTGGAAAGGATTGCAGCATACGGCATTGCCGGATTATCCATTGCCGCAGATTCTCTGTCTGCCATCCGGTACGCCAGGGTAAAACCAATCCGCAATGAACAGGGCATCGCCGTTGACTTCGAGACAACCGGTGATTTCCCGAAATACGGAAATGATGACAACCGCGCCGATGATATTGCGGTAGATATTGTCACCACATTCTCCAATGAGTTAAAGAAACATCCGGTTTACCGAAACGCCATCCATACATTATCCGCTCTGACCATTACGTCAAACGTTATGTACGGCAAAAAGACCGGTTCTACTCCAGACGGAAGAAAACTTGGAGAACCTCTTGCCCCTGGTGCAAACCCAATGCATGGACGCGATAAGAACGGCGCTCTGGCTTCCTTAAACTCTGTTGCCAAAATTCCTTACCGGGATGTCTGCCAGGATGGAGTCTCCAATACATTCTCCATTGTACCGGATGCTCTTGGTAAAGATCAGAATCAGAGGGAAAGCAACTTAACCGCGATCTTAGACGGATATTTCGTACAGGGAGCCCATCATCTGAATGTTAACGTATTAAACCGTGAAACTCTGATCGATGCAATGGATCATCCTGAAAAATATCCGACACTTACGATCCGCGTTTCCGGATATGCCGTAAACTTTAACCGCTTATCCAGAGAACAGCAGGAAGAAGTCATCAGCAGAACCTTCCATCAGAGCATGTAATTTCATTTTATTTCACATATACAACAACAAAAATGCCGCAGGGTGCCGGAAATTTCTTCCGTTTCCTGCGGCATTGCTCTGTTACAGTTTTGCCAGGATTCTTTTTTTGTATTCTAAAAACTCTCTGGTCAGATTAAAGTCTTTCCTGCGGGGCTTTGGTTCCCTGATCACAATTTCTTCCGTAATTCTTCCCGGTTTTCCAGTCAAAAGATAAATACGGTCTGACAATAAAATAGCCTCCTCAATATCATGAGTAATAAACAATGTCGACATTTTGATCTTGTCCATTACCTTCAGATACCATTCATGCATGTCATGCTTCGTCAGTGTATCCAGCGCGCTGAACGGTTCATCCAGAAGCGCGACATTTTTGGAAAACATATAGGTCCGCAGCAGCGCCGCTCTCTGGCGCATCCCGCCAGACAGCTGTCTTGGATATTTTTTCTGAGTTCCTTCCAGCCCAAATTCCTTAAAAAACTCTCCCGCTCTCTTCCGGGCCTCTTTTTTCTTCATTCCCTTGATTTCCATAGGCAGCGCCACGTTATCTTCAATGGTGCGGTACGGAAGAAGCAGATCCTTTTGCAGCATATAGCTTACATGTCCCGGCTGTCCTGTGATATCTTTCCCATCCAGAAGAACCCTTCCTTTCCCCGGTTTCGCAAGTCCCGAAATCACATGAAACAGCGTCGTTTTTCCTCCGCCGCTGGCTCCCAGAAGCGAAACGAGTTCATGGTCATGAAGTTCTATCTGAATATCTTCTATGATATTTTCTTTTTCATATGCAAATGATACATCTTCCACAATCAATTCTGACATTTTTCTACTCCAGATAATCGTTGGTAAATCCTGTATTTTCCGGTATCTGAGTCTCTACCAGTTTCTTCTCATTCAGCCAGTTATAAAAAGCATTCCAGCGCTCAGGGTCGATATATCCCCACTGATCCACTTCCGCTTTGTACTGATCTTTCATATATTTCTGACTGTTTACCACCAGATCTTTGTCCAGTTCCGGTGCGGCTTCACAAAGGATTTTTGCAGCTCCTTCCGGATCTTTGATGGCATCCTCATAACCTTTCTTTGCCGCCGATAAAAATTTCTTTGCGGTTTCCGGGTTTTTCTTCAGCCAGCTGCTGTTTCCTATGATCACCGGAGTATAATAGTCAAAGACATCATCAATATCTTTAAACGCAAAATAATCTGTTTTCAGACCAGCATTCTCTGCGGCGATTCCTGCCCAGCCGTAAAAAATCCAGATCGCATCAACCGATTTGCTCTTCAGCGCAGAAACCTCATCCGTTACCGTACTTGGAATCATCTTGACTTTATCAAAATCTCCTCCGTCTGCTTCCACTACCTGTTTTAACGTTGCCTTCTCGATCGGCGCATCCCATGTGGCATACTTCTTTCCTTCCAGTCCCTTCGGGCGGTCCATTCCTTCTCCTTTACGGGAAATGATGCCGGATGTATTATGCTGCAGCACAGCTGCCACTGCCTCGATCGGAAGGGCGTCATCCCCTGTCAGCGCGGATGCCATGGTATCCTGGAAAGAAATTCCAAACTGTGCCTTTCCAGATCCCACCAGAACTTCCGCTCCATCCTCCGGCGGCTGTACAATGTCTACGTCCAGTCCGGCGTCTTCAAAATAGCCCTTTTCTTTTGCTACGTAAATTCCTGTATGATTGGTATTCGGCGTCCAGTCCAGCACAAAAGTTATCTTCTTCAGATCTTTCTGATCCGATGATTCCTTTTTGCCGGATCCGCATCCGGTCATGCCAAATACCACCAGCGCAGTAAGAACTGCCGCTAAGATTCTTTTTTTCATCTTCTTTTTTATCCTCCTGTTTTTACTTTTCTGCCTTTTCCCACGGCATACACCATTTCTGGATCCGGTCCACCAGCCACATTAAAATCAGACTTATGGCCGAGATCAGAAAAATCACGGCAAACATTTTATCAAAGGCAAATGCCTGTTTTACCCTGGTCATGTAAACGCCCAGTCCTTCAAATCCTCCCAGCCATTCTGAAATTACGGCTCCTACGACCGCATAGGACACTGCAATGCGGAGACTTGAGAAAAACCGGTTTAAGGCTCCCGGAAATTTTACATATCTGAAAATCTGAACCTGGGACGCTCCCATGGAACGAAGCAGCTGGATCGTATCCTGATCTGCTGAGCGGAATCCTTCCAGAAGACTGACAGTCACCGGAAAGAATGTCACGATCACGATCAGTATGATCTTCGGCATCATCTCATATCCAAACCAGAGCACCAGAAGCGGCGCAATAGCCACCGTTGGAATCGTCTGGGTCAGTACGATCAGCGGGTAAAATGCCTGATATAAATGCCGGAAACGGTCCATCAAAACTGCCATGATAAATCCAATGGCCACACCAAGCAAAAGCCCGGCAAAGGCTTCGAGCAGCGTCACTCTTGCATTCGTCATCAGCGCCGGAAAATCCTCAAAAAAGGCTTTGACCACCGCCGTTGGAGCAGGAAGCATAAATTCCAGGACCAGACCGGTGCTGCTTGCAATCTGCCAGATGATCAGGATTGCGATAACTGCAGCGAGAGACCAGGCTTTACTGGTGATGTTTTGTAACTTTTTTGTCAATCGTCAGTACCTCGCCTTCCGGTTTGTAGGTTACTTTGATATATGCCGCTACAGACGGAGCTCCTGCGCGGATAGCAATATGCTGGCATTCTTTGACAATATCCATCAGCTCATCATAGTCTCCTTCTATGGCTGTCTCAAACGGTCCCACATAATAGTTCAGTCCCGTACTTTTAATATAATCGATTACCTCATCGACAATACGGATCAGTTCCTCATCATTGGCAGCCTCCGGAAGAGACTGAATTGCTACACTTGCGTTCATTTTCATTTCCTCCTTTTATTGTGCATCTTCTTTCCCGAGACGGATCCTGCCTGCGGAAAATAAAATCCCGCCGGCAGATCCGACGGGACAATGGTTCCTTTTTTGTTCCTTTTCTATCCCACGCCGGCATTATCCGAATCAGGTAAAAGGGTCTAAGGCGCTCTCTGCCTTACTCTCAGCCGGCCTGACGCCAGCTCCCCCTGAAGTATATTCTATAACAGTACCATTATACTCATTTTAACTGATGAAATCAATTCATTTTCCTGCTGCATAGGTTCTTTATGATCACGCCTTGTTTGGATCATCCGGTTTGGTTATAATAAATATAACATGATAAAAAAATTGATTGGAGGATTTTATGGGCGGATTTTTTGGTGTAGCTTCAAAACAAGACTGCGTGTTTGACTTATATTTCGGGACAGACTATCATTCACATCTGGGAACCAGGCGTGCCGGCATGGCCGTCTATAATAAGGAGGACGGTTTTGACCGGGCGATTCATAACATTGAAAATGCCCCTTTCCGTACAAAATTTGATAAAGACGTCAATATCATGCATGGTTATATGGGAATCGGCTGTATCTCTGATTACGAGCCTCAGCCGCTGATCGTTCGTTCCCATCACGGAACCTATGCGATTATGACCGTAGGAAAGATCAATAACCTGGACGATATTATCCAGCATATGTTCCGGTCCGGACATACACATTTTCTGGAAATGAGCGGCGGAGACATCAATGCCACCGAACTGGTTGCCGCGCTGATTAATCAGCAGGACAACCTGATTGAAGGAATCCAGTATGCACAGGATACCATCGACGGCTCCATGACCATCGTACTGATGACCCCGAAGGGCATCTACGCCGCAAGAGATAAACTTGGCCGGACCCCTGTGGCAGTCGGCCAAAAGGAAGACGGCTTCTGTATTTCTTTTGAAAGCTTTGCGTATCTGAACCTGGGTTATACGGCAGACCGTGAACTGGGTCCCGGCGAGATCATCGTTATGACTCCGGAAGGCGTTAAAACCCTCGTTAAACCAGGAAAAGATATGAAAATCTGTACCTTTTTATGGGTTTATTATGGATATCCTTCTTCCTCTTATGAGGGGATCAGCGTCGAAGAAATGCGGTACCGCTGCGGTCAGAAGCTGGCTCAGAGAGATAATGCTTCTCCGGATACTGTGGCCGGTGTTCCTGACTCAGGAACTGCTCACGCCATCGGATATGCCAATGAATCCGGGATTCCTTTTTCCCGGCCTTTTATCAAATATACTCCGACCTGGCCTCGCTCTTTTATGCCGACCATCCAAAGCAGGAGAAACCTGATCGCCAAGATGAAACTGATTCCTGTGCATGAACTGATCCAGGATAAGAGCCTTCTGCTGATTGACGACTCCATTGTCCGCGGAACACAGCTTCGGGAAACCACAGAATTTCTATATCAGAGCGGCGCAAAGGAAGTTCATGTGCGGCCTGCCTGTCCTCCGATCCTTTACGGATGCAAGTATCTGAATTTCTCCAGATCTTCCTCTGAAATGGACCTGATCACCCGCAGAGTCATCAAAGAAATCACAAGAGACTACAAACATGTGCATCTGGAACTTTTCTCTGATCCAGATACACCGGAGTATCAGGCTATGATCGATGAGATCTGCAAGCAGCTGAATTTTACTTCTCTTCGCTATCATCGTCTGGACGATATGATTGAATCCGTGGGATTAGACCGGAGCAGACTCTGCACTTACTGCTGGGATGGAAAAGAATAGAAACAGAAGGGAACAGACCGCAGATTTGGTCTGTTCCCTTTTTTTAATTTTCTTTTTTCATTTCTTTGATCAGTTTCTTAAAACTTATAAAGAACATAACGCATGTAGTACATACCGCGATCGTATCCGCAATCGGCTCTGCCATGAAGACTCCCAGTACTTTGTCTTTCATAAACACTGGAAGGATATAGATCATCGGAATCAGTACAATGATCTTGCGGAAAATCGCAAGGAATGTAGATATTTTCGCATTGCCAAAGGCAATAAATGTCTGCTGGCAGGCAACCTGCGCTCCCATTAGAAGGACGCCGGCCATATAGATTCTAAGAGCCCATACGGCAAGTTTCATCAGCTGCGGATCATTGGTAAAGATCATCACAAGCAGCTGCGGCACCAGCTGTGCTGCCGCCCACATCAGAGTAGAATAACACAGACAGGCAATGAGCAGCAGTTTAAATCCTTTCTTTACACGCTCCACGTTCCGGGCGCCGTAATTATAACTGATGATCGGCTGTCCTCCCTGAGTAAGCCCCTGCAGCGGAAGCATGGCAAACTGCATGATGCTGGACAGGATCGTCATGGCTCCTACCGCCATATCTCCTCCATATTTCAGCAAAGAAGAATTAAAGCATAAAACCAGCACACTCTCTGTTGACTGCATGATAAACGGGGCAACTCCCAGAGCGACGCAGGGCGCCATAACCTTCCACTCAATCTTCATGTATTTCTTCTTCAGATGAAGCACTGTACTTTTTCCTGTCAGAAACTTCACTGCCCAAACAGCACTTAATGCCTGGGACAGGACAGTGGCAACAGCCGCTCCCTGAACTCCCATATGGAAACCAAAAATGAAAACCGGATCCAGGATAATATTAGTGACCGCTCCGATCACAACCGTCAGCATGCTGATCATAGAAAATCCCTGAGCAGAAATAAACATATTCAGTCCCAGTGTCATCTGAACAAAAATCGTTCCCACTGCGTAAATCTCAATATAATCTTCCGCATAAGAAATAGTATTGGAACTGGCTCCAAATAAATACAAAAGTGGAGTCTTAAAAACAAGAACTATGATTGTCAGAATTACTGCCACCACTGCCAGCGATGTAAAACAGTTGCCAAGAATCTTCTCCGCTTTGTCATGATCTTTCCTTCCCATGGCAATGCTGGCCTGAGGCGCTCCTCCCATACCTACCAGAGCCGCAAAAGCTGATACGATCATAATAATAGGAAAGCTGACTCCGACCCCCGTCAGCGCAGCGGCTCCGATTTCCGGGATATGTCCGATATACATCCGGTCCACCATATTATACAGAGCATTGATCACCTGCGACGCTATGGTCGGTATCGCCAAAACCAGGAGCAGACGCCCGATCGGCTCTTTTCCTAAATCTACTTCTCTTGATATTTTCATATTATCTCCAACCTTTCATGAAATTTCTGAATGATCTTTCTCAGGGTCTTTTCCATCTGTACAATTTCCTCTTCCGGAATACCCTGAAAAATATCTTTGGAGATTTCCTGATTTACTTTGAAAATCTCCTGAATCACCGGATCTGCCTTTTTCGTCAGCACAAGCCTCTGGATCCTCCGGTCATCCGGATCATCCCGGGCAGTGATCATCTCCTTTTTTATCAGCGCGTCCACACTCCGGCAGATCAGACCCTTGGATACATCCAGACAAATACTTAAATCTCTTCCTGTATTAAGAGACGGATTCCTGGCAAGAAAAATCAGGATATTCACCTCATTAGGCGAAAAACTTTCCTGGACAAAAGACTCTGAAAAGGCCTTTGCATAAACTTTTCGGATTACGGCAAGTTCTTTTATGACATGCTCCATGGTCTGTGTGAATTCCATCTTTCCACCTCTTTTCGTTTACTTGTAAACCTTTAATCAGTTTATTCTTTTCACAGAAAATGTCAAGCATCCTGAAAATATAAAAACCTCCTGGGGGAAATTATCTCCCCCGGGAGGTCTTCCTTTCATTCTCTTACGCCTCACCAATCTGATTTCCGGTGTACAGCTGATAATATCTGCCTTTTTTCCGAACCAGTTCATCGTGAGTTCCTCTCTCGATGATACGGCCCTGTTCCAGGACCATAATGCAGTCAGAATTCTGCACTGTGGACAGTCTGTGGGCAATCACGAACGTTGTTCTTCCGTGCATCAGTTTATCCATTCCATCCTGCACGATCTGTTCCGTTCTCGTATCAATGGAGCTGGTGGCTTCATCCAGGATCAGCACCGGCGGATCCGCTACTGCCGCACGTGCAATGGCCAGAAGCTGTCTCTGCCCCTGACTCAGTCCGGCTCCGCCTCCGGTCAGCATCGTATCATATCCCTGAGGCAGTCTCTGAATGAATCCATCAGCATTGGCAAGTTTTGCTGCCGCGTAGATTTCTTCATCATTAGCATCCAGTTTTCCGTAGCGGATGTTATCCTTTACAGTTCCTGTAAACAGACAGGTATCCTGGAGAACGATTCCAAGAGATCTTCTAAGATCCGCTTTTTTAATCTTCTTAATATTAATTCCATCATATCGGATCTTACCATCCTGAATATCATAGAAACGATTGATCAGGTTCGTAATCGTCGTCTTTCCGGCTCCGGTAGATCCTACAAAGGCAATCTTCTGCCCCGGACGCGCTTCCAGTTTGATATCATGGAGTACGATCTTTTCTTCGGTATATCCAAAGTCCACATCATCAAATACCACATCGCCTTCCAGCTTGATATAATCTACGGACTGGTCTGCCTGATGCACATGTTTCCATGCCCATTTCCCGGTTCTTCGGTCACTCTCTGTCAGTGTTCCATCGGCGCTTTCCGTCACATTTACAAGGGTTACATATCCCTCATCGGTTTCTTCTGTTTCATCCATCAGACGGAAAATACGCTCCGCTCCTGCCATAGCCATGACAACCGCATTCAGCTGCATGCTGATCTGGTTGATCGGCATGGCAAAACTGCGGTTAAATGCCAGGAAACTGGCAAGACCGCCCAGAGTAAATCTGCCGATCTTATTCAGCGCCAGCATTCCTCCAACGATTGCACAAAGCACATAGCTTACATTTCCAAGCTGGGCATTGATCGGTCCAAGATAATTGGCAAACGCATTCGCCCGGTCTGCGCTGACAAACAGTTTGTGATTCAGCTGACGGAATTTTTCCTCTGTTTCCTCTTCATGACAGAACACCTTGATGATCTTCTGGCCTTCCATCATTTCTTCAATATATCCGTTTACCTTACCGATATTGATCTGCTGTTCCACAAAATACCGGCCGCTGGTTCCCGCCGCTGTCCTGGAACAGACAACCATGATCCCTACCATGATCAGCGTAACAACTGTCAGCGGGATATTTAAGATGATCATGCTGACCAGCACACTTACAATGGTGATCGCACTGTTAATAAACTGCGGCACACTCTGGCTGATCATCTGACGAAGGGTATCGATATCATTGGTATAGATAGACATGATATCTCCGTGAGTATGCGTATCAAAATACTGGATCGGCAGACGTTCCATCCGCTCAAACAGATCGTTCCTCATATTCCTTAAAGTTCCCTGGGTAACTTCCACCATCAGGCGGTTATAAGTATATGTTGAGACGATTCCAATACCGTAAAACGCAGCCACCCGGATGATGGCGTGGAGCAGCGGCGCAAAATCCGGACGATCAGATAAAAGCAGCGGCTGGATGTATTCATCAATCAGGGTTCTTGTAAACATCGTTCCCTGTACATTGGCAAGAACACTGATAACGATCAGAATCAGCACCGCGATGCAGTGAATTCCATAATCCCGGAAAACATAAGACATCAGACGCTTCAGCTGTTTCAGCGGATGCTGGATCTGAATATTTTCCTTTCTGTTTTTCCCTGCCATTACTGCTCACCTCCGTTCTCATCAAAATCTCCTCCGCCCTTTGTCTGAGCTTCATAAACTTCCCGATAAATCTTATTGTCTGAAAGCAGCTGTTCATGAGTTCCGATTCCATTGATTCTTCCTTCTTCCATTACAATGATGCGGTCCGCATCCTGAACGCTGGAAATCCTCTGGGCAATGATCAGTTTCGTTGTATCCGGAATCTCTTCAAGGAATGCTTTCCGGATCTGGGCATCGGTCGCGGTATCTACCGCGCTGGTACTGTCATCCAGAATCAGAATCTTTGGTTTTTTCAGCAGAGCACGGGCAATACAGAGTCTCTGTTTCTGTCCTCCGGATACATTGCTTCCCCCCTGCTCAATATACGTGTCATATTTGTTTGGAAATCTCTGGATGAATTCATCTGCACAGGCAAGACGGCATGCTTCCATGCACTCCTCATCCGTCGCGTTTTTATCTCCCCACCGCAGATTTTCCAGAATTGTTCCGGAGAACAGAACGTTCTTCTGCAGAACGACCGCTACCTGGTTTCTCAGGGTTTCCATATCATATTCTTTGACATTTCTTCCGCCTACCAGAACCTCTCCGCCTGTTACATCATACAGACGGCTGATCAGATTCACCAGACTGGTTTTTGCACTTCCGGTCCCTCCAATGATTCCGATCGTTTCTCCAGACGAAATCTCCAGATTAATATCTTTCAGCACCGGCTCCCTGCTGTCCTTCTGATACGCAAAATCTACATGATGGAAAGCAATGCTTCCATCCTCAAGATCATATACAGGATGTTCCGGATTCTTCAGATCACTTTCTTCTGTCAGAATCTCTGAAATACGTTTTGCGCTGGCAGAACTCATGGATACCATAACAAATACCATGGACATCATCATAAGACTCATAAGGATATTCATGCAGTAAGTCAGAAGACTCATAAGCTCCCCTGTGGTCAGGCTGTCCGATACGATCATTTTCGCGCCAAGCCAGCTGATCAGAAGAATACATCCATATACAGTAAACTGCATCAGCGGCGCATTATAGATCAGATTACATTCTGCCTTCTTAAAAATGCGGTAAATATTGGAACTGGCCTTCTTAAATTTGTCTGTCTCCTGCTGTTCTCTCACGTACGCTTTTACCACACGGATCCCTGCGATATTTTCCTGTACAGACGCATTCATATCATCATACTTCGGAAATGCCTGCTGAAAATATTTTGTCGCATGGTTCATAATAAAAATCAAAATAGTTCCAAGAACAATAACGGCGATCAGATAAATGCTTGCCAGTCTCACATTGATAGAAAACGCCATGACCATAGCACAAAGCATGCTGGCCGGCGCTCTTGTGAACATTCGAAGGATCATCTGATAAGCATTCTGGATGTTGGTAACATCTGTTGTCAGACGTGTTACAAGTCCAGCAGTGCTGAATTTGTCAATATTGGAAAATGAAAAACTCTGAATGTTATGGAACATTCCGTCCCTCAGATTCTTTGCAAGTCCGGCGGACGCAAGAGCCCCGGTCCTTCCTCCTGCAAGCCCTGCAAAAAGTCCGATGACCGCGGCGGCGATCATAACCGCTCCAACCCGGTAAATATGACCGATATCACCTGCCTCTACTCCCTCATCAATAATGGAAGCCATCAGAAACGGTATGATCGTCTCCATCAGAACTTCCAGGATCATGAAGAAAGGGGTCAGGATCGATGGTTTTTTAAACTCTTTTACTTCTCTCAGTAATGTTTTGATCATCTGATTTTGACTCCTCCTTTTCATACTATTTTCGTTTAAAAAACATCCCTGTCTGCCGACGCCTCATAAGGCCTCAGCAAATGGAATGTTTTCTAATCATATCATACTATATTTTATTTGTCATTGATAAATTTAGTTTCCGAACAATTTGTTTTCAAACAATATTTTTCTATATATTTTGTTATCTATACAATAAACAGCTTTATACATGCAATTCCTATGGAACCTGCCGCTACGATCCGTTTCAGCAGCGTCTGGTTAATCTTCACCGCATTCCTGCTTCCAAAGATCACTCCAATGCCATGGCTTATGACAATCACTGCCAGCATCACAGCCATATGATCCATGGAATCTGTATTGGCAAGATACCCTGCCGCCGATGGAACCGCAATAAAAATCGAATTAAACAGCGACATTCCCACAGCCGTATGCGGCGGAAATCCCATCAGGGTCAGAAGGGGCATAACGAGCACCGGGCCGCCCGCTCCGGACGCGGCACATACAGCTCCGGTTACCGCTCCTAAAAGCAGATATCCGATCCACCGGCTTCTGCTTTTTCCTGTATTCCTGCGCCGGGCTGTTTTCTCTTTGGACTCCTTTCTGAGAAGAATGGAAATTCCGGACAGCAAAACCACCACATACAGGATGATCTTGATCATCTCCTCAGGGATCAGAAGATTGATCCGCACTCCTGCCAGGGCTCCCGCAAAACTGCCTATGGACAAAACTGCCGCTGCTGCCACTTCCAGTTTCCCGTTTTTATAATAGGAAACCGATCCCAGGACTCCGGAAACAAGAAATGCCGTGAAACTTAAGGCAAGGGCTTCCACCGCCGGCATCCCCATAAATCCTGTATAAAACATAGGCAGAAGAAATCCTGCGATCCCTGTCAATCCGATACAGATTCCTACCAGTAAATTTACTGCTGCTGTTAATATCAACATCCTGCGGTATCCTTCCTTTCCATATAGGCTGCCGCTTCTGCCAGGATTTTCTCCTCATCCAGAGTCAGCACCTGACGGTCTTTCATTAGGATCTGTCCTTCCACGACACAGTCGCACACATCTCCGGCTGCTGCGCATTCCAGAAGGGTATTAACCAGATTTCCGGTCGGATAAAGATGCGGCTGCATCAGACGAATGGTAATAAAATCTGCTTTTGATCCTTGTTCTATCTTTCCGCCATTCTCATCCATCAGACGATATCCTTGTTCTGTTGCCATAGAAAGAATGGTTTTTGCCGGCATAACCGCCGGATTCTGAACCGGCACTCCCCAGGCAGCATTCATCACAGACCGGAAAATCTTCATTTCATTCCAAAGACTCAGTCCCCCGTGGGCCGCTCCGTCAGTTCCCAGTCCCACACAGATCTTTCTCTGCAGCAAGGCTGTCGTATCCGGTACGCCTTTTCCACAGTTGCTGAACGGGCAGTGGCACACTCTGACCTGATTTCTCTCTAAAATATCTTTTTCATTTTCCGATAAAAGAATACTGTGCGCGCTGATAAAATGTTCATTCAGGATTCCCAGTGATTCCAGATATTCCAAAGGACGCATCTGTTTTTTCTGCAGATAAACATTGATCTCATTAGGATATTCGTTCATATGCGCCTGCAGAAGAGTTCCTCTTTCTCTGGAACGCTCTGCCGCTTTCAGAATCAGATCTTCTGAACAGGAAATCAGTGACCGCAGGGAATAAGCGACCTTCAAATTTCCTTTTCCATTGTATCCATCATACAGACGGTCGGTCTGCCTGACAGCTTCTTCCATTGTATGCTCAATACTGTCTGGAAGACCTTTTTCATCCATGGTCGAGGCGGAAAGAATTCCTCTTAATCCGGATGCCGCATATACTTCGGCTGCCGCTTCCATATGATAGCTTCCTGCGTCCATAAACGCCGTTGTTCCTGATTTTATCATTTCCAGCGCAGCCAGTTTTGCGCTTAATTCCATTTTTTCATCGGTGAGGGTGCTTTCAAACGGGAGCATGATCCTGGTCCAGATCATCGGAAGCTCATCCAGGATTTTTCCCTTCAGCAGCTGCTGCCCTGTATGCATATGGCAGTCTGCCAGTCCCGGCATCAGAAGTTTCCCGCTTCCATCGATCCATTCTTTCCCTTCGGCATTTCTGTCCTCTTTCTGGAACGGCCGGATTTCCACGATCTTCCCGTCTGCTGTCTGAATCGTCTGATGTTCTCTGATCGTCATATCCGGCATCAGTACAGACGCATCCGCAACCATCAAATTCTTCATATCAATTCCTCCTGATTATATCGTTCCCGTTATTTTCATGACGATCTGAGCGATCAGCGCAGATCCCAGAAAAGTTCCTGTCATAACGAAAATTCCGATCAGGATCATTTTCCATCCCTGTTTCAGAAAAGATTTGATCTGTCCGCTGATGGACATTCCCGCATAAGCTCCTACCATTGTCAACGGCGCTGTAAAATTGATTTTTCCTGCTGCCTCAATGACAAATTCTCTGGCAGGTGAAATCGGGCATGCAGCCAGCAGACCGATCAAAGACACATAGGCAACGATCGGAAGCTGCAGAGGCACCAGTTTATGCACTGCAACACCGAGGACAGAAATCAGGAGCAGCACTCCGATTCCCGGAAGGGAATCCATAAACCCGACATCAAATCCGACAAAATTCGCCAACGCGATTCCAAGCCCTGACAACAGGAACAAAAAAATCCACTCTACGTATCTCATGATCTATCTCCCTTTCCTTTTGCTCTCTTTTCCACTCTCTGATCTGCGATTCTTCCCAGTTTTGGTTCCAGTTTCCGATACAGAAAATTACATAATGGTATTCCCAGGAAAATCGTCATATAAATACCATCAATTCCCGATATGGTCTCACTGGCACTGGCCAGCGCGGAAATCTGATCCGCCATTGCCGGATAAATTTCTGCCAGAGACGCCGTTGCGCTTGCCATCATGATTCCGGCTCCTACTCCGGACGCCATTCCGAGAGCATACGGATGGAAAATTCCAAGAACCGCAATAACAGAAACCATAAATCCAAAATAGATGGTTCCTACCATTCCGCCGACAATATAAATAGAAAGACTTCCTCTTGCCTCCGGTGAATCCGGTCCATACATATCTGTAATCAGCGCAAGATTGGATTCCCGGTTAATGGAATGCGTTGCTCCAACAGACTCTCTTTTTAATCCAAGCAGCAGTGCCAGCGGCATTGCCAGAAGAATCGTTCCAAGATTTCCAAATTCCTGCAGGATCAGCGCCGGTCCTGCGGACAGTACGACTTCCAGACTTGCGCCTGCATTAATACCAAGCTTTGCGATAAACGGGCAGATTGCCACGATAACCAGCTTGGAAGCCGCCTTTACCTGCCTGGATCCTATGATCTTCGTCACCTGAGGTCCTGATAAAATGCCCAGGATCAGAGAATAGAAAATAGGAAACAAAATAAATTTTCCGGGACCCAGCGGAATCTGAATCTGTCCGATGGAATCCGCAGCTGCAATAAAAAGCAAAGCCAGAAGATAAATTTTATATTCTGTCTTAATCCGGCTTTTCAGGGATGGATATACATAATCACCCATGATTTCCTCCTCTTCCTTTTTCATAATTTAAATACTTCAGACTCGTTTTCGTATTGTATCGGCTTTTGTATCGCAAAAAAAGGACAAATGGGACTTTTTTCGATATTTTTTTCAATATATAATATAATGGGAAAGAAAAAGGAGGAATCATACATGACGCTGCAGGATTTGATCCGGGAAGTTCCGGATCTGGAAACCTATCTTCGCAATATGCCGGAAAAATTATGGACGAGATATACGATTCGGGTTTATCCTCCCGGAACGATCATCCATCAAAAGGACTTCAGGCTGGAGTCTTTTGGAATCATTGCCAAAGGGGAACACCGGGTAATCAATGAATTTCAAAATGGAAATGTATATATGATAGAGAAAAATGAACCGATTGATTTTGTCGGGGAAGTAACCATCCTTGCGGGCATGGAAAAAACCTCCGTTACCATTGAAACACTGACGGAAACCACGGTCATCTATTTTTCAAGAAAAGATTTTGAAGAGTGGATTGAACAGGATATTCATTTTCTCCGCCTTGTTTCCCGGAAGGTCGCCTTTAAACTATACCGCTCATCCTATAACCGGGGCGCCAGACTTTTCTATCCTCCTCAGTTTATTCTGCTGGACTACATTTTAAAAGCTGCCCATACACTGGACATCGAACACAAAAAACAAGTGGTCATCCGCAAGACGCGGCAGGAACTCTACGAAGAATGCGGCATCACTGTTAAAACACTGAACCGTACCATAAAAAAACTCAAGGAAGACGGCATCATCTCCACACAAAAAGGAAAGATCGCCATGTCCCTTGAGCAGTTTCGCTTAGGAAGAAAGAAAATCCACCATTATGTCGACAACTGAAGATCAGTTTCTGAATTCTTCTTCCTGATAATTTTTTATAATATGATTGTACATTGTCCGGACCGCCGGAGCCATAAATTCCGGATTCATTACCGCAAGGCCGATGATCCGGCTGGCTCTTGGTTCCGTCAGATAACAGTCCACATCATATGGAATATCTCTCATGACCAGTTCCGGCATCAGACAGATTCCGAATCCTTTCTCTACAAGGGCTACCGTGGACAGATCGTCCACCACATGATAATTCGACTGCACCCGAAGAGAATTCTCTTTAAGGAAATTCTGTATATCCGCATCCGTACTGTCCCTCTGGGTTACAAACTGGTGATGCTTCATCTCCTCGATTCCTATGGATTCCCCCGGACTTTCTTTTTTCGCTCCCTTCGGCAGTACACACAGCAGGGGATCCCGGTACAGCGGAACGATCGGAATATCCTTCGCGCTGGATACTGACAAAAATCCCAGATCCACCACGCCCCGCTTCATCCATAAAAACACGTCCTCATAGGTTCCCTGAAACACTTCCATCTCGATTTTCTCATATTTTCTCCGAAACGAATGAAGAATCTCAGGAAGCCAGCTGGTACATACACTGGAAAATACTCCGATTTTCACTTTCCCCTGTTTTAAACCATTCAAATCCGCAATCATCTGCTGCAGACTTTCATCGCTGTTTAACACCCCATTTACATAGGGCAGGAGTTTCTCCCCATAATTGGTAAGAGAAACTCCTGATTTGCTTCTGGTCAGTACGGAAAATCCAAGTTCATTTTCCATGGATGAGATTGTATGGCTGATTGCTGATGGCGTTAATCCCAGACGGTCGGCTGCTTTTTGAAAGCTTCCCGCTTCTGCGATCGTCTTAAACACCTGGTATGTCAATAATGTCATATATATCCTCTCTTTTTACCGATTGCACTTATACAGCAGATCTTCCCATCTTCGATCCACCTCTGCCTGGAACTGCTCGATCAGATGCTCATTTCCAGGTTTGAATAAATGTTTGAACCGTCCCTGTGGTCTTAAGAAATCTTCAATTGGAAGTTTCTTTTTCGGCTCATAGGTCAGTCTCCACTTTCCATGTTCTACTTCAAACATCGGCCAGTAGCATGTTTCCACCGCAAGACGGCAGATTTCCATAATATCCTCCGTCGGATATCTCCATCCTCTCGGGCATGGCGTCATAATATTCAGGAAGCTGGCTCCTTCTGTATAAATCGCTTTTTCCGCCTTCTGATGCAGGTCGTTAAAGTTTAAAGTGAAAGTGCTCTGCCCTACATAAGCCACATCATGATCCGCGATAATACTTGCAAGATCTTTTCTGTTCTGCATCTTTCCATCGGAACATTTTCCAGCCGGTGTCGTTGTCGTATCCGCAAATCTCGGCGTTGCGGAAGACCTTTGGATTCCGGTATTCATATATGCTCCGTTATCATAACAGACATAGACCATATCATGGCCCCGTTCCATTGCCCCGGATAAGGACTGAAATCCGATATCATAGGTTCCGCCGTCCCCTCCAAACGCAATGAATTTAAAATGTTCATCTTCCGGCAGTTTCCCTTTCTTCTTCAGAACCTTATATGCCGTTTCCACTCCGCTTAAAGTTGCCCCTGCATTTTCAAATGCATTATGGATATAGCTGTCTTCCCATGCGGTGTACGGATACATGAAAGAAGATACTTCCAGACATCCGGTGGCATTGGCGATCACCGCATGATCCTCCTCATGCAGCGCTCTTAAAACAGCTCTTACTCCTATGGTCGCCCCGCATCCTGCGCACATTCTGTGCCCTGGCGCCAGACGATCCTTCTTACTCATCATTTCTTTTACATTATAACTACTCACAGCAGTCCTCCTATTTCCGTAATCCGATATATTGAAACTGTTCTGGTGCTTTTCCGTTTTCTATGAAATCTTCCAGCTCTCCAAAGATGTCATAAACTTCCTGAACGGTAAAGTCGCGGCCGCCAAGACCATAGATATAATTGACTGTCTCAACCATGATCTTCTTCCGATACAGCCCCGCCGTCACTTCACTTCCAAGAGGTCCGCCGTTTCCATTGTAACTTTCTGTTCTGTCCATGACTGCTACAGCTTTTGCTCCTTTTAAGGCTTCTGCCAGTTCATCCGCCGGAAACGGACGGAATACACGAAGTTTAATAACTCCGGCTTTCTTTCCCTGTTCCCTCAGGTCATCCACCGCCTGTTTTGCGGTTCCCGCCGCAGAACCCATGATCAGCATAATATAATCTGCGTCCTCTGTGCGGTATTCCTCAAAAAGCCCGTATTTTCTGCCGGAGATTTTCTCAAACTCCTCTGCCACTTTTAAAATAACTTCCTTGGAACGTTTCAGGGCGTCTGCCTGATTCTTTTTCGCCTCCATTGCGTAATTCGTCACAGAATAAGGTCCTACCGCAATCGGTTTCCCCGGGTTTAAAAGGAATTCTTCCGGCTCATACTCTCCGACAAATTCCTTTACGTCCCCGTCTTCCAGCAGTTCGATATTCTCTACTGCATGGCTGGTGATAAATCCATCCTGGCAGATCATGATCGGAAGGTGAACCTGCGGGTCCTCCGCGATCGGATACGCCTGTATAAAGTTATCATAGACTTCCTGATTATTCTCTGCGTAAATCTGGATCCATCCGGTATCTCGCGCTCCCATACCATCAGAATGGTCACAGTTAATGTTGATCGGTCCTGACAGCGCCCTGTTAACCAGAGCAAGCGCGACCGGCATCCTGTTGGAAGCCGCCAGCAGCAGTTCTTCCCACATATAAGCCAGTCCGGCAGATGACGTGGCAGTCAGAGTTCTTGCTCCTGCCGCCTCAGATCCAATAGCTGCGCTCATGGCAGAATGCTCACTCTCCACCGGGATAAATTCCGTATCAATCTCTCCATTGGCGATGTAGGTGGATACCATCTGCGGAATCTCTGTTGAAGGTGTGATCGGGAACGCCGGCATAACATCCGGATTGATCTGACGGATTGCAAATGCCACCGCCTCATTTCCTGACATACGATCTTTTACAGCCATTTTATCTTCCCTCCTTCATTTCGATTGCGTCAAACGGACATGCTTTCGCGCAGATTCCGCAGCCTTTACAGTGTTTATAATCAAATTCAACTCTTTCTCCATCTTTTAACGGAATACAGGAATCCGGACAGACCATAGAACAGACCATACACTGTCTGCACAGATCATGATTTAAAATCGGAGTCCTTGTTCTCCACTCTCCTGTCTCAAAATATTTTGAAGTTCCTCCTGCAAACACCATCAGACCTTCTGTCAGTTCCTGATGAGGTGTCTGCTCATTTATCCTGCTGATATCTGTTCTCATTGTTTTTTCTCCTTTTGCCAGCTTCTTTTTCATTTTATACAACATCCTTCAGTGCGTCATAAGTCAGCTGCAGTGCCAGCATATTGCCATCGATCACCTCAGGTTTCTTGGCAAATTTATGCTGATAAGAATTTCTCATCTCTGAAATGAACGCATCATGTTCCATAATACCGCTTACCGCAACGGCAGCCGCCAGCATCGGAGAATTCGGGAAATACTTACCCAGAGCCTCCACGGAAATCTTACGTGCGTCCACTGTATATACCTTTCCTTTATAACCTTTCAGCATCGGCCGGATCTCTTCCGGACTCTTTGGTGAATTAACGATCACCGCCCCGTCCTCTTTAAGTCCGTCCGTTACATCAACAGAATGCAGCAGTGTCTCATCCACTACCGCCACCAAATCCGGTGTATAAATATTAGAATGTACACGGATCGGCTGATCACTGATCCTGTTATAGGCAGTAATCGGGGCTCCCATACGCTCCGGTCCATATTCCGGAAAGCCCTGCACATATTTTCCAGTTTTAAATGCAGCGTCTGCCAGAAGCAGCGCCGCTGTCTTGGCACCTTGTCCTCCTCGTCCGTGCCATCTGATCTCAAATCCATTGCTCATGGTTTTCTCTCCCTTTTTCTTCTTTCGCTTTTTTCAGTCTTCTCCATTATATTACAAAATTTAGCACAGTAAAGTGAAACTATGAACACTTTTCATCTTAAACATGAACAAAATTCATCTATTGCAGATTTTTCGGTATTTTGACGCAGAAAAACCGCTGAAAAATCAGATTTCCCTATTTTTCAGCGGCTTTCTGTCTTTTGTATGCAATATTTTTTAATTTTTTGTCATGATTCGGCTTTCACTGACTGTCACCGCATGTCCGCCGATGATCACTGCTCTGGAGTCCGTGCCGTGCCCTGCCTCCAATGTCCAAAACACCGGGAGATCTTCTTTTACATACCGGAGCGCCAGCGGCACAATATTTTTGGATGCGGCTTCCATCTGTGTAAAGGTTCCAAGAATCAGTCCTTTGATCTTATCGAATGCGCCCGTCTGCTGCAGCTGACTGAAAAACGTCGTCATCTGCGGCACCTGTCCGCTTCTTGCCTCCAAAAACAGAATTTTATCATTGAAATCTGGAAAATAAGGCGTTCCTGCAAGTTTCAGAAAACAGCGGATATTTCCGCCGATGACAGTTCCTTCCAGATGGTCTCCCTGGACAAAGTTTCCATTCAGCAAAAAAAGAGCTTCCTTTTTCTCTTTTATCCATCCAAAAAACTCTTTCTGCCGGATCGGCCCATCATCATACAAAAGATTCCGTACCTGATACAAAACGGATTCTTTCCCTGTCTTTGCATAGACAGCATTTAAAAGAACGGTAAGGTCACTGTATCCCCAAAACACTGCCTGACTTTCTCTGATCTTCTGATAGTCAAGATAACCCAGCACCTCGTTGGCCATATCCCCGCCGGATACGTCAAAAATACAGCGGATTCCCGGATTTTCAAAGAAATCCATCAGTTCTTCTGCTTTTTCCCGTCCGCTTCCGCTGATCCCATCGGATTTTTCATATAAATACCGGCTCATTCTGACTGAAATATTATTTTGTTCTAAAAGTTTGTCCAGCCGCTGAAGTTCCTGTCTCTTCCCTGCCGGCAGACCATTAGAACAGGCTGCTATAGCTGCCATATAGTTTTTCTCCATCATTCCACCTGACCTTCATACCGTTCCCAATGGACTTTTTTCTCCAGCTCTTTTGCAGCTGTTTTTGCTTCCGGATGCTCTTCCGGCAGTCCCAGGGACAGTATCGCCTCCAGCCGGAAGTCTTCTGGATATCCCAGGATTTCTCTCACATATTCTTCTGCAGTTCTTCCATCCGGCGCTTCCCTGAGCCTTCCCTGGATCCAGCAGCTTCCAAGACCCATGGCGTCTGCTGTCAGATGCATGAGCATCATGGCGTTGGAACAATCTTCCGTCCATACATCCGTTTTAGCCGAATCCGCCGTCACCACAACAGCCGCTGCCGCACTGGCAAGCATCCTGGCAGCTCCCCCGGCCCGGCACTCTGACAGCTGTTTCAGGGTCTGCGGATCCCGGACCACGATCAGCTCCCATGGCTGCCGGTTTCTTCCGCTGGGTGCCAGAAGCCCTGCTTCCAGAACTTTCCTCAAGGTCTCCTCCTCTATTTCCCCCTTCCTGTATGTCCTTACGCTTCTTCGGTTTCGGATCATTTCCATCAGATCCATAGGATCACTTCCTTTCCTGACGCAGATATTGGTTTTTCCCCATTATTATAAAAGTCATTCTTTTTAAAGTAAAGAAGACCTCCCGCGGTCTTTGCCGGCAAAAGGTCTCCTTCTGTGTCTCTATTTATCTTTCAAAAACATAACCGCCTCATACGGACGAAGTCTCAGTTCCTCTGGTTTGATATCCTCATTGTAGTTGGATATGATGCAGCGGCATCCTTCCGGCACCTCATACGGCACATCCACATCTTCCGCAAAGTAATTGCAGAAAACATAAAGCAGCTGACTGTCATTTTCTCTCTTATAAGCAAGAATTCTGTCATGGTCTTCCAGCAGCGCTTCAAATGTTCCATCCGCAATCACCGGTACCGTTTTCCTTAACTGGATCAGCTTCCTGTAATACTGGAAAATGGAATCATCCTCTTCCCGGTCCAGCGTGTTGATTTCCTTATAATTGGAGATTACGGAAATCCATGGCTCTCCTGTGGAAAATCCTGCATTTTTTGTATCATCCCACTGCATCGGCGTTCTGGAATTATCCCTGGATTTTCTCCGGAAACTTTCATAGATTTCTTCTTCCGGTTTTCCTTTTTGCTTCAGGATCGTGTAATAATTCAGCGTCTCAATATCCCGGTACTGGCTGATATCCGTAAAATGAGCGTTGGTCATGCCGATCTCCTCACCCTGGTAGATATACGGCGTTCCCTGCAGGCCATGCATTGTTGTAGCCAGCATTTTTGCGGATTCTTTCCGGTATCTGCCCTCGTCTCCAATTCTGGAGACAATTCTCGGCTGATCGTGATTATACCAGAACAATGCGTTCCATCCGCCGCCTTTTTCCATTTCTCTCTGCCACATAAACAGATTTTTCTTTAAATCATGGAACCGGAACGGCTGCACTTCCCATTTATTTCCGGATGGATAGTCAATCCTTAAATGATGGAAATTAAAAATCATGGACAGCTCTTCTGAATCCGGATTGGAATACCGGATGCTGTTTTCCAGCGTTGTCGACGCCATTTCTCCCACCGTAATGATATCATCATATTTTCCAAAGGTTTCCCGGTTTAATTCATGGAGGAATTCGTGGATTCTTGGTCCATCCGTATAAAACCGCTTTCCATTCCCTTTCAGATCATCCTCATAGCATTCCTTTGAAATCAGATTGATCACATCAAACCGAAATCCTTTCACGCCTTTATCAATCCAGAAATTCACAATATCACAGCATGCTTTTCTTACTTCCGGATTTTCCCAGTTCAGATCCGCCTGGGTTTCATGAAACAGATGCAGATAGTATTCATCTGTTTCCGGAAGATAATTCCATGCGCTTCCCCCGAAATTGGATTCCCAGTTAGTCGGCGGCAGACCGTTTCTTCCTTTTCTGAAAATGAAAAAGTCTCTGTAATATGGATCTCCTTTCAGTGCTTTCTGAAACCATTCGTGCTTTGTGGAACAATGATTAAACACCATATCCATCATCAGATATATATTTCTCTTTTTCGCCTCTTCCACCAGGCGCTCAAAATCTTCCATGGTTCCATACATGGGATCAATATCTCTGTAATCTGCGATGTCATATCCGTTGTCATTCTGCGGTGATACAAAAAACGGTGATATCCACAGATAATCCACTCCCAGTTCCTTCAGATAGTCCAGATGTTCTATAATTCCTTTCAGGTCACCGATTCCATCCTCGTTTGTATCCTGAAAAGATTTCGGATAAATCTGATATACTACTTTATTCCCCAAGTTCATGTTATTCTCCTCTTGTCACAGATGTCTATTTATTGCCGTAGTCTTTTAGTTTCGTTCTAGATAATATGACGGTTATGATAAACGCCAGCACAATATCCGCTAAAATGCAAAGGATGTATGCCGGAATCTTATCTCCCCTCATGGACAGGAACGCCGGGATTCCGCCGACGCCTACACTGTTGGCGATGACTCCAAAACTTCTTGATACGATTCCCATGATTCCGCTGGCAATCATAGCACCGATAAACGGATACAGATATTTCAGATTGACACCGAACATAGCCGGCTCTGTAACTCCCAGATATCCGGAAATGAAAGATGGAATTCCAACTTCTTTGATCTGTGCGTCTTTGCGGTTGACAAATACAAATGCCATAACTGCAGTTGCCTGGGCGATGTTGCTTAACGCTACCACAGGGAAGGTATAGATTCCACCCATCGTTGCCGCGGTCTGAAGGTCAATCGGCAGCATAGAATGATGCAGTCCCGTAATAACCAGCAGCGGATAAAGGAAGCCGTAAATACCGCTGAACAGCCATGCTGCAGAAGAACTAAATCCTGCCATAATGATGTTTGCAAGTCCGTCGCCGATCATACGGCCGAATGGTCCGATGATGGTATGAGCCAGCAGTACAGACGGCACCAGAGAACAGAACGGTACAACGATCATCGAAATAACATCCGGCACATGTTTCTTCAGGAACCGGTAAATCACAGAAAATACCAGACCGACTAAGATTGCCGGGATTACCTGTGACTGATAGCCGACCATGTTAATATGAAAAGCTCCAAAATCCCAGTACTGAACAGCCTTCCCTGCCTCTACTGCAGAAACGTAATCACTGGCTGACATCAGCTGTGGAGATACAAGAGTAATACCAAGCACGATTCCCAGCACCTGATCCACATTCATTTTCTTACATACAGACCACGTAACCGCTACCGGAAGGAAGGTAAAGATCGCTTCACCGATCAGCCATAAGAAATCATAAGTTCCCTTCCAGAACTGATACACTTCCGTAATCGATTTTGTTCCGTCTTCCAGAAGTTTAATATCTCCGATGATATTTCGGAAACCAAGGATCAGACCTCCAACGATGATCGCAGGAATGATCGGAGCAAAAATTTCTGCCAGGTTAGCCACCGCTCTCTGAAGCAGGTTCATATTCCCTTTTGCTGCCTTTTTCACTTCCTGTTTGTTCACTCCGTCCATGTTGCTGATCTCTGAAAATTCATCATAAAACATAGATACCTGATTTCCGATGATGACCTGGAACTGTCCGCCCTGGGTAAAACTTCCTTTGACACAGGAAAGCGCCTCAATCCCTTTGACATCTGCCTTCTTGTCATCTGCCAGTACAAATCTCATTCTTGTCGCACAATGAGTAAATGATACAATGTTCTCTCTGCCGCCAACTAACTCCAGCATCTTTTTGGCGTCATTCGTAAATTTAGACATGATTTCCACCTCTCAAATCTTCTTTCTTCGCTTCTAACAAATACGTATATGTTTGACTATAAATTATCATATACGTATTTGTTAGTCAATATTTTTTGCACAAAAAAAGAACGCCAATTGCATTTTTGGCGTTCTTCATAAGTTTTTTGCCCTATCTTTGTGCAATTCCTACAAATCTAAAGTGGTCTGGGCGATGTCTTGACTCCGTATACTGGAACAATCGGTTCTCCTTCGTATACGTATAACTTTTCGTTACGATAACAAATCCGTATTCCCTCAGATCCAGATACTTCCGGTCTTTCTCATCCGCTTCCTGCACATAGATTTCCTTTGTCGCGTATCCGATCTCCAGGCCCTGCTCTTTCTCCAGATACTCATAAACAGAATCCCTGCAGGCTCTCAGCGGAAGATTAGGGACAATGCTCCTTTTAAAGTAATCATGGTCAATGATCACCCTTTCTCCCTCAATGCTTCGAACACGGAGCAGATCATAGATTTCCTTCTCCTCGTCATCCTCAAACAGCTCCATGATCCTGTCCTGATCCAGGATAATCTCCAGATTCTCGACTTTGGTTTCCGTCCGCCGGTCCAGATGGGCGTTCAGTTCCTTAAAACTGGCAATCCGCTCAAAAGGAAATGTATAATTCCCCCTGCCGGCAACTGTTGCCACCCTGCCTCTGGCTTTCTGAATATATCCCTGATTCTCCAGGATTCCCAGAGACTTGCGTATGGTATCCCGTGACACCTGATACCGGCTCATCAGCTCTGCTTCCGCAGGAAGAGCCTGTCCGATTTCCAGTTCCCTGTTTTCTATCTTTTTCTTCAAATCTGTATAAACTTGTACGTATTTGCTTGCCATATATACTCCTATGTTCCTGTTTTTCCTACATACAAGTATATCTGATTTCCAGAAAAAGACAAGTTTCTTCTTCCTAATCTCTTGGAATTTTTACTTTCTTTCCTGTTTCCAGGGCTTCTCGACATTGTACCTTATGAAGAACAAAGTTACCACTTGTAAGTGGAAAATTCTTTGATTGATTTTCCATTCTTTTTAAATCTTCCTCCTTGATGTATCAAAAAGAGAATGATAGTATAACATTGGTATAAGTAAGAAAGAAGGAATCTGAACATGTTATTTGCAATTATTATGACCATTGGTTTTGCATATGGAATTTTTGTTGTATTTCTCCCTGTCCTCGCATGGTATCAGCAAAAGAAAATATGGAAAATGGAAGAAAAAATAACCCGGATGGAAAAGATCATAAATTTATTATCAAACGATAAATACAAAGATAATGCAGAAGTTGAAAATGAAGAAATCAATGAAGAAAACGCCTCAGAAGAGGAATAAAATTGTTTCCATTTTATTTCTCCGGCACAGACGAAACCGCAGTCCCATAAACAGCAGGACTGCGGCTTTATTTTGATCATTCCCATTTCAGAGAATCTGTCTGTACCGGAATTTTATTTTTTTCTCACAGGAAAATAGACTTCTGTTTCCCAATCCTGGGGAGCCAGACTGTCAAACTGCGTCTTTGTATAAATCTCATACGGCACTCCGTTCCACTCATAGCCATTTTCCGCGATCCAGTCCACCAGGGCGCCATACGCCTCTGACAGAGAAGAATATGGTCCCTTATGCACTGTCATGGCGCACAGTCCTGCTTTCATAACCCTGTCTGCTTTTTCTCTTTCCCTGATTCCGACGATCAGCTCAATATCTGAGTTCTCCCGGTCAAATTCCTTATCGTAATATACGGCTCCTGTCACACCATTTGGCGTCACCCGTTCTTTTGGCACCCTTTCATATAGTGTGCTGTAATATTTTCCGAATTCATCGACACCCATTTTCTGCCGGCACGCGATCACATTTCTCTCCGGCGCTTCTTTCAGATCAATTTTGTATCCTCTTTGATAATCCATAAGATCTCCCGTCCTTTCATAACTCTGCATATGAGCCGTCAATTCACTGATTGCCAGCTCCATATCCTGTTTCTGCTGTTTCAGTCTGTCTTTCTGCTGCAGCATTTTGGAAAGGAGCGCTCCCTTTTCCGTACAGTGAAGGATACTGCTAATCTCTTCCAGTGAAAATCCATAACGTTTTAATCTCTGGATCAAAAGCATCTTCTCCATCTGCCCCCGGCTGTAGTAGCGGTATCCTGTCATATCGTCTACATAAACCGGCTTCAGCAGTCCGATCCTGTCGTAATGACGCAGTGTCTTTACTGTCACCTGACATATTTTCGAAAATTCACCAATAGAAAGCATCTTTTTCTCCCTCCCTGCACATGTCTGATCCGAATCTGATTTCAGTATAGCCTCTGCCCTAAGGGAAGAGTCAACTGTTTTTCCCATTTCTTTGTATTTCTCCATATTCTCTTCTCTCTTTTTACGATATAATAAGAAGACAATCAAATGAATTTTTTTCAAAAAAGTGAATGGTTTTATCCCTCTCAATCGTATTTATAGTGAAACAACCAATAAAGCAATACAAATGGAGGGATACATTATGAAAAAACTAATAACGGGAATTTTGATCACAGTCTTTGTATTTTCTTTAGGCACAGTCTGCATCTACGCATTCAGCCAGACCCCGGATAATGACACCGGCAGTTATGAGACTACTGCGGTTTCCGATAACACTTTCGGCACTGCTGCCACAGCGCAGTCCACGGAAAGCACTGCCGCTGCCACAACGGCACAATCCACAGAAAGCACTGCCGCTGCCACAACCGCTGCTCCGGCGGCTTCCACAGATACAGCCAGCCAGGCAACAGCCAGGACCAGCCAGAAATCTGTCAGCCAGTGTCCATACTATACCGATAAAAATCATGACGGAGTCTGCGATCACTGCGTCTCTCAGAAACAACAGGCCTCTTCCGGACGCTGCCAGTACTATACGGATCAGAATGGCGATGGCATCTGTGATCACTGTACTTCCCAGAAGAAACAGACAAACTCTCACCATAACACCAGCCGGCATCATCACTCCGGTGAAGGATGCCACAGATAGAGGATCAGACAACTATGCGGAGCGAAGCAGAAATCAACAGGGCAGTCGCTGATTATTCTGATATGATCCGGCGGCTTTGCATGTTACATTTGAAAAACTACGCAGACACTGAGGACATATTTCAAACAGTTTTCCTGAAATATGCCCTTAGTTCTGTTGAATTTGAAAACAGAGAACATGAAAAAGCCTGGCTGATTCGTGTAACGATCAATGCCTGTAAAGATCTGCTAAAAAGTTTTTTTCGTAAACGAACTGTATCCATAGATCAGGTTATCAATCAGCCGGCTCCTGCGGCACAGGATCACCGGGATGTCCTGGAAGCTGTTTTATCTCTTCCAAAAAAATATAAAGACGTAGTTTATCTGCATTTTTATGAAGGATATACAGCGCCTCAGATCAGTAAGATTCTTGGGAAAAATGTGAATACCGTTTATACGCTCCTAACCCGCTCCAAAAAGATACTGAAAACTAAGTTAGGAGGCGATGAATATGAAGAATAAAATCCACGAAGCATTCCAGCAGATCCATGCAGAAGAATCTTTGAAAAATGGTACCAAGGCATTCCTTCAGGAACAGCGGAAAACTCTTTCTCAAAAGAGACCAGCCAGATACCGTTATATTGCTCTTGCTTCTTTCTGTCTGTTTTTCCTTTTGATCGGTTTTGGAGGCTGGCGGCTTTATTTCACTCCTACCGCAGCCATCAGCATTGATATCAATCCTTCCCTGGAACTGAGTGTCAACCGTTTCAACAGGGTTTTATCCGTAACCGGTTATAACTCAGACGGCAAAGAACTGGCTTCCTCACTAGAGGTCAAATATATGGATTGTGATGATGCCATCGATAAAATTGTTGCATCAGACCGTATCAAAGACTTGTTGGCCGGAGATGAAGTTCTAACGATTACAGTATCCGGAAAAAACACCAGACAGTGCAGACGCATATACTCCCACGCTGAAACTTCCGCCAAGGAAAATCAGAACACTTACTGTTACATGGCAGATCACGAAGATACAGAGGAAGCCCATCATCTGGGACTTTCTTCCGGCAAATATCAGGCTTTCCTGAAACTTCAGTCTCTCGGCTCTGACATCACAGCAGAAGAGGTCAAAGACATGACCATGAAAGAGATCCATGATCTCATACACTCCTTATCCGGCGAAGAGGATAAATCCGGTCAGCATCATTCCGAACAGCAGACAAACAGGCAGAATACATCTGCGGCCAGTACACACCATCAGGAGACACATACTGCCTCAACCAGCCGTCATCATCAAAACACGCAAAGTACTTCTTCCGGTCATCACCGCCAGAGCACACAAAATAACTCCGGCGAACGTTATTCCCGGAGTACACATAACAGTAGAAAAAATCATCATGAATAGAGCCCTTTCATTGGAGCTGCTGCGAAACAGGTGAAATATCATCTATGGAGCAGCGGCTCCCTTTTCATATGATCTTCCTATCTCTTTGGCGGTCTCAGTTCCAAAAAATGACATAATCACATGATGACGTTCTTCTTTCCCATTTTTCCTTATCTGTAGTGGATTAGATAATAATATAATCTCCATCATCCGCAAACACTTCATCACCATATGTTCGCACTTCTTCATAATCTTTCATCTTATAAACTCTGACATTATCTTCTTTGTTCAAAATTTTATCTAATCCCTCTAATAGCTGTTTATATTTTTTCTTATCCAGACGGGCTTCAAACGCTGATTTCTGCACACGAACTCCATAACTCTCCAAATACTTCGCGAGTTTCAGTCGCTGCTTATTATCTGAAATATCATAAATGATAAGAATCAGATATTTTATATTTCTCTCTTCTTCTATTTCTTCAAATTCAAAAAAATCCATATCTATCGTATCCTTATTGGCTGATATTCTTCAAAAGTTCCATTATCTATACAACGAATCAGTTTCGTGACCTGCCACCAGATAGCTCGTCGGAAACTAACCGGGTGTTCCAGGTATTCCAGATAATTCATATTACTTTGTAGTTTCTTTTCTAATTTCTTCAAGAAAATATTAATACCCTTTTTCCCTATAATGACGGCACCGGTATCCCGATCTTTTTGAAATTCTTCCAGCTGTATTTCATTACCCTGAATTAAACTCATTACCGTTGCATCTACGATGACAGCTCTCCATTCTTCTAATAAATCACTGGCTAATGTTGGATGATTCTCAGCATCCTTATGCATAAATCCAATATAAGGAGACAGTCCTCTATTTTCAATTTCTCCCATAATTTCATACAACAGAATTGTATACCCTAAACTAATCATAGAATTAAAAGGATCTTTCGGTGGTCTCTTGCTCCTTCCCTTAAATTTAAATTCATCTGCTATCATATTGCTTAATGCAGAAAAATACTGCCGTGATGCGTTTCCCTCATATCCCATAATCTGCTCTATACTCGAACACTGCTGAATCTTTTTCTCATGAATTTTAATTGCTTTAACCTGATCAGAAATATTACTGTCAGAATTTCTTGCATAACGAGTCAGCAACACTCTCTGGTTATGTATCTTGTTCTCTATAATCTTTTTTGAGAAAATCAGTTTATCCTCTTCATTCTCACTCATATGGACCTGTCTTCTTAAACGTCTGGCATTTATATGACTTGTTGACTCGATTCTTCCAAAATATCTTCCAGTGGTTGAAAATAAAGAAACGGAAATTCCTCTTTCCATGCATTCCCGCAGACATGGTACCGTCAAATTTACATTGCCGAATATTATAATTGAATCCACCGATTCTTTTGGGATATATCGATCCATTCCATTTTTACATTTGACGCTGAATCTGCCACCTTCAATCCCAACTTTCGCACCATTCTCTGTAATATATAAGCAAGACATAGCACACCTCCGTTCAGACAGCATTTTTTACTTTCCTCTTAATTGTTATAAACACAAAAACTCCTGCAGATTCAGGAGTTTTTATTTTAAGCATATAATCGTTTACCTTTTGGTTCTGGTATCTCTCTTCCCATCTCTTTGGCTGTCTCAATCCACTCAGAAATAACAACCTGAGAATTTTTCAAAGCTTCCATCTGGGTTTTCCCATCTGACATACATCCCGGCAATTCAGGGACTTCTGCGATATAGCAATCATCTTCCTGGCTCCAATAGATTATAACTTCATATTTATACATAGTTATACCTCCAACTTATATGCCAAAATCAAATTTCTTTCACTCATAATATCCGTCATTATCTTCCTAACAGCTGTCATATAACCCCTCCCTCTTATTCATTTTATCATTTCATATTCTGCGGTGCAATATTGCCACTTTGGGATTTCCAGTGTCCATTCCTTATCATTTTCCAAGCAATGACTTATTGACTCCACCACCAAACACAAAAAAAGCCAAATATTACTATAATCAGAAATCCAGCTGCAGCAACCCCAATAATATAACCGATAGCATACAAAATATCTGATTCCATATTCCTCTCTTCCTTTTCGCATTAAGAAATATTCCGTCCCCTTCCGGGTTTTTCATTACCCAAATAAAACAATGCATACAAATGTCAGAGAATATATTAATTTCTTCTCGTCCCCTGTCGGGGTTCTAATTACCTAAATCGACAAAGATATGAGGCACTACATGCTTTATTTCAATTCTCGTCCCCTGTCGGGGTTCTAATTGTCTAAATAGATAAGAGCAAGGCCTTAAAGGGTCTTATTTTTATGCAAGTTTTCGTCCCCTGCCGGGGGTCTAATTATCTAAATTGTTTACGATTACATATAGAGATCAGGAAGAAAGGAGTTCTCGTCCCCTGCCGGGGGTTCTAATTATCTAAATTATGAAGTTTCTCTATGTGCTGATGCGAATGAAGTTGTGTTCTCGTCCCCTGTCGGGGTTCTAATTATCTAAATAAAGATCCGAATGAATTTAAAAGATTTGCGAATTATTAGTTCTCGTCCCCTGCCGGGGGTCCTAATTATCTAAAAGAAAGACTTCTATGAATTAAAAGAGCAAAGGCTGTTCTCGTCCCCTGCCGGGGGTTCTAATTACCTAAATCTAGCAAGGCAGAAAGGAAAATATAATGGTATTTTACATTCTCGTCCCCTGCCGGGGGTTCTAATTACCTAAATAGAGTTAAGAAACTGGAGAAGAAAGGTTACATAGTATTCTCGTCCCCTGCCGGGGGTTCTAATTACCTAAATAAGTAGAAAGTATTTTTCAGTGGAATGATGGAAATTCATTCTCGTCCCCTGCCGGGGGTTCTAATTACCTAAATGGATACGTATGAATTGATCGATAAGATCAAATATTCTTTTCTCGTCCCCTGCCGGGGGTTCTAATTACCTAAATTAATTTTTGGAGCAATTTTATTCAATTTAGTTTTAGGGTTCTCGTCCCCTGCCGGGGGTTCTAATTACCTAAATCTTGTCAACAACTTTTTTTCAATCTTTTCAAAAATTTGTTCTCGTCCCCTGCCGGGGGTTCTAATTACCTAAATATGTACTGTCTAACCCGTTCACTGTTTCAAAAAATTTTCTCGTCCCCTGCCGGGGGTTCTAATTACCTAAATAACATTTTATTTTTTTGTATAATCATTTTAAGTCAGGTTCTCGTCCCCTGCCGGGGGTTCTAATTATCTAAATTTTATGGATAATCTCAAAGAAATAGAAGGTTATGAAATTGTTCTCGTCCCCTGCCGGGGGTTCTAATTATCTAAATTTGTATGCTTATAAAGATAGTAACTATAATGTATAGTTCTCGTCCCCTGCCGGGGGTTCTAATTATCTAAATCAACTATAGATTTGAATTTAAAGGTTTCCTTGTTTCCCTTCTCGTCCCCTGCCGGGGGTTCTAATTATCTAAATCCTGGTTAGATACTGGTAACGGTTATGTAATTGTTTCTCGTCCCCTGCCGGGGGTTCTAATTATCTAAATTTATTATAATATGCAGCGATCCAGCCGGATGGATTCTCGTCCCCTGCCGGGGGTTCTAATTATCTAAATTATAAGTGCGGACTGGTGCAAAGTTACCATACAACGTTTATTCTCGTCCCCTGCCGGGGGTTCTAATTATCTAAATCCTGCCCTCTGCAGCTCCCTGTTTTCGCCGCCTGCCGCCATATTTTGCGGCTGAAAACAAAATGAACGAAGTCTGCCTCTCAAACTTTCTTCCAAAATTGTCTCCAGACCGCTAATTATGGGCATCGGCGCAAAATCACAATTCTTCCATCTGAATCTCACATTTTCCAAATTCACACTCCCTTCCTTCACACTCTGTTCCTCGTATTGCATGAGGCGATGCTCCCAGTCTGCTATCCAAATAGTGTTTATGCTGTCTGGCAATTGATTTTGCCAATGTTTTTCCGAAAATCTCACTCACATACTCACCTGCTTCATCCTGCTCGAAGATATCATATAAAATTGTTTTACTTACAAATCCGACTGCTCCGCCAATGTAAATCATATTTTCTGCATTGTCCTGCATCTTAAATTTAAGCAAAAACTTTTGGTAAATTCCCAGAAAATTATTAACCGCAGTCAGAATCGTTTCATCCGTAGCCTGATTCATACTCTCATCAATCGTCATGGTAAATTCTATTTTCCGCCCCGGACGTATACACTCTCTCATGATTGGAAGACGTTTCTTTGTGCCTTTGACATTACTGTCAATTTGCTGACAAACGGTTAGATCACTTAAGGAAAGCGGCTTGCTGTCACTGATTATGATACCCCTCATAATATCCTGGACAGAATTTCTCTGATCTGTCTCATAATCCAGCAAATGAAACACCTGCTGTTCAATTTCTTTCATTTCTCTTCCCAGATACCTTTTACCTGGCCTGGATTCTTTTAACCCTTTTTTAATAATCCTTTGTGCATTTCTTTTCTTATCTGGATCATACAACAGTTCATCTGCCAGTAAAATGGTCCGTAGCACTCCCTTTAAACTACTGCCTGGTATATATGGCATACCGTAAGGATCCTTTACACATAATAACAAATCATTTGTTTCATCAGTCAATACTACATCAGAACAGTCTAACCGATACCGCATCCACGACAGATATTCCTTCTCTGAAACCCTCTGTTTCTGCATCCATCTTGCAAAATCTTTTTCATTTCGATTCAGCAAATATCTTTCATAAGCTTGTCCCTTTTTCTTTCTCTGCATTGCACTGTATACCTTTTTCATGTCCGGCAAATAAATCTTTTTTTCGCTTCGATTCAGAACATATTGTTTTTTCTTTATTTTTTCTCCTGAACCAACATACACAGGGCTTTTGGTTGTCAAAATCACCCTATAGGATTTCAAATATTGTCCCATTATTTCACCCCCACAAAAACAGGTACTGCATATTTATACACCGGATGACTTCCACCCAGAGAAACATCGTAGATATCTCCATCAAAAGTGTCATGAAAACAAGATCCGCCTGCAAAAGCATAAAAATCTTTTTTTCGCTGTAAATGCTCTGCATATGTATCAGATGCGACAAACCCGCTTCTTTTTATCACTTGAAAATTAGCGTCGCTGCACGCCTTTTTTAATTCATCCTCTTTTGGTAATGCAAGAGATACCAGCATTTTCAAAGAATATTTTTCAATATTGATTCGTTCTTCCAGCTCCAATGGCAGATCAGAACATTCCAATTGAAATTTTCCATATCCACTAGTTCTTTTTCCGCCAATTCCACTATACTCCAATGCTCTCATCAATTCCATCAGAAATTCAAAAACTTCTTCCGTGTCGTAAGCAACTATCACATACAATCCTGTATCTTTTTGAAAATGATACGATCCTACGAAATAAGGCTCCGGCTCTTCTTCGCGAGCCACAGATACCTTCTGCGTCATCTGAAATTTCCCCAGACCATCATATTTTTCTTTTTCCTTTTGGACATCCAAATTTCCCTGGATATATTCCTCAAATTTTCCCACTGGAATATATTTTAATTTTTTGAATAATTTTTTCACTTTAGAGTTTCCCTCTTCATCTGTTTCTACTCGAAAAAGAGGTTTCGGCAGATACAGTTCATCCTGAATAAATGGCATCCCATCGGATAATTTCAACCGCCCCTCTCCGCAATACTGCAGCAGTCTAGCCAGACTCGCCATTTTTAACGCCTCATGGCATAATGCAGAAAATAACGTATCCGCATAGAATACAGGTTCGCCGTCTGTCAGTAGTCCTTTGCCGATATGCAGCCCGGTGGAAAAATGCATTTTACATATTTTAAAATTCATTCTATTCACCTTTCATAATTTCATTGCATTGATTTATAATATCCGCTGATACATTCCCTACAACACATTTCGCTGATAAATCGGAAAACTTAATTTTTCCATATCCTCTCGTTCCGTTTCCTCCCAGATAATCATATTGAAGCAGTTCAAATCCCTGTTTGATTGCAGCCATATCTTCTGTAATTTCCTCTTCTTTCATGACATCATAAATCAAATCCAATTGAAATTTGGACCCTCTGATGACCCTTTCAATCTGCCTTGGATTCGCAATAGCAGTTGCACGATTAATTGTATTTTCAAATTTAATTTCTGTCGCAGAATGAATCTCCATTTCTCTCAATTCGTCCATATTGCTCAAAATCATATCAGAAAAGATCAGCCGGCTTGCTCGTTTTCCATCTCCCTTTTTCGAATTTCCAAACAACCTTAATACGATTTCCGGATCCTCATCGTGTTGTTTTAAAATAGCTGTCTTTGAATACTGTTTTGCCAGCAACGTCCTCATTTTCCCTTTCAGGCTGCTCCCTGGTATCATCGGAAGGTCACTCTGGCGATCCCGAATCACCGGTGAATCCACTGCTCCGATCGCAGCAAATTGAGAAGATCCTCCAATATGCATCCCAGTTTCAACTGTTATTGTCCCAGAAATTTTTATCTTACCATACATTTTTCTATCCTCCTATGCATCTCTTCCGCCATAAAATCTGTGATATGCAACTAACGCTTCCATGTATCTGCAAAACAACAGAAACTGCTCTCTGCTTTTCCCTATACTCTGTATGTTTTCAATTAACTCTGCTTTTTTCACAAATTTCATAACGTCTTTATCCTTATCATCTCTTCCTGCTTCATAGATAATCCTTAATCTTAAATACTGGATTTCCTGACAAATATCTTCTGATAATTCAGGATTAGGATCATGGATTACCTGATTATATATCGCTGTAACTAGAGAAAGAATATTTCTGATTTTAGACGTTGTCAAGCTTATCCTATATCCTCCATTTCTATTCTTCTCCCTCATGCTTTTTATGACTTTTTCTGCCTGATCCACATACGTTAATTTATCAATCTTCGCCATTGTATTCTCCTTCCTTCTCCCTTGCCTGATATATATACAAATAAATTGCCAATTCTAATTGTCTGGAATCTTTCTCGTCCTGTATCCACTGATACATAGATTTTGAAAATCTGTGATACAGTTCCTTCTGTTCCTCCGAAGCATTCTCTGAAGGTTCAATCCGTGATAATTGATAAGCGAATCTGGCAATGTTGATTTTACCATCTTCCTCCATCCATCTGGCTCTCACCAACTCTAATACCCGATACAGAAACGCTTTGCCTCTTTCTGCCGCAAACTCATCCAGATAAGATTGTATCAGCTGTAATTTTTCTTCTATGACTTCCTGAATCAGTTCACTCCAATGGAAGGAATATCTTTCATCAAATAAAGTAATCGCATTTTTCCCCTCTACTTCTTTTGCTGCATCTTCTAATGCTCCTGTCTGTTTTGCCATTACAGAAATCGGGAATTTAGGAGGATAGATTCCGATTCCTCCTGATATCGTAAGCGTCCCCTGCGAATATTTTTTCAGGCTGTAGTACAAATCAACAGCAAAGCCGATTATATCGTCCCAGCTTCCCACAACAAACAAATCATCACCGCCGGAATATACGATAACTGCAGCTCTTCTCTTATCTTCTTTTTCCTTCAAATAAAATGATCCCTGCTCCAAAAGGTTATTAATGTAATATTTAAAAAACAAAGATAACTTTCTGGAAAAAGTAGATGTTCTGGATAATGTAACATATCTGTTATGATTTTCCTTATTCGCAAAGCCGGAAACAAATGCCTCTCCTAAATTATCGACATCCGCCCGTAAAACTGCAATTCTTTCAATTCCCTGGGCACAGTCCGCCAGATCCTGAAAACTGCATCCGGTTTTATAATGATAATCTCCTACCCATAATTTTGTTGCAACAGAATATCCTGAATAAAATTTATTCTTCCCATACGTTCGAATATAAGACGAATCCTCCTTCATCCTCTGTCTCACATCTTCTTCTTTCTTTTCTGTTGTCAAATAGCGTCCCAATGGCAGAGGCAGAGAGACTCCTTTTTTCTCTGATGATACAATAAAGAACTGATTTTCCATAATCTGTACTGCCATTTGTTCCAATGACCAGCATATTTCACACTGATTATCCTCCCGCAGCAAATCTGTTCTATGACATATCTTGCATTCTCTTTCTCCCGAAATTTGTTCTTTTTGATTCAAATACAATAAATCCTTATATGTATATCGATTCATTTTTTGATCAGATATTCGCCTCGTAATTGTCCGGAAAATTTTCTGATAGCTTCCTTCCGGCTGATTTTTCAAATCCGCTGCGCTGCATCCTGCAAATCCGCATCCTGCAAATAAATCTGTTTGAAAAGTTTCCAAAAACCATTGATTTACTTCCTTCTCAAATACTGCTAACTGTCCCTTCGTTTCCTCTGTATTGGCAAGCAGTAAATAACAGTGCCCGCCTCCGGAATACAGCAGATTAACTCTTGACAAAGAAACTTTCTCTAGCAATTCATCTATCATATGTTCCATCATGATTTCAAGATAAAACGATCTGGCTCTTAAACCTTTTAATGCACCTTTACTGGTTATTGTATAAATGAAGTCCTGAATACCTGAAAGATCCATGCTGTAAATCATAAAGACTTTTTCTTCATAGAATTGCTCTGCTTCCTTCAATAAAACGGTCTGATAATCCTTGATTCCTTTTTCCTGCAGATATAAATAAATACAGCTTGCAGCTGCTGCGGTCAGCTTGACATGATCGTACAGCGAAATATCTGCTCTCTCCTGCAGAGATGTGGAAGATGGTACAAACGATAATGTTGCCTCCAGGATCTCCAGCAATGAATTTAAATAATTTTTATCGTAAGCAAACTCCTGCAGACATTCTTTTATTTTTTGAGAAATCTCTGTATAAAAATTTTCCCGATATTCAATTTTGTCTTCTGTTGGATAGTTAATACCGCTTTCATCTCCCAGCATACGCGGCTGATAACAAAAATCCTGGTGATTGCCTCTCAAAATATTAAAAATACTTTCCAGAGGCACTTTCCGGTCAAAGCCCCGTTCTCCCTGATCTTTCTCTCTCCGATCCGCTGCAGAGGCTATATTATCTGCAATGTATGTAATATAAGCGAGTGAATCCGGCTGTATCGAAGCTGCTCCCAGATTTTTCCCGTGATGATATCGAATCTGATTTAATATTTCTGTATCATCTATTCGTATTTCTTTTTTTAAGAAATCATATCCACTCTCGCTGTGATTTCTTCCATCGCTGCTCCGATACAGTACTTTGCCTATATCATGAAGCAGTGCTCCTGCAACGATTCTGATTTGATCTTTTGTCATTCTTAAATCCTTCCTTTATCTTATATGCACCCATTCCCAGAGACGTTTTTATTCCAATCCCGGAATATTGTCCAAACTCTGCCATCATTCTGACTAAATTTACCAGCTGCTGCGGTCCCTTTATATACATGGTAATTGTCCCCATAAAAGCCGGAATCCGGATTCCCTCCAAAGAGAATTTTACACTTCTGAGCCGGTAACCCGTTATTCTTACATTTTCCTCTATCTGATCCAGAATTTCATCATTTCCAATTGCAGTATCTGTTGAAAAACTGTCATATTTATTCATCAAACTTTGGAATATCAACCGAATTGATGGAAGAAACACATACTCTCCATGACTTTTAAAAGATGTCGGAGAATAGAATTCCATACGGAGTACTCTCGGTTGTTTTTCGAAATAATATGTTGTGATCAACTCCTCGTAGGATACATATTTCGCTTGTTTTTCTCTCACTTTGAGTTTCAGCTGCTTATATTTTAAGAAAAATTCATCCTCTTCCATAATTGGGCGAATGATTTTTTCTTCTGCTTCTTTTGTCAAAGTACAAATTCTCCAGCAAAAACTATTTGCAGTCATATCAAATACAGTTTGAGAATACGGCTTCAATACATCCTGATGCATTGCGTCTCCGTAACTCTTTTCTAAATATTCCATCAAAATTCCGTGCATCGTTGAAGCAATATGATAGTCCAGTGTGTCCTGCGCATCATACGTTACTTTTAAAGTTAGTTCTGTTATCATAGTTCTCATCCCTGTATTTTTTCTATTATCATTTGATTCATGACATCATAAGAATTCCAGTCTTCATCTGCAATCTTAAAATGTAATTTCTTCACATATTGTTTCAGCAGTTCAAAAATCTCTACCGGGGTATAACCACACCTTCTTTTTACCCATACATCTGTTACAGAAACCAGATTATGTGCGGTCATATTTCGAACATTTGCTTCAATCTTGCGAATTTCTTCTGATAATTGCAGCATGGTTGGATTTTTTACACAACTTCTCATAATTTTCAGAAGATGAATCGCATAAATTTCTGGTTTGGAAAATCCGTCTTTATACCCAGTATTTAATGCTTCCCATACGGAAGCATTCTGTTTTAATTTATTGATATCCCATTTCCAACTTCCATCTTTTGTCTTATAGCAAAACTGTTTCCAGTCAATCCCTCCATATTCTTTCAAGGCAATCTTAAACAATTCTAATACTACCGGGGTAATCGCTCTGATAAAATCTGCATATTCCTCTTTTTTCACTTTGATTTCCAAATTCAAAACATATTCAAAAATCCCCCGTACATTATCATCCCGAATCGGGAGAAACTGAATGCCATACGGCTTCAATTCCTGATCAATTCCATGAATATTTAACTTTAAGCGGCAGCTCGCTGCCCGAAGCATCGCTAAAATCTCCTCAGATAATGGTGCCGTCATCTCTTCTGCTATTGTCAAAGCTGCTACATAATCGTATGCTCTGATCTGTTTTATAATCGTCTCTTTTCGTATTTCATCCACAAGATAGAAATTCTTCGATTCCATACAGCGGTTTTCAAAGCCATCCTCATTATCTTCGTTTAATTCCCAGTAAGTATCCACATCATAATTTTCCCTGTCTTCTAAACGAGGGTTGATTCCCTTCTGTGGAGTGCTTACCTGAATTGGCTGCATCTTCGTTTCGCCGGTTGCCGCTAAAATTTGCAACGCACTCTTCATAGCGGGCGTTCCTGACGATACATTCAATAATATTTCACAATCCGGATACTGTTTCTGAAGCTCTTTCAACAATTCTCTGTATTCCAGAATAAATGCATCAAAAATCTGGACATCTTCCAGTTCCGGTTTTTCAATCGTTATAATCTGAAATGTATGATCCAGCTTCTCTCCTAGTTTTCTCAAACAAAATCGATATCTGTCATCCTTTTCCTGAGCCTCACACATTTCTTTCGACAAATATAAATATACAATATCCGGCTGATATACACGGCAGATATGGAGCAATGCGCCATCTCTGAAATTTGATATTGGATCTGTTCCTCCTACTGGTGAAAATAATAATTTCTTTCTTCCCATAGCCTTCCCTCTCATTCATACTTTTTTGTTAATATCACTTCCTAAATTATAACATATTCATATAACTACATGTCGATTTTTGTAATTTTTATGCATCTTTACCAAACATCTCGACTTCCTTTATCGATGGAAAAAAATGCTTTTTCCGTTTACTTTTTTCCCATCTCTATTATAATATAGAGTATCTTAATATCTAAAGTAAAACGTATTCTAAACCCTTGTTTTGAATCACAGTTCTTTGCAAAACTTGACACAGAAAGAAGGTATAAGACTTTATGCTGCAAATCAAAGATATTTACAAAGAATATCGGACCGGAGATCTGGTACAGAAAGCGCTGGACCACGTAAGTCTGAACTTACGGGATAATGAGTTTGTTGCAATCCTGGGCCCCAGCGGTTCCGGAAAAACAACACTGCTCAACATTATCGGCGGTCTGGATCAGTATGACAGCGGAGATCTGGTCATCAACGAAATTTCTACCAAAAATTATAAAGACAAGGACTGGGATTCTTACCGGAACCATACCATTGGATTCGTGTTTCAGTCCTATAACCTGATCCCCCATCAGGACATTCTATCCAATGTGGAACTTGCCCTGACAATCTCCGGCATTTCCAAGTCAGAACGCAGACAGCGGGCTGTCGAAGCCCTGGAAGAAGTGGGACTGGGCGAACAGATTCATAAAAAACCAAATCAGCTTTCCGGGGGCCAGATGCAGAGAGTTGCCATCGCCCGTGCCCTGGTCAACAATCCGGATATTCTTCTGGCGGACGAACCTACCGGCGCCCTGGACAGTGACACCAGTGTTCAGGTTATGGATCTTTTGAAAGAAGTGGCAAAGGACCGTCTGGTCGTTATGGTCACTCATAACCCTGAACTGGCGCAGGCTTACGCAACCCGTATCGTAGAACTGCGGGATGGAAAAATCCGCAGTGACTCTGATCCTCTGGAACTGAAACCAACTCACTGGATGGAGCCGGAACACAAGAACATGGGAAAATCCTCCATGTCATTCCTGACCGCACTATCCCTAAGTTTTAACAACCTGAAAACAAAGAAAGCCAGAACGATCCTGACTTCCTTTGCCGGTTCGATCGGCATCATCGGCATCGCTCTGATTCTGTCTCTTTCCACCGGCGTCAATCAGTACATCCAGTCCATTGAGGAAGAGACGTTATCCGAATATCCGCTGCAGATTCAAAGCACAGGCTTTGATCTGACTTCCATGATGGGCGATGCCCAGCAAAGCGGCAGTGACAAAGAAAAAGAAAACAAAGAAACCGAATCGAAAAAAGCAGCCCAGGTTCATGTTTCAGAAATGATCACCAATATGTTTTCAAAGATCGGTTCCAACGACCTGGCATCTTTAAAACAGTATTTCGACAGCGGCGACAGTAAAATTGATAATTATACCAATGCCGTGGAATATACGTATGACGTGTCGCCTCAGATATACAGCTCAGACACAAAAAACATACGACAGGTACATCCGGATAATTCCTTCTCATCTCTGGGACTTGGATCTTCCACCAGCAGCAACAGTTTGATGTCGTCCATGATGAGTACCAATGTATTTTTTCAGATGCCCGGCAAGGACAGTCTTTATAAAGACCAGTATGATGTAAAAGCAGGCAGATGGCCGAAGAAATACAACGAATGTGTCCTGGTCCTCACAGGAAACGGAAATATCAGTGATTTTATGCTGTATACGCTGGGACTCCGGGATTATGATGAACTGGATAAGATGATCGAGGAATTTTCAAAAGAGGAAACCGTAAAAGTACCAGATGATATTTCCTCCTCTTATTCCTATGACGATATTTTGAATACAAAATTTAAGATTGTAAATCCAAGTGACTGCTATCAGTACGACAAGCAGTACAATGTATACAGAGATAAAACAGACGATATCAATTATATGAAAAAGGTTCTGGATAAAAGCGAGGATCTGACCATTGTCGGCATTGTCCAGCCAAGCGAGGATGCAACTGCCACTATGATGTCTTCCGGAATTTACTATCCGGCTTCCCTGACCGATCATGTCATCGAAGAAGCACAGTCCAGTGAGATTGTAAAAAAACAGCTGGATCAGCCGGATGTTGATGTCTTTACAGGCAAAAAATTCGATGATAAGAAGAGCAGTCAGCTGGATATGAACTCTTTATTTACTGTTGACACTGACAAACTAAAACAGGCGTTCTCCATCGACCAGAGCAAACTTGGCGCCGGCGCAGGCAGTCTTGATTTAAGCGGCATCCAGATTGATACTTCTTCCATGCCTTCCATTGACACTGATGCCCTTTTTGAAGGAATGGATCTGGAACTGGACGAAGATCAGGTGACAAAGCTCAGTGATCAGCTGACTTCCGGATTTGAATCCTACCTGAAGAAAAACAATCTGACCGATGAAGAAAACATGGATACGTATTTCATGGCCTACCTGCAGACAGATGACGCCCAGTCTCTCCTGCAAAACGGCATGTCCGGCATCATCCAGTCCAGTGGTCTTGCGGACCAGTTCCAGCAGAACCTGGAAAAGCAGATGCAGTCTGCCATGCAGCAGTATGCCCAGACAATTTCCAAATCCCTGCAGAAGCAGATCAGTTCTGCTATGCAGCAGCAGATGAGCAGCCTGGCAAATAACTTTCAGAACGCCATTCAGATTGATGCGTCCAAATTCCAGGATGCCATTCAGATGAATATGAACGAAGAAGAACTGTCCGAACTTATGATGTCCCTTATGACCTCCGATACTTCTACTTACGAAAACAACCTGCAGAAACTGGGATATGCAGACTTTGACGAGCCAAGCGGCATCAACATTTATCCAAAGGATTTTGAAAACAAGGAAAAAGTCATTGAAATCCTGGATGATTACAATGCACGTATGGAAAAGACTGATGAGGACAAAGTGATCTCCTACACCGATTATGTGGGAACTCTGATGTCTTCTGTCACAGACATTATCAATGTAATCAGCTATGTCCTGATCGCCTTTGTCGCGATTTCTCTTGTTGTATCTTCCATTATGATCGGAGTCATCACTTACATCAGCGTTCTGGAGCGCAAAAAAGAAATCGGTATCCTTCGTGCCATCGGGGCATCGAAACATAACATATCACAGGTATTCAATGCCGAAACCTTTATTATCGGCCTGCTTGCCGGCGTCCTTGGCATTGTGATCACACTGCTTCTGCTGATACCAGGAAATATGCTGATCCATAACATCGCCGGCACAACGAACGTCAACGCTCAGCTTCCGGTTATGGGAGCGGTTATCCTGATCACTTTAAGTGTCATCCTGACACTGATTGGAGGCCTGATTCCATCTAGAAAGGCCGCTAAGAGCGATCCTGTAACAGCGCTTCGTTCAGAATAAAGAAAGGAGTTATAGAAACATGAGAAAAGATTTAGGAGCAAAACCATTTATTTACCCACAGCCTGTCCTGATCGTAGCATCTTATGGAGAAGACGGCACACCGGACGCCATGAATGTGGCATACGGCGGCATCGTAAATTCCAACCGCCTGCAGATCAATATCGGTGTTCGTCATAAGACATCCGACAACATCAAACTCCGTCAGGCATTTACCGTTGGAATTGCCGATGAAGCCAACCTGGTTCCTGCCGACTATGTCGGTATCGTATCCGGACATGACGTACCGGACAAAATCGAGAAATCCGGATTCCATTTAAGAAAGAGCGAATTTGTGGATGCGCCGGTTATCGAGGATCTTCCGATTGTTCTGGAGTGCAAAGTGGAGGAAATCAATCAGTATGACAAAACTCTCCGCATTGTGGCTGAAATCGTTAATACCAGCGTAGACGAGAAGATTCTGGATGCTGATGGAAATGTAGATCCTGAGAAATTAAAAGCAATTTCTTATGATCCTTCCACTCACAATTATCTGAAACTGAACGGAAAGGCAGGCACTGCTTTCAGCGACGGAAACCAGTTAAAATAATGACTATCAGACAGGGGAGCGGTCCAAAAAACCGCTCCCCTGTTTTTATGATCCATATTATTTCATTTTCATGCCGATGGAAATCGCCTGAAACAGTCTGCAGGCCGCATCCAGATACAGCTCTTCGCTTCGTTCCATGGCTTCCTTTAGATCCATGGTTCCACTGATCGTTGTCATTACCGTACAGATTCCCTCATCGTAGATCGTCTCATACCCTTCCAGAAGACCTCCTGCGACTGCTGCCGCTGGTATTCCTGCCTTTTTGCATCGGTTTCCAACGCCGGACGGTACTTTTCCAAAAGAGGACTGCCAGTCCATCCTTCCTTCTCCGGTAATTACCAGATCTGTTCCCTTCAGTTTTTCATCGAATTCCACAATATCCAGCACTGTCTCAATTCCTGATTTTAATTTCGCGTCCAGAAATGTAAGCAGGGCAAATCCCAGCCCGCCGGCAGCTCCTGCCCCGGCCTGTGCAGCGGTATGTTTCCCCATTTCCTTTTCTGCTATTTCCGCATACTGTGCCATCCCTGTTTCCAGCAGTTTTAGATCTTCTTCTGAAGCGCCTTTTTGTTCCCCAAAGGTATACGTTGCCCCATCTTTTCCAAGCAGCGGATTCTTCACATCACTCATTACCGTAAAAGAAGTTTCTTTCACAGCCGGGTGCATACCGGATACATCGACTGACCATACCTTTCCCAGATCCTCTCCGCATCCATCCAGCCGTCTTCCATTCTGATCCAGAAAACGGATTCCAAGAGCGCTCATGGCTCCCATTCCCCCGTCATTGGTCGCGCTTCCGCCGATTCCAATCAGGATATCACGAATCCCCTGATCCATCGCATCCGCGATCAGCATCCCGGTTCCATAGCTGGTCGTCTTTCTGGGATTCCTCAATGCTTCTGGCACCAGAGAAAGCCCTGAGGCCTGTGCCATCTCTATCACTGCTTTTTTCCCCGGAAGTATCCCATATACTGCTCTCTGCTCTTCTCCCAGCGGGCCTTTGACTGGTATTTCGCGATAAGTTCCATGCAGTTCCTCCACCACAGTATCCATCGTTCCTTCTCCGCCATCCGCCACCAGCACTTTTTCTGTCTCTGCCTCCGGAAACACCCTGTGAGCAGCCTCCTCCAGCAGCTGGGCGACCCTTTTGGAACTTAAAGATCCTTTAAACGAATCTGACGCAAACAGTATCTTCATAACATCCTTCCTTTCTGTCTCATTTAAAAAAAGGAAAAGACTTTTCCTCCGATGCAAAAAGTCTTTCCCCTCATTCTGTTTCATTCTCTGTTCCGCTACCAGTCAATCTCTTCCGGATAGTCTGCTTTTGCGTGAATCTGATGAATGTTTTTCCCGTATTTTTCTGCCCAGAAGGCCAGTTTCTTTTCCAGATCATCATAAGATTCCGGCCTGCCTAAGATCCTTTCTGTAATATCCCGCAGTTTCTGTCTTCTGTCTTTTTCTTCCGTACGAATCAGCTCCATATTGCATCGTTTGATGTACTCAATAATATAGCTTATATAATGCTTCGGCTCCAGCTCTTCCCGCTTCTCCAGTAATTTCTCCGCTTCTCTTTCTCCGATCACTTCACCCAGCGCCTGCCAGATCGCCGAGCACAAAACCTCCAAATTCGCACGATCCCTGTAGAAACGCATCAATGAACGGGGTTCATATACACTTCCCTTATATTTACTGTGACGTCCATAATATTTTTTCGAAAAATCATACGTCTCCGGCAGCACAATGGCAAGAAAAATTGCTTCCGGGAAGAAAATATTCGTACTGAAATATACATTTTCAGAAGGCGCCGTGATTTCTTTCCACTTCATGATATCTTTATTCATGCCGTTTTCCACGGACAAAATCTCTCTGGAGGCCCGGTATGCATGCCGCGTTTCATAGCACAGTCCCAGCAGCAGATCTTTGGCTCCGTAATATGGACTTTCCGGACGTTCATCAAATCCACACATACCATAAATAGAATCCACCAGATCATACAGATCATTATAATCACCTTGTATCATTATCCCGATCAAATGCTTTGTCGGCTTGATTTGCAGCATAACTTTTCCTCCCTTTTTTCTTTTTATTTTAACATATACTATATCAATTACAAGGCATGATTTGTACAGATCTCTCTATTGATATCTTTTTAAAATATTTTCTAAAAATATCCTGTATTCCTTCCTGACAGATTCCGGTTCCTGAACAGAAACCCTGTCTCCAAGTCCCGCGACCCAGCCGAAAAACTGGGGACTGACTGTAACCAGAACTCTTACCCGAAACTGTTCCTCCCCTTCCGGGATCAGCATTGCATCCTGTCCAAAACGGTCCAGAATAACACCTGTCAGCTGACGATGACAAAGCAGCGTTACTTCCTCGTCCCTCCCACCGTACATTCCAAACATCTTCTTGGAGAATGCCGCAAGATCAAAATTATGAAACTTCTCTTCTCCCAGACGCTGTTCCTGCAGCAGAGAGGTATCTTTCATCTTATCCACCCGGTAATGCTTCAGCATATCTGCATGTTCATCATAAGCGATCAGATAATAATTATCATCGTTCCACGTAAGCGTCCATGGGCTCACAGCATAGTAAGCGCCATTTTTCTTTGGCACCAGTTCCCGTTTGATCGTCCATTCTGTATATTGAAAAGCAATTCTTCGGTTTTCCAGAATTGCCTCGTGGATCCGGTCCACGTTATAATAAATTCTTTCATTGTCCGCCTTCAGCCGGTTATAAATAAATACATTTCTCTGGAGCTGTTTGGCATTATACTCTCCTGCAAGTTTTTCCAGCTTTCGAATCAGCTCTTCCGACTTTCTGCTGGTAATAAATTTGGAAGACTGTACAGAATCTACCAGAAGCTTTAATTCCGGAAGTTCAAACTCCCTGGAGCCAACATAATATCCTATATCTTTTCCGCCCTTGTTCTGGATAATATCCATGCCGAATTCCCGGAGCGTATCAATGTCATTATAGATTGTCTTTCGGTCCGCAGACAGTCCATACTGCCCTAATTCCCTGTTCAGATCTGCCGCTGATAAAGGATGCTTTTCATCACTTTTTTCCAACAGGGTTTTCATAATATATAAAATCTTTAATTTATTCTTTGAAATTGACATATGACTCCCGCTTTCTTTTTCAGATTCCCACTAAATTTTCTTCCTACAATTCAGATATATACTCCTCATAGTCAGATTCACTGGCAAACAGCATATAAGAACCATTGACATATCCCATATAACCATCATACACCGGATAACCTTTCATCACCGCACCATCCTTTCTTACATAATGACTTTAACCGTACTGTTTATGTCTCTATTATGCAGAAAAATGGTGTCCAGAAATCTCCCCAGTGAATTTTCCATATCGTCTTTTTCTTTATGTTACAACAATTCTTCTTATTTTTCTATTGGCTCCGTGTCCTAACCTTTTTCCTTTTTAGACATATAATACACTAAATACGTTTGGAGGTTTTTTATGTATTTATCTGCCGGCATTTTATTTGCCGTTTGTGTATTATTTTTTGTCTTTCATTTCTTCCGCAGAAGAAAAATCATCTGTAAAGTACGCTGTATGGATCCATGCAAAAAGCAGCGCCTGCTCAATGAACTTGCCGGACCCTTTGGATTTTCCTACGACCCGGACTGCGGCGTCATGACCTCAAGACTGGATGCTCCTCAAAAAGCCTTCGGCTATCAGGCCCTTTATGACCAGACCGCTGTCCACTTTCATATGGTCTTTGACTGTGAACCTGTTTACTTTGATTATCAAGGGCGGACCTGGCTGATTGAATTCTGGAAAGGGCAGTACGGAATCAATATCGGAGGCGAAATTGGAATTTATCACGCTGATACCATAATCTCTCCGGAACATTATGAACAAACCACTTTCCAGAGTGCCTCCGAGGCGGAACTGCTTCCTGTCTCCATGGAACTAAACTTCAAAGGAAAAAATCTGTTTTGCATCAGCCGGCTTCACTGGTGGCTTACCGGATTTTATACCGGCAGGTATGCTGATCCACAAGATCTCAGCATGAATGTCTCTCTTACATTTCCGGATGAAGAAATGATGAACAGCTTTGTGAAAAGCCTGCTTTCCAGAGGCTATGCTTCCTGTGATGTCTGCATCTGCGGTCTGACAGTTTCCTTTTCATTTTCCGTTCCTCACAGCAGGCAGCCAAAACACTGCCTGGCCTTTCTATCTGCCCAATGGAAAAATCGTCTGCTGTGCCGGCTCTATTGCCGCATTACCAGGCCGTTTCACTGTGTACTGGATCAGATTCTTTTCCTGTATTTCTTCCTGCCTGCAGCCTTCCGCCGTACCCTGCGTTTTCAAAAACACAGGCGTCAGAAATGCAGAAAGAAAAGGAACCAAAGGAAACACTGCCGATGAGTTCTTACTCACGGATTTCCAAAGCCTTTCAGCACCCCTGCCGGCTCCCCTTGTATCAGGATTCCAGGTATGTTCTTTTCAGCGACTGCCACAGAGGGACCGGCAGATCCAATGATAACTTTTTAAAAAATGAATTCCTCTATGTTTCTGCTTTAAAATACTACGAAGAACAGGGCTATACTTATCTTGAACTGGGCGATGGAGATGAATTATGGGAAAACCGGTCTTTCTGTGCAGTCAAATCCATCCATCCGGATTCCTTTGAACTTTTGGGACGCTTCTTCCGTCAAGACAGATTTTACGCGGTCTATGGCAATCACGATATCATAAAAAGAAAGAAAAAATTCTGCCAGACATACTGCCAGGATTATTTCTGCCAGTGCCATCAATGCAGCCGGTCTTTGTTTCCTGGTATTCGTTTCTATTCCGGCATTATCCTGGAGGATCAGGAACATCAGATGGATATTTATCTCACCCACGGGCATCAGGCCGACTTTCTCAACAGTGTTTTATGGCCGGTCTCCCGTTTCCTCGTACGTTATATCTGGCGCCCTCTGGAACAGCTGGGCATTCCTGATCCCACCAGTGCCGCCAAAAACCACCGGAAGAAAAAGAGCTCAGAAAAACGCCTGGCCCGATGGGCCGCACAGCAGCATCATCTGCTGATTACAGGACACACCCATCATCCTATGATCGGAACCCCCTCCTCTCCATATTCCAATACCGGCAGCTGTATCTCTCCTTCCGGCATTACCTGCATCGAAATCCAAGACCGCTGCCTTACTTTAATCAAATGGACTCTGGGAACAAAACCGGACCGGACACTGTATGTTAAGAGAGTTCCCCTCGGAACAGCCATCTGCATCGATGACTATGCCTGAAAGCAGGATGGACACACCCTGACAGGATCTTTTTCCTTCATGGTGTGTCCATCTATCTTTCGTTTTCATTCACTTTCTAATCAATCCATCCAAAATGCCTGCATGCGTTGTAGATGCCGTCTTTGTCACAATCGTCCGTAACGTAATCCGCTTTTTCTTTCAATGCCTCAATGGCGTTTCCCATGGCAATGCTGGTCCATTCATCCCTGAACATGGAAAGATCATTTTTTTCATCTCCAAAGACTACCACATCTTTGTAATCTGCTCCCAGATAATCCATGATTGCTTTGATTCCCACAGACTTATCCCCCGGTTCAACGAAAAGATATTCCTTGTGGAAACGGCACCACGGCAGTTCTTTCAGAGTATCCAGCTTTTCTTCTTCCAGCGAAAAACATGCAATATAAACTTTATAGATCTTATCATAATCTCTCGGATCCAGACCAGGCACAACTTCTGTATCCATATATACATCATGAGTAAAGTCATAAAACCTGTGATCCGGAGCCAATCTTCTCTTAGTATTATCCGGGGAAATCGCCCAGATAAAATCTTTTTGTCTGCATTCCTCAATCAGTTTCAGACATTTGTCATAATCCAGCGGCTTGATTTCAATCAGTTTATTATCAATGGTAATGCCATTCCCGCCGTCACTGACCATGTTGGAAAATCCAAGCGCTTTCATGTTATCTGCCGCCATAGCGTAACTGCGTCCTGTCGCAATTGCCGTAAAATGTCCGGCCTCCTGTAATTTCCTGACCGCCATTTTCGTTGACTCCGGTATATACTGTTTTCCAGGCACACCAACTGCCAGTGTTCCGTCAATATCAAAAAAGAAATACTTACGTTTCATATGATTCTCCTCCTAATGCCATTATTGTACCGGTTTTTCCAGCATAAACCAAGGCTTTTTATGATGAAATTATATTTTCCGCCATGATACTGCAGACAGCTGATTACAAAAAAGCGCCGACTTCATTTCTGAAATCAGCGCTCGTCCTATGTCTCTTCTATGCTGTTATACCTTTGATTTATTCTTTTCTGAAAAGTTTTCTTCTGAGAACTTCAAGGAATCCAAGGAGACCAAGTCCTCCTAAAGCGGCCCATGCTCCTGCATCTGACATGTCACCTGTTTTAGGAACCGCTGTATTCTCCTCTTTCTGACTTCCAGCGGCATTTTCTGCAGCGGACATATTTCCTGTCTGTCCATTCTGAGATGCCCCCGGAGTCTCTGCTCCGGTTCCTGGATTTGACGGTGTCTGTGTTCCACTTCCCGGGTTCTCCGGCGTTTCTGTTCCGCTTCCTGGATTCTCCGGTGTCTGTGTTCCTCCTCCCGGATTCTGACCCGGTTCCTCAGGATCTGTCGTTTCTTCTTCCACAATCATATTAGAAACATCGGTCTGAGCCGTTCTGTAGTCATCAGATATGACACAGTAATATCCTTTTCCATCCATTGCTTTATCAGCTGTGACAATCAGCGTATCTGTCTCTGCTCCGCTGTACGTATCATTATCAGAAATCGGATTTCCATCCTGATCATACCACTGCCAGGACACTTCTGTTCCCCATTCTTTCTCCAGCTGCGCATGGAATGTCACCTTATCACCCGGAAGGATCTTGTCATTTTCATGACTCTGGGTAATAGACGCCGGAAGTCCCTGAACGTATACTTTTGCTGACACAGTCTTAGAATTATATTCTGACGCGCTTCCATAGCCTCTCTGTACTACACAGGTATATTCACCGGCATCTGCCGCATCCGCATTGCTGATCATGTATGTAGAAAGCACTGCGTTTGTAATTTTCTTTCCGTCTTTATACCACTGATAGCTGACTCTGTCACTTCCCCAGTCTCCCTGGCGTTCCACTTTTAAGGCAACACGGCCTCCTGCCTGAACCGTCTGATCTTCCGCTGATGCATCCAGTACATGAAGAGTCACTGCCTCACTGTATGCCGTTCCTGCCGCATTGGCTGCGGAAAGATAGAATACCTGTCCATCCTGGTCCGCTGTAATATTTTTCAATGTCATCGTAGTGCTGTCAGGAGTGCTGTACTTGTCATTTGCTGTCAATGGCTGTTTATTTCCATCACACCATACAACTCCGTCCGCCGGAACTGCCGGTATTCCCTGATCATAATTTCCAACCAGACTTACTTTTCCTCCTGCAAATCCATAGACATCTGTTTTATTTACCCTTACCACTGCAAGTTTTCCATCCACCGTCAGGTTCGCGGTTACTGTCTTTGAATTATATTCTGATGCGCTTCCGTAACCTCTCTGAACAACGCACTTATATTCTCCTGCGTCATCTTTCTTCACATCTTTAAGCGTCAGTTTTGCGGTTACTGCTCCAGAGATCTTTTTATCTCCTTTATACCACTGATATCTTACCGGACTTCCCCAGTTTCCTTCCAGGTTTACGGACAATGTTG
>NZ_BLYI01000036.1 GCF_016586355.1 Anaerostipes butyraticus
TTTTTCACTCCTGGGAGGTGGTCGTCCCTGAGGTTTCTCCTCCTCTCTCTGTTTTTTATATTCTGAGAGGACTTTCCCTCAAAGATTTCTCCTCCTTTTACTGATTTATTTCTCCTGGGAGGTTCTTTCTTCACGATTATATCCTCCTGTGTAAGTTTTTTGATCCATGAGAGGCTCCTTTTCCTCACTTATTTCCTCCTATGTGAGCTTCTTGACTCGCAGGAGGTTCCTTCTCTAAATTTCTCTCCTCCCATCTGAACTTCTTGACTCACAGGAGCTAATTTTCTCTCAAAGCCATCCTCTTGTATTTATTTTTTATATTTCAGGAGGTAATTCTTCTGAAGTTTCTCCTCTCATTTGGAGTTTTTTCACTCTAAGATGCTTTTCTTCCCAAGATTGATCCTCCATATATCCATTTTTTAATCCCAGGATGCTTCTCCTCTGAAAACTTTCTTTACGGCTGATGCCTCTCCCCCTTCTGTCCCCAGACTGCAAGCCATGCTGCCAGTCTCGCTCTCGCTCGCTGGCACGGCTGGCGCCAAATCCCTTCTGGCCAGACTGCAAGCCATGCTGCCAGTCTCGCTCTCGCTCGCTGGCACGGCTGGCGCCAAATCCCTTCTGGCCAGACTACAAGCCATGCTGCCAGTCTCGCTCTCGCTCGCTGGCACGGCTGGCGCCAAATCCCTTCTGGCCAGACTGCAAGCCATGCTGCCAGTCTCGCTCTCGCTCGCTGGCACGGCTGGCGCCGTATAAAATAAAAAGAACGAGAGCAGGTCTGCAAGCTAGCTTGCTCCCTGTTCTCGTTCTTTCCATTTTGCATGGCTTGTAGTCTAGCCAAAGTATCTCTTTAATAATCCTTCGAAGGCTTTTCCGTGACGAGCTTCGTCTCTTGCCATTTCGTGTACTGTGTCGTGGATTGCATCTAAGTTCGCTGCTTTTGCTCTCTTCGCTAAGTCGAATTTTCCGGCTGTTGCTCCGTTTTCTGCTTCCACTCTCATCTCCAGATTCTTCTTTGTGCTGTCTGTTACGACTTCTCCTAACAGCTCTGCGAATTTCGCTGCGTGTTCTGCTTCTTCATACGCTGCTTTTTCCCAGTATAATCCGATCTCTGGATATCCTTCTCTATGTGCTACTCTTGCCATTGCAAGATACATTCCTACTTCTGAACATTCTCCTTCGAAGTTTGCTCTTAAGTCTGCTAAGATATCTTCGCTGACTCCCTGTGCTACTCCTACTACATGTTCTGCTACCCATTCTCTTTCTCCAGCCATTTCTTTAAATTTCTCTGCTGGCACTCCACACTGTGGACATTTCTCCGGCGGCTGTTCTCCTTCATATACATATCCGCATACTGTACAAACCCATTTCTTCATAATTCTATCTCCTTTGCTTTATTTTGATTTCAATAACAGTAATCATTACTGTTTATGCATATAATATATCACCACCTGGAATTGTTGTCAACTCTTTTTATCACTTTCTAAAAAAATTCTCTGCTTTTCCGTTCTGATGTTCACAAAATCAACATACTTTTATCACAGTTTTATTTATTTTTTCTATTAAGGTTAAGGAAGTGCCATTGAAAGGAGGCAGCGAATTGATAGAAGTACAGCATCTTACAAAAAAATACGGCAAACATCTCGCTTTGGATGATTTGTCATTTACAATTGAGAAAGGACAAATTTACGGTTTTCTTGGTCCCAACGGCGCTGGTAAATCAACAACAATGAATATTATGACCGGCTACATCAGCGCAACAAGCGGAGAAGTTCTGATTGACGGACATAGTATCCTGGATGAACCGGAAAAGGCCAAAAAGTCTATCGGATATCTTCCGGAAATTCCTCCTCTGTATCTGGATATGACAGTTATGGAATATCTCAAATTTGTTGCAGAATTAAAGAAAATTCCAAAAGATAAACGTTCTGCAGAGGTCCGCAAAGCAAGTACCCTTGTCAAGCTGAATGACGTTTCCAATCGTCTGATTCGAAATCTTTCAAAAGGTTACAAACAGCGTACTGGCCTTGCCGCTGCAGTTTTAGGATTTCCTGATATTATCATTTTAGATGAACCTACTGTCGGTCTGGATCCGAAGCAGATCATTGAAATCCGGCAGCTGATTCGAAAACTTGCGAAAGATCATACCGTGATTCTAAGTTCCCATATTCTTGCAGAAGTACAGGAAATCTGCGACTATGTCCTAATTATTTCCAAAGGAAAACTTGTGGGCAGCGGTACTCCGGAAGAATTAGAAGAATTATCTCATGGAAAAGATTCCATTGAACTTACTGTAAAATCAGACGCTGATACCATCCAGTCTGTTCTGGACAGGATTGATGGAATCCAGAATGTAACCTGGAGAAACCAGGGAGCAGGTTCCTGTGATCTCCTGGTTGATACTTCAAAATCCGCCCAGGAAGTTTGTGAAGATATCTCTATTGCATTTGCGACAGAGCGCATTCCTGTCACAAGAATCAATATTCTGAAAGCGACTCTGGAAGATATTTTCCTTGAATTAACAGAAAGCAGTCAAAAAGATGAGGAAGGAGAGACAAAAAGATGAAAGCGATTTATAAAAGAGAGCTCCGCTCCTACTTCACATCCATGATTGGATGCGCTTTTATTGCGTTTATCACAATCATTGGAGGTGTTTATTTTATGGTATACAACCTGTACAGTGGATATCCATACTTTGCATATTCTCTGTCAGGCGTCATTTTTGTTCTGCTGATTGCAGTTCCTGTTTTATCTATGAAATGTTTTGCAGAAGAGCGAAAAAATAAAACTGATCAGCTGCTTTTGACTTCCCCGGTTTCTCTGATTGAAATCGTATTCGGCAAATATCTGGCAATGATTACGATTTTCGCAATTCCATGCCTGATTTTCTGTCTGTTTCCCCTTATTATCAAACTGCAGGGCAACGCTTATCTGCTGGTTGACTATTCTTCCATCTTTGCGTTTTTTCTGCTGGGCTGTGTATTTATTGCAGCAGGAATGTTCCTGTCATCTTTAACTGAAAGTCCAGTCATTGCTGCTATCAGCACATGTGCGGTTTTATTCTTCATGTATATGCTTGGAAGCCTGATTGACTACATTCCATCCAGCGCTGTCAGTGGATTGATCATTTTGATCATCTTCTTCTCTCTGATCTGTGCTTTGATTTATTACATTACGCGCAATCCGGTCATTGCCGGCATCTTGGAAGTTATCTGCCTGATCGCCTGCATTGCTGTATATATTGTAAAATCATCTCTCTTTGAAAATCTGGTAATTAATGTTCTGGAAAATTTTGTTATAACCGATGTATTTTACAATATTGCACAGAATTACATTTTTGATGTCAGCGGACTGTTTTACTATCTGTCCCTTATCATCTTATTTGTTTTCTTGACCATACAGACATTCCAGAAGAGACGATGGAGTTAGGAGGAAATTGACGTGGAAAAACTAAAAAATTTATTTCGAACCAAAAACACGAAAAAGGGATCCTACAGTATCGCTGTTACTGCCGTGGTCATCGCAATCATCTTTGTATTAAATCTGTTTGTACGGCAGCTGCCGGAGAACATCCGCCAGATCGACATCAGCGACACCAGTATTTATGAGATATCTTCAACCACCAAAAAGCTTGTAAAAAATCTGGATTATGATATAAAGCTTTATGTTCTGGCCGATAAAAGCGAAACTGATGACCGAATCAAAAACTTCATCAGTAAATATGCCGGCCAGTCTGATAAAATTTCTGTCGAATGGATTGATCCGGTACTGCATCCTTCTACCCTGACAAAATACAGCGCAGAAGAAAACAGCATCGTCGTATCCTGTGCCAAAACCGACAGACAGACAACCGTTTCCTTTGATGATATCCTTGCGGGATCTTCATCTTACTATGGAACGACAAGCGCTGCCACTTCCTTTGACGGAGACGGACAGCTGACCAGTGCGCTGAACTATGTTACAAGTTCTAAAGAATATAAAGCTTATTACACAACTGGTCACGGTGAGACGGATTTGTCCACTTCTGTTACAGATTTAATGGAAAAATCCAGAGTATCATCCGAAGTGCTGAATCTTTTGAGTTCTACTTCAATTCCGGATGACTGTGATCTGCTGATCATGAACGGCCCGACCAGCGATCTGACCGATGATGAAATTAAAGTTCTTCAGAACTATATGAACAACGGCGGAAAAATCATCTGTCTCCTCGCTTATACAGATAAATCCATGAGTCATCTTTACGGATTCCTGAAAGATTACGGAATGACGGTATCAGACGGATATATTGCCGATACAGAACGGTGCTATCAGGGAAATTATTATTATCTGATTCCTAATGTAACTGCCAGCGGTGATATGGCTTCCGGAATGACGTCAAATTCTGTTCTTCTTGTTAATTCAAAAGGACTTACCGTGTCTGATCCGGATGATGATTCCATCACGACAGAATCTTTTATGACTACATCCAAAAACGGATATGATATTACAGAAAAGGGCCAGACACAGGGCACTTATACTTTGGGAGCAACCGCTGAACAGACAGTCTCTGTTAAAAATAAAGATGGCGATGAAGAAGACACTGAGAGCCGTCTGACCGTTTATGGAAGCAATATGCTGATCGATGAACAGCTGACTTCTTCTTTCTCAAACCTTGAGAATCTGACATTGTTCATGAATTCTGTAACATCCAGCCTGGATGATGCGGATAATATTTCCATCGCCTCCAAGAGTCTGGAAGTTACCTACAACAGCATTGCTTATCCGGGATTCTTCAGTATTTTGATTATCTTTGTTATCCCGCTTGCTCTTCTTGCCGGTGGATTTATTATATGGTTCCGCCGCAGAAGAAGATAAGGAGGCCCTTATGAAACAAAAACGAACATTATCTATTCTTGTGCTCGTCCTTGCCGTACTTCTCGTGCTGTACGGCGGGCTCAGGATTTACCAAAACAGACAGACAGACGACTCAGATGATACCATCACTGTAAAAAAACTGAGTTCTCTCACCTCCATTTCCTACAATAATGGGGAAGATCTGTCATTCGTAAAAGAAGACGGCACCTGGTATTACGCAGACAACAAAAATTATCCAATCGCACAGGATACTCTAAATACACTTGCATCAACCTTCCAGAAGATGGAGGCTGTCCGCAAACTGGGGAAAGGCGATGGTCTGGATGACTACGGTCTGAAAAATCCGTCTTACACCGTTACCGTAAAAGACAAAGATGGAACTGAGACTTCCTTTTACATCGGAAATGCTGCCGGTGAGAATTATTATCTGACCGTAGATGATAAGTCAACCATTTATACTGTTTCATCCGACGTGGTCACCAGCCTTTCCTCAACTTTGGACGATTTCATCCAAAAGGATACTTTCCCGACATTAAGTTCCGGAAACATTACCAAAGTTGTTGTCACACAGAACGGTAAGAAAACAACCTATAAATCCGATGATGACATCGATTCCATTGCCGGAGGTCTTGGTACCTTCACATTAGGGGACTGCGAAAATTATGCTGCGTCTGACAGCGATCTTTCCAAATATGGACTGGACAAAGATTCTCAGATTACCGTTAAAGTTTCTTATAAAGATACCGATGACAGCAGCAAGAAAAAATCCATTACCTTGTGTATCGGATCAAAAAACAGCTCCGGAGATTATTACGTCAAGCTTTCTGATTCCGACATGGTATATCTGGGAGACGCAGATGTCATTAAAAACATTTTAAATCCATCATAAAAATAAGGCCTTCCGGCACAAAACCGGAAGGCTCTTTTTGATGGATCCTGTCTGTTCATTTTCTTACAATCACGGATACCCCATCTGGTATCACCGTAATCGGAGCATTTTCCTTTCCTAAATAGGCATCTGCCATACGAAGTGCCTCTGGCAGATCTGCTGCATAATCCATCTGCATCTCTTCTACCATTTTCTGAGGTGCCTGAGTCACCATGATGACCTTATATTTCAGCAGAATCCGGCATAAAATCTGGGATTCCCACTGATCCGGCACTGTAGAATCTCTGTCCGTTGCCAGAAATCCTGCCATAATCTTTTCCTTATCCTTTTCATTGGCAAAAGTATCATACAGTTCCTGTCCTCCATGGCCGTCCATACAGCTTGAGACCATGATAATAACACCTCCCGGACGGCAGGTAGCTTCCGCCGCTGTCATTCCTTTCACAGACTGATATATATTCTGATCCAGCGGATATCCGCCATTGGTCGAAATAACAATATCAGCCGGCGCCGCATCCACTCCGGAAAGCTGATTTACAAATCTGCACCCTTCTCTGTGCGCCTTGTCAAAATGTCCCGCAAACGCCCGGATGACTTTCTTGTCCTGATCCAGAACCACATTTACGATAAAAGCAAGTTTTGCTTTCTCTGCCGCCCACACCATATCCTTATGAATCGGGTTTCCTTCCAGAATCCCTGTTCTGGAATGTTCATCCGCAATGAATTCCGAACAATGGTTTGCCATGACCGTTTCCCTGCTGGACACTCCCGGAAGCACACTTTTCCTGCCTCCGGAAAATCCCGCAAAGAAATGCGGTTCAATAAAACCTTCTGCAATCAGCAGATCCGCTTCATATGCAATCCGGTTAATCCGAAGCCTGCCGCCGGATGGCAGAATGCCAATTTCGACCATATCTTCGGCTTTCCCGCTCTCATGCACAACAAACCGGATATCCTTCCTGTCCACAATCTCCTGTCCGAATTTATAGATTAACTCTTCCTTTGTGGTCGGTCTGTGAAATCCTGTGGCAATCAAAACCGTAACCACCGCATCCGGACTGCCCTCTTTAATTTCCTTTAGGATGACAGGCATGATCACCTTGCTCGGAACCGGTCTTGTATGATCACTGGCAATCATTACAATATTTTTCTTCCCTCTTGCCAGATCCTTCAGCCGCTTACTTCCAACAGGATGTGTCACTGCTTCTTCCACAAGTTCTGTTTCACTGTATTCCGGATGATAGGAATGTGCACCGGAAACCAGAATTCCCTGAATCCTTTCTTCCGGTATCTGCGCTTCTATTTTTCCTTTTCCAAATGGCAGCTCTATTTTTGTCATCTCTCTCTCCTTCCCTCTTTTACATCAGACAAATCCTGCTCCTAACAAGGCAACTGCACCATAAACTGCAACGAACAAAACAAAATACTTCATAACCTTCGTCAGAATCACACTTTCTTTTCCTACAGTTGCAGTCGCTGCTGTTGCTACCGCAATGCTTTGAGGCGAAATTATTTTGCCCGCGGTACTTCCCACCGTATTAGCCGCAATCAGCCAGAGAGGATTCATATTTAAAGTTTCTGCCGTGCTTTTCTGCAGACTTGAGAACAGAACACTGCTGGAAGTCGAACTTCCTGTAACAAATGTTCCGATGGATCCGATCAGCGGCGCAACAATCGGGTAGAATGCTCCCGTGACCCCTACAATAAAATCCGCTATGGACTGAGTCATTCCGCTGTACCCCATGATTTTTGCTGTTCCAAGCACCGCCATAATGGTAATAATGGTTTTCGACATCTGTTTTACTGTATCCATCAGAATCTTCAGCATTTCTGCCAGAGAACATTTCTGAATCAATCCTCCGATCAATGCTGCAATAAAAATCAGCACTCCTGGCGTTGCGATCCATGTGAAAGTATACGGACTGGCTCCTTCCGCCGTATAAATCTGTACATCTGATTTCACTGCCGCAAGAGGATCATGAATTGCCGGGAAAATCGATGACGTCATAATCAGAAAAAACAGGACCAGAATAAAAGGACTCCAGGCCGTCAAGGCACTCTTAACAGACAACGGCTCACTTTCTTCCTGTGACAATTCCAGGTCAAATTTTGTTTCTTTCTCTCTTCTTAAAAATTTTGCCAGAAGAATGGTCACCGCCATGCTGCAGACAGATCCGATCACAGCCGGAAGTTCCGCACCAATATACTTTGCGGTCAGATACTGAGGCAGCACAAAAGATATTCCTGACATCAGGGTAATAAACAGGATTCCTTTGTAATCTTTGAGTCCTTTCGCCCCGTCCCGTTTTCCTGTAATCCATACGATCAGGAAAGGAACGACAACTGCCATCAGCGCAAGCTGCAGTACAACAAAAGACGCTGTGTCATGCTGGCTGACCCCTGTAATATCGGCTGCCGTTACCGTAGGAATCCCGATGGATCCAAATGCCACCGGCGTTGTATCCGCAATGAGACAGACGGTTGCCGCAAAGATCGGCTCAAATCCAAGGCCGCACAAAATTCCCGCCGGAATGGCCACTGCGGTTCCGAATCCTGCCATTCCTTCCATAAATCCTCCAAAGCCCCAGGCAATGATCAGCATCAGAATCCGTTTATCTTTTGATACAGAGACAAGCATTCTTTTGATGACTTCCATATTTTTTGTATACACAACCAGATTATAAGTAAAAACTGCTGCAATGATCACAAGGCAGATCGGCCAGAGAGCCATTGCAAATCCTTCTAATCCGCCTGTTGCCACATCAACAGCTTCCTGTTTCCAGAGAAACAAGGCTTCCGCCGCCGCAATGATCAATGCTATGATGCAGGCTTTATATCCGGTCATTTTCATTCCGCACAAAGCAATGATCAGCCAGATGATTGGAAGCATTGCTAAAATAAAATTCACAAACAGTGTCACACGCTCCTCCTTTATTCCATATTCAGTTTTCAGTTCCCACCACTTCTTATGCGCACAGATTGGTTCTACCAATTTATATTTCTATGGTAGGACCAATCTGTGTAAAAGTCAAGTTATTTCGTATAATTTCCACTTATTATCTATTTTTCTTTTCATTTTTTGTATAATTTGCACAATTTTTAGTTTGCTGTTTACAGCAAAGAAGGGTGTTGCACTGCAGCGGATCCGCTGCGGCGCAACACCCTTCTTCCTGGCTTCTGAATCTGTTCCTGAGTATACAAATCAAATCCTTTCCCGGTTTGTCTTTCTGCTCAATACTTATTTGTTCTGTATATCTGCGTTCTTTCTATAGTCTTTTACTTTTTCCTCATCTTTTTGCTTCACATAAATCAGATATGTCTTTAGCTGATCTGCCGGAATCCCTCTGCTGCCTTTAAAAGCCCTGGGTGCAAGAAACAGTACCGGTGTAAAAAAATACATTATTTTAGGAAAGTCAGCCTGACTTGCCGTATCAATAACATAATTCCAATACTTGATTCCATGCTGCTCTAAAAAGGTCCGAAGCTTCTGATATTCTGAAATATCAAATCCCTGATGCACTTTCACTTTCCTGAAGTTCGCTGCGAACTTCTAATTTGAACTCATACCTATCCCTCCTCCACATACGCTTTATAAGTTATATAATATCATATAATTATATATTTTAACAGTATTTACAAATCATAGTCCAAATATTCGTTCATCCAAATTTCATTCTCTTACCATCCATTTTTTAAATCCATTGTGTCCACGGTGTGGGACGGGATTCCCAAAAGCATCCCAGATCGTTTTTTGCTGTGTCCACTTTATAGGGTTCAGTTTATCCGGGATCTGTCCTCCTTTTTTCCTTTTTTCACTCCTGGGAGGTGGTCGTCCCTGAGGTTTCTCCTCCTCTCTCTGTTTTTTATATTCTGAGAGGACTTTCCCTCAAAGATTTCTCCTCCTTTTACTGATTTATTTCTCCTGGGAGGTTCTTTCTT
>NZ_BLYI01000037.1 GCF_016586355.1 Anaerostipes butyraticus
GAACCTGCGGCGCCAGCCGCGAACGAACGACGAAGTCGTGAGGTATGTGGCTTGCAGCGTCAAAGAGACAGAACCTGCGGCGCCAGCCGCGAACGAACGACGAAGTCGTGAGGTATGTGGCTTGCAGCGTCAAAGAGACAGAACCTGCGGCGCCAGCCGCGAACGAACGACGAAGTCGTAAGGTACGTGGCTTGCAGCGTTAAAGGGATAGAACCTGCGGCGCCAGCCGCGAACGAACGACGAAGTCGTGAGGTACGAGGCTTGCAGCGTTAAAGGGATAGAACCTGCGGCGCCAGCCGCGAACGAACGACGGAGTCGTGAGGTACGAGGCTTGCAGCGTTAAAGGGATAGAACCTGCGGCGCCAGCCGCGAACGAACGACGAAGTCGTGAGGTGCGAGGCTTGCAGCGTTAAAGG
>NZ_BLYI01000038.1 GCF_016586355.1 Anaerostipes butyraticus
TCCATTAATTTCTGCCAAGTGCCGTATTTATGCGGCATAAGAGCATTTTTATTCCCTGACTCTTAATCAGGGTGTCGAGGGTTCGAACCCCTCATCGCGTACTGAAGATGCTGTTTTTGGCGGAAGCCGGGGATGGCATTTTTTCTTGTACATATTTATTATGAATTCAGAAAGGCAGTATATGATCATCAATACAGGAAACCGGACAGATATCCCGGCTTTTTTCAGCGAATGGTTTTATAATCGAATCAAAGAAGGGTTTGTCCTTGTAAGAAATCCTTATCACCCGGAACAGATTACCAGGTATCGTCTGGATCCTTCTGTGGTGGACTGCCTTTGTTTCTGTACGAAAAATCCGGAGCCGATGCTGGAACGAATTTCAGAACTGGATGATTTCCGGCAGCTGTGGTATGTAACGATCACACCTTACGGAAGAGATATAGAACCCTTTGTCCCGGAGTATTCCAAGGTGATCCGTTCATTTCAGAAATTATCTCAAAAGAAAGGAAAAGAGAGGGTCATATGGCGGTATGATCCGATTTTTATGACAGAGAAGTATGATCTTCAATTTCACCTGGAAGTATTTCATGAAATGGCGGAGAAGTTAAAAGGATATACCAAACGGTGCGTGATCAGTTTTATTGACCTGTATGAAAAGACCAGACGCAATTTTCCTCAGGCAGAGAGAGTTATGGAAAAGGACCGTCTGGAGATCGGGAAAGCCTTTGTCAGGATTGGAGAAGAGAACGGAATCAGGATTATGACCTGCTGTGAAGGAAATGAGCTGGAACCTTATGGAGCAGACTGCGGGGGATGCATGACCCAGGAAGTGATTGAAGAAGCCATCGGGGAATATCTGAAAGTGCCGGCTCAAAAGAAAAACATTCGGGAAGGGTGCAGATGTCTTCTTGGTGCGGATATCGGAGTGTACAATACCTGCGGGCATGGATGCCTTTATTGTTACGCAAACTATGACAGGGAATCTGTGGAATTTAACCGAAAATACCATGACCGCCGGTCCCCGCTTCTAATCGGACATTTGAACCGGGGAGAAATCGTGAAGGAAGCCCGTCAGGAATCATATGTGGATTATCAGCTAAGATTGTTTTGAACGTTTTGCAGGGAGGTAAGAAGATGGCGGTAAAAATTGCGCTGGCTCAGACAACATCAGGGAAAAAATGGGAAGTAAACCTGCGTAAAGCCTGGGAATATGCAGAAGAGGCATCTAGACAAAAAGCGGAGATGATTGTTTTTCCGGAATATTTTATGACTTATTATCCTATGGAAGAAGGAGATTATCAGAAGCAGGGGCAGAGCCTGGAAGGAGAGTTTGTACGGGAAATGGGCAGAGCTGCCAGAGAGACCGGGCTGTGGATGGTATTTGGAGTCAATGAAACGGGAAAAGACCGGAATTATAATACGATCGTTATTCTGGATGCGGAGGGGCAGCTCAGGGGAGATTACCGGAAAACACATTTGTTTGACGCCTACCGCTGGAAAGAGTCAGACGATACCATGGCAGGAGATGAGATTTTTTGTCCGGTGGACTCTCCTGCCGGGAAAATAGGAATCGGAACCTGTTATGATCTGAGATTTCCGGAACTGGCACGAATGGAGGCGCTGCAGGGAGCGCAGGTCATGCTGTATCCGTCTGCATGGGTCAAGGGAGAGAATAAGTTTATGCAGTGGGAGACTCTGCTTCGTGCAAGAGCCATTGAAAATGAGATGTATGTTTTTGGGTGCTGTCATTACAGCGAAAAACACTATATGGGAAGAAGTCTTGGATTTGATCCTTCAGGAAGAGAAATCCTGCGGGGAGGAGAAAAAGAAGAACTTCTGACCGGAGGGATCGAGTTAGAAGAGATTAAAAAGGTACGCCATGCCAATCCGGTGTTTTCGAATCGAAGGGGAGATTTATATCATATCTGATCTTCCGGCACGGCGAAATAAAGCAATTCAGAGAAAGAGGAAGAAAAGGATGGGAATCAGAAGAGACGGAAGCATGTTCAGTGTCTTCATATCCTTTACATTCAGGATGGACAATCCGGAGGCTGCGATCAGAAAGCCTCCGATGATGGTGATTTCTGTCATCAGCGGTCCGGTCAGGAAGGTCTGGAGGAAGGAAGCTCCCAGATAAATGCTGCCCTGCCAGCAAAAAAGCACAGGAGCGGCAAAGGCCATCCCGATTCCATAGGTGGACGCAAGCACGGTGGAAGTTACGAAATCCAGAGTCGCATTGGTAAAGAGATAGGTGTTATCGCCGTACAGAGCGCTCTGCATCGGTCCGAGAATGGACAGGCTTCCAATGCAGAACAAAAGGATTCCCGTGGACAGTCCTTTGGCAAGTTCTGATTTTCCAAAATGTCCCACCAGGGCCTGAAATCTGTCCTCAAGATTCAGAATGGTTCCGGCAAGACTTCCGATGGCAAGGCTTACAATAAATAAAACCGGATATTTGCTGTCGGACATATTAGAAGTGACAGAATTGATTCCAAGGCCGAGAGCGGCCAGACCCATGGCATTATAGAGACAATTCTGATATTTTTCTTTGATTCCCTGCCGCAGAACGCTGCCCAGAATGCTGCCGGCAAGGATCGTTCCTGTATTCACAAAAGTTCCAATCATCATAATTAAAAATATCTCCTGATCTTTTATGTTTTTTTCAGTATATCATAAAAAGCAGCTTCATACGGTCAAATTCTTGAAAGGAATGAAAAAGTGCGGTGCATTCTGTGAAAAATCCTGATACAATAGGAAGCAGGAGGAATGGAAGAATGAAAACAGTGGAAGAAAGCAAATATGCCAAAGAAGCGGGCGAATTGTTTATGGAAGGATATAATTGTGCCCAGTCTGTTTTTTTGGCTTTTCGGGAATTTTATGATCTGGATTTTGAAACGGCGGCCAGGATCAGCTCCTCATTTGGAGGAGGTATGGGACGGCTGCGGGAAGTGTGCGGCTCTGTCAGCGGAATGTTTCTGGCAGCAGGATATATCTATGGATACGATGATCCAAAAGATTACGAAGCTAAGAAAGAACATTACGCCAGGATTCAGGAACTGGCGGAAGCCTTCAGAAAAGAAAATGGATCCATTGTGTGCAGGGAACTTCTGGGTCTTAAGCAGAAGAAGGATGATCCGGAGCCGTCTCACAGGACGAAGGAGTATTATAAGAAACGACCTTGCAGGAAATTAATAGAAATGTCTGCCGGTATTTTTCATGAATATCTGGAGAAAAATCCGGTCAGGACGGAAAAGAACGCTTGACTTTAAATCTTACATATGTAATATTATAAAGAAAAGGGGATCAAGAAGATAAGGAAGGGAAAGAGAGGGAAAGTATGGACAGGTTAAAAAAAATATGGATTGGAATCGCGGTTCTTCTGGCAGCGGCAGGGGCATTTTTGTTTTATAAGAATCATATTGCCAGCAATCCTGGAAGCCGTCTGGTTACGTATATGGAACTGCTGGATGAAGGCAGATATGACGAGATGTATGATATGCTGGACAAAGCCAGTCAGAAGAGCATATCAAAAAAAGATTTTATCAGGAGAAACCGGAATATTTATGAGGGAATTTCCATGAAGAATCTGGAAGTAGAGGTTACTACGAAAAAAAGAGAAGAAAATGTCGGTTATCAGGTACACATGGATACCAGTGCCGGTGAAATCAGTTATCAGACAGAAACAAAATTTGTGAAAGAGAAAGGTTCCTATCGTATGTGCTGGGATGATTCGGTTATTTTTCCTGATCTTACAGCGGAAGATAAAGTCAGAGTCGAAGTGCTTCATGCCCAGAGAGGAACGATTACAGATAAAAATGGCAATCTGCTTGCAGGAGAGGGAAAGATCGATTCTGTGGGAATTGTCCCGGGGAAAATGGATAACAATACCATAAGCAGAATGGCAGCGATTCTGGATATGGATAAAAAGGAAATACAGAAAGATCTGGATCAGACCTGGGTAACCGATGAATCTTTTGTACCAATCTGTAAGATGGATGGATATCCGAAAGAACTTTTGTCAGTTGCAGGAGTTATGGTATCCAAGACAACGGAGCGGATCTATCCTATGGGGGAGGCAGCGGCGCATCTGATCGGCTACGTCCAGGATGGGGAAGGAAAAGCCGGACTGGAAAAACTGTATGACGGAACTTTAAAAGGCAGGGATGGAAGAAGAATCACTATCCAGGATAAAAATGGAAGGGTTAAGAAAAAGCTGGCTGTAAAGGCAGAAGAAGACGGAGAAAACATTCAGACTACCATCGACAGCAGCCTGCAAAAAGCATTATATGATCAGTTTAAGGATGACAAGAGCGCCCACGCAGCGATGAATCCGAAAACCGGGGAGATTCTGGCTCTTGTCAGCACACCATCTTATGACAGCGAGGCGCTTTCATGGGGAATGAGCCAGGAACAATGGAATGAGTTGTCAAAAGATCCCGATCACCCGATGCAGAATCGATGGAAAGGAACCTGGTGTCCGGGATCATCCATAAAACCAATCATTGGAGCCATTGGAGTGACAGAAGGAAAGTTTACCGCGGATGAGGATTTTGGAGATTCAGGAACCCGGTGGCAGAAAGATAAAAGCTGGGGCGGCTATTTTGTGACGACGCTGCACAATTATAAGAAGCATAATCTTTCCAATGCTCTGATTTATTCTGATAACATTTATTTTGCAAAAGCCGCGTTAAAGATCGGAAAGGAAGTTTTAACACAGAAGCTCAACGACATCGGATTTGGAGAGAAGGTACCCTTTGAATTTGGGCTGACAGAGTCTTCTTACGGCGGAAGCGGCGGTTTTGAGACCGAAGTACAGCTGGCAGACAGCGGATATGGACAGGGAAAGATGATGGTGAATCCAATCCATATGCTTTCTATTTATTCTGCTTTTTCCAATGATGGGAATATGCTTCGTCCAAGACTGGTGAAAGCAAAAAATTCCGGGAAAAAGGTGTGGAAATCCAAAGTATTTTCTCAGAAAGCGGTAAAAGAGATCAAAAGCGCCATGAAACTGGTGGTGGAAGATCCCAACGGAACCGCACATGCAGTGAAGATTGCAAAACTGGATATTGCGGGAAAGACGGGAACCGCGGAAATTAAGGAATCTAAAGAAGATACAAAAGGAACGGAACTGGGATGGTTTGTTACTTTTACGGGAAAAAACGGCGGAGATGATACAGTGGAAATGGTTTCTATGACGGAAGATGTAAAAGGCAGAGGAGGAAGCGGATATGTGGTCGATAAGACAAAGAAAGTCCTGGAAGCATATATGCAGAATTAGAGGATGGTGTCTTGCGGTGATCCTGGCAGGGGCTGTGCTGGTGCTGGCAGGATGTGGAAAAAATACGGTGAAGAAGCCGGCAGGAAGTGAAAACCGGGAGAAAAGCAGCGGGACATGGAAGCCGATGAAGCTTTCGGAAGACGAAAAAAAGCAGGCGGAAAAGTCCGTACAGGAGGCTGCCGGGGCATATGGAAAAATTTATCCGTATCAGGAGCAGAAAGCCATCAGTGAAAAAGACAGAAAAAAAGTCGTAGAAGCGATGGGAAAAAAGGGACTGGCGGCAGTGGACTGTGCAGATGGTTCGGTGATGGAAAACAGCCGCAGGGCGGAAAAATTCTATGAAAAAGTCCAGGCCGGGAAAACAGCGGATATGACGATCATAAGAGTCAGTCCGTCCGGCGGCTTCAGCTGTATCTGGCTGAAAGCAGAAAATGGAAATGTGACCGGCATTCTGGCAACTGCGGTCTGGGACCAGAATGGATCGGTTTCCATCAGTGAATTGGTAAAATATAAAGTAAAACAGCTGGAAATCACAGAAGATCATAAGATGATCTGTGAGTTTTATCTGTCAGACCAGGCGGAAATGCAAAGTGACGGTACCATGGAATTTGGTCTGCAGGATCTGTGAAAAAGCCGTTGTCTGCGGGAGATGAATCCTGCAGACAACGGTTTTTTTCAATTCTAAAAATAAATTTATAAATTATTCATTTGTGTTTTATTGACTTTTTTAAGGGCAGGGGGTATGCTCATGATTACAGAATTGATAACAGTGTTAACTATTTAGAGATCAGATAGGAAGTAAGGCCGATGGAGCAAAAAGCTATGGAAGATGATCTGATCCGCCTGTTCCGCAAGATGATAAAAGTCGATTTTTCCGCGTATCTTCAAGGAATTTCCAGAGAAGAATTTTACATGATGGGAGTGATTGAGGAATATTTTAAACAGGAAGAAGAAGCGGAAGGAATAAAAGTATCAGCCATTGCGAAAGCACTGGATGTATCCTCACCGGCGGTGTCAAGAATGCTGCGGGGGATGGAACAGAAGGGATATATCATGAAGCGGATCAGCAGTCAGAATCGGAGAAATACTCTGGTGAGACTGACTGAGAAAGGGACCCAGGCGTATACACGCTCAAGAAGTGAGCTGGACCGTCTGTTGTCAAAAGTAATGGATTATATGGGACAGAGAGATATGGAGGAATTCTTAAGACTCTGGAATAAACTGGCCGGAGGATTTATCGAAGAGTACCGGCTCTGTCAAAATGCTGTATATGCCAAAGGAGATGATCAAGATGAGAGAAAAATTTAATCAATTTATGCAGGGAAGATATGGATACGATGATCTGAACCGGTTTTTATCGAAAGTGTTCTTTGTGGCTCTGATTCTGTCACTGATTGGAACATTTGCCGGAGGATGGATTCCGGGAATCGCAGTTGTGTCAAGGGTTTTGTACTGGATTGCGCTGGTGTGCCTGGCATACTGTTATTTTCGTATGTTTTCCAGAAATATTTATAAGAGATCAGAGGAAAATAATCGTTTTCTGCAGAGGACGGAAGGCGTCCGGAGCTTTTTCAGGAACAAAAAAAATATCATGGAACAGAGAAAATATTACCATATTTATACTTGCCCCGGATGCAGACAGAAAATAAGAATTCCCAAAGGAAAAGGAAAGATCGAAGTACGCTGTCCGAAATGTGGAAAAACATTTATAAAAAGGAGTTAAGATGTTCGGGTATATTATTGTCAATAAACCAGAAATGAAATTTAAAGAGTTTGATGTTTACCACGGATATTATTGTGGATTATGCAGGAAACTAAAAGAGCATTATGGAAAGATCGGACAGATGACTTTATCTTACGACATGACCTTTGTTGTGATGCTGCTTTCCAGTCTTTACGAGCCGGAAACAGAAAGAGGAGTGACAAAGTGCGCGGCACATCCGCTTCAGAAACATCCGACCAGGATCAATGAGATTACGGACTATGCGGCTCATATGAATGTGCTTCTGACATATTATAAATGCCAGGATGACTGGAAGGATGAGCGCAGACACAAGCAGCTGCTCATGGGAAAATTACTGTACAAAAGGTGTGGATTTTCAAAAAACTTTTACAGGGAAAAGTGGAGAAAGATTGAGAAACTGCTTCGAAAACTGTCAGAAGAGGAGAAGAAGAATAATCTGGATCTGGATTACATGTCAGGAATGTTTGGACAGATTATGGCAGAGATCATGCTCTATCAGAGAGATGAGTGGGAGGAACTGCTGACAAGATGCGGTTTTTATCTGGGCAAATTTGTTTATCTGATGGATGCTTATGAAGATATTGAAGAAGACCTGAAAAAAGGAAATTATAATCCGTTTCGGGAAATGTACAAAGAGCCTGATTTTGATGATCAGTGCCATAATATTTTGATGATGATGATGGCGGAATGTTCAAAGGCGTTTGAACAGCTTCCGCTGATCGATCATATCGAGATTCTGAGGAATATTCTGTATTCCGGAGTCTGGTACCGGTATGATCAGGTAAGAAGCAAACGAGAAGAAAAAAAGGGAGAAAAAAATGGCTGATCCATATGAGATTCTGGGAGTATCGAGGGATGCTTCAGAAGAAGAAATAAAAAAAGCATATAAAAGACTGAGCCGGAAGTATCATCCGGATGCGAATCTGGACAATCCGAAAGCGGCTGAAGAAAAATTCAAACAGATACAGCAGGCATATCAGCAGGTAATGAAGGAGAAGACAGAAGGCTACAGCCAGAACAGCTATGGCGGCGGCGCTCAGAGCGGACCGTATGGAAATCAGGGAAATCCGTATGGAAACCAGGGGAATCCATATGGCGGCCAGGGAAATCCGTTTGATGATATATTTGGCGGTTTCGGCGGTTTTGGCGGCTTTGGAGGATACGGATACGGCGGGCAGCAGCAGAATACCAGTACCGGATATGAAAAAGACAATCATCTGCGTGCCGCGGGCAACTATGTAAGAAATGGATATTATCAGGAAGCAAGGACGGTCCTGGATGGAATGGAAGCAGGAAAGAGAAACGCCAGGTGGTATTATTACAGCGCCTGCGCCAATGCCGGTCTTGGCAACAATGTTACCGCAATGGAACATGCCCGGAGGGCGGCGTCCATGGAACCAAATAACTTGGAGTACAGGGCTTTGGTCAATCAGCTGGAAGGGAATGGAAACTGGTATCAGCAGAGACAGAGAAATTATGAAAGCCCTTATGCGGCAGGCGGAGACTGGTGCATGAAGATGTGCATGCTAAGCGTTGCCTGCAATATATGCTGCGGCGGCAGTGGATTCTGCTGTGGAAGTCCGTACGGCATTTAACGGGAAGACTGGCTTGAATGGAGGAAGAAGAAAATGAGCAAGATTATAGGCATTGATTTAGGAACAACAAATTCCTGTGTGGCGGTTCTGGAAGGCGGAAAACCTGTAGTAATCCCTAATGCGGAAGGACAGAGGACGACGCCGTCCATTGTTGCTTTTACCAAAAACGGAGAGAGACTGGTTGGGGATCCGGCGAAACGTCAGGCGGTAACCAATGTAGACAGGACAGTGGCATCTGTAAAACGTCAGATGGGAACTGACCGGAGAGTGAAGATTGACGGCAGAAAGTACAGTCCGCAGGAGATTTCCGCTATGATTCTTCAGAAGCTAAAAAAGGATGCGGAAGAATATCTGGGAGAACCGGTGGACCGGGCAGTCATAACAGTTCCAGCCTACTTCAGCGATTCTCAGCGCCAGGCAACCAAGGATGCGGGAAAGATTGCCGGTCTGAAAGTAGAGCGTATCATCAACGAGCCTACGGCGGCAGCTCTGGCTTACGGACTGGATAAATCCCAGTCACAGAAGATCATGGTATACGATCTGGGAGGAGGAACCTTCGATGTATCAGTGATCGAGATTGGGGATGGAGTTGTGGAAGTTCTTGCGACCGCCGGGGATAATCATCTGGGCGGAGATGATTTCGATGCAAGGATCGTGGATTATCTGCTGAAAGAATTCCGGCAGCAGGAAGGAATCGATCTGTCTAAAGACCGCACAGCGGTACAGAGAATTATGGAAGAAGCGGAGAAAGCCAAAAAAGAACTTTCCTCTGCCATGACAGTACAGATCAATCTGCCGTTTATCGCAACAGACAGCAGCGGTCCAAAACATATGGATCTTACACTGACCAGAGCGAAATTCCAGGAACTGACCTATGATCTGATCGACCGCACATCGGGACCGGTCAGTCAGGCTCTGTCAGACGCAGACATCAGCGCGTCACAGCTGAACATGGTGCTTCTGGTGGGAGGATCTACCAGAATGCCGGCAGTCAGTGAAAAAGTAAAACAGCTGACGGGAAAAGAGCCAAGCAAAAATATGAACCCAGATGAATGCGTTGCGCTGGGAGCGGCGATCCAGGGCGGAAAGATGGCTGGAGAAGCAGGATTAAATGAAATCCTTCTGATGGACGTCACACCGCTGTCTCTTTCTATTGAAACGGCAGGAGGCGTGGCAACCAGGCTGATCGAGAGAAATACAACGATACCGACCAGATACAGTCAGGTATTTACAACGGCGGCCAATTTCCAGACAGCGGTTGATATTAAAGTCCTTCAGGGAGAGCGGGCCATGGCGAAAGACAATAAGCTGATCGGCAATTTCCGTCTGAAAGGAATCAAACGGGCGATGCGGGGAGTACCGCAGATCGAGGTAACATTTGATATCGATGTAAACGGTATTTTGAATGTTTCTGCCAAAGATCTTGGAACCGGAAAAGAGCAGTCGATTACGATCACGGCAAGTTCCAATCTGTCAGATGAAGAGATTGACCGGGCAATGGAAGAAGCCAGAGCGTATGAGAGCCAGGATCAGGAAAAGAAAGAAGCCATTGATATTTACAATGAGGCAGAGCGCAGCATTTACAAGGGACAGCAGTATCTTACGGAGAAGAAAAAAGAACTGTCCAGAGAAGAAAAGGCAGAGATTAAGTCTGCGATCCGGGAACTGCAGAAGATCATGAAAAAAGTAAAACCGAAAAATATTACGGAAGAAGACGGGCGCAGGATCAAGGAAGCGAAGGACGCCCTGGATCAGATCATCTGGTAAAAAGAACCGGAAAATTTTCGGATATAAAGTGAAAAAACTGAAGATAATAAAGACAAGGCGGGAAGATAAGTGAAAAAACTTCTCGTCTTTTTGTATGGACATTTTCTGCGATTCAGCGTATGATACATATTAGTTAGTTAAGGCTAACCAAAAGGAGGAACCAGATGAGGTATCAGGAAGAATTAAGCCAGGTAAAATGGAAAAAGAACATGCAGATGCAGATCGCAATGCACTGCGGTCCTGTATTTGCAGGAATCAAACCATCCAACACAGTGACTTTAGATTTTCACGATTCCCGAAAACTGATGGAAACATTTCGAGGGAGCGGCATCAAATGTGCTTTGATCTACGCAGGATCCCAAAAGTGCCTTTGGCTTCTGTACAGAGAGCAGGAAGTACAGGAGTATCTGATGAAGCCCGGACATAGAAAATTTTTAAAGGACTGCGGATATTCATCCTTTCAATTAAAAGACATTCTTCATGCGCTTAGGGAACGTTATCACTTATATAAAACAAAACAACAGGAATTTCCACATGAGCTTGGCCTGATTCTTGGATACCCTCTGTGCGATGTGACAGGATTCATAGAATACCAGGGAAGGAATTATCTTTATTCCGGCTACTGGAAGGTTTATGAAAACCTGGAAGAGACCAGAAAGCTGTTTGATCTTTATGATCATATCCGTTACTACATGGTAAAGCAGGTAGAATACGGAAAATCCCTGGAACAGCTGATGGAGGCATATGGCAGGCGTCAGGTTCCGAATTATGCATAAGGAAATAGTTCATAAGGAGGATATGAAATGAACGAAATTATAGTAGCTTACTGGACAGGAACAGGAAACACACAGACAATGGCGGAATATGTAGCGGAAGGAATCCGGGAAGGCGGAAAGACTCCGAAAGTTGTTTCGGTAGAAGAAATCAGCGCCGATGAACTGAAAGACGCGCCGGTATTTGCACTGGGCTGCCCTTCCATGGGAGTTGAGACTCTGGAAGAATCTGTTATGGAGCCTTTTGTGGAAGAAGTAACGGGATTTGCGGCAGGAAAGAAAATCGGACTGTTCGGATCTTACGGATGGGGCGACGGTGAATGGATGCGCAACTGGACAGACCAGATGCAGGAAGCAGGAGCCGAAGTATACGGCGGAGAAGATGCGATCTGCCAGGAAGCTCCGGATGAAGATGCCCAGGATGATCTGAAAGAACTTGGAAAAGAATTAGCATCTTTATAAAATGATCAAAGGCTTCCTGCCCTGAAATTTTCCGGCAGGAAGCTTTCTCTCTTTAGCGGAACCATATCCGGCTGTATCATTGGACTTGCAAGGGAAAGGAAGGTTGTTATGAGCGTTGTTATCATAGGAGGGCATGACCGGATGGTGTGCCAGTATAAACAGATCTGCAGACAGCACAAATGCAAGGTAAAGGTATTTACGCAGATGCCGTCAGCATTCAATAAAAAGATCGGGACGCCGGATCTTGTGGTGCTGTTTACCAATACGGTTTCTCACAAAATGGTAAAATGTGCTGTTGCGGAGGCAAAAAATAAAAAGATAGAGATTGTACGCAGCCATACAAGCAGCCAGGCTGCTTTAAAGGAAATTTTGGAAGAAAAAAGAAGATAATGGTTGACAACAGAAAATAAATCTGATAATCTACAGTTGCGGTTAGAAGACGCTAACTTAGATTGGACTAACTAAAGATAAGTATGAATTTATCAAAAATAGAATAAAAAAGACTAAAAAAGTTCTTGACGACTAACTTAAGTTAGCGTATACTAACGGATTGGAAAGAAGAATAATATCTATAAAGCGAAAAGAGGAATAATATGATGCCTTTGATTATGGTAAATACAGGTGAAAAAAATATCATCCGCAAAGTCGGCGGGAGCGGGGAGACCAGGAGGTTTCTGGAGAACCTGGGATTTGTCGCGGGAACTGAGATAGAAGTATTATCGGCAATCGGAGGAAATGTCATTGTAAATATTAAAGATTCCAGGGTTGCGATTAATAAGGATATGGCACGGCACATCATGGTTTAGTGCTGGTTGTATTATAGATCATTGTGAAAAGAAAGGAGACATGGACATGACTCTAGGAGAAGCAGAGGTTGGAAGTACTGTCGTTGTAGCGAAGATCGAGGGCGACAGCGCGTACAAACGTCGGATTATGGATATGGGAATTACAAAAGGCAGTGAGCTTTACATAAGAAAAGTAGCTCCGCTGGGAGACCCGGTTGAAATCACGGTACGCGGGTATGAACTTTCTGTCAGAAAAAATGATGCCCAGTGCGTACAGGTAAAAGAGGTAAATTAATCTTATTCGTGCAGAGCCAAAGATGCAGATCAAAAGGGAGGGAAAAGAAATGGCGATTAATATTGCACTCGCAGGAAATCCAAACTGCGGTAAGACAACGATGTTCAATGCTCTGACCGGAGCAAACCAATATGTTGGAAACTGGCCGGGCGTAACAGTAGAGAAAAAAGAAGGAAAACTGAAAGGGAAAAGAAAAGGGGAAGACATTACGATTACAGACCTTCCGGGAATTTATTCTCTTTCACCATATACACTGGAAGAGGTTGTCAGCCGTGATTTTCTTCTGAATGAAAATCCGGATGTGATCATTGACCTGGTGGATGCGACAAATATTGAGAGAAACTTATATCTGACGACTCAGCTGATCGAGACAGGGATCCCGGTTGTAATCGCGCTGAACATGGCAGATCTGATCGAGAAGAGAGGAATGAAGATTGATACGCAGCGTTTATCTATGCTGCTGAATTGTCCGATCATCGAGACATCTGCATTGAAACAGACCGGACTGGATGAACTGATCGATGAGGCTGTTCGTGTAGCCAATAAAAAGACAGTGGATCTTCCGAAAGAAATTTTCTCAAAAGAACTGGAGACAGCAGTTGAGGAAGTAAAGAAAGTCCTTCCGGGATCTGTCACAGAAGACAAGAGAAGATGGTATGCAGTGAAATTCCTTGAAAACGACAGCAAAGTAGCAGAAGAGATGCAGCTTTCTGCTTCAGGAAGATCACTGGTGGAAACGAATAGAAAGAAAATAGAAGAAGCGCATGATGATGATATGGAAAGTATCGTAACAGATCAGCGTTATCAGTTTATACAGAAAATCGTAAAAACAGCGGTAAAGAAAGGAAAAGATAAACTTACGGTATCTGACAAGATTGACCGGATCGTAACAAACCGTATTCTCGGAATTCCGATTTTCATTGCGGTCATGTTCGTGGTATACTACATATCAGTAACGACCATCGGAACGATCGTAACCGACTGGACCAATGATGTCTTTGTTGTGGCAATCCAGGATGCAGTCAGCGGATTTCTTGGAAGCATCGGCGCAGGAGATCTGGTTGTCAGTCTTGTGGTAAACGGCATTATCGGCGGTGTGGGAGCAGTTCTTGGCTTCGTTCCTCAGATGGCGATTCTGTTCTTGTTCCTGTCTCTGCTGGAAGACTGTGGTTATATGGTTCGTATCGCATTCGTTATGGACCGTGTATTCCGCCATTTCGGATTATCAGGAAAGAGTTTTATTCCTCTTCTGATTTCTTCCGGATGCGGAATTCCTGGAATCATGGCTTCTAAGACCATTGAGCAGGATAATGACAGACGATTAACGATCATGACAGCAACATTCATTCCTTGCGGAGCGAAACTTCCGGTAATCGCGCTGATGGGCGGAGTTATGGCAAGTTACACAACAGGAAGCTATGAAGCGGGAGGAATTATCGCTCCTGCCATGTATTTCATGGGAATTGCAGCGGTATTAGTGTCAGCCATCATCCTGAAGAAGACAAAACCGTTCTCAGGGAAACCGGCTCCGTTCGTTATGGAACTTCCGCAGTACCATATTCCGTCTGCTAAAACAGTTCTGCTTCATGTATGGGAGAGACTGAAAGGATTTATCATTAAAGCCGGAACAATTCTGTTCCTTGCCTGTGTTGTTATGTGGTTCCTGGGCGGATTCGGATTTGACGGAGGAAGCTTCGGAATGGTAGAAGACAGCGCCGACAGCCTCCTGGCTATGATCGGCGGAGTGATCGCTCCATTATTTGCGCCGCTTGGATTCGGCGAATGGCAGCCGGTGGCAGCTTCTCTTTCCGGATTTACGGCAAAAGAGGCAATCGTTTCTACAATGGGTGTTCTTGCCAATGTAGGAGCAGACGATGTGGAAAACGCGATCACAGTAGGTCAGGCAGTTCAGGGATGGTTCCCAAGTGCTCTGGCAGCGTTTACCTTCCTGGTATTTAACCTGCTTGATTCACCTTGCCTTGCGGCGATCGCGACAATGGCTCAGCAGATGCAGTCCAGAAAATGGTTCTGGTTCGCAATCCTGTTCCAGAATATCTTTGCATATGTTGTATGCCTGTGCATTTATCAGATTGGATCATTTGCGATGGGAGGAGAATTTGGAATTGGAACCGCAGCTGGAATTATCTTAGCGGTTGTGCTGCTCTTCCTGTTGTTCAGACCGGATCCTTACAAAAATCAGAAAGTTTATTCTAAGAGGTCTGTACAGTCAGTATAGAAAGAAAATAGTAAAAGCTGGATGCACACCTGCATCCGGCTTTTTGGCCATAAAACAGATACAGTAAAATCAGCTGACGAAGCAGACAGAAGTTATAGAAAGGGGAAGTGAAAAATGGCAGATATTATCATATTAATTCTTGTTTTAGGATACTGTGGATATGTTATCTGGAACCGGCGTAAAAAAGCCAAAAACGGACAGACGTCCTGCGCCGGCTGCTCAGGGGGCTGTGCGGGCTGCTCAGGATGCAGCAGTTTTACTGTACAGGAAAAGAAGAAGAACGGATAAGGAGGCGGAAGAATGGGAGATTCCACAGGCTCCATGTTTTATATGTTTGCGATTTTCATCGGTATCTATATTGTGGGAATGCTGCTTTATCAGGGATATCAGATGATCAGGAAGTGGTGCAGAAACCACCGCTCGAAGGATAAAGAATAAGGAAGGAGTGCTGAAAATGGCAGATACGATTATTGTTATCCTAATTGTTTTACTTATGATATTGGCCGCAAAACAGGCGGCAAAACATTTTCGGGGTGAAGGCTCATGCTGCGGCGGAGGTTCCGGAGCATCCAAGGTAACGATAAGAGAAAAGAAACTCGATGGACCGATCATCGGGAAAAAAACAATTGCCATTGAAGGAATGCATTGTGAACATTGTGCGCAGAATGTAACGGAGGCGATCAATAAAATTCAGGGAGTTTCCGCAAAGGTTTTCTTAAAAGAAAAGAAAGCCGTTGTATCCTATGAAAATGAAGTAAAAGATGAGACTTTGAAACGGGCTGTAGAAGGAGCCGGATACAAAGTCCGTTCCATTATATAACATACAAAAGAATGCTGCAGGATCCATCCTCTGGATGATTTCTGCAGCATTGTTGTTTACGTGAAAATATCAGACGTCCTGTCCGTTACCGCTCTTTTTCTGGCGGATATGATCTTTAATGGCATTAAAACTTTCAGGACTGATCACATGTTCCATACGGCAGGCATCCTGCGTTGCAATCTCCGGATCGACGCCCAGGTCGATCAGCATCTGAGATAATACCGTGTGCCGTTCATAGATGGTCTCTGCGATCTTACGCCCGGATTCCGTAAGGGCAATATGTCCGTCCGTGTCCATAACGATCAACCCTTTTTGCCTTAAATTCTTCATTGCAACACTGACGCTGGGTTTTGAAAAATTCAGTTTATGGACGATATCAATAGAACGGACGGTATTTTGCGCCTGCCCCAGAATCAGAATGGTTTCCAGATAATTTTCAGCAGACTCTTGTACCTTCAAAAAAACTTCCTCCTTACATCAGTGTCTAAAAATAATTAAGTTTGTTCATGATTATAGCATAGAAGAAAAAAACTGTAAAGCGGATGGCTCCGGGGAAAAAGAAATGTAAAAAAGGGGGTTGACAAATTGGTTAGACAATGCTAACCTATAAATGAATTAGGAGTGACTAACCAATTCTTTTTGTATAGTAAATAATCAATTATGACAAAGCTGTGGATGAAGCACGGGAGTGCTTTATCCATATGGCTGTGCAACAGGAGTCAAAGGGTGAGATGAGTATGTGTCAACAAGATGTAGAAAAGGTATTACAGCAAAACGGCAAACGGATTACCAGGCAGAGAAAGATTCTGCTGGATGTCATATTAAACGGCAAATGGGAATGCTGCAAAGAAATCTATTATGAAGCGGTGAAACGGGATCCTTCTATCGGTATGGCCACAGTATACCGTATGATGGCAACCTTGGAAGAAATCGGCGTCCTGGAGCGCAGAAGCGTATTCCGTATGAAGGATGATGTACAGCACTGTTAGAAAATCCGCCGGAATAACAGAATATAAAAAAATTAAGAAAGTATTTGGTTTCTTTCAATGAAATCAGATACTTTTTCTGTTATGATAAGAAACAAAAGGAAGGGAGGAAATGGTTTGAAGAAAACTCTGTTTGGCATTCTTCTGGCGTTATGTGCTGTGATATTTCTTTTCTGCGGATGGAAATTATACCAGTATTATCATGCATATCACCAGGCGGAAACGGAATATAACGAGATTCAAAAAGATGCCTCATCTTCGGAAGAAGAGGGAAAGATTGATTTTCAGGAGCTTCGGAAGATAAATAAGGATGTTGTCGGCTGGGTCCGGGCAGATGGAACGAAGATTGATTATCCGATCGTAAAAAGTCATGACAATGAAGAATATTTAAGTCATACGTTTCAGGGAACCGAAAACCGTTCCGGAGCGATTTTTATGGACAAGAACTGCAGCAGTACTTTTGATTCAGACAATAATGTCATTTACGGACATCATATGAGGGATGGATCCATGTTTGCGGATCTTCTGAAGTTCAGGGAAGAATCATTTCTGAAGGAAAATCAGGAGATCACAGTTTATACACCGGAAAAGACACTGCATCTGAAAGTGATTTCCGCATATGCGGCAGGCGGAGACACACTGATTCCAGTGACTTTTGCCAGTCAGGAGAAAAAAGAAGAGTATATATCAAAGATACTCAGGCAGAGTGATATATCTGCGGATATTTCAGAAGAGGACCAGAAAAAAATAGGAAAGCTGTATACTTTTGTTACATGCAGTTACGAAGAGGAGAATAATCGTACCTTTGTTCATGCGGTAGAAAGCGATGATATTACATGAGATTAAATAAAAGGAACAAAAGAGAGCTGAAGAAAATCTGTCTGCTCCTTGCGGTGATCGGCGTTGTCTTTTTATGGGCAGTGGAGACCATAGGGTTTCCGATTACAACGAATATCCAGAGAGGGAGGATACAGGTTATAGACGTCTCGGTCTACAATGGAAGGATTAACTGGAAGAAGGTCAAAGATCAGAAGATCAATCACGCAATGCTTCGGATCGGATCCGGGATCAACAGCAGGCGGAAGGGGAGTGAGGACAGCCGGTTTGCGTCTAACTACCGGAGTGCCTCCTATGCCTCCATCCATACGGGAGTGTATTATTATTCTTATGCGTCAACGAAAAAACAGGCAAAGCAGGAAGCGGCGCACTGTCTTTCCCTGCTTCAGAAGTACGGCATTGAGCCGGGAGATCTGGATCTTCCGGTAGCTTTTGACATTGAAGAAGAGCCGGTTTTAAAAACAGGAAGAGAAAATGTAACCGGCATTACGGAAACGTTCTGTGAAGAGATAAAAAAGGCAGGATTTACGCCAATGATATATTCCGGAGCTTCTGCCCTGAAAAGCTATTTTATTTATGATAAAATAAAGGACTATGAGATATGGGTGGCTCATTATACAGAAGCAGCTGCTCCATCGATTCCATTTCCATATCGTATGTGGCAGTACACGAGTTCCGCATCTGTGGAAGGAGCTAATACGAAACAGGGACGATGTGATGTGAATTATTATCAGGTATAGAGAAAGGATGAAAAAATGAGAGAGATTAAGACAGCAGCGCTGATCGGTCTGGGCGCCATTGGAGGGTATGTGGCTCCAAGGCTGGAAACTGCGCTGGGACAGGAAGGATTTACTGTAATTGCAGGAGGGGAAAGAAAACGGCGTCTGGAGCAGGAAGGATGCTGCATTAATGATACTGTATGGAAATTTCATATTGGAGATCCGGAAGAAGCAGAAGAACCGGCGGATCTGGTGATTTTTGCAGTAAAATATCATGGACTCAGACAGGCGGCCAGAGACGCGGCAGGCTATATCGGGAAAAATACGATCCTTATGTCCCTGCTGAATGGAGTTGACAGTGAAGATATTTTAAGAGAATATTTTCCGGATCAGCATATTTTGTATTCAGTGATCCGCATTCCTTCCATTCATGAAAATGGGAAGATTTCCTATCCGGACGGATGGGGAGAGATTTCTTTTGGAGAAGCGGTAAATGCTCAGCTGTCACAGGAAGTGCAGGCAGTAAAAGATCTGTTTGAAAAAAGCGGGATCGGATATCAGATACCGAGAGATATGAAAAAGAATATGTGGCATAAGTTTATGACCAATGTCAGTGAAAATCAGATTTCCGCAGTGCTTCGGATGCCTTATGGAATTTTCCAGGTCAGTGACACGATCAATCAGTTCAGAGAAAAAACAGCGAAAGAAGTGATTTCGATCGCCCAGGCAAAAGGCATCGACCTGACGGACAAAGATTTGGAAGAACAGAAGAAGAAAGTCGCATCATATCCGTTCTGGGGCAAAACATCCACAACGCAGGATATCCAAAATGGAAGAAAAACTGAAGTGGAGATGTTTGCCGGAACGGTGATACGGATGGGAAAAGAACTGGGGATACCGACTCCGTGTAATGAAATGCTTTACCAGTGTATCCGGGCGCTGGAAGCATGGAACGATACCCCAAAAGAAGATAAGAAATAAAATCAGGCAATCCGCATCAGAAGCTCTGTGGCTGCCGCAAAGAAAATGCAGATTCCGACAGCCGCAAAATAGGACAGGCTGGCTGCTTTCTCTTTGGGCCATGTGCTCCGGATCCGGGAAGAAAACCAGGTCTTTATATAGCCCAGACGTCCGTTCAGATGCGCAATGGCCATGATCAGAAGAACAGACAGGATCAGGCTGATCAAAGCTGCCGGAAGGAGAGCGGTCATGGATGCCAGGTTATTCTGAAAAGCGGAGCCAGACGTCTGTTCAGACGCAATGCGTGAGAAAGACGGCATAAGAGTCATCAGGTAAGTCAGGATCAGGGACGTACCGTTGAATACCGCATGCAGGAGCATGGAGGCGAACAGACTGTCTGTAGCTTCCACCAGGACTCCGAGAATGATTCCAAGAACAAAAGCATAGCAGAACTGCTGAAAATTCATGTGGGCAAGGCCGAAAAACAGGGAGGATAAAAGAATTCCCTTGATCGGGTTTGCCTTTCTCATGCCGGAATAAATGACACCGCGGAAAATCAGTTCTTCCACGATTCCCGGAAGAAGAGCCGTGGAAAAGATCATAATTCCAAGTCCGTGGGACAGTTCCTCGGTAATGGAGGAGGAGACAATGTCCTGAAACAGCAGATTTCCGGCCAGACTGACAAATCCGGTCAGAGGCCGGATCACGGCAGACAGAACCAGGATCAGCAGCAGGGAGAGGACATTCACCTTATGAAGCCTTAATGTCTGCACAATGTTCCTGCCGCATAAAAGCAGATAGACCAAAGAGACAGCGGCAAGACAAAAATAAATAAGGATCGTGGTAATCTGACTGTTGCTGATAAATATGGAAAATGTAATATTTAAAAACCAGAAAATAAAGACAAAAAACAGGCAGAAAAAGCCCGATGATTTAAAATACGACATATGCAGAAGTCTCCTTTACTTTTTCAAAATACCGGTTGGTGTGATCGTAATCTTTCCTTCTTTTAAAAGACGTCCTACGGCTCGTTTAAATGCGTTTTTGCTAAGTCCCAGTTCCCGTTCGATCACGGCAGGTTTTGCTTTGTCATTAAAAGGAAGGGCGCCGTCATAGCTCTCAATGGTGTCCATCACAAGTTTTGCGTCACGGTCCATCTGCAGATAGGCTTTTTCGTGAAGGCTTAAGTTCAGTTTTCCATCGGAAGCGACGGAAGTGATCCTCATGCGGAGATGGTCTCCCACGGAAAGTTTTTCGTGGATTTCCTGTTTGGGGATCCTGCCCAGGTACTGATCTTCTACCGCCACAAAAGCGCCGTGATCCGGATGGATGTTATAGATTGTTCCCAGAACCCAGTCGCCGGCGTGATAGGAATGGTCGGTGGACAAAAGTTTTCCAATCTTCATGGTAGCGCATAAGCGGGAACTTTTATCAATATACAGAGATACGAGATATTCCCTGCCGGGACGGATGTGGCCGATCTGTTCTTTAAAAGGAAGGAAGAGATCTTTTTCCAGCCCCCAGTCCAGAAAAGCGCCGATGGAACTTACATCTTTGACCCGGAGAGGACGGATTGCCCCAAGGGTGATCTTTGGAACATGAACCGTAGCGATCGGTCGGTCTTCGGAATCCTTGTAGACAAAGCAGGAGATCCGGTCTCCGATGCGGGCGTCTTTTGGAACCTGTTTTGCAGGGAGCAGGATGCTTCCGTCATCTGCATCTTTTTTATCATTGACATAGACGCCGAAATCCTTTCTTTTTACAATATATAAATCCTGAAATTTTCCTAATTCAATCATATGTATCCTCTTTCTATCATAATTATTTTGTTCTAGTATAACATAGTTTGTTCGGATTGTGGTAGAATATGAAAAGGAGGATAAAACAGGATGGAAGAAAAAGAAACATACACATTGAAAGATCTGACGGAGATCGTGTCAGACCTCCGGGGTGAGAGAGGATGTCCGTGGGATCAGAAGCAGACTCATGAGTCTTTGATTTCCTGTATGGAAGAAGAATGTCAGGAAGCGGTGGATGCCATCCGGAATCAGGATATGGAGAATCTTCAGGAGGAACTGGGGGATGTTCTGCTTCAGGTTGTAATGCATGCTCAGATCGCGGCAGAAGAAGGAGTTTTTTCTATCCATGAGGTGATCGATGGAATCTGCCGGAAAATGATACGGCGTCATCCTCATGTATTTGGAAACGCGGTATTTTCCAGTGAGGAAGAACTGAAGAAAAACTGGCGTGAAATCAAAGAGATGGAAAAACAGGAAAGAAATCATGAAGAGTAGCATAAAAACGTGGGTTTCGAATATTTTTACTTGACTAACATTACGAAAGACTATAGAATTATCTTATGCGAATTCAAGAGCATAACATTCATTATGTTTGATGTGAGATTAGGAGGAAGAATGAATGAACAAGACAGAATTAGTTGCAGCAATTGCAAAGAGAACAGAATTGTCTAAAAAAGATGCAGAAAAGGCTTTAAAAGCATTTACAGATGTTGTAGCAGAAGAATTAAAGAAAGGTGAGAAGATCCAGCTCGTTGGATTTGGAACTTTTGAGGTTTCCCACAGAGCCGCAAGAGAAGGAAGAAATCCTCGCAGCGGCGAGATCATGAAAATTGCTGCTTCTAAGGCTCCAAAATTTAAAGCAGGAAAAGCTTTAAAAGATATCGTAAACGAATAGTCAGTTCATTTGACGTGAAAACTGCTGGTTGCTTTTGAACCGGCAGTTTTGTTGTTTTATGGGAGATTTTTGTAAATCCTGAAGATAGAACAACAGGTCAGAAGAACAGAAGAATCAGGAGGAGAGACATGAGATTAGATAAATATTTAAAAGTGTCCAGGCTGATCAAGAGAAGAACTGTTGCCAATGAGGCCTGCAGCGGCGGAAGAGTGACAGTGAACGGAAAGACAGCGAAGGCAGGAACCAATGTAAAGCCGGGGGATGAGATCCGCATTCAGTTCGGAAACCGGGAGGTAGCAGTGGAAGTGCTTGCTGTAATGGATACAGTGAAAAAGGATCAGGCGGCCGAACTATATCGGTATTTATAGGCATGTTTTTATTTCCCCTTTCATATGATATACAAAATTGAAAGGAGAAGATGCTATGATCGAAGATAGACAACCTGTAAAGGCACATAAGGTAAGTCTTTTAAACCGGTCTCTGGGGGTGATCACAGGAGTCAGGGATGTGGTATCCTTTGATTTAAATGAGATCATCCTGGATACAGAACAGGGTCTTTTGATGATTAAGGGGATAAACCTGCACGTGAAGCGGCTGCTGGTAGAAAAAGGAGAAGTCGAGATTGACGGAAAGGTCGAGAGTTTTCTGTACTCTAATGTGGACGAGTCATCCAGCCGCAGGGAAGGGTTCCTGGGAAGGCTGTTTAAGTAATGAGAGAAGCAGTGATCGGGCAGATCAGTTTTTTTGGAGCGTCTGTTTTATTTGGAGGAATTCTGCTGGCGGTATATGATGTCATCCGGGGGATCCGCAGGACATGGGTACATAAAAGCAGCTGGGTGGCAGCAGAGGATCTGATCTTCTGGCTGTTTGTCGGAATTGCCAGTTTTGTTTTTCTCTGCCGCTACAATCAGGGACAGCTGAGAGGCTTCTTTTTTCTGGGACTTTTGCTGGGGATGGCAGTGTATTACTGGAAAGGAAGCCGTTTTGTCCTTGGGTGGATGGTCAGGATATTTGGCTGGATCCGAAGGATTACGGACCGGGGAGCCGCCCTGGTCCAGAAACCTGTGGTACGTGTCAGGAGAAATATAAAATGGAAATTGAAAAAAGAGAAGCAATCCATTAAAATGATATTTAAGAAAGGGAGCAAAAGAGGTGATTTCCATGAAGAGAAGAAGAAAAAGAACCGCTAAGAAGATAGATCAGAGGACGAAGATCGTTCTGTTTTTTGTGCTGGTCTTCGTAATTGCCATGTCTGTATCTTATGCCGGTCTTTATCAGAAATCACGTGCCGTTGCCAGGGAAGAACAGCAGGTGGAGGCTGACATTGAAGATGCCAAAGATGAAAAGGAAAAACTCGAGGAGAAGAAAGAGTATGTAAAAACAAAAGAGTTCGTTGAGAAGATTGCAACGGAAAAATTCGGCCTCTTATATCCGGGGGAATATCTCTTAAAAGGAGATGAAGAGAAATAACAATTGAATCAATTTTATAAACTGATGGCAGGAAAACTCCAGACAGATGTAGGAATGCATCTGTCTGGAGTTTTTTTTGTGCAATAAGCCCGGCAAATGCCGGCAGTATCGCAGGGACAGGTCAGGGATCCTGCCCTGGATGATCATTAAAAATAAGACTATTTATTTCCGCTTAAGGCGGAAAAAGGTGAACTATATTCCAGGAATGAAAATACATATAATTTAGGACAGAAGGAGAAAAGGAATGGAATTATCAAACAAACGTTGTATCCGGATTTTGCATTTGCTGTTAAAAAGCAGGGATACGGTAACGGGGGAGAACCTGGGTGTTTCCATCGGCGTTTCATCAAGAACGATACGCAATGACATCAAAGAACTAAATCAGATTCTGAAAGATTATGGAGCGTGTGTCGTTTCAGAGATCAGTCAGGGATATCATCTGAGAATTGAAGATCAGGAAAAATTTTCAGGCTTTCTCAAAGGTCTGGAACGCCAGAAAAAGGGGAGAGATTTTCAAAATATCATACCTTCAGAGCCGGAAGACCGGGTGCGGTATATCATCTCAAAACTTTTGCTCGCTTCACTTAATGGAAGTCAGGAAATCATAGATTTTTTTGACCTGGAAGAAGAACTGTTTATCAGCACTTCGACTTTGAAAAAGGATTTCCGGACGATAGATCATATTTTAAATGATTATGGACTGAGAGTCAGCATTACGAAGAAAAAGGGGGTCCATATTGTTGGAGACGAACAGAAGATCCGGTATTGTATTTCAGAATATATTTTCAACAGTGGAGGATACTTTGGGGCAGAAGAAAATGAATTTTATGCCAGTGTCTTTACACAGAAAGAAATGGAAGATCTGAGGAAAATCCTGCTGGATGCAATGTCACGGCACGATCTCAGACTTACGGATATTGCTTTTAAGAATGTGCTGGTCCACAGCCTGATCATGCTGAAACGGTTCGCCGGGCAGCAGAGTGTAACTTATAAAAAAAGTGATATAGAAGAATTTGAGTCAAAAAAGGAGTTTGGATGTGCCAAAGATATCGTAGAACAGATTGAGGAAATGTTTGGAATGGATCTGGGAAATGAAGTTTACTATCTTACGCAGCATCTGCTTTCCAGCCAGAGATTTCTGATCGATGATCCGGAAGATGATTATAAATACAAACCGGAAATTGAGAAGATTTTAAAGACGATCCGGGATGAGACGAACATCGATCTGTCAGATGACAAACAGCTGATCAACGGACTGGCCATGCATCTGGAAGCCGCGCTGCAGAGACTTCGATTTGATATGAACATTCGGAATGAGTTTTTAGACTCCATCAAAAATATGTACCCGTTAGCCTTTGAGCTTGCGGTGCTTGCCAGCCAGGTGATTGAGGATACCTACAATTTTAAAACGAAAGAAAATGAGATCGGATTTCTGGCCATGCATTTCGGAGCGGCTCTGGAGAGAAAGGGATTGAACCGGAAACCGAAAAAGCCTAAAAAGGCAGTGATTGTCTGCATTGCAGGCGTGGCAACGGCGATGCTCCTGAAAGAAAAAATACAGAAACATTTTGGACAGAAGATTAAGATTGAGAGAACCTGTCCCCAGCAGGAGGTGACACAGGAGCTGATCGATTCGGTAGATCTTGTGCTGACAACGGTGGAACTGACCGGTTTTTCTTCCCCTAAAATCAAGAAGATCAATTTGTTTTTAGAAGAGGAGGATATGAGAGCGATCCAAAATGCCATAGAAGAGAAACCCAATGGCGAAATCGTGGACTACCGGGCAATTTTCCCAAAGGACTTGTTTTTTCCGGAAGGAAGTTTCCGGGACAAAACAGAGGCAATGGAATATATGACAGAAATCATGAAAAAGAAGGACTACATAACCGAGAGTGTAAAACAGTCCATTTTCAAGAGAGAGGAAATGGCAACAACGGAGCTGGGAAGTCTGGTGGCAATTCCGCATGCGCTGCTTAATAACACCCAGGAAGCGGTTGTGTCGGTAATGATTCTGAATAAACCGATTCTTTGGGAGAACGAAAAGGTGCAGGTGGTTCTGCTGTTAAATATTCCAAAGGATAAATATGCCATATGGGAAGTGGTCTTTAAACGGCTGTATCAGTATCTGATCGGCGAGCAGGGGGTAACCCGGCTGATTCGAAATAGAAACTACGAAGAATTTATCGGCTATCTGGAACAGGGATAGAGAAAAGGAGGAAAAGTTTTGGAAGGATTGGTATTGACAGAAAAAAATGTAAAGCTGCAGGTTTCGGCAGACAGCTGGGAAGAGGCGGTCCGGATCGGAGGGCAGCTTCTGGTGGAACAGGGATGCGCAAAACCTTCTTATGTGGAGGGAATTATCAGGGCGGTAAAAGAACTGGGACCGTATATTATCATATCTGACGGGCTTGCGATGCCTCATACGAGACCGGAAGAAGGGGCAGCAGCCATCGGGTGCAGCCTGATTACTTTGAAAGAACCGGTTTTGTTTGAAGGAGATGACTGTCCGGTAAAAGTAATGATCTGCTTTTCTGCTGTGGACAGCGAAAGTCATATGGATATTCTCAAGATGATCGTTGAGTTTGTAGAACGCGGACTCATTGATGATATAGCGAAGGCAGAGACTTATGAGGAACTGCTGGAGATTATTAAAACAAAGTAACCATTTATCAACAAGAAAGGAGGAAAAATTATGCTGCAGATTTTAACTGTATGCGGAGCAGGACTGGGAAGCAGTTTTGCATGTCAGATGAGCATTGATGCCGTATTGAAAGAACTTGGGGTGGAGGCCAAACTGGACCATACGGATATTTCCAGTGTAGGAGGCGCTAAAGCTGACATTATTCTTTCCGGAAAGAATTTTGAGAAACAGTTTGAACGCTATAATCTGGACTGCCCAACGATTTTCCTGGATCGTCTGGTAGATAAAAATGAAATTCGGGAAAAGCTGACGCCGGTATTAAAAGAACTGGGAGCGCTGTAAAACGAAAGAAAAAAGAGAGTGAGGAGAAAAAATGCAAATATTAAACTTTATTATTCAGAACATCCTGACCCAGGCGGCGGTCGTTATTGGTCTGATCGCATGCCTTGGACTGGCACTGCAGAAAAAATCCATCGGAGCAATTGTATCCGGAACCATGAAAACAATTCTCGGATTCCTTGTATTATCTGCAGGTTCCAGTGTGATCCAGGCGTCTCTGGCAATCTTTGGAGACTTATTTAACAAAGCATTCGGATTGAAAGGTCTGGTTGCTTCTATTGAAGGAATCAATGGACAGGCAATGACAGATCTTGGACTGGGATCAGAAATTGCGATCACTCTGGCAGGTATTTTCATTGTAAACATTGTTCTGGCCAGAGTCACGAAGTTTAAATACATTTTCCTGACAGGACAGGCCTTATTATGGGAATCTACACTGTGCGTTGTGTTTGCTTATTTCTGCGGACTGCGAGGAGTGCCGCTGATCCTGGTAGGATCTATCGTCGGCGGTGCATTTGCAACCTTAATGCCGGCATTTGCCCAGCCGATCATGCGTCAGATTACAGGAAGCGATGATATCGCGCTTGGACATTTCTGTACATTTGGATATATGTTCACTGCCCTGATTTCCAAGATCACAGGAAACAAGAGCAAATCAACGGAAGACATTAATCTTCCAAAGAGCCTTGAATTCTTACAGGATACATACCTTTCCGTTATGGTTGTCATGGTTCCATTCTATCTGATCGTGGCAATCGCGGCAGGACCGGAAACATGTGCCCAGTACTGCGGAGATACAAACTATATTGTATATATGTTCCTTCAGGCGCTGCAGTTTGTAACCGGACTTTATGTACTGATGTCAGGTGTCCGTCTGCTGCTGGCAGAACTGGTACCTGCATTCCAGGGAATTTCCATGAAACTGGTACCGGATTCCAAACCGGCTTTAGACTGCCCGGTATTGTTCCCATATGCGCCAAACGCAGTTATCCTTGGATTCATCTTTACAACCATCGGATCTATTATCGGTATGTTTTTAACACCAATGCTTGGACTTCCTATGATTCTTCCGGGAGTTATGAGCAACTTCTTTGCCGGAGGTACCGCAGGAATCTTTGCAAATCAGGTAGGAGGCCGCCGGGGCGTTGTGATCGGATGTATCGCACATGGAATTTTTATCATGATTCTGCCGGCGCTGCTGTCACCAATGCTTGGACAGATTGGATTCCAGAACATGACATGTACAGATGTGGATACCGTAGTAACAGGTTTCTTCTTCATGATCATCAAATCAATTACAGGAATTTTCTAATCTGACAGGGGAAACAGTCATCGGATAGGAGGGATAACCCATGTTTTTCTTTAAGAAAAAGGAGAAGAAAAAAGAATCAGAAGCCCCGTCTGTCAATAAAGAAGAGTTGATTGCTCAGGCAGAAGGCAGGATAAAAGAACTGGAAGGAAAGGAAGGCAATGACCGTGTTTCACTTCTGAATGAAATTGGTTCTCTGTTTACACAGGCAGAAGAAACAGATCAGGCGATCCGTTATTATGAAGAAAGCCTGGAAATCTGCAAACAGCACGGAAAAGCTTCTACGGACCTTATGAAACTTTACAACAAAAAACGTCAGCAGGCTGCAGAAGCAAAAGATGACGAAAAAGTGAAAGAGTATATGGATAAAGTACAGAGCCTCATGCAAATGTCAAAAGACATGATTCGGGGAAATGTGTAGAAAAAGGAGACAGACAAAATGTATAAAAATTTGATTGACTTATTTAAAGAAAATGAAGGAAAAGGAGCAGTCGGAGCATTTAACCTCCATTGTTTTGAAATGCTTCCATCTATGATCCATGCAGCAGAAGAACTGGATGTGCCGATCATCATCCAGACTTCTCTTGGAACCGCCGAATATATTGGGTTTGAACCACTGATCGCGGCAGTAAAAGCCCTGGCGGAAAAATCATCTGTCAGCGTAGCGCTTCATATGGATCACTGCAAAGATGTAGAAGCTTTGAAAAAAGCCATTGATCTCGGGTATTCTTCAGTAATGTATGACGGATCTGCTCTTCCAATCGAAGAGAATATCAAAAATACCAAAGAAGTAGTTGCCTATGCACATGAACATGGAGTATCTGTAGAAGGTGAAATCGGATCCATCGGAGGAGCAGAAGAAGGTGTAGTTGTGGAAAAAGACGCTGCAATGTACACAAAACCGGAAGATGCGCTTCATTATGTGGACGAAACTCATGTAGACGCTCTTGCGGTATCCATTGGAACAACCCATGGACAGTTTAAATCAAAGGCAAAGATCAATTATGAACTTCTGACAGAACTCAAGTCAAAATTAGGAGATGTAGGACTTGTGCTTCATGGAGGAACCGGGGTATCAGATGAGGATATGAAACGCTGTGTTCGTGAAGGAATGAAGAAAATCAATGTAGGAACGGAATTAAATAAAAACTACATTGAAGTAGTCAGCAGGACATTCACAGCAGATGATGTAACACCTTTGACTTCTTTAAGAAATCTTCTTGGACCGGCAAATGACCGAATCAAAGAAATTGTAAAGGAAAAGGCTTCTTTATTCAGATTATAAATAAGGAAATGAAGGTAAGAGCAGCGGCGGGGAGGAATCCCCGCCGCCGCTGGGTTATGGAGGAAAATGATGAAGAAAACAATCGTACTTTTGGCAGGTTATCCGGCAACCGGAAAAAGCTATCTGTGCCATAAGATTCTTGAGAAACTGCCGGATTTTGTCGTTGTATCTCAGGATGAGATGAAAGAAAAACTGTTCGACCAGTATGGATTTGACAATATGGAAGAAAAAGTTCAAATTGAAAACAAAAGCTGGACGATGTATTATGAAACCATGGAAAAATGTCTGAAAGCAGGAGAGTCCATTATTTCGGATTATCCATTCAGCGATAAGCAAAAGGGAAGGATTGCCGCCCTTGCAGAGACTTATGATTATCAGGTGGTAACATTCCGTCTGATTGGTGATCTGGATGTTTTGTATGAAAGATCCAGAAAAAGAGATCTGGATCCGGGCAGACATTTAAGCCATCTGGTGTCCAGGTACCACAAAGGAGATGTGCTGGAAGACCGGACAAAAGCAGATTGTCTGGTGACCTATGATATTTTTATGGACCGGTGTAAGAACAGGGGCTACGGTACATTCGAGCTGGGACATCTGATTGAGATCGATGTGACAGATTATGAAGCAATTGATTATCCGAAGATCATACAGGAACTTTGCGGCCTGGTAGAAGAATAAGAAGGAGTGTGCGTATGGGAAAGATTTTTTGTATTGGCCAGTCTGCCTATGATATTACGATCCCGCTGTCAGGGCCGATTGTGGAGAATCAGAAATACAGGGTGGAAGAAAAAATAGAATGTGGGGGAGGCCCTGCATTTAACGCTGCCTGTCTGTGCGGCATCTGGGGAGCGGATGTGTGCCTGATCAGCCGCCTGGGTCAGGATGAGTACGGGAAGAAGCTTCATCAGACTGCAGAGGAGTGCGGTATAAACGTGAAATATCTGATTCCGGATCCGGATCTGGAAACCCCTCACAGTTATATTTTTTCCAATAAAATCAATGGTTCCAGGACCCTGTTTAATTTTCCGGGAAATCCGGGGAAGGTGGATTACAGATTCCCGGAGGAAGATGTTTCTGTTATCTTAAGTGATGGGCATGAACCGGAAATCACTCTGGGGGCGGTACAAAAATATCCTCACGCCTTTTCTCTGGTGGATGCAGGAACCTGCCGGGAAAGTACACTTCTTGTGGCAGAAAAAGTAGATTATCTGGTGTGCTCTGAGGATTTCGCGTGTCAGTATACCGGTAAAAAGATAGATCTGGATGACTGGGAGGCGTGCAGAGAAATTTTCCATGAAATCGAACAGATCAACGGAAAATACGCAGTGATTACTCTGGGAGAAAAAGGTCTGTTATACCGCACCTGTGGAGAAATGCGCCGGCTGCCTGCATACCCGGCAAAAGCAGTGGATACAACGGGAGCAGGTGATATCTTTCACGGGGCATTTGCCTACGGACTTTGGAAAGGAATGCAGCTGATCGATATCCTGAAGCTTAGTTCCATGGCGTTATCTCTTTCTGTCAGAAGAGCGGGAAGCCAGACATCCATTCCGAAACTCCCGGAAGTTGAAACGGAACTAAAAAAATATAAAATCAATACTAAATGACGAAAGAAAGCAGGATAAAGGAAAATCTTTTTGAAATTTTATAAAAAATATATTGAACATTTGACAAAATCAGTTTATTATGAACATGTAAATACACTCATATAATTTTCAAAGGTTAGGGGCGGAGAATTTTTTCTCCGCCCCTAACCTTTGTTGTTTGTTTTTCAGGAAACCGTCTTTCTGTGAAATAAAAACGCTCCGTTTATGTATGGGAGGTCTCTTCCGGAAAAAGAAAAATATCCTGATCATCCGGAACATACAGGTTTCCGTGGTAATACTGCTGTCCTTCCAGGAGATAGGACTGCTGCCGGTGAGAGAGATCCTTATCTTCAGTATGCCAGAGAATCAGATTCTTTACAGAAAGAGACTCTGCCAGGGAACAGGCATCTTTGACGGTGCTGTGACTTTTTTCATAGGGATGGAAGATATCCTTCTGACGGTAAAGGCAGAAAGCTTCGTGAAGCAGCCAGTCTGTTTCCCGGACATAAGGAATCAGATGATCCCGGCACGGTTCGTCTCCAAGAAAGGCCAGGGTGGTGCCGCGTTCCATGTTCATGGAAAAGGCGAACTGCTTTTCTTTGACTGACCGGATATCAAAGAAGGTAACCTGGTCTCCAAGGATATTTTTGGAATCTCCGTCCGCTGCAATATGAAACAGCATTCTTTCGTCAAAATGCTGATAGAATTTTTCCCCTACAGTGAGGGTGGTCAGAGTGCGGATCACAGGCTCCAGTTCTTTGTGGCAGTAAATATGAAGACTGCCCTCATAGCGCCCCTGATTCATGGAAGCGCCGATCATACGGATCATCCATACCATACCGAGGATATGATCATTGTGGGCGTGTGTGATAAAAATGTGGTGGATATGTTCCAGAGGAATCCCAGCCTGCTCCAGAGCAGACAAAATCCCGTTTCCGCCGCCGGCATCCACGAGAAAATACTCCCTGCCCTTTTGCATGGCAAAACAGGTGTTGTAGCAGTGGATGGCCTGCGCATTTCCGGTTCCTAAAACAATTAATTTTTCCATAAAAACTCCTTTCCGGCAGATGAATGCTGATAGCAAAACATTTTCAAGAAGTATATCATTTCTTTCACGCATCGACAAATATTTTTGAAGAGAAACTTTATGATAGGTGAGAGGAGGAATGCAGTATGGAAATCGCAAGAAAAAGGGAAGCGGAGGAAAGCCGCCTGCTTCAGGAATTTCATGAAATGATCGACTATAACATGAAAGAGATGCAGCAGTGTCTGGTTGCGGCAGGAAAACTGTTTTGCAATTATGAAAAAGATTCAGAGAACAGGCAGTGCGCCCGGGAAATAGTAGAAAGTGTGATCCTGAAAGAATGTGTTGGATGCCAGGAGAGAAATTCCTGTCGTTTTACTGTGGAAGATAAAGACAGACTGGGACAGATGATGGAAGAACAGGGAGGGCTCAGTGTTGCTGATTTTCGCAGATGTCATACCTGTCAGAAAGCCCAGGATTTTGTAGAGGAAGCCAATCGTATTTATGAGAGGGAACTGTTTTCTAAATCGATGGAGCGGGGGATTCTGCAGATGAGGCAGATGGTGGGAAAGCAGTATATAGAAGCGGGACAGATGCTGGGAGAATTTTCAGGAGGCCAGTTTCGCTCCTCAGAGGAAAACCGGAAATACTATGGAAAGATTCTGAAAGGATTTGCCAGGAGCAGCATGAAAGTAAAAGAGGTGTACTTTTATGAGAATCAGGAGAGAGGGAAACAGATCTATCTGTATGTAAAAAAAAGAAAGGGGAAAGAAATTTCGGCCAGACAGGCGGCGGCCCTGCTGTCAGAGATCGTTGAGATGAAAATGGAACTTCTGCCAGGACAAAAAAAGATCATCGGACACAGATATGAGATGCTGGGATTTGCTCCGGCAGCCAAATTTCATGTTTTGGGCGGTGTTTTGTCCAGACCGTACAGAGAAGGAAGTCCGAATGGAGATAGTTTTTCCATGGATAACATGGGAAAGAAGCGGTTTGTATCCATGATTTCTGATGGAATGGGGACGGGGGCGGCAGCCAGCGCAGAGAGCAAACGTGCAATTGAAATTCTGGAAGAACTTCTGGGAGCAGGAATTCATGAAGACCAGGCTATCCGGATGTGGCAGTCCATGTTTTCTTTTTGGACAGAAAAAGAAAGATATGCTACTCTGGATTATTTTCAGCTGGATTTGTTCGCAGGAGTCGGAACATTTTTAAAGATTGGTGCGTGTCCGTGCTTTCTGAAACGAAAAGGAAAAGCAGAGATGATAGAGACGGAAAGCCTTCCGGTAGGATTTAGCGGAAGTCAGCTTCCATTTTACCGTAAAAAGCTGGAAAGTGAGGATCTGATCCTTCAGATCAGCGACGGGGTGCTGGATGCTCTGGGAGAAGGAGCTCAGGAAAAAATCAGAAATTATATGGAAGAAATCCGGGCAATCCGGCCTCAGGCATTTGTGGAACAGCTGTTTCATAAAATAGAAATGGCGGAAGGGTATGAAAAAAGTGATGATATGACAATGCTGGCGCTGGGAATTTGGGATAAGTATTGAATGAAAAGTCCGGGAATGATAAAGTTATCCTATGGAAAAAGTAATAAAATTTATAAAAAAGAAATCATTGATACAGGAGGGCGATTTTGTCGTAGCCGGTGTTTCCGGAGGAGCGGATTCTGTTTATCTGCTTCTGGTACTGTGCCGTCTTAGAAAGGAAATGAAGATAGATATTTTGGCGGTACACGTAAATCATCAGATCCGGCAGGAAGCGTATGAGGATCAGCATTTTGTAGAGACGCTTTGCAGAAATCTGAATGTACCGTGCAGAGTTGTATCCGAGGATGTAGCGGCCAGAGCAGGCAGAAGAAAGATGACGCTGGAAGAAGCAGGCCGGGAGGCCAGATACGAGGCATTTTATAAAGAGCTGAAAGGAAAGAAAAATGGTAAGATCGCGGTCGCTCATCATCAGAATGATCAGGCAGAGACATTTTTGTTCCGAATTGCCAGAGGAACCGGACTGGAAGGCGCCAAAGCCATGAGAGCGGACGATTTTCCTGTGGTTCGTCCACTGCTGTGCATGAAAAAACAGGAAATCAAGGATGAACTGGAAAAAACAGGACAGACATGGGTGGAAGATGCCAGCAATGAAGATACCGCCTATGCGAGAAATCAGATTCGTCATTACGTAGTGCCGCCTCTTGAGAAGGTAAATGAAAAGGCGGTAAAGCATATTGCATCCTTAACCGAGGATCTGCAGGAAGCAGGCGCTTTTCTGGAAGAAGAAATCAAAAAAGCTTTTCAGGAAGCAGTGACCAGGCAGGATGGAAGAAGGATCATTGACACCGGCATTTTGAAGGAAAAGCATCTGTGGATTCAGAAACAGGTCATAAAAAGGACGCTGGAAGAGACTGCGGGAAGAAAAAAAGACATTGAAAAACGTCATATCCTGCAGGTGCTTGATCTGGCGCAGGGAGAGACCGGAAGACAGATTTCTCTTCCATATAAAATCACAGCTGAGAAAAGTTATCAGTTTCTTTTTTTGTATCAAAAAGGGAAAGAAGAAGAAAAAGGCATAAAGGGACGCCTGATTCAGGAGAAAATGAAGGATTTTTTAAATATCAGTGAAAAAGATTGTATCAAAATCATTGATTATGATAGAATAGAGAAAGGTATTCAATTACGCTGCCGGCAGCCGGGAGATTATTTTACATTTGGCCCCCGGGAGAAGAAGAAGTCACTGAATCGATATTTTATTGATGAGAAAGTTCCAAGACATCTTCGGGACCGGATACCGCTGGCTGCGGATGGAAGCCATATTGTATGGATCATTGGCAGAAGAGTCAGCAGCCATTATGAGGTTTCAGATGCGACCAGGCATTATCTGAAACTGGAGTTCAAAGGAGAAGGAGATGAAGTACATGCCGAAAATCAGGGAGTTGATCTCAGAGGAGAAAGTAAATCAGAGGATTGCTGAGATGGGAGAACAGATCAGCAGAGATTATGAAGGAAAAGAGATTCATCTGATCGCGATCTTAAAGGGAAGCGTGTTTTTTGCCTGTGAACTGGCAAAAAGAATCACGATCCCGGTAACGATGGATTTTATGTCTGTTTCCAGTTATGGAGATTCCAGAGAATCTTCAGGAATTGTCAAGATTGCAAAAGATCTGGATGAACCGATTCAGGATAAAGAAGTGCTCGTAGTCGAAGATATCATTGATTCCGGAAAGACATTAAACCACTTAAAGCCGATGCTTTTGAGCAGAGGGCCAGCGTCACTGAAGCTGTGTACACTTCTGAACAAGCCGGAACGCAGAGAAGTAGAAGTGGAAGTAGAATATATCGGATTTGATGTGCCGGATGAATTTGTCGTGGGATACGGACTTGACGTAGCACAAAAATACCGCAACCTGCCGTATATCGGAGTTGCGGAATAGTAGAGAGGAGACATAATTTTGAACCCGAAGAGAAGCAGTAATGGATTTTTGATCATTATACTTCTGCTTGCAATTGGAATATATTATTTTTCAAGTACATTGCATACAGGAAGCAGTGATTATTCTTATCAGACTTTTTTAAATGATGTGAAAAATGAAAAAGTCCAGAGCATAACCATTGAGCAGAATAAGGAAGTGCCTACGGGAAGCCTGACTGCCGAGTATAAAGGAGATGAGTATAAGACCTGTCAGCTGACGGATGTAAATCAGGCGCTGGATGATATTGAAGAAGCATCGCCGGATCTGGCGGCAAAGGTTAACTTAAAAGGAATCGACCGCAGCGGAGAGATGATCTCGAATCTTCTGAGCGTTGTCCTGCCGGTGGGAATCGTGATTTTCTTTATGGTGATGATGATGCGTCAGAATGGCGGCGGGAACGGCAAGATGATGGATTTTGGAAAGAGCCGGGCTAAACTTGCGAATCCTAATGGCAGGAAAGTAACCTTCCAGGACGTAGCCGGACTGGATGAAGAAAAAGAAGAACTGGCAGAGGTTGTGGAATTTTTGAAAAATCCAGCCAAGTTTATTAAGATCGGAGCAAGGATTCCGAAGGGCGTCCTTCTCGTGGGACCTCCGGGAACCGGTAAGACCCTGCTTGCCAAAGCAGTGGCAGGAGAGGCCAATGTGCCGTTCTTCAGCATTTCCGGATCCGATTTCGTGGAAATGTTCGTTGGTGTCGGAGCGGCCCGTGTCCGTGACCTGTTTGCCGAGGCAAAGAAGAACGCTCCGTGTATTGTATTTATTGACGAGATTGACGCGGTGGCAAGACGGAGAGGTTCCGGTCTTGGAGGCGGACATGATGAGAGAGAACAGACTCTCAACCAGATGCTGGTAGAGATGGATGGTTTCGGAGTGAATGAAGGAATCATCATGATCGCGGCAACCAACCGTGTGGACATCCTGGATCCTGCGATTCTGCGTCCGGGACGTTTTGACCGAAAAGTTGGTGTCGGACGTCCGGATATCAAGGGAAGAGAAGAGATTCTGAAAGTACACTGCCGGGAGAAGCCTCTGGGAGATGATGTGGATCTTCATGAGATCGCAAGGACGACAGCGGGATTTGTCGGAGCGGATCTTGAGAATCTTATGAATGAAGCGGCAATTCAGGCTGCCAGGGAAAACAGGGCCTATATTGTAAAAGAAGATATCGATAAAGCATTTATCAAAGTGGGAATCGGAACAGAGAAGAAGAGCCGTATTGTGCCGGACAGCGAAAAGAAGATCACAGCTTATCACGAGTCAGGTCATGCGCTGCTGTTTCATCTGCTGCCGGATGTGGGACCGGTCTATACGGTTTCTATCATTCCGACCGGCACCGGAGCAGCCGGCTATACCATGCCGCTGCCGGAGAACGATAATGTGTTTATGACCAAGGGCAAGATGCTTCAGAATATCATGGTAAGTCTGGGTGGACGTATTGCCGAGGAACTGATCTTTGATGATGTAACTACAGGAGCATCTCAGGATATCAAACAGGTAACCCAGTATGCCAGAGCCATGGTGACGAAATATGGAATGTCCGATGAACTGGGACTGATCAGCTATGACAGCGGGGAAAGCGATGAAGTCTTCTTAGGTAAGGAAATCGGACAGCAGAGACCTTACGGCGAGGATACGCAGGCAGTGATCGATAAAGAAGTCAAGAGGATTGTAAACCAGTGTTATAAAGATGCAAAAGCTATGATTGAGGAACACATGGATATCCTTCACAAATGTGCACAGAGACTTCTGGAAAAAGAAAGAATCGACAGAACAGAATTCGAATCACTTTTTGAGTAAAATTTTATAAAAAGACTTGCAATTTACCTGACAATGACGTATAATTCGTAGTTGTCAGGTAAATATTCCGGTGGGATTCCCGAGTGGCCAAAGGGGGCAGACTGTAAATCTGTTGGCAACGCCTTCGAAGGTTCGAATCCTTCTCCCACCATTCGCTGGCCGCAGTGGCGGAACTGGCAGACGCGCGGGACTTAAAATCCCGTTCGAGTTAAATCGAGTACCGGTTCGATTCCGGTCTGCGGCATTAAATAGAGATGAGAGAAACGTTTGTGATATCAGCGTTTCTTTTTTTATTTCACAGGAAACTTCGTTCCTGTGAAATAAAAACGCTCCGCGAGAATCACACTGCGGCGGAACGGAAGATGCTGTATATTTATTTACTCGTGTCAGGGTGATTGCTATAATAAGGGAAAGAGGAAAAACTTAGAAAGGAAGAATCGTATGAGAAAAAGTTTTATTTTAGCATTGTGTCTGAGTCTGTCTGTTTTTGCGGCCGGATGCAGCCGTTCCGGCAGCACAGCAGCCCATAAAAGCGGTGGAAGCCAGACGGCCCGGACAACGACAGAGGCGGAGGGAACGGAATATGAGGCTTCGTCAGAGACAACAACAGCATCCGCCAGCTCTGCCAGCACATCATCTGCCGGCTCCCTTTATGGAAGCCAGTCGTCTTCCAGTGATGTGACAGATACTTATCCGGTCAGCCGTCTGGAAGGAGCAAATGGGTTTTATCGTCTGGAATCTGATGGTGATACGGCAGCCAGCCTGTGGCAGAATACGGCAGAGAGGACAAAGGTGAAAAGCTTCAATGGAAAAGACTATGGGTACCGCTCATGGGAAGGCGCTTATCTTTGCGCAGGTGAGAGAGATCCGCTGAGAATCAATGTAAGCGGCGGTCAGAACCTGTTGTTTGTCTATTCGAAGTATAATTATCAGCCGGAAGCACTGAAACTGTATCCTCTCTCTCAGATTGGCTATGGAAATGAAGCGATATTCCACAAATACAGAATCCACAATCTTGACACGTTTGAAGGAATAGATGTTTCCGAAGCAAATAAAAGTACAGAAAGTTTTAATAAAGCGGTCAGAAGCACAGGTGTGCAGGCCTATCCATATGAGACGTCAGCCAATTATGAATATGAAGCCTTGCTGACAAAGACAAAAAATAAAATGATACGATATGGACAGTACAGCGGAACGAATTATCAGGAAGAAGAGGCTGAGATGTATTACACGTATTATATTGCAGAGGTAAAAAACGAAGTGGAGGCGCCGCTTCAGAAGACAACCAAAGGATACTTTACGACAGATTTTTCCAACGTGCCGAAAGGCCAGTATCTGTTATATGACCGGGTGCTTGGAAGTTATCTGATCAATGTACAGTAGATATAAGACTTCAGATTTGTGATTGCAGGTCTGAAGTCTTTTTTTGAGAAATAAAATAGCCGGGAGTCTTTTGCATTTCAGCGATTCTGTTATATAATGAACGATATGTAAGAATTTCAGAAAAGATAAGGAAGAAGATATGTTGGAAATTCAATATAGAGAAATGAAAAACAAAGGGATTGAGATCCTGCGGTGTTTCGGAAAAGATGTTTCCGTGCGTCTTCCGGAGGAAATCAACGGAAAACCTGTGCTGAAAATCGGGGATTATGCATTCTCCGGGCATAAACGAAAAGAAGATGAGGCGGAGACGATCCGGATCGGAGAGGATCTTTTTGAGGAAGAGAATCCGGAGATGATCTGCGGCCCAAGAGTAGAGGAAGTATATCTGCCGGTGCATGTGGAAGAGATTGGACGATATGCTTTTTACGGATGTGTCAATCTGCGGTGTCTGGGATTTTCAGATTCTCTGCTGAGAACCGGAACCGGTATTTTTACAGGATGCAAGCTTCGGGAAATCCGGCTGGATCTGTATCATGGAGAAAAGACGGCGCTGAAAGATGTAGTGGGAGATACCAGATTTCCGGTAACGGTCAGAATCCGGGATCATCAGGACGGCCACGAGGCCTCTCTGTTTTTCCCAGAATATTATGAGGAGTCGGTGGAAAATACACCAGCCAGGATCGTGGAACTTCATTTTCACGGAACCGGGTACCAGTACCGCCAGTGCTTTTTCCAGGGAAAACTGGATTATGAAAAATACGATGCGCTGTTTCCGGTGGCTTCTGTACAGGAAGATCCGGAGATTGCATGGGAAATTGCCCTGGGAAGGATGCTGCAGCCGTATCGGATGACGGAGGAACATAAGAAGCGATATCTGGATTACATGAGAGAAAATCTGGATCAGATCCTGGAGCATCTGCTGACGGAGGAAAATCTTCCGGCATTTCACATGTTTGCGAAAGAGAATGTCTGGACCAGAGAAACGATAGAGGCAGCGATTGAAAAAGCGTCAGCAGGGAAGAAAACCGGAATTTTAAGTGTTCTAATGGATGAGCAGAACCGCCGGTTTCCAAGGAAGAAGAAAACATTTGATTTATAGCAGAGGGAAAAACAGTGGAAGAAAATATTAATGAGAGTCTCAGCCGGCTGGGACGGAGGATCCTTGAGATGGCAAGGAATGAATTGTATATCCATATGCGGTTTCTGGATGTAGCTCTGAGCAGTTTTCTGTATGAGCCTGATCCGTCCATCCGGTGCGTTGCCACCGATGGGATCCATATGTTTTATCATCCGGTCATGCTGGGAAATGTATTTCAGAAAAACCGAATCTGGGTTAACCGAAGCTATCTTCATATGGTGCTGCATTGCATTCTGCATCATGTGACGCGGCGAGGAAAGAGAGAAAAAACCTTATGGAATCTGTCCTGCGATATTGCAGTGGAATCCATCATTGATCACTGGTATTTAAAATGCGTGCATTTTCCTCAGACGAGACTTCGGAAAGATACGTATGGGCAATTGTCAAAAGCCATGAAAGTGCTGACGGCGGAAGGCATTTACCGCCAGCTGGCAGGCTGGAATCTGCCTGAGGATAAGGTCAGGGAACTGGCTGCGGAATTTCAGAAAGATGAGCATGGTTACTGGCCGGACGATCCAAAGCAGGAAATGCATCAGGAAGTAGAAAACCGCTGGAAAAACATCAGTGAAAAGACAGAGACTGATATGGAGACATTTTCCAGTGAGCAGTCCAGCCAGGCAGGGGATCTGATGGGACAGATCCGGGTAGAAAACAGAGACCGTTATGACTACCGGGAATTTTTGCGGAAGTTTGCGGTAATGCGGGAAGAAGTGACGGTGGATCCGGATTCTTTCGACTATGTATTTTACAGCTATGGTTTGTCCATGTATGGAAATATGCCCCTGATCGAGCCTCAGGAATGGAAAGAAGTCAAGAAGGTGCAGGAATTTGCCATTGTGATCGATACTTCCATGTCCTGTTCCGGAGATCTGGTAAAAAAATTTCTGGAGGAAACCTACGATATCTTAAGTGAAGAAAACAGCTTTTTCCATAAAGTCAATATTCATATCATTCAGTGTGATGAGCAGGTGCAGAATGATCAGAAGATTACAGATGAGAAAGAGCTGAAAGAATATATGGAACATCTGGAGCTTCGGGGTGAGGGAGGCACGGATTTTCGTCCGGCCTTTGCCTATGTAAATAAGCTGATGGAAACAGGACAATTTCAGGATTTAAAGGGGCTTATTTATTTTACCGATGGGAAAGGCGTGTATCCAAAGAAAATGCCGCCTTATGAAACTGCCTTTATTTTTATGGAAGAAGAATATGAGGATGTGGATGTTCCGCCCTGGGCAATGAAACTGATCGTCACAGGGGAAGAGGATTTGAGTGAAGGAGAACAGGAAAATGAACATTAAACGAGCAAAACAGGAAATCAAAGATTCCATTGAAGCATATCTGAAGAAAAATGAATACGGAGAGTATGAGATTCCGTCCATCCGTCAGAGACCGATTCTTTTGATGGGGCCTCCGGGAATCGGAAAAACACAGATCATGGAGCAGATTGCCAGGGAATGCGGCATTGGGCTGGTTGCCTATACGATCACTCATCATACGAGACAGAGCGCCATCGGACTTCCGTTTATCAGAGAAAAAGAATATGGCGGGACTACATTTTCTGTTACGGAATATACCATGAGTGAGATCATTGCGTCTGTATATGAGAAGATGGAGAAAACAGGGAACAAGGAAGGAATTTTATTCATTGATGAGATTAACTGTGTGTCCGAAACTCTGGCGCCGACCATGCTGCAGTTTCTGCAGTGTAAAATGTTTGGAAACCAGAAGATACCGGATGGATGGATGATTGTTGCCGCAGGAAATCCGCCGGAGTACAATAAATCTGTCCGGGATTTTGATGTGGTAACACTGGATCGTATTAAAAAGATTGATGTGGAAGCGGATTACGGAGTGTGGAAGGAATATGCTTATCAGGCAGGAATCCATCCGGCTATTCTGGCCTATCTGGAAATCCGCAAGGAATATTTTTACCGGATGGAGACGACGGTGGATGGAAAGGCATTTGTGACAGCCAGGGGATGGGAAGATTTGTCCCGGCTGATCCAGGTATATGAAGAGCTGGGAAAGGAAATCGACCGGGAAGTAGTCCATCAGTATCTGCAGCATGGGAAAATTGCCAAGGATTTTGCCAATTATTACGCTCTGTATAAGAAATACAAAGAAGATTATGGGATTGAGCGGATTCTGCAGGGACAGTTCCAGCCGGAAACGATCCAGAGACTGAAATTTGCGGCCTTTGATGAAAAGTTAAGTGTAGTAGAGCTGTTAAATGGAAAATTAAGTGAGTTGTTTAAAAACTGCTGGAAGACGGATACGTATGTAACCCAGCTGTTCTCCTGGCTGAAACAGATGAAGGCCAGGGAATCTGTGGAAGAGATTGTAAAAGAAGCAAAAGAAGGGCTGGAACAGAGAAAACAGGCGGAACAGATCGGCAAAGAGGAGGAATATATCTTCAAGGATGTGATTGCGGATCTGGAAGGCTACAGCCGGATGCAGCAGAGAGAACATCTGGATTTCCCGGCAGCTTTTGAAAAAATAAGAGAAGATTTCCAGGAAAAGACACGAAAGAGAGAACGGGAAATCGAAGAAACCCAGGAAGCTCTTTATCATGCCTTCGAGTTTATGGAAGAGGCCTTTGGAGAGAGTCAGGAAATGGTAGTCTTTGTAACAGAGTTAAATGTAAATTATTACAGCATTCAGTTTATCAAAGAAAATGGATGCGACAAATATTATCAGTACAACAAAGGACTTCTGTTCGATGAACAGCAGGAAGCGATTTCAACGGAGTTAGAAAATCTGAAACAGAAAATGAGGCTGAGTGAATGACGAAAACTGTCAGACAAAGAGAAAAAGAAGATTATCTTGGAACAATGTATGCCATGAAACGGAAGGATCATCAGATCATAAAGGCAGAGATTGCCAGAGAACTGGGAGTATCTGCCGCAAAAGTAGACCGGCTGTCCCGGGAACTGACAGAAGAAGGCTATCTGCAGAGGGATGGAAGCAGAGGGCTGTTTCTGACTCCGTTTGGCCTGAGCAAAGGACAGGAATGGATGGAGAGAAAACGATGCCTGACAGAATTTTTGTGCCTGGTATCCGGAGTGGACCGGAGTCTGGCGCAGGAAAATGCCTGTGCCATAGAACATATCCTGGATGAGAGAGTTCTTATGGGAATCCGTATGTTTATGCAAAGCAGGCATACGTATTCTTACACCATGCGCGAAAGTGATCTGAATCTGATGTTCCCCGAAGGAAAGAGGGAATTTCCGGCGGCTTTCTTTGAAAAAGGGACAAGTCATCCAAGAATCCTGTCAGAGGAATACTGGGACTTTGAGAAGAAAGCAAAGGCAGTAATCTGCAGGGAGAGTTTTCTGTATCTTTGTCCTGCGGCTGAAAAAACGGAAATCAGAGCGCTGGAGTATTCAGAGAAAGATCGTTGGGAGAGAGCTGTCAGAGAAAAAAACGGATTTGCAGTTCCTGCAAGAACGCTGCATTGCATTTTAAGACAGAGCGGAAGGATATCAGAAGGAACTGTACCAATCAGGACGTTAAAAGAGAACGGACAATGGCATGAATGTATTCTGGCGGTTTCACTGATATGACCGGGAGGATGAAATGGAAAAAAGCAATCACCCTAATGTGTTCTGGCTGAGATGTCTGCAGGATGTGAAATATCAGACAGAGGAAAAAGGGAAATATAATGAAGCAGAAACAGCCCGGAAGCTGGGAGTTAACCGTTCCACCATATCCCGCTGGATGAAAAAAAGCCAGGAGCAGGGGTTTGTTTCAGGAAGTGAAAAGAAACTGACGAAAAAGGGAGAAGAATACCTTCGGTTTTATGATGAAATTGAGAAGGATCTGATGGAATATTTTGAGAATCTGGGAGTGGAAGAAGGAAATCGGAGTCAGGCGGCTGCCGGTATGATCGATTCGGTGGATCCGGCAGTCATTAGAAAAATGTGCCAGAAAGAGAAAAAGCACCTTCGGTATGATAAGATTGGTGAAAATGAAGGAAAAGAAATAAGACAGGTTCCGTATGAACAGCTGAAAGATTTCCTGAAAGCCGGCACGTATCCGGTGGATTTTGCACTTTACCGGCAGGGAAAAGACAGGCAGACTCTTTCTATGGCGGATATGGGATTTCAGAAGCCGGGATATCTTGTGTACGAAGAAGACCGGCAGTATCTGGAACTGGCCATACAGGAAATCAGGGCGTATACGAAAGGCGGAGTCCTGCTGTCCGGTCATGTTCAGAGTATAAAATACAGAAATCGACAGGATGTGATTGAGGAACTGCCTTTTATGGAATCGAAAGTAAGGATTCCTCTGCAGGCGTTCTGGTTTGAAACTTTGTCTGAATGGGAAATGAGCGGGCAGGTCCAGCTGTTTATGACCAGCAGTGTAGGAGAACGAAGAATGCCGGAGAGTTCAGCTGTGCTGATCCTGAGGTTTTAATTGAAAACAATTTTCAATAAGAAGAAAAATGTTGCAGGGGTGCAGCAAAAATAAGGAAGACAGGAAAAGAAAGAAAATATTGAGAAAAATCCATCTTTCAGATGAAAGGTGGATTTTTTTATGATCATTTTTTTAGAAAATCGAGGAAAATCCTGCTGTTGACAGGGGAAACTTTTCTATGGTACATGTTAGATGCCTTTTGAGTTACACAAAACTAACCAAAGCGGATAAGGAGATATCTATGAAAAAACAGCCATCACGAATTTTTTGGATTTTGATCGGATTTATAAGCCTGGGACTGGGAACCGTGGGGATCCTGCTTCCGATTCTGCCGACTGTGCCGTTTTACATGGCGGCGGCCTTTTGCTTTGCAAAAAGTTCCCCAAGACTGCATCAGTGGTTTCTTGGAACCGGACTTTATAAAAAACATCTGGAAAGTTTTGCAGAAGAAAAATCAATGACCATGAAAACCAAGTGTTCCATCGTTGGAACCGTTACTGTTGTTATGCTGGCCGGATTTCTGGCAATGCACCGCGTGCCGGCAGGCCGGATTTGCATTTTGATCGTCTGGATCTGTCATATCCTGTATTTCTTTTTCAAGGTGGAAACAAAGAAAACAGGACATAAGGAGGCAGCTTATGATTAAGACAAGGCTTCTGGCTTTACTATCCGAAGGGAAAAAATACATCATATATCAGGTGCTGTGGCAGTGGGCCGTGCTCCTTGGACAAATCATATCGGTGTTTGCGATTGGAAATCTGGTACAGAAAATCCTGGAAGGCAGAGGAAATAAGGAAATCGTATTTCTTACATTGTGGATCCTGATTTTAATGACGGCTCTGAGATTTCTGGCAGACCAGATGGCGGCACGAATGTCTTACGCAGCCAGCGCCGGTGTAAAAAGGATTCTGAGAGACAAGATTTATGAAAAGCTTCTGAAACTGGGCGCATCCTACCGGGAACGAATTTCATCAGCAGAGGCGGTGCAGATGAGCGTGGAAGGCGTAGAACAGCTGGAGACTTATTTTGGACGGTATCTGCCTCAGTTATTTTACAGTATACTGGCGCCTGTCACACTTTTTTTCTGCCTGAAGCCCATCAGTTTAAAAGCAAGTGCGGTTTTGCTGATCTGTGTCCCTTTGATTCCTATATCCATCGTGGCGGTACAGAAAATCGCAAAAAGACTTCTCCAGCGTTACTGGGGAATGTATACACAGCTGGGAGACAGCTTCCTGGAAAATCTCCAGGGGATGACGACACTGAAAATTTATCAGGCGGATGAACAGAAAGCGGCTGAAATGGATGAAGAAGCCAGCCGGTTCCGAAAGATTACGATGAAAGTTCTGACCATGCAGTTAAATTCCACCAGTGTGATGGATATCATCGCCTATGGCGGCGCGGCAGCAGGAATGATTCTGGCGGTCAGAGAGTTTATGGCAGGAAATGTATCTTTCGGCGGAGCCCTGGTCATAATCCTGCTGGCGGCAGAATTTTTCATTCCCCTGCGTCTGCTGGGATCCTTTTTTCACATCGCGATGAATGGAATGGCGGCCAGTGATAAGATTTTTGCCCTTCTGGATCAGGAAGAACCCAGACAGGGGACCGAAGATTTCCCGGAAGATGATTTTGGCATTCATATAAAAAATGTGAGCTTTTCTTATGATGGGAAGCGGCAAATCCTGAAAGATATTTCCATGGAATTTCCGTCTGGAAGCTTCATTTCCCTGGTGGGAGAATCCGGATGCGGGAAAAGCACCATTGCAGGAATTCTGGCCGGAAAAAATAAGAATGATCAAGGGGAGGTCTGCATTGGACAGACTCCGCTTGAGAACATCAGGGAAGAGGAAAGGATGAAGCACATCACCCTGGTAACACATAACAGTTATCTGTTCCAGGGAACTGTGGAGGAAAATCTCAGAATGGCAAAGCCGGACGCGGAATTGTCTGAAATGCGGGAAGCGCTGCAGGCAGTGAATCTGCTGGACTTTTTAAATGATCAGGACGGCCTGCAGACAAAACTGACGGAAAAAGCAGAAAATTTCTCCGGAGGGCAGCGTCAGAGGCTGGCGCTGGCACGAGCTTTGCTTCACGATACCCCGATTTATATTTTTGATGAAGCGGCGTCGAATATTGATGCCGAAAGCGAAGAAATGATCATGGATGTGATCCGGAAACTGGCAGAAACAAAAACAGTGCTGCTGATTTCCCACAGACTGTCCAATGTAACAGAATGTGACCGGATTTATATGATGGAAGGCGGTCAGATAAAAGAACAGGGAACCCATGATCAGCTGATTTCCAGGGAAGGAAAATACAAAATGTTATATCAGGAACAGAGAGAACTGGAACAATACGTCCGGATACCGGATGCAGGAGAGGAGGCACAGGATGCATCACAATAGAAGAAGTGCCATAAAAATCATGAGCCGTCTGATTGTGCTGGTCAGACCGCTGATTCATCTGATGGTTCTGGCGGTGCTGCTGGGAAGCGCAGGATATCTGTGCGCCATTTTCCTTACGATCGCAGCTGCGTACGGCTTGTTAAGAGAACTGGCAGGGATAACGGCCGGAAGTATTTTTATCGGTATGGGAGTTATGGCGGTTATGAGGGGAATCCTTCATTATGCAGAACAATACTGCAATCATTATATTGCGTTTCGTCTGCTTGCCATCATCCGGCATAAGGTATTTGCAGCACTGCGCAGATTATGTCCGGCGAAACTGGAAGGCAGGGAAAAAGGAAATCTGATTTCCATTATTACTTCGGATATTGAACTGCTGGAAGTATTTTATGCTCATACAATTTCACCGGTTTGTATCGCGGTTCTTACATCTCTGATCATGATCATCTTTATCGGACGATACCACTGGGCGGCGGGAGCATTTGCAGCCGCAGCCTATATCATAGTGGGAGCAGTGATTCCTTTATGGAATGGGAAAAAGGGAGCTGCCACAGGCATGGAGTTTCGTGACGGACTGGGACATCTCAACAGTTTTGTTCTGGATTCCCTTCACGGAATCGATGAAACCATCCAATACGGCCAGGGAAGGAAACGGAAACAGGAGATGATGGAGCGGTCCAGAAATCTCGGAAACCTGCAGAAACATTTAAATCGTATGGAAGCAGGACAGAAAGCGGTTACAAACCTGGTGATTCTGGCGGCCTCGTTTCTTATGCTGTTTATGACATGGAACCTGTATCAGACGGGACAGCTTCGTTTTGAAGGTATGGTGCTTGTTGCGACTGCCATGATGGGGTCATTTGGACCGGCTGTAGCTTTATCGAATCTGTCCAATAACCTTCATCAGACGCTGGCATGCGGAGAACGGGTTCTTTCTCTGCTGGAAGAAGAGCCGGCGGTGGAAGAAATTCCGGACAGAGAAGAAGCGAAGATGGATTTTAGTGGAGCCAGTGCGGAGAATGTTACATTTTCTTATGGGGAAGGGGAGACTCTAAAGGACTGTACGCTTGAAATACCGAAGGGAAAGGTTGTAGGGATTTATGGAAAAAGCGGTTCCGGAAAATCAACGCTATTAAAACTTCTGATGCGGTTTTGGGAGACAGATCAGGGAGAAATCCGGATATCCGGACAAAAGATCAGGGAAATACCGACGCGGAGGCTTCGGAATACTCAGTCTTATGTAACACAGGAAACACAGATATTCCATGACACGATTGCAGGAAATATCTCGGTCGGAAAACCAGGGGCATCCAGAGAAGAAATTATAGAAGCAGCTAAAAAGGCGTCTCTCCATAAATTTATTGAGTCACTTCCCAATGGCTATGATACGAATGCAGGAGAGCTGGGGGATTGTTTATCCGGCGGAGAAAAACAAAGGATCGGAATTGCCAGGGCGTTCCTTCATGACGCCCCGATGATGCTTCTGGACGAGCCTACCAGCAATCTGGATTCGTTAAATGAAGGAATGATTTTAAAGTCACTGGAGAAGGAACGGAATCAGAGAACTGTGGTTCTTGTATCTCACAGACAGTCTACGATTAGTTTTGCGGATACTATTTATCAGATGAAGAGCGGGAGGATGTCTTAGAAAAACTTGACAGAAGGAGAAAAAACATGACATTTTTAAATATGATACTGCCATGGTTTGTTACACTTTGCATCGTTTTATTATCACTGAATTATCCTGTACGAAAATATTGCCAGAGACGCTGCCTGGCATCCCGGGATATATCTTACAAGGGATACCGGTTTTTAAGAAAAAGCCACAGAGTATTAGGAATCCTGACGATCATCCTTACCTTTCTTCACTGCCGGCTGTCCTCTGCGGGTCCCGGCATGAATATAGGAAAAATCAGCTTTTTGATTTTACTGCTGATGTTTATCATACATTTATTTCGTAATACAATGAAAAAGAAGTGGATTATTCTTCATCGGATGCTGGCAGTACTGCTATGGGTAACGATCATCGTACATATCGTACAGGAAGTATGGATGTAAAAAAGTGCAGGGCGGAGAATTCCTTTTGGAGTTCTCTGCTTTGTGAAATTTCAGGCGAAAAAAGGAATAGAATAAGAAAATAAAAAAATATGAAAAAAAGGTTGACAAAGAAGAAATTATACGGTAGAATCATCATTGTTCTGAAAAACACAGAACATATGCGATAGTGGCGTAGCTGGTAACGCGCAACCTTGCCAAGGTTGAGACCGCGGGTTCGAACCCCGTCTATCGCTCTATTACAAATCGCCGTAAACCATAGGTATACTTAAGGTTTACGGCTTTTTTCTTTTCTTAAAATGATATTACACTTGTTACACTTTCAGGCAGCAGGAAAAGCTGAACCTGTTTTCCGATCCTGATTTTTATAAAATGAAAAATGACAAAAGCCCCAATTCAGATGTTCTGGATCGGGGCTTTTGCGGAACATGGAATCCCGGAACACACCGGGAATGGAAACGTTATAAAATAAACAGTAAAAGATAAAAGAGCTTGTCATTAAAATCGGCCTTTAAAACTACTTGGTTCGTTTAAAGAGACTGAAAAGCCATGCCAGCCATGCAAACATATTACCACCTCGTATTCTTTCGAAAAACGTTTCTCTATACTTATAATATACTACGTTATGAGATCGTTATACAGTTAAAAATCTGTGAAAAAACAACTTATATAAAATCGCGGATTTTTTGATTCAGATGTGCAAGGTCTTCTTTATCAGGATGAGTCAGAGCCTGATCAAAGTTGGCAATCAGCTGTCTGGCTTTTTCCGGTTCCTGAGACATCATGGCCTCGTAGCGTTTCCGTACAGAATCCGGCATTTTTCCCTGACACATAAATGTACCGGTTACCTGACAGGATTTTGGAATCTGTTCCCTGACTCTGGATAAAATCTGTTCAAAGTAAGCATCGCTTTGTCCAAATCCGGCAGTGCCAAATAAAAAGATTTTTTTGCTGCTCAGCAGAGTAAGAAAATCGGTTACTGTTTCATCGCAGCAGCCCTTATCAGTCCAGAAACCAAGGAAGATCAGATCGGCTTCTGCAGCCTCGGCAGATGGTTTTCCAAAGTAGATGACGGAATCATCCGGAAGGCTGGATTTTAAATGTTCTGCAAGAAGTTTTGTATTGCCGGTACGGCTGCTGTAAACAATAGAATACTTCATATTATATCTCCTGTTATGTAAAAATAATAGTTATCAGGTTTTTGAATAGAAATAGTATAGGATGACGGATAGGAACTGTCAAAGGGCGGCAGCGGAAAATGGCCGTACCCGGAGATTCGCAGCGGATACGGCCTGATTTTTGATGCTGCCTAAGGATTTTTTCTGCCGCAGTAGCGGTAAAAGCTCAGCAGATACAATCCGCAGATACCAACGAGATCATAGATGATCCGGGAAACTACACTCATGTTTCCGAAAAGAAAGGCGACAAGATCGAACTGAAAAAAGCCGATCAATCCCCAGTTAATGGCACCGATGATCACGATGGTTAACGCTGTACAATCTAAAAATTTGTTTCCCATAAAGAACCTCCTTTTCACTTTGATCAGGAATCAGTGAATAGTATGGCGGGAAATGAAAAAAATTATTCAGGAAGTAATTCGCGGAACGAACGAATGATTTTTAAAACTCCGGGTTTTCCTTCAAATTCAGAAAAATCTTTTTCGGCGGCCATCACAATAATGTTAGGACATCCGGATTCGTAAGCATTTCGAATACCGGAGCCGGAATCTTCAAAAATCAAAGAATGTTCTGGATCAGATCCGAGGATTCGGCATGCGTCACGAAACATATCGATCTTGTTTTCATAAGAGCCATCATCATAGACAAAGTTCTCGCGCGGAATCCAGCGGTCCAGATGGAAACTGTCAATAAAAAAATCAACGTTTGGCTTTATGGAGGCAGTCGCGATCGTAAAAGGAATATTTTGAGATTTCAGGTAATCAAAATATTCTTCCGCCCCGTCAACCAGATGAAAATGTTCCGTGTCTTCCAGACATTTTTCACGGTAAACAGCTTCCTTTTTCTGAGAATAAAATTCAATCTGTTCCGGACTGTAAGTGCCGTTGGACAGGAAAGAAATTGTCTTCTGGTTGGGAACGCCGTTAATATTCTCATGAAGTTCTTCCGGCGTAATGCCTATGCCCCGGATTTCTTTTGAAATCTGATTCCAGGCTGCAACATGTTTGTCATCATCAAAAAACAAGGTTCCGTTAAAATCAAAAATAACACAGTTAAAATTCATTGCATACTCCTTATATATAGGGTGGGTATTTGATATCATTGTAGCATGAAAGAGGGAAATCGTAAATGAAAGAAAAGGATCTGCATTTACAATCTAAAGGAGAAATAGTATAATAAGAACGATTTAGAACGGGTCTGCTGAAGGAGTATAGTATAGTGAAAAGAGGATTTCTTAAAAGTATGGAAAATGTGTGGTCGAAAGTGCAATGCAGTTGCCATGAAGGAGGAAGGCAGAATGAAAGTTATTTTTCTGGATGTGGATGGCGTGTTGAATTCTCAGGACTTGTTTGAAAGATGCGGTGATGAACTGGTTCCGATCGATGAAGAGAATATTCGCTGCCTGAAGGAAATTGTTGATGCAACTGGAGCTGAGATTGTTTTATCATCATCCTGGAGATACGGATGGACAGAACATCGGGATGAAGTCCAGGACTGGTGCCAGCTTTTGGTAGAAACTCTGGAAAAATATCAGATGAAGATCATTGACAAGACGGAGTATTTCAGCAGCGGACGACGGGAAGACGAGATCAAGGACTGGCTGGAAAAATGTCCGGAGAAGGTAGAGAGTTTTGTAATTCTCGATGACGGTGATTATGACTGGTACCGCCATGGATATGATAAGCATTTGGTAAAGACAGATTTTTGTACAGGAGGGCTGCGCAAAGAACATGTGGAGCGCGCGATCAGGATTCTGAACAAAAAGCATTTTTGGAGATTCTTTAAGAACAGGAAGAGAGGAGCGGAAAGATGACAGCGGGAGACTTGGTAAAAGAGATGATCTCCTATTATGAAGGGGATCCGAAGCGGATCCAGCATTTTTTAAAAGTATATGCTTATGCCAAGATTATTGGTGAAGGAGAAGGTCTGGATGAAGAGACACAGGATATTTTAGAGACTGCGGCAATTACCCATGATATTGGGATTAAATTAAGTGAGAAAAAATATCAAAGCAGCAGCGGAAAATATCAGGAGATCGAGGGACCGGCAGAAGCAGAAAAAATGCTGACCAGGCTGGGATACGACAAAGCGCGGATGGAGAGAGTCTGTTATCTGATTGGACATCATCATACCTATGATCATATAGATGGTATGGATTATCAGATTCTTGTAGAAGCAGATTTTCTGGTGAATCTTGCGGAGGAACATGCAAAAGAGGAAACAATATGCAGCGTTAGAGACAAAATCTTTCGTACAGGAACCGGAAAATTTATGCTGGAAAAAATTTTTTCAAAAAAATCTTGATATCTTCCGGATGATGTGGTAAAGTATAGGAGTCGCAGAAATACGACAAAAGACAGGAGCCCAGATAGCTCAGTCGGTAGAGCAGAGGACTGAAAATCCTCGTGTCGCTGGTTCGATTCCGGCTCTGGGCATTGTGCGGGTGTAGTTCAATGGTAGAACTCCAGCCTTCCAAGCTGATCACGTGGGTTCGATTCCCATCACCCGCTTAGAAGACAGAGGCATGTAGAAGTAAGATACTTTTACATGCTTTTCTCTTTTTCAGGAACAGGAGAGAAAATAAAATG
>NZ_BLYI01000039.1 GCF_016586355.1 Anaerostipes butyraticus
CTGCCTGGATCGCTGCATCAAAAGTACGGAATACCAGATCATTATTATTAGAGTCGCCTATGACGTAGGATACGATCCTCCTGTCGTATAAGTCGAGGATGGCGCTCAGATAAACCTTGTGTTTCTCAAGACCGACATAGTAATGGAATTCTGTCACATCAGTGAGCCATTTCTCGTTCGGGGCTTGTGCATTGAACTGCCGGTCAAGTATGTTTTCGGCAATATACTGCGGATTCTCAGCCCGGCGGGTACAACCATTGTTTGTATATTTTATCGTAGACTTTATGTCAAGCTTACGGCAGATCCGCAGGATTCGTTTATCATTGGCCTTTATGCCATGATAACGTTCCAGTTCATCCCGGATCCTCCGGTATCCCTTGTCTGGGGAATCTTTGTGGATCTTTTCTATTTTATCTGCTATCCGGTGGTTTTCCAACTCGCTTTCCGGTGTCTCCCTATGCAGCCATTTATAATACGCCGCATGAGAAACACATCCAAGCCTGCACAGGCTCCGGATAGGATAGCCATGATCTTCGTGTTCCTCTTTTATCGCCCGGTATACGGCTTCATGCCGGATCAGGCTCAGCCCCGCCTCCTCTCTATTTCTTCGAGTTTTTTTAAGAAGGATATCTCCATTTCTGCCCGTTCCTTTTCTGCCTGCAGCAGTTTTACCTCAGCACGCAGTCTTTCGAGTTCACTCATTTCCTCCGGAGCTTTTCTTTTCCCCCTGCGGTCCTTCAGGGCATTCACTCCTCCAGATTCGTATTTTATGGTGTAATTCCTGGCCTGTTGGTAAGATATTCCATATTTTTCTGATGTTTCCGTATAATTGCGGCCATGAGTGATGCAGTATTTGACGATCTCGACCCGTTCGTCAAAGGTGGTCTTTCTTCCTTTTGTCATGATGATACAGCCTCCCGTTCCAGAAGATTTCAGTTCCTCATGACTATTATACTTTATGATCCATTTCCTGAGTTGGGTTCCTGATCGGATTTTATATTTTTTTAATACTTCGGGACCGGAAAGGCCTCCAGAAAGATAATCCTCCACTGCGGCTTGTTTGGTTTCGGAAGAGTAACGCCTTGCTTTGCTCCCGGTCACCAGGCCTTTCCACCCAAAGGTGTTGTATAGATGGATCCAGTCTTTTAAAGCTCCCTGGCTCATTCCATAGATACGACAGAGTTCCCTGAAGCCGTGGGTACCATTGAGGTATTCCATAAGAATATGCTCTTTTTCTTCGTAGGAATACTTATGTTTATATGCCATAATAATACTCCCTTCTAAGTGACAAGTTTTTATTATTTCACTTGTCTACCTAGAAGGGAGCATATCAG
>NZ_BLYI01000040.1 GCF_016586355.1 Anaerostipes butyraticus
TGGATGAACTCAATGCCATCATCAGCGAACTTGATGATGATATTGATAACTTCATGAAACCGCAGGAAAAACAGGCCGCAAAAGCGATCCAGGATATCCCCGGCATTGGAAATACCAGCGCACAGGCGATCATTTCGGTCCTTGGCACGGACATGGAGCGGTTTCCCAGCGATGGCCACCTGGCCTCATGGGCTGGATTATGTCCGGGCGATAACGAGAGTGCGAAAAAGCGAAAGTCAGGCAAGACCCGAAAAGGAAACGCTTTACTGCGGGAGACGCTTGTTGTCAGTGCACACAGTGCGGTAAAGAATAAAAGATCCTACTTCTATG
>NZ_BLYI01000041.1 GCF_016586355.1 Anaerostipes butyraticus
AACGCACTTATATTCTCCTGCGTCATCTTTCTTCACATCTTTAAGCGTCAGTTTTGCGGTTACTGCTCCAGAGATCTTTTTATCTCCTTTATACCACTGATATCTTACCGGACTTCCCCAGTTTCCTTCCAGGTTTACGGACAATGTTGCTGTACCGCCGATCTGTACCTTCTGATCTTCCGCTGATGCGTCCAGTACATGAAGAGTCACCGCCTCACTGTATGCCGTTCCTGCCGCATTGGCTGCGGAAAGATAGAATGTCTGTCCATCCTGGTCTTTCGTAATGTTTTTAAGGGTCATGGTCGTGCTGGTCGTTGTGCTGTATTTATCTCCGTCAGTTAAAGGATTCTTCTCCCCATCGCACCATACAACTCCGTCTCTCGGCACGGAAGGATATCCCTGGTCATAATTTCCAGCTAAGGTTGCCTTTCCTCCCACGATTCCGTAAACATCTTTTGTCGTTACACGAACCACTGCAAGTTTTCCATCCACCGTCAGGTTCGTGGTTACTGTCTTTGAATTATATTCTGATGCGCTTCCGTAACCTCTCTGAACAACGCACTTATATTCTCCTGCGTCATCTTTCTTCACATCTTTAAGCGTCAGTTTTGCAGTTACTGCTCCAGAGATCTTTTTATCTCCTTTATACCACTGATATCTTACCGGACTTCCCCAGTTTCCTTCCAGGTTTACGGACAATGTTGCCGTATCGCCAGCCAGAACACTCTGATCTTCCGCTGATGCGTCCAGTACATGAAGAGTC
>NZ_BLYI01000042.1 GCF_016586355.1 Anaerostipes butyraticus
CATATCTCAAAAAGTTAAAAGCGCTTGGCTGGGAAGCTCCTGTCGTTGCCTCATAAGATTTCCAGTTAAGTTTAAAAAGACATTAAAATTTATCAGGGAGTAGTCTGCGCTTTTTTGGCTACCTGAAAGTTAATGTTTCACAGTAATAAAAAAGAGGTATGATTTCTCATACCTCTTTACACACATCAATCCATTTCTCTGCTTTTGAACATTGTTCCAGTTCTTTCATATTCATTTCAATAGCGCTGTTCCCGCTTCCTGCTGCCGGGAAAACTGTCTTAAAACGCTTCAGAGACTGATCAAGATATACCTTAACTCCCCGGTTTACAGCAAACGGACATACACCGCCCGGAGCATGGCCGATAACCTTTTCCACATCCTGAAATGAAATCATCTTTGCCTTTGTTCCAAATTCCTGTTTATATTTCTTATTATCAATTTTCACATCACCTGCCGCTACGATCAAAATTGGCTGCGGTCCGACATAAAATGACAATGTTTTCGCAATTCTTGCCGGCTCGCATCCCACCGCTTTTGCTGCCAGTTCCACTGTAGCGCTGGACTGATCCAGAATCTGAATCTTATGTTCAATATGGAACTGTTTTAAATATTCTTCTACTTTCTTTACTGACATATCGTTCCCTTCTTCCTTCTGCATTTATAAAATGCTGTCATCTTCTTTTATTGTATATAATCCTGCGCAAAAAGAAAAGGGTTCTTTTTATGACACAATTCTCCTGGCAATCTGATTCCAGCTTTCCTTTGTCAGAAAGCTTCCTTCTGCTTCTTCTTCCATCTCCAGGAACCGGTGCCACGGAATACTGAATGACAAAATATCCTTGTCTATACACTTTCTGGCTGATGGATCTGTCAGACCGATATAACAGCAGTCTCCATTTTTCTCTTCTTCCGCCATTGGATAACGAATGGCCTGGACACATCCTGCCCCAAACAGAACTTTAACATGATCCTGCGTCTTTTTATCATAGTTTGCCAGAGTCGCCAGCCCAGAAATCTGATCTGCATTTGCCAAAAATACAACCGCATCCGGATGCTGATCCGCCAGCAGTTCATTGAGTGGCACAAAGACCACATATTCCTTTGAAGTCGGTTCTGGTATCTCTGACATATAGTTTCTGGCAAGCTGGGGACTTTTTTTATAAAATTCTCCGGCTTTTGGTCCTTTTTCTCCGGTTGATAAAAAGTATTCCTTAGTTCCCTTTTCCAGCGTCTGAAATCCAAGCCCTGCTTTTCCGCCACGGCAGACTACGGTTTTATCACAAAATGCGGCCTTGCGTCCTTTTGATGCGGCATTCAGCATTGCCACTACACAGCCCCATTTTCCTTCCGGAAACTGCATGGCTCCTTCTGGAAAACTTGGAATTTCCCTGCTTCCAGAACGTTTTTACACGCTGTGCGCACAGACTCCCGGTCTGAAACTGCTTCCCATCACCGATCTGCCAAAACGCAGTATTTATCTTATTATCAATGATAATTCCAAGAACTGCGTTTTGCTGAAACAGTTTATAAGCTTCACTGCAGATTTTTTCAAAGAATATTAAATCTTAGAGGTTTCATTATTATTATCTTTTTGTATTACCCCAAAATTGAAAGGGAATCAGGATAGAAAAAGTGGTGCCGGCGGTAATGCCGGCACCACCTTTTCTCTAGAGACTGATGGTACTTTTTAATTATTACATCTTATATTTTATTTTCCAGCCATTGAAGTATTTCTGGATAATTAATCTTATCATAATCACTGACATCTACTTCTATAGTATCTCCGAGCGTAAATTCTCCATATCCTCTTTGCGTACACCTTTTATAGAATTCTTTATAATCTAAAAGATTGTCAGCCCTTTTACGATCTATTTTTATATCTGATTTATGATAACTTGTCAGAATATGCCCCCAATGTCTAGAATCATTCAAGTCCCGTTGTTTTTGTCTCTCAAATAGAATATCAATTTTACCAACAAGCCGAATCGTACATATCTGATATTCATATTTTTGTGCTAATTTCTCAATCGAAGATTTTTGTTTTACACTGAAAGGATAGTCAGAGATCAGACTTTCTTTTTGTAAAAACGCTTCTTCCATTCTTTCATAATATGCTTTCCAAGCTTTTAAGATCAATTCTTCTTTTTCCTCTAAAGTATCAAATCCATACTTATCCCAGAATTCTTCTTTTATATCATCTGGTGAAAGCAATCTTAGTTTTGGAAATTTCTTTATAATGATGTCTGCCATATAACTTTTGCCAGTTCCAGGATATCCAGCTAAAAGAATTAACACTTTCTTCATCAATCCATCCACTCTCCACCAACTAAATTAATAGACTGACCAGTTAAATAAGAAGAACAATCTGTCAATAAGAAAATTGCTGCCTGAATTACATCCTGAAGATCTACTAATCTATGCATTGGAATATTCTTCTCAAAATATGGTAACACTTCTTCTGGATCTAAATCTCGTTTTTTGGCATATTCATACTTTAATCGATCCCACATTTCAGTATGCACAATCCCAGGGCAAATGGAATTCACACGAATATTTTTATCTGCAAACTCTTTTGCTATAGATTGTGTCAGTCCTTGTACCCCAAATTTGCTTGCACAATACACTGTCTGCCATGAACTTGGTTTTTTCCCAGACAAAGAAGACATATTAAGAATTGATCCGCCACCATTTTTCAGCATTTTATCAATTGCCACCTGACAGCATAAAAATGTTCCTTTTAAATTAACATTCATCGTAAGATCCCAAAGTTCTTCATCACAATCCAAAAATGGAAGCATCTTTGATACTCCTGCCGAATTTACCCAAGATGTGATTGCCCCAAATTTTTCTTCTACATCAGAAGCTGCTGATTCAATCTGAGTTTTATTTGTAATATCAACCTTATAAAATGCAACAATTCCTCCTGCATCCTGTATTTCCTTTACGACTTGCTGCGCTTTTTTTTCATCCATATCAAAAATTGCTATTTTTGCTTCTCTGGCTGAAAAGTCTTTTGCCATCGCAGCCCCCATTCCACTTGCTGCTCCTGTAATAACAATTACTTTCCCCGTTAGTTTTTCTGTATTCATATGAGCACTCCTTATTTCAAATAACTGCTAATATCTACTGGTTTATTGTTCGGCATTACCTGAATAAAAACATTTACATTTTTATCTAATAATGCCTTAAACTGATCATTTTCTTCTGGACTGGTAGAAATATTTTTGTATAATACACTCCTTCCATTTCCTGCTCCCATTCCGCCGACATCAACTTCTTCAATATTGATTCCGTGATCTACCAGATAATTTAATACTTCCGGCCCTTTTACAAGAAGGATTGTTGGCTCATCAAGTCCCTGTGAAAAAAACGTGACCCCATCTTCTCTATTGAAAATCCCGATAGCAATTTCCTCTGGAATTGCCATCTCCAATACTTCAATCATATAATCATCTTCCGCTACCAGATCATCTACGATCACCACTTGTGTTGCTTTTTTATTTTTTATCCACGCTGTCATAACCTGTCCATGAATCAGCCGATCATCAATCCTTGTTAATACTAAGTTTTCCACGACGTCTTGTTTCTCCTTCCTCAAATAAAGTTCCTTTAATTCCATAGTAATCAGAATTTGTTGCAACCGCAACGAGATCCTTTAATGTGCTGCTTTCATTTCTTTCGGAGGCAACCGCCACTAACATTGGCATATTCATTCCTGATACCAGACCAATTTTATGTGTTTTCGACATATACGCCGCACTTTGAAATGGTGTTCCAAAAACGATATCTGCCAAAATCAATGTTCCATCTGCATTTTCATTTTCAGAAATGGTCTGATTCAGTTTTTCTCTATAAGTATCTGCTGTCATTCCCGGATATAATGCTACAGTTTTAATCCCATAATCATCTCCGGTTACCATGATCAGCGATTTTAACAGCCCTTCGCAAAACTCTCCGTGACTGATCAAAATTATGTTTACCATATTTTTCTGCCTCCTGTATTTGTTTTATATTTTTTATTGTTTGTTAATTATCCTGCATATCCTAAGATTCCTGTATAGTATCCGATAATACCAACAATAAAAATTGCTACAATAATCCAAAGTGTATTTACTTTCTTTCGGAGCATCTGCCATACAAGCATTGTAATTCCAAGAGGAATTAACCCTGGTGCCAAAGAATCTAAAACTTTCTGAATTTCTGTAACACCCTCACCCACAGTAATTGCTAACGGTGTATTTACTGCCACACGTGTTGCCGCCATAGACCCTACTACCATAAGTCCAACAATACTAAATGAATTAATAATCTTGTCAACCGTTCCATCTTTCAGGATTTTCAGCAATGAGGTTTTTCCTTGTTTATATCCTGTCATAAACATAAAGTATCCGCATGTAAAAATTAAAACCTCAAATACTACTGTCGCAAAAATTGGCCCAAGATAACTGCCATCTAATGCCATAGAACATCCAATTCCAAATAGAATAGGGAAAAGAATTCCTTGCATTACAGTATCTCCAATACCGGCTACCGGTCCCATTAATCCTGTCCTTACAGAGTTTATATCTTTAGCTGTTACATTTTCTCCGTTTGCTCTTGCTTCTTCCATAGAACATGTAATACCATTGATGATCGGCCCAATTGTAAATACTTCTGAATTATAAAATACAAGATATTTCTTTAATTCGACTACCTGATCTTCTATTTTATCATATAATGCTCTAATTGGCGTGATCATTAAATTTGCGATTCCAAGTGCCTGTAATCTTTCATAATTGTAGCATGCTTCTGTACTCGTGGTTAGCAGCCATGTCTTAATTAACGTTTTCTTCGATAATTTCTTTTTCACTTCATTTGTTGTTTTTGCTGTTTCTTTTACTTCTTCCGTATTTTCTCCTATTTCTTTTACTTCTACTTTCTTGTTCACAGATAAACGTCTGACTTTTTTCTTCTCTCTATGCTCTGACGTTGTTTCCTTACCCTGATTGAAATATAAAATAATTGCTATAACCGCTGCAAAAATCGAAACTGCTGTTAAATCCAGTTTACTATACTCTGTTAAGAAAAATCCTGCAAAAAACCATGGCATTAAAGTCTTTTTTCCAAGATAATTTAGTAACATTGCGATACCTAATGCAGGCATGATTCCTCCAACAACTTCCAATGCATTGATAATACTCTCTGGTACTGCATTTAGCATTGACTGTGCCCAGCTGCTTCCAAACATAATCATTGCAAAAGCCGGCACCCCATATAACAGCAGTGCCATACAAAATGATGGCAGATAATTCATAAGCCTTACACCCTTAATGTTTCCTTTTTCAAGCAGCTTATCTGCCTGATGAATCCATGCTGCATTTACTGTCATATAAACCTGATTTAGCAACAATCCCAGCATGCTGAAAGGAATCGCAAATGTTACCGCCATTTTGGGATCAGCTCCAGACATTATCGTAAGTGCTGTACCAAAAATTCCTGCTACGATTGTATTACTTGGCATGGTGCCTCCGGCTGAAATCCATCCAAGATAAATTAACTGAATTGTCGCTCCTGCGATCATACCGGTCATTGGTTCCCCCATGAATACTCCAACGAGCGTACCGGTTGTTAATGGATAAACCAAACATTTTGTAATTGGTCCAAAGAACCACCATTGTCCACATGTTGCTAATAAAGCTACTAAAATTGCAGATATAACCATATATTATCCTCCTTAATGTTTCCCGCTAAGAGAAACCATTACTTTTCCTTTCCGTGAATATTTTTTCGTTTTAAGTTCTTCCCCCATCTCCTCTAATGTCAATCTCTTACTAATGATTTTTTTTGTATCAATCACTCCACTCTCAAGCAGCGAAATCGCTCTCCTGCTCGTATGTGGATTTAGATAAGAAGTGTATATACTCAATTCCTTTGTATACGCCTCAAATTGATTGAATGCTACCGGTTTTTCCGGATCACCTAATCCAAACAACAATACTTTTGCTTGTTTTCCCGCAATATGAATTGCCTGTTCCATCGTGCTTTTTAATCCGATGCATTCTATAACATAATCAATATTTAATTCTCCAGCAATTTCTTCTATCTGCTGATCTGTACATGCTATAGTTGCCCCTAATTCCATTGCTAATTCCTGCTTATTCTTTTCCCGCTCAACAACGATCAAATTTTTTGGAGCAGACAATTTTATGACTTGCAACATTAAACTTCCAATAGAACCCATACCGTACATAACAATATTCGAACCATTTTCTATATGCAGCAAATCTGCACCATGTAATACACAAGATAATGGCTCTGTAAATGCCGCATCCTCTAAATCCAGGGAATCATCAATTTTATATACATTTTCTTCTGGAGGATAAACGTATTCTGCAAATCCCTTTGCTACACCATGCCTGTGAATACAGAAATTGGGATATCCTTTCTTACACCATTCACACTTTCCACACCCCCAGCTTGGATCACATGCCACACGGTCCCCCGGTTTAAAGTACTCACAATTTTCTCCTACTTCTGTAACAATTCCTGAACACTCGTGGCCCAAAATAATAGGTGGTACGACAACACTTGCTCCATTTTTCCCTTCAAACTTATGAATATCTGTTCCACAAAGTCCACACCATGCAACTTCAATCTTAACTTCATGATCTATTGGTTTACGATCTGGAACTTCCTTCACTTCATAAGTATGGTTTCCTAAATAAAATCCAGCTCTCATTTATGCTGCCCCCCTCATTATTGTATATTCTTAAATAAACTGATCTTTCTTTCAACAATTTCATCAATTGTATTTAAGCATGGTACGACATTTTCTCTGTTTGAAATGTTTTCTTTGTTTTTATCATAGCATTCTTTTGCCTGTCTGTTCCATCCAACCAGGAGTTCCGTTCCTACATTAAATTTACGAATTCCAAGATTGATAACCTTCTTGACATCCTCTTCTTTTACTCCCGTACCTCCATGAATGACAAGCGGAATATCAACGACCTCTTTAATTTCCCTTAATCTTTCAAAATTAATATTGGTTTTTGATTTATACTGCCCGTGATTTGTACCAATTGCTACTGCCAATGCATCAATTCCTGTCTGTTTAACGAATTCTACAGCATCTTCCGGGTTTGTATAACATACATCTTTTTGTTCTACCACGACTCCATCTTCTGTTCCGCCAACAGTTCCCAATTCAGCTTCTACGCTGACTCCATTTTTCTTTGCGTATTCAACAACCCTTTTTGTCCCAAGGATGTTATCTTTTAATGGCAAAGATGATCCATCAAACATAACAGAACTATATCCGGCATCAATTGCCTTTCTGATCTCATCATAATCTTTTGCATGGTCCAAATGAAGAACTACGTCTATCCCATACTGTTCTGCCATAGATTTACAAACACTGACCAGATTTTTATGTCCGATATAATTTGCTGTTCCGCAGCTCGTCTGAATGATCACCGGTGTTCTCTGATTAACTGCCGCTTTAATAATTGATGGCAACATTTCCAAATTGTGCGTATTAAATGCTCCAATAGCCATATTAAGATCTTCCGCTTCTTTTAGTACTTCCTTTAATGTTGTATACATACTTCCTCCTTCTTTCATGTTAAATCTTATTTCCTATCATGTTGTCACATTAAGTCATTCATGGCCATTGAATTTCTTATTTGTTTTATCTGTTGTAATTATTCTAATTAATTTTAAACTCAAAATAAATAGACTTTGACCGAAAACCCTTTCACACTTAGTCCAGGTTGAAATCAAATATGAAACAATTTTCATACCATCATTGGTACTGCTTCCATTTATATGTTACAATTATTATAAATTTCATCATTTGTGGAGGCACCACCATGATTTTTCAAATTGACAAAACCATATATGAACAATTATCAGAGACCGAGCGATACATTGTTGATTTTATTATTCAAAACGAAAATAAAATTTCTTATCTTTCCATAACAAATATTGCTGATAAAACATTTTCATCCCCAGCGACTGTATCAAGAACTATCCAAAAATGTGGTTTTAAGGGGATCGCAGAATTACGTTATCTGATTTCAAAAGAAGATAAAGATAAGAGTAAAAATGTATCCCCATATGCCATCAATAAATTACTGGATAAAGTCTATCAAGAATCTACGCAAACTATTGAAAATATTCCAATTCCTGCAATTTTAAAGGCAATTGATCATATCAATAATGCTGAAAAAATTTTCATCTATGCTCGTGGCTTTACTGCCATGTTTGCTGAACATTTTCAAATGTATCTACAGTTAATGGGATATCATGCTATTGTTGTAAAAGATGTAAAATGGATGGAACAAACCAAAAATCTGGTTACATCCGCAGATACCGTATTTGTTCTCTCCGTAAGAAATAGCACTCCAGAACTTGCACAATCTCTTCGTGTTGCCCGCCATATCGGTGCAAGAACTGTTGTGTGTTGTTGTAAAGCCATGACAGAATTAGAAAGATATGCAGACGTTGTTTTAATCGGACATTCGGATGTCATTATGGAAGAAAAAGGCCTCACTGTATACTCTCATCTTCCTTTACTAATTATTACCGAAACCATTATTAACTATCTTAGTACCGATGCGGAATCTTTATAAGATTTCAAGGAAATATTTTATAGTAATCAAAACCACCGACTTAGCCGGTGGTTTGCTCACGCCCTATAAGGGCTCATTACCGGTACTGTAGTCTAAAGACTCATCGAATTGGTCTGCCAGCCACAGCATCATTTACTCACTGAGTCCTTTCAGACTCTTTCTATTTGTTTGTTTTTACTGGCTCTCCCGTAAAACGGATCTATATACTCCTTGGGAGTCATTTGGTCATATTCCCAGTCTTCCTGCAATTGATTTTGGATATACTCTTGTATCTTTTTCGCATTTTTCCCTACCGTATCTACATAATATCCTCTGCACCAGAAATGTCGGTTCCCAAATCTATACTTCAGATTTGCGTGCCTTTCAAATATCATGAGCGTACTTTTCCCTTTTAGATACCCTACAGAACTTGACACACTATGCTTGGCGGTATCTCTACCAGCATATGAACGTGATCTCTGCACATTTCTGCTTCTACAATTTTTACTCCTTTTCTCCTGCATAGCATACTGAGAATCTTTGCTATATCTGCTTTTAACTTTCCATATATGATCTTTCTTCTAAATTTCGGCGCAAATACCAGATGGTACTTACAATTCCATTTCGCATGTGCTATACCCTGCACATCCATATGGATAATCTCCTTTGATCCTTAATGTGGCTGGCAAACCAACATTATTGTATTACTGGAGGTTTTTTACTGTAAGCTAAAGCGGTGCTGACTTACCTACATAGCAGGTAGTTTATTTGTTCTTCAAAGTTTAAAGCCTAACAATAAAAAAACCCCGCTTTCGCGGGGTTCAAAAAAGAGAGGATTAAAAAATATATGAAAAAGTATGTCTTTATTATAGCAGAATTCCACACTTCATCAATATTCTCCTTATAAACATTTCTAAAAGGATTCTAAACAAATGTAAGGAAATTCTTATTTTCCTTAAGTTTCTTTTTCTCCATCTTATTCGGCTCTGGCAGTAATTTGCTTTTTATCACAAAGTAATCTCTGAAATGCCGCAAATGTTGATTTTTAAAGGAAGAAAAAAGTCGTAATGAATTTACAAAAGAAACTGCATCTCATTGTCAATTGGATAAGATATGGTATACTTTTATTGTGATATATTTAATAGAGAAAGGAGAGAATTGTTATGATTACTACAACGACACCTTCCGTAGAAGGAAAAAGAATTATCGAATATAAAGGGATTGTCTTCGGAGAAGTAATTTCCGGTGTCAATTTTGTAAAAGATATCGCAGCTTCCTTTACCAACTTCTTTGGAGGCCGTTCAGAAAGCTATGAAAAAGAACTGATCCAGGCAAGAGAAGATGCAATTAAGGAAATGGAAAGCAGAGCAGAATCCATTGGAGCCAACGCCGTCGTCGGAGTAGATATTGATTATGAGGTTCTCGGCGCTGATAATGGTATGCTGATGGTAACTGCAAGTGGAACCGCTGTTGTTGTTGAATAAAGGATTGTCAAAATCTGGGCCCTAATAGTGAAAGAAACTATTGGGGCTTTTTTATGATAACAGAAAACCCCGGAAACCGAAGTTTCCAGGGCTGTATTTACATCAATATTCTGTTATCAGATATAATTACTCGATGATCTGAGCAACACGTCCTGATCCTACAGTACGTCCACCTTCACGGATAGCGAAAGATAATCCCTGAGCCATAGCGATTGGATGGATCAGTTCGATTGTCATTTCTACGTTATCACCAGGCATGCACATTTCTGTTCCTTCTGGTAATTCGATAACACCTGTTACGTCTGTTGTTCTGAAGTAGAACTGTGGACGATAGTTGTTGAAGAATGGAGTATGACGTCCACCTTCATCTTTTGTTAATACGTAAACCTGAGCTGTGAATTTTGTATGGCATGTGATAGATCCTGGCTGGCAGAGAACCTGTCCTCTTTCGATTTCGTCTCTCTGAACACCACGAAGTAATGCACCAATGTTATCACCAGCCTGAGCTTCGTCTAACAGTTTACGGAACATTTCTACACCAGTTACAACAACTTTTCTTGTTTCTTCTTTGATACCAACGATTTCAACTTCGTCAGATACGTGAAGAACACCGCTCTCTACTCTACCTGTAGCAACAGTACCACGTCCTGTGATAGAGAATACGTCCTCTACTGGCATAAGGAATGGTTTGTCTGTGTCACGCTGTGGATCTGGAATGTAGCTGTCAACAGCATCCATAAGTTCCATGATCTTGTCTCCCCATTCTCCGCTTGGATCTTCAAGAGCTTTTAAAGCAGATCCCTGGATTACAGGAATATCATCACCTGGGAATTCGTATTCATTTAATAATTCACGAATTTCCATTTCTACTAATTCTAATAATTCTTCATCGTCTACCATGTCACATTTGTTCATGAATACAACGATATAAGGAACACCTACCTGACGAGAAAGCAGGATGTGCTCTTTAGTCTGAGCCATAACACCATCAGTTGCAGCAACAACAAGGATAGCACCGTCCATCTGAGCAGCACCAGTGATCATGTTCTTTACATAGTCAGCATGACCTGGGCAGTCAACGTGAGCGTAATGACGTTTTTCTGTTTCATACTCAACGTGAGCTGTAGAGATTGTGATACCACGTTCTCTTTCTTCTGGAGCTTTATCGATATCTTCGAAGTTCTCAGCTTTGTTTCCTTCTACTCTTTCAGCCAGAACTTTTGTGATAGCTGCTGTTAAAGTTGTTTTACCATGGTCAACGTGTCCGATGGTACCAATGTTACAATGAGGTTTGGTTCTCTCAAACTTTTCTTTAGCCATTTTAAATGTCCTCCTTATTCGCCCTACGGGCAATTACAAATAATAAAATTTACTACTTCTATATAGCCGCCCGTATAAGGGCTGTCCTAAATTTGATTATATTTCATTTACATAAATATTTCAAGCCTATTTTCCTGAAAAAAGCGTGTTTTCTTACTTATCTGCAAGTACTTTTTCCTGTACATTCTTCGGCACTGGCTCATAGCTGCTGAAGAACATTGAATAGTTACCACGTCCCTGTGTTCTAGAACGCAGGTCTGTAGAATATCCAAACATTTCTGCAAGTGGAACGAATGCACGAACCATCTTACCGCCAGCAATGTCATCCATACCTTCGATACGTCCGCGGCGTGCATTGATATCACCAATTACATCACCCATGTATTCTTCCGGCATTGTAACCTCAACCCTCATGATTGGCTCAAGAAGGATTGGATCTGCTTTCTGCATTGCTTCTTTAAATGCCATAGATCCGGCAATGTGGAATGCCATCTCACTAGAGTCGACATCATGGTAAGATCCATCATATACTGTAGCTTTTACACCAAGTACTGGGAATCCACCTAAGACACCAGACTGAGCTGCTTCTTCGATACCTTCTCCAACTGCTGGGATGTATTCTTTTGGAATCGCACCACCGACAACAGTAGATTCGAACTTGAACAGTTCTTCTCCGTTGGCATCCATTGGCTCAAAGTGTACTTTACAGTGTCCATACTGTCCACGTCCACCAGACTGTTTTGCATATTTGCTGTCAACATCGACTGCTTTTGTAAATGTTTCTTTGTATGCTACCTGAGGAGCACCTACGTTTGCTTCTACTTTGAACTCGCGAAGCAGACGGTCAACGATAATTTCAAGATGAAGTTCTCCCATTCCGGAAATGATCGTCTGTCCTGTCTCCTGATCTGTATGAGCTCTGAATGTAGGATCTTCTTCTGCCAGTTTAGCAAGTGCTTCTGCCATCTTGCCCTGGTCTCCCTTAGTTTTAGGCTCGATCGCTACGTCGATAACCGGCTCTGGGAATTCCATGGATTCCAGAATAACTGGATACTTCTCATCACAGATTGTATCACCTGTTGTTGTTGTCTTAAATCCAACAGCAGCAGCGATATCTCCTGAGTATACAGTATCTAATTCTTCACGCTTGTTGGCATGCATCTGAAGGATACGTCCAACACGCTCTTTTTTGTTCTTTGTAGCATTTAATACATAAGATCCAGATTTGCATGTTCCGGAATATACACGGAAGAATGCAAGTTTTCCAACGAATGGGTCTGTCATGATCTTAAATGCAAGTGCTGAGAATGGCTCTTCATCAGAGGCATGTCTCTCGACTTCATTTCCATCTTCATCTACACCTTTGATAGATGGGATGTCTGTTGGAGCCGGCATATAGTCAAGGATTGCATCCAGTAATTTCTGAACACCCTTGTTTCTGTAAGCAGATCCGCAGCAGATTGGAACAGCTGTACATTCACATGTTCCTTTTCTTAAGGCTGCTTTTAATGATTCAACAGATGGCTCATCTCCTTCTAAGTATTCCATCATAAGATCATCATCTAACTCACAGATCTTTTCGATCAGCTCTGTATGGTAAAGTTCTGCATCTTCCTGCATATCTTCAGGAATATCAACAATAGAGATGTCCTCACCTTTTTCATCATTGTAGATGTAGGCTTTCATCTCGAACAGGTCGATGATTCCCTGGAAGTCATCTTCTTTACCAATCGGCAGCTGCAGTACAACCGCATTAGCGCCCAGACGTTCTTTGATCTGGTCTACAGCTCCGTAGAAGTTTGCACCTAAGATATCCATCTTATTGATAAATGCCATTCTTGGTACATTGTATGTGTCAGCCTGACGCCATACGTTCTCAGACTGAGGTTCTACTCCGCCTTTTGCACAGAACACACCAACTGCACCGTCAAGTACACGCAGGGAACGCTCTACTTCTACTGTGAAGTCTACGTGGCCTGGTGTATCAATGATGTTGATACGATGCTCCAGCGCACCTGGCTCTGGTTTGTTTTCTTTCTGGTGAGTCCAGTGGCATGTCGTAGCAGCGGAAGTAATTGTGATACCTCTTTCCTGCTCCTGCTCCATCCAGTCCATGGTAGCAGTACCATCATGAGTATCACCAATTTTATAGTTAACACCAGTATAATAAAGGATACGCTCTGTTAATGTTGTTTTACCAGCATCGATATGAGCCATAATACCAATATTTCTGGTTCTCTCTAATGGATATTCTCTTCCAGCCAAGGTTTTTTCCTCCTATTGTTTTTAAGTAAAACATCCGCAGAATAAATCTTTTGATAAGATTAGAATCTGTAATGTGCGAACGCTTTGTTTGCTTCTGCCATTTTGTGCATATCTTCTTTTTTCTTTACAGATGCACCTGTATTGTTGGATGCATCAAGAATTTCTTTTGCAAGACGCTCTTCCATTGTTCTCTCTCCTCTTTTTCTGGAGAAAGTTGTCAGCCAGCGAAGTGCTAATGCCTGTCTTCTGTCCGGTCTTACGTCGATTGGCACCTGATAAGTAGCACCACCGATACGTCTGGCCTTTACTTCAAGAACTGGCATGATATTGTTCATAGCTTCTTCGAAGACCTCAAGAGCTGGTTTTCCAGCTTCCTGTTCTACACGGGCAAATGCTCCGTATACGATTTTCTGAGCAATTCCTTTTTTACCATCCAACATGATGTTGTTGATTAACTTTGTCACAACCTTATTGTTGTAAATAGGATCTGCCAATACGTCTCTTTTCGCAACATGTCCTTTACGCGGCACGGTTCTTCCCTCCTTAATAATAATTAATTCATCGGTACTCATACTTTTAATTCTGTATGTTCGTGCAGGACCTATATATCTCCTGTAACCTTTTGTAGGAAACAATAAAGTTCCGGCACAACTATACAAGGTAGCGAAAGATCAAATCTTTACGCTGCTTTGTACCAATTTAGTTTTACTCTATTTTTTCTTCGGTCTCTTTGCTCCATATTTAGAACGAGCCTGCATTCTGTTAGCTACACCAGCTGTATCCAGTGTACCTCTAACGATATGGTAACGAGTACCTGGTAAGTCTTTTACACGACCACCACGAATCAGAACAACGCTATGTTCCTGTAAGTTATGTCCTTCACCTGGGATATAGCTTGTTACTTCGATTCCGTTAGAAAGACGAACTCTGGCAATCTTACGAAGAGCTGAGTTAGGCTTTTTAGGAGTTGCAGTTTTAACAGCTGTACAAACACCTCTCTTCTGCGGAGAGCTTGTATTTGTAGCTTTCTTCTTTAAGGAGTTATATCCTCTCTGAAGAGCTGGTGCTGTAGACTTCTTTACAGATGTCTTTCTCCCTTTTCTAACTAATTGGTTAAAAGTTGGCATTGATTTCACCTCCATACATGTTTTCTACTTTTGGTTACTTCATTTCACCTAGTGACTCACGTGTTTTTTTGCACCCAAAAAGACACGCTAGATTAGTATATAACTCCAGCGTGTCTTTGTCAATACCTTTCTCCTGAATTATTATAAATCTTTTACAGTACTTTTATGGATATCGGGAAAATCACCGCCATCTTTCCAGCTGCCGGAATCATGCTTTCTCGTCACATCATTCCTTCTTTCGTCCTGCAGCAGCTTTTTCGTTCTCATGGCTATCTCCGTCTTCTCATCTCCTACTGCTTCTCTTTAAAAAAATGATTTCTTTACATCATCTTTTCGATTTATAACATATTCTGGAGAATTGATTAATGAGTTCCTTTTATCAAAACGCCCCACCGGTCAGTCGGTGTATCTTTTAAAATTTCCTCCTTTCGGAAATTATCGTTTTAAGAGTTCTTCAAAGTCTTTTTCTATCCTTTAAACTTTCTGCGGAATCTCTTTTGAGTTCCTGTCTGAAATCCTTTTCGAATTTCCTTTCTCTTTAAAGAATTAAGACTCCTTTTGAAATCTCTTTGAAGTTTCTTTCTGAAACTCCTTTTAAAAGTCTTTTCCTGATTTTCTGAATCCCAAGAATTCTTTGAACCTTCTTTTCTCTTTGGAATCCATGCGGACATCTGAATCTTCCTTTTCCTTCCCAGGATGTTGTTATGATCCAGCTGTTGATTCTTATGATTTGTTCCGGTACTGAAAATCTTTGACTTCTTAAATTACTTCCTTTGTATCTTTTTTGATGAGGTTGACTCCTTTACCGTTCTTTCCGTTCAAAGACTTGCTGTATTCCGTCCGGGAATCGCAATATCTTGTTAAGTCAGTCTCATTCTTCCAATTAATACATCCACCGACTGCCGGTTTAGAAAGTTCTTTTCGAACTTTCGGGAGCATTTTAAGCTATTTCTTTCTTTATTAAGTTGTCTTTCTTTTGATGGTTTTATTATATCAATTTCTGATTTATTTGTCAAGTTAAAAGTATTTTCTGATTTCTTAAGATATTCTATCGTAATATACTGAATACAGTACACATAATTTTCTTTTGCTTTGTTCGCTAAAAACTTTTCGTTGTTTTCCAAAAAGAAAAAAGCCAGGACATATCCCGGCTTTCCCCTTCATTTCATTTTATGAATTATTTTTGAAGATCTGATTCTTCAAAATCAATTTCATCTTCGAAGTCAATTTCATCACCGATTGTAAAGTCTTCTACATCTGTGCTGATCTTGACATCGCGGTAACGTTTCATTCCGGTACCTGCCGGAATCAGTTTACCAAGGATTACATTTTCCTTTAATCCTACCAATGGATCTACTTTTCCTTTGATTGCTGCGTCTGTCAGTACCTTTGTTGTCTCCTGGAATGATGCTGCAGACAAGAAAGAATCTGTTGCCAGAGATGCCTTGGTAATACCAAGCATAATCTGTTCAGCCTGCGCAGGCTGAAGTCCTTTCTCTTCCATCTCTTTGTTCGTCTTTTCATATTCCAGAACATCAACCATAGCACCCGGAAGATAACTTGTATCTCCACCGTCTTCAATGCGGACTTTCTTCAGCATCTGGCGAACGATCACCTCTACGTGCTTATCGTTGATATCTACACCCTGGAGACGGTATACTCTCTGGACTTCACGGATCATATAATCCTGAACTGCACGGATTCCTTTGATGCGGAGCAGATCATGAGGGTTGATGGAACCTTCTGTCAGCTCGTCTCCGGCTTCCAGGATCTGTCCATCCTGCACTTTCAATCTGGATCCATAAGGAATCAGATATGTCTTAACATCTCCAGTCTCGCGGTTGCTGATGATAACTTCACGTTTCTTCTTCGTATCCTTGATCTGGACTTCTCCGCCAAATTCTGCGATGATTGCCAGTCCTTTCGGCTTACGGGCTTCAAACAGCTCTTCGACACGAGGAAGACCCTGGGTGATATCATCACCGGCAACTCCGCCGGCATGGAACGTACGCATGGTAAGCTGTGTACCAGGTTCACCGATAGACTGAGCCGCGATGATTCCGACAGCCTCTCCTACCTGTACTGCCTGACCTGTTGCCATGTTGGATCCATAACATTTTGCACATGCGCCCATTGGGGATTTACATGTAAGCATAGTACGAATCTTCACTCTTGTATATCCTGCGTCAACGATTGCTTTCGCGCGTTTTGGCGTGATCATATGGTTTGCTTTTACGATAATTTCTCCTGTATTCGGATCTTTTACTTCCTCTGCGGCATATCTTCCGCTGATACGTTCTTCCAGACTTTCAATGACTTCCTGTCCGTCCATAAACGCTTCCACATACATTCCCGGAATTTCTCCATCTTTTGCGCAGTCCTGTTCACGAACGATCAGATCCTGTGATACGTCAACCAGACGACGGGTCAGGTATCCGGAATCGGCTGTACGCAGGGCTGTATCAGACAGACCTTTACGAGCTCCATGAGCAGAAATAAAGTACTCCAGAACGTCAAGACCTTCACGGAAATTTGACTTGATCGGCAGTTCGATCGTACGTCCTGATGTATCCGCCATCAATCCACGCATACCAGCCAGCTGTTTGATCTGCTGATTAGAACCACGGGCTCCGGAATCGGCCATCATAAAGATGTTATTCAAACGATCCAGTCCATTGATCAGCTTATCTGTCAGCTCCTCATCGGCATCAAACCATGTTTTTACAACAGCCTTATAACGTTCTTCTTCTGTCATAAGACCTCTCTTATACTGTTCTGAAATAAACTCTGCCTGTTTCTGGGCATCTTCCAGAATCTGAGGTTTCTCAGGCGGCACTGTCATATCGGAAATAGATACTGTCAGTGCTCCCTTTGTAGAATATTTATATCCGATTGCTTTGATGTCATCCAGGACTTCCGCAGATTTTGTCGCTCCATGAATATTGATGCAGCGGTCAAGAATCTGTTTTAACTGTTTCTTTCCTACATGGAAGTCAATCTCAAGCGCCAGAGCATTTTCCGGTTTGCTTCTGTCAACAAATCCAAGATCCTGAAGAATGATTTCATTAAACAGGATACGTCCCAGTGTACATTCTACGATCTGAGAAATCGGATTTCCATCTTTGTCGACTCCGGTACGTCTTACTTTGATACGGGCATGAAGTGTAATAACCCCATTTTCATAAGCAAGGTAAGCTTCGTTTTCGGATTTGAAGTATTTTCCTTCTCCTTTGTCTCCTTCTTTTTCCAGTGTCAGATAGTAAATACCAAGTACCATATCCTGAGAAGGAACGGCTACCGGACCACCATCAGACGGTTTCAGCAGGTTGTTTGGAGATAACAGAAGGAAACGGCATTCTGCCTGTGCTTCTACTGTCAACGGAAGATGCACGGCCATCTGGTCTCCATCGAAGTCGGCATTGTACGCTGTACATACCAGAGGATGAAGCTTGATTGCTTTACCTTCTACAAGGATCGGCTCAAATGCCTGGATACCAAGTCTGTGCAGTGTCGGTGCACGGTTCAGCATAACCGGATGCTCTTTGATAACATCTTCCAGCACATCCCATACTTCCGGCTGCAGTTTTTCTACCATCTTCTTAGCTGACTTTATGTTATGAGAAAGTTTTCTTTCTACCAGTTCTTTCATTACGAACGGCTTAAACAGCTCAATCGCCATTTCTTTTGGCAGACCGCACTGATAAATCTTCAGTTCCGGTCCTACGACGATTACAGAACGTCCGGAATAGTCAACACGTTTTCCAAGAAGGTTCTGACGGAAACGCCCCTGCTTACCTTTCAGCATATCAGAAAGAGATTTTAATGCACGATTTCCCGGACCGGTGACCGGACGGCCTCTTCGTCCGTTATCGATCAGGGCGTCTACTGCTTCCTGAAGCATTCTCTTTTCATTGCGCACGATAATATCCGGTGCTCCAAGTTCAAGAAGCCGTTTCAAACGATTGTTTCGGTTGATGATTCTTCTGTACAGGTCATTTAAGTCTGATGTTGCAAATCTTCCTCCGTCCAACTGTACCATCGGACGAATATCCGGCGGGATGACCGGGATTGCATCCAGGATCATCCACTCCGGTTTATTATCAGAGTTGCAGAAAGCTTCCACAACTTCAAGTCTCTTGATGATTCTTGCTCTCTTCTGCCCTGTCGCAGTCTTGAATTCGTCTTTCAGCTGTTTTGCTTCTGCTTCCAGATCGATTGCCTGAAGCAGTTCTTTGACCGCCTCAGCTCCCATGCCAACACGGAAAGTATCTCCGTATTTTTCATATGCTTCTCTGTATTCTTTCTCTGTCAGAACCTGTTTATATGCAAGATCTGTGTCTCCCTGATCCAGCACGATATAGCAGGCAAAATACAGGACTTTTTCCAGGGTCCTAGGTGAAATGTCAAGCATTAATCCCATACGGCTTGGAATTCCTTTGAAATACCAGATATGAGAAACCGGTGCTGCCAATTCGATATGACCCATTCTTTCACGGCGGACATTAGATTTTGTTACCTCAACTCCGCATCGGTCACAGACAACGCCTTTATAACGTACTTTTTTATACTTTCCGCAATGACATTCCCAGTCCTTGGTAGGTCCGAAAATCTTTTCGCAGAAAAGTCCGTCTTTTTCAGGCTTTAATGTTCGATAGTTGATCGTCTCAGGCTTTTTTACTTCTCCTCTTGACCACTCTCGGATCTTTTCCGGAGAAGCCAACCCGATTTTAATTGCATCAAATGAAATTTTGCTGCTTGAATATTCGTTGCTTGATTCTATCATTAAGGCTGCTCCTTCCTACTATCTATTGCTTATCCATTTCTATAAGATTGTATTGTCTTCGCCTTCTGAGAGTTCTCCCTGTTTATATCCCAGGGCACCCAGCGCGGACTCACTTTCTTCATAATTATTGAAGACGCCGTCGCCCTCAATCATCGGCGCAAGATCCTGATTTACATCTCCGCCGTCTACATTTTCTTTAATTTCAACTTCTGAAGCATTTTCATCCAGTACTTTAACATCCAGAGCCAGAGACTGGAACTCTTTCAGCAGTACTTTGAAGGATTCCGGTACACCCGGTTCAGGGATATTGTCGCCCTTGATAATAGCTTCATAAGTCTTCACTCTTCCTACAACATCATCGGATTTTACTGTCAGGATTTCCTGCAGTGTATAAGCTGCGCCATAAGCTTCCAGAGCCCATACCTCCATCTCTCCAAAACGCTGTCCGCCGAACTGAGCTTTTCCACCCAGCGGCTGCTGTGTTACGAGAGAGTATGGACCTGTAGAACGTGCATGGATCTTATCGTCTACCAAATGATGCAGTTTCAGATAATGCATGAATCCAATGGTTACAGGGCTGTCAAATTCTTCTCCTGTACGTCCGTCACGCAGCCTTACTTTTCCTGTTGTATCAATCGGAACGCCTTCCCATTCTTTTCTATGATCTCTGTTGTCATAGAGATACTTCATTACATCATCATTGACTTTATCTTTCCATTTTGCTTCAAATTCTTCCCATGTTGTATTGGCGTAGTCATTTGCCATCTGCAGAGTATCTGCGATATCATTCTCGTCCGCTCCGTTGAATACCGGTGTCGCAACGTTGAATCCCAGAACTTTTGCAGCCAGGGAAAGATGGATTTCCAGTACCTGTCCGATGTTCATTCGAGATGGCACACCCAGCGGATTCAGTACGATATCCAGCGGACGTCCATTCGGCAGATACGGCATATCTTCAACCGGAAGAATACGGGAAATTACACCCTTGTTACCATGTCGTCCGGCCATCTTATCACCTACAGAGATTTTTCTCTTCTGAGCAATATAGACACGAACACTCTTGTTAACTCCCGGCGGAAGTTCATCTCCATTGTCCCTTGTAAACACTTTGGTATCCATTACAACACCATAAGCGCCGTGAGGAACCCTCAGAGAAGTATCCCTTACTTCCCTTGCTTTTTCACCAAAGATAGCACGCAGCAGTCTTTCTTCTGCTGTCAGTTCTGTCTCTCCTTTCGGAGTTACTTTACCGACCAGAATATCACCGGCACGCACTTCTGCACCAATACGGATGATTCCATTTTCATCCAGATCTTTCAGCGCGTCTTCGCTTAATCCTGCCAGATCTCTTGTAATTTCTTCCTGTCCTAATTTTGTATCCCGGGCTTCTGCCTCATATTCTTCAATATGAACAGATGTATATACGTCTTCCTGAACGAGACGCTCACTTAACAGTACCGCGTCCTCGTAGTTATAACCTTCCCATGTCATGAATCCAATCAGAGGATTTTTACCAAGAGCCATTTCTCCGTTGCAGGTAGAAGCTCCGTCTGCAAGGATATCTCCTTTTTCCACACGGTCTCCCACAAATACGATCGGTCTCTGGTTCATACAGTTGCCCTGGTTGCTTCGGGCAAATTTGATGACATTATATTCGTCTCTTCCGCCGTCATCATTCTTTACGACAATCTTTGTGCTGGTAGATCTTTCTACCACACCGCTGTTTTTCGCCGTAATGCAGACACCGGAATCATAAGCAGCCTTTGCTTCCATACCTGTTCCGACAACCGGCGCTTCTGTAGAAAGAAGCGGCACTGCCTGACGCTGCATGTTAGATCCCATCAGGGCACGGTTCGCATCGTCATTCTCCAGGAACGGAATCATAGATGTAGCAACAGAGAATACCATCTTTGGAGAAACGTCCATCAGATCGAGTCTCGCCTTGTCGAACTCGGATGTTTCTTCTCTGAATCGTCCGGATACATGAGCATGAACGAAATGTCCTTCTTCATCCAGCGGTTCGTTCGCCTGAGCTACAACGTAATTGTCTTCTTCATCTGCTGTCAGATATACAACTTTATTGGTTACGACCGGATCTTCCGGATCAGTTTTATCCAGAACACGGTATGGCGCCTCGATAAATCCATATTCGTTAATACGGGCATAAGTTGCCAGTGAGTTGATCAGACCGATGTTCGGACCTTCCGGCGTCTCGATCGGACACATTCTTCCATAATGAGAATAATGAACGTCTCGTACTTCGAATCCGGCACGGTCACGGGACAGACCTCCCGGTCCCAGTGCAGACAGACGTCTCTTATGTGTCAGTTCAGACAGCGGGTTGTTATGATCCATGAACTGTGACAGCTGGGAACTTCCGAAGAATTCCTTTACAGACGCTGTAACAGGCTTGATATTGATCAGGGACTGCGGTGTGATGGACTCAATGTCCTGTGTTGTCATTCTCTCACGTACCACTCTCTCCAGTCTGGAAAGGCCGATACGGTACTGATTCTGAAGCAGTTCTCCTACCGCACGGATTCTACGGTTTCCAAGGTGGTCAATATCATCATCGTTTCCAACTCCGTATTCCAGATGAATGTTATAGTTGATGGAAGCCAGGATATCTTCTTTTGTAATATGTTTTGGAATTAACTCATGTACATTCTTTTTCAGTACCTGTTTTAATTCTTCTCCTTCATATCCTTCTTCCAGAATCTTTTCAAGCACCGGATAGAATACATTTTCATGTACTCCAATTTCTTCCGGATTAAAATCTACATATTCCGCAAGATTTACGGTCATATTAGATAATACTTTTGTATTTCCAGTCTCTGTCTGGATTACAACGCTCTGAACAGCTGCATTCTGAATCTTATCTGCCAGTTCCTTATCTACAACTGTTCCTGCCTCTGCCAGGATCTCTCCAGTTGATGTATCAATAACATCTTCTGCCAGAGCAAATCCTGCGATACGGTTTTTAAGCGCTAATTTTTTATTAAATTTATAACGGCCGACCTTCGCGAGATCATATCTGCGCGGATCGAAGAACATGCTGTTTACAAGGCTCTGTGCGCTGTCAACAGACAATGGTTCTCCCGGACGGATCTTCTTATACAGTTCCAGAAGACCGTCTTCATAATTGTCAGAAGGATCCTTTTCAATACTTGCGAGGATCTTTGGCTCTTCTCCAAATAATTCTTTAATTTCTGCATTGGTTCCGATGCCCAGAGCACGGATCAGCACAGTGATCGGAACTTTTCTTGTACGGTCCACACGTACGTTAAATACGTCATTGGAATCCGTCTCGTACTCCAGCCATGCTCCTCTGTTCGGAATCACAGTTGCTGAGTACAGTTTCTTTCCAATCTTATCATGAGCAATTCCATAATAGATTCCAGGGGAACGCACTAACTGGCTGACGATAACACGCTCTGCCCCGTTGATAATAAATGTTCCAGTTTCAGTCATCAAAGGAAGGTCGCCCATAAAAATATCATGCTGTTTGATTTCTTCTGTTTCCTTATTGTAAAGCCTTACCTTCACCTTCAAAGGTGCCGCATATGTCGCATCCCTCTCCTTGCACTCTTCGATTGAGTACTTGATATCATCCCTGCACAGCTGGTAGTCAACAAATTCCAAGCTCAACTGATCGCTGTAGTCTTCAATCGGAGAAATGTCTTCAAAGACTTCCGCTAATCCTTCCTCTAGAAACCAATTATAAGAATCTTTCTGGATTTCGATCAGATTCGGCACTTCAAGGACATCATCCTGCCTGGCATAGCTGATACGCATTCCGGTACCTGATTTTATTGGCTGTATTCTGTTCTTTTCCATGGACGTTTTTTCACCTCTTGATCTAAACCTGGTTTATATACTACACATTGCAGAAAATCCCCTTGTTTTCGATGGATTTTCTGACATTCAAAGCTTATTTTTTCTTAGACTATGGGCACACAAACCCACATTAAAGCATTTTCCTATATTATCATACAGGTTTATGAATGTCAACAAGTTTTTTACATTTCCTTCACACGCCGGGCAATTTCTTCAATACAGTCGGCTGTCTGCGGCAATCTGCCCAGCCGGTCAAAAAATCCATGATCCAATCCTTCGTACAGTATGACTTCCACATCTTTCCCCTCCTGTATCATTTTCTCCACAAATACCTCATTGGATAGTCTGTAATAGTCAAATTCTGCTTCGATCATGACTGTTTTCGGCATATTTGTAACGTCCTTTGCATACACAGGAGAAATATTCCCATCCCCTGGATCAAAACCTTCCGGAACATACAATTTTTCCATATACTTAGACAGCTTTTTAAAACGATATAATCGATTCATAATATAGTCTTTCTGACTCTCATCCATCTCATATTTAGAATAATCCCAATGATACGCCGTCTGTTCCGCTGGAAGAACATCCAGCGCTCCGTATATGACTGCTGCCAGTTTAATACGTTTCTTTGTATCCAAAAGGCAGCAATTCACTGCCAATGTTCCACCGGCACTTTCACCCGAAACCGCTATTCTTTTCCGATCCATACCAAGTTCATCCGCATGATCCGTCATCCAGTCCAGTGTACCAAGTACATCTTCGATGGCTCCCGGGTATGGCGTCTCCGGTGACAGACGATATTCCGGCGATACAACAACTGCATCGGACTGTTCCGCAAGATAACGGCACTGATTTCCCTTGGCTTCTACAGCTCCTCCAAAAAATCCACCGCCATGAATAAATAAAATTCCCGGTCTTTGAATATCTTCTCCTTCCTTTTTGTATACAGTTACCTGAATCATGTGTTTTCCAACCCGAATCAGCTTTTTGAATTCTTCCATCGGTGTCGATGTAATATCTTCTCCTCCTTTGGTCATATCAGTACGAAGGGTCTCCAGATCCAGGTCTTCAATTGGTGCCGGATCTTCCTTATAAAACCATTTCACCATAGGCTCCCCTTTTGCCATCTCTCTCTGCAGGACTTTTTTATCAAATGCGTGCGGTCTGTCCTCTTCCAATTTTTTCTTAATCGTAATATTCATAATTTCACCCTTCTTTCTGCAGAATCTGCGTTTTTAAGCATAAAAAATCCCAAAGAATTAAATTCTCTGGGATTTTTTCTTATTTCTCATTTTCTTCTATTAGATATCTTGCTACCTTCTCATCTGTAATCAACACATTAACATAGCCTCCCCGCAGTGCCGATAGAATCGCGTCTTTCTTGTCCATTCCATAAGTGACCCCAACCCGAACTGGTATCTTCTTGAAATCTTCCAAATCCAGACTAAGCAAATGCTGTTCAAACTGATCGCGTATTACATTTCCATCTTTATCGACTACATGCGATAAGATTTCTCCAGTACCACCTTTTTTCTGCAGCCGTTGAAACTCTTCTATAGGAATCAATTCTGCATTGATCAAAGCTGAATTGTGATCCAAGGTACCAATACCCACAACTGCGATATCCGCATTTTTTGCAAGATCAAATACCTCTTTAATACTTTTTTCATTCATAAATACTTCTTTCGATTCCGGCGAAGTTACATACTGCGGTGCCAGCATCTGATAACTATTTCCATTTAATATCCGCGCGACTTCCTCAATCAAATAATTAGAGTAAGCCATACGGTAGCTTTTCGGTGCAGATATTGAAATATTTGTTGCCGCCAGTAATGGCACTACATTTACATCATCGGTTTTTAAAAATTTCAGGCGGATATCTTTTCCAAGATATTCTACCATATTCTGTAAAGTTACCCCTCTGGTCAGAGCAAGGGTAACATGATTTTTCAGCGTTCTCAATAGATAATCTGAGGCATAAAAAGCAACTTCTTCTTTTAATTCTTTTTCATTCTGTGCACTTGCAATCACAACTTCTTTTAATTGGAATTTTTCTTCTAACATCCCCTCCAGATTAATCGCAGAACCTTCCGGATAATTGATCTTAATCTGCACATATCCTTCCCGTCTTGCCTGTGCAAGCGTTCGTGAAATAGTTGTCCTCGATACATTCAGCTTCTTTCCTATTTCCTGTTGTGACAGTCCCTGCTTGTAGTGCATTTCTACCACTTTAATAATAAATCGCTCTTCCCTCAATCGTTTTATCCGCCTTTCTTCTAAAAATTCTTTTTCTATAATATAGTATAAAAATTCTGGAAGAGTCCGTCAATCACAAGTGCCAGAATTCCTAATTTTAACCGGCAATCACTCCCAGGCATCCCAAAACCAGAGAGAGAATCGTAAGTCCGAGAGTTGCTACAAAATAATTGCGTTTTACCTTTGCCAGATATCCCCATACAAGGAGAACAACTGCCAGAGGAAGCAGTCCAGGAGCTATAGAATCCAGGATGGACTGCAGTGTTGTTGTGTAAGCACTGGTTGCAAATTTAAGTGGAGTTGAAACTGTAACATATGTAGAAGCCAGCCCTCCCATCATAAACAATCCAAGTATACTTGCACCTGCGATAATCATATTAACCAATCCGGATTTCAGCATATTTTCTGCAAAAGAATAACCAAAAGTATAACATTTTGTTGTCAGGAACCCTCCGATTCCAAAGCAGATAATTGTCAACAGTACAATCGGCCCAATTCCTCCAAGCGGATTTCCGTTCTGTGCCAAAGGCAGGAACAATCCAATCAGCAAATACATCAAGGTAGACCATGAAATCGTATCTCCAATTCCTGCCAGAGGTCCCATAAGACCTGTTTTCAGGTTCATGATCATTTCTCCAGGAATCGCTTCATAATTTCTGGATTTCTTTTCTTCCATCGCCAGAGTCAATCCAAGGCAGGGACCTCCGCCCCAGTGAGCCTCTGTATTAAAGAATGTCATATTTCTTTTCAAAGCTTCGATATATTTTGGTTTATCTTCCTGATTCGGATAAAACTTTTTAAGAGCCGGAACCAAAGCTGCGCAGAAAGCCGGCGCCTGCATTCTTTCAAAACTATGACATATCTCTCCTGTCACCCAGTAAATCAGATAAGCCTTTAGAACATCTTTTTTAGTCAGAATCTTCTCTCCTGATTCCGCTTTCTCATCTTCGTCTTCATCCTCATCCTCGTCTTCATCCTCATCATAATCGGCATTTCCTGCATATTCATTTTTTGTAAATGTAATATAAAGGAATGTGATAAATGCTCCAATCATCAGCAACGGAATTGTTCCAATCTTCGTATACTGAATCAGAAAAAATCCAGCAAAGAAGAATGGTACATATTTCGGTTTTGAAATCAGATTTGCAATAATTGCAAATCCTACTGCCGGCAGACAAGCCCCCATTGCCGCAAGTCCATTAGTTACAAATCCCGGAATATCATCCAGTACTCCCTGCAGTGCACTGCTTCCAAAATATAGCGCAATCGAAATTAATGCGCCAAAGCAAAGCAGACGGAGAAGTCCCACTGTAACAATAGACCAGCGTATCATTCCGGCTGCATTTCCTTTTTCTACACACGCATCACCTTTTTGCGCAAAGAATCCTGCTGCCAGATACAAAATATTAGTAATCTGAACCCCGAGCAGACCAACCGGAACTGCAAGAGCTACTGCGGCGTTAGTATCGAGTCCAGAAGCCATTGCTACAGGGATTGCCACATAAGCTGCAAGACATGGATCTGTCGGCTGATTACCTCCTGCCGCAATTACCCCCAAATAAATCAACTGTAAAGACGCTCCTATAATCATTGCCTGACTCATATCCCCAAGAACCGCTCCAATTACAACTGCATTAAAAATAACAGTATTAAACATAAAAGCTCCTGGCGTATATGGGATACAGCATTTTGCAATTCCACCCAACAGTCCAAGTAAAATTGCCTGTGTCAATGTAATTGTCATATTTTTATCCTCCTTAGTTTTTTATTATCTGCTCATGCATCGAGATTTGGAAATACCTTCGTCATAATATCCAAAGACTCCTTGCGATCAGTCGGCTGGGTCTGAAAATATATCTTCACTCCATCTTTCTGAAGATCAAATAAAGCCTGAGCTTCCTCTTCTGTAAAGCCTGTAGATTTATAAATTAGTTTTCTATCTCCCACAACAGACATGTTTCCAATTGTTATTTCATTAAATTTCAAGCCTTTTTCTTCCAGTTCTTTAATTTGCTTTACGTCTTTAAACAGAACGAAAACATTCATGTTGCCAAACTGATTTTTATTCCATACTTCCACTGCTTTATCTACAGAAAAAATGCTAACTTTCATCTCAGGCGGAGCAGCAAATTTCAAAATATTTTTCTGCATCTTATCTTTCGCCACATTGTTATCGATTACAACTATCTTCTGTGCCTTAAATACTTTGACCCACTGTGTCACAACCTGTCCATGAATCAGCCGGTCGTCAACTCTGACTGCTAACTGTTTTGCCATATACACTATCTCCTTCCGCAAACGTCTTCTTATTCATCTTCATCCTCGTCATCACTCTGAAGAAATCTTTCTACATCAACCCGGAAAATTCCGTTTTTCCCATTTTCCACAGTATCCAGACTGAATTCCTTTCCGTTCTTTTTTTCTCTGGCAATTACTGCATTTAGAAGCATCGGCAGATTCATTCCACCGACAACTTCCAGCGGTCGTTCCCTTTCCTGTACATACCGCATAACCTGGTTACATGGCGTTCCGCCAAACAAATCTACCAGAATCAGGGTTCCTTCAGGAAAAGCATCGATGGTTTCCTCAAAAGTTTCCCGATATTGATCTGCATCATCCCCTTCTTCAAAAGAAAAAGCCGCCAGATTCTCAGCATCTCCAAAAAGCATTCTTGCCGTATCCAGAAGCGATACCGCAAACGGGCCGTGACTCAGCAATATGATCCCCGGCAGATTTTCATTCACTGTTTCTGGTTTGTAATACTTCACTGTTCCTCTTCCTTTCTTTATTTGCTTTGTTTGTTCATAATTCCATTATAGTGTGCGTTTGTTCTTTATGGTTTTATTATAGTTTTCCTCTACTAATCTGTCAATAGAAAATGCACACTTTTTCACTATAATGTTCTTTTTTATCTTTTTTAATCTAACATTGCTTTTCCTTCTCCACAGCACTCTTCAAAATCCACCGGTACCATCGGCTCACCGCCAGAAATCATAATCCCTCCGCACATATTTTTTCTGTTCTCCTCCTCCGTATTTTTGTGAATCTTTTGGCAAATTTATGCTAAATTTCTAGACCCAGGAATGTATTCCATTGAAATGGCACAATTTTTTTAGTATAATTGAGATAAATTAGGTTTTGCAGAACAACATTTGTATTTGCATGTGTGACATCTAATTAATCAATGCCCATATTAAGGAGGAATTACTTATGGCAACATGGAAGAATCTTGACACTTTGGCATCCTTTGATAAGCTTGCCGAATTAAAAGGCCGTGTAAACATTGTGGAAGCAATGTCCGGCGAGAACGGTGCCAAACGTGTGGCTGAGTACAACACACCAATGGCTGCCGGACTCAATTACAACTACGCTGCAAAAGAAGTGGACGACACTGTTTTAGACGCTCTTGCTGATCTGGCAGAGGAACAGCAGCTGGTTGAAAAATATGAAGAATTATATAACGGTGCAATCATCAATACAGGAGAAGGCCGCCGTGTTCTTCATCACTTAGCAAGAAGACAGCAGGGCGATCCTGTTATCGTTGACGGAGTGGACAAACGTAAATTCTATGTTTCTCAGCAGGAAAAAGCTGCTGAATTTGCAAAGAAAGTTCATGCTGGAGAGATTACAAACGCCGCTGGAGAAAAATTCACAACCGTTGTACAGATTGGTATCGGCGGAAGTGACTTAGGTCCTCGCGCTCTGTATATCGCTCTTGAGAACTGGGCAAAAGCAAATGATACCTTTAAGATGGAAGCAAAATTCATCAGTAATGTCGATCCAGATGATGCTGCTGCCGTTCTTAACTCTATTGATGTATCCCGTTCTCTGTTCATCGTGGTTTCCAAATCCGGAACTACATTAGAGACACTTACAAACGAAGCCTTCGTAAAAGACGCTTTGGTAAAGGCTGGATTAGATCCAAAGAACCATATGCTTGCTGCTACAAGTGAGACTTCTCCTCTGGCTCAGGGTGATGACTATCTTGAATCCTTCTTCATGGATGACTTTATCGGAGGACGTTATTCTTCTTCTTCCGTTGTTGGCGGCGTTGTCCTTTCTCTTGCATTCGGACCGGATGTATACGCACGAATCCTCAACGGTGCTGCTGATGAAGATGAACTTGCCAAGAACAAAGATATCCGTAAGAACCCTGATATGTTAGATGCCCTGATCGGTGTTTACGAGCGCAACGTACAGGGATATCCTACAACTGCTGTTCTTCCATATTCACAGGCGCTGAACCGTTTCCCTGCACATTTACAGCAGTGTGACATGGAATCCAATGGTAAGAGCGTCAACCGTGATGGAGAACCTGTTAACTACGTAACAGGACCTATCATCTTCGGTGAGCCTGGTACAAACGGACAGCATTCTTTCTATCAGTTATTACATCAGGGAACCGACATCGTTCCATTACAGTTTGTTGGATACAGAAAGAATCAGTTAGGTGTAGACGTAGAAATCCAGGGAACAACAAGCCAGCAGAAACTCTGCGCTAACGTGGCTGCCCAGATCATTGCGTTTGCATGTGGTAAAGATGATGAGAATCCAAACAAGAGATTTGCAGGAGGACGTCCTTCCAGCATCATCATCGGAGACCAGGTAACACCTGAATCATTAGGTGCACTGCTTGCTCATTTTGAGAATAAGATCATGTTCCAGGGATTCCTGTGGAACGTAAACAGCTTTGACCAGGAAGGCGTACAGCTTGGTAAAGTCCTTGCAACACGCGTTCTTGCTCATGACACTGACGGAGCATTAAAAGCCTTCAGTGATCTGCTGGACATCTAATCTGATATAAAAATAATATCTTATATATAAAAGGCGCTGAATCCAATCAGCGCCTTTTGATATTATCGAAATATTTCTTTGTTGTCTTTACAATCATTTCAATTCATAATATAATTCAAGTATAGTTATTACATATTTATTTTCTTTATAAGGAGGGGTAGTTATGAAGAAAATCCTGATTCTTATTGGTCCTTTGTTTTCTTACGTCATTTGCCTCGTTACCGGTGGATTTCATCTGATCGTTCAGTTCAGTTCCACGGTCTCTGTGACTGCTTTCTTTTTTCTTCAATGCATCGGCTTTGTTCTGATCGGCATTATGATCCCCATAGTATCCAAAACCATTCTCCATGAAAAAAATAATGCTCTTACAAAAATTTTCTGTTGTACTGATATCCTTTTACCGCTGGCAGTCTGGTTCATTTGTCTGAAAACAGGCAATATTTTTGCTTTTGCCGGTTCCTTTACTCTCATTTATTTTATTTATCTTGGAATCATCGCCTACTCCTGTCTTGCCAGAGAATAAGCTCTTTCCCAGACAAATTCCCTGCCCTTCATCGGTCCATCACTTACTTTTATAAAAAAAGAAAGAGAAGTTCCTTCGCACAAGGAATTTCTCTTTCTTTGATTATTCAAAATAAAAAATTTTAATGAATCTTTTATCTTCTGATCTACGATCTGTGCATAGAGAATGCATCCATATCATAGTTCTTTAAGTTCTCGTGAATATCTCGTTTATCGGCCTCTGCAAGCATTGCGCTGCGGTTCTTTCTTGCAACATTTGGTTTCTGATTGCAGCTTGGTCCGTTCACGCATCCGCCTTCGCATGCCATACCTTCAATGAAGTCTTCTTTCAGTCTTCCGGCTTTCATAAACAGAAGCGCTTTTTTACATTCAGCAGCTCCATCAGCCCTGCATACGGTTGCGTTGATCTCATCTTCAGATTCTTTCAGACTTTCAAGAACGGCTGCTGTAACTCCTCCTGAACTTGCAAATTTCTTACCGTAAATGGAAGCTTCCTGGTAATTGTTTTCTTCCGGCTGCAGCTCAACGCCTTTTGCTTTCATGATTGCTTCGATTTCGCTGTAAGACAGTACAAAATCAGCATTTCCTTCTATACCATGTTCCACAGCCTCAGATTTCTTTGCGATACATGGCCCGATAAATACAGTGACCGCATCCGGATGCTGGGATTTGATCCATCTTGATACCGCGCACATTGGTGAAACCGTTGTGGAAACATTATCCTTTAATTCCGGGAAATGTTTGTCGATCATATTAACGAAGGCCGGACAGCAGGATGTTGTCATCTTCTTTCCTTCCTTGTATGCCTCTGCCCACTCTTCTGCCTCGTAGGCAGCCGTCATGTCTCCTCCAAGTCCTACTTCGATAAAATCATCAAATCCTACTTCCTTCATGGCTTTCTTCCAGCTGTTCATCGTAATATCTTTTCCGAACTGTCCCTCTGTCGCCGGCGCTGCCATTGCATAAACTTCCTTGTCGGATTTCAGCGCTTCAATTACATGAGTAATGAAAGATTTTGTTCCGATTGCTCCAAACGGGCAGCTGTGAATGCACTGTCCGCACCGGATACATTTATCCGGATCGATCACAGAAATTCCATCTTCATCATATGTAATCGCATCAACCGGACAGCTGAATTTACATGGTCTCTGCAGATGGGCAATGGCATTATATGGACAGGCCTTTGCACATTGTCCACACTCTTTACATTTTGCCGGATCAATGTGAGAACGGTGACGTCCCGCCTCGATCGCACCAAATCTACATGAATTGATACATGCCTTTCCAAGACAGTTCTGACAGTTTTCTGTTACCGTATAGCTTGAAATCGGACAGTCTGCGCATGCTGAATAGATTACCTGCATGATATTTCCATTATCTTCTGCCTCGACTCCCTTTCCTTCTGCCAGACGTACTCTCTGACGGATAATCTCTCGCTCCTTATAAATACAACAGCGGAAATTGGCTCTTGGACCAGGGATCAGCTTTTTTGCTATATCATCCCTCTTTTCCTCCAGCTCTCCCTCAAAAGCAAGCTTTGCCACTTCATAGAGTACCGCATGCTTTATCCCCAATAAGCTTTCATCTGCGTGCATCGTTTCTTCCTCCTTTTATTTTGTTAATTTTTTAACATTATTACCCACAAAAAATCCCTTTCAGGATATTCTGTTCTTACAGCATATTGGAATAACTGTCTCCTTCGCTGACATTGGTTCTGTTCTGCAGTGTCAGTTCAATCGACATGTTATATACATCACTTCTGCTGACAGAATATTCCAAAGGGCTTCCTGCCTCATCGCAGGTCAAAGTTTTTGCAACACACACTGGATCTCCTTTTTGCAGTCCTAAATTAAAGGCTTCATATTCATCTGCATGTCTCGCGGTAATATGGCGTCTTGCCTTTGCAGGGATATGTCCGTAATTGGACAATGTATTATGTAATGACCTCTCCGTAAAATCGTACTCGATCAATTCCGGACACAGAGAATATGGCACATAAGCATCCGCCAAAGACCACAGCTGATCATTGATAAAGCGCAGTCTCTCCAGATGAAAGATCTTCTCCCCTTCTTCGATTCCCAAAACACGCGCTGTTTCTTCTCCCGCCAGCTCAATCCGCTGAGCCAGGACTTTGCTTCGTGTATAATCCCCCCGCAGCTTTACCTGATTATAGAAAGCTATATTTGTGGAAATCTTCTGATTATGCCCCTCCTTATTTCCGATATAGAAAGCTCCTTTGCCCGGAAATCTGGCAATACAGCCTTCTTCCTCCAAAACCTCCAGAGCTTTCCGTACCGTTGGTCTGCTTACCTTATAGATATCACACAACTCACGCTCCCCAGGCAATGGAGAATAATATGGTTTCTCTTTATAATCATCTAAAATATGCTCCCGAAGGCGCATATACAACAGCTTTCTTTTCTTTGTCTCCGCCATATTGTTTCCGCCTTTTCTTTCCTTGAAATACGCCGGTATTCTCACTGCAACATGATGAGATATATCAGTTTATGTATTCATAAGGTAATCATATCATTTCCTTGTTTCTCTTTCAAGGTTTCTCTCCTGGTATTTTGTTCTAAATTTTATAATGGAATTTCACTTAAATCCCTGTATATAAAATCTGGTTTATTCGCACTTTTCTCCACATCCTCCATGGTGCTCTCTCCACTCAGCACCAGGATAGATGTGACGCTGCTTCCTTCCGCCACTGCAATATCTGTATAAAGCCGATCTCCTACGACCGCAATCTCTTCCGGCTCACATCCTGTCCTCTCAATCATATATTCCAGTGTATGAACCGACGGTTTTCCAAAAAATTCAGGAAATCTTCCGGTAGAAGCCTCGATCATCTTGGCCATGGAACCGCAGTCCGGAATAAAATTGCCATTTCGTATTGGACAATTCCAATCCGGGTTCACCCCGTAATAAATACATCCATTTCTCACATAATGGCACGCTTTAGCCATTTTTTCATAAGTCAAAGTCATATCAAATCCCAGCAGCACAATGTCCGGATTCTCCTGTACCAGAGTCATTCCTGCCATTTGAAATTCCCGGATCAGTGAAGGCGTTCCTACAATATAAACAGACTGTCCCGGGTGGTATTTCTTCAGGTACTGAATTGCCACATGGCTGGAAATCATCATCTGTGATGGCTGTATCTCGATTCCCATACCTTCAAGTTTATCGATATAATCCTGCTGGCTTTTTGAAGAATTATTGGTGAAAAAATAATATTTTCTTCCTGTTTCCTCTACCCGCTTTAAAAATCCTTTTGTAAAGCTGAATAATTCTCCTTCCAGATAAATAGTTCCGTCCATATCCAGGACGAAACATTTGATCTGATCTATCTTCCCCATGAATCTCACTCCTATTCCTGATAATACTCATCTGTTATTTTCCTGGCAATACGCTCTATTCGATTCTCCTTTACTGCCAGATCCAGAATGCTGAACCGGTCTCTGACGGTATTTCCTTCCAAAATTCCCCGATAGAACAGATCCTTATCCAAGCCTGCTTCCTGAGGCTTGATTGGAGCTCCCGCTTCTTTCATCAATGTCTTAATCTGATCGGCTGAAGGCGCCATTTCTTTCACAGATTCCGGAAACAGATCCTGCATCTCATCGAAGACTTCCGCAATCACAGGGGTTGCAATTCCTACTTTGATGCCATGCAGTTCCGGATTTTCACCTCTTGCAATCACTTTCATTTCCCAATAATGACTCAGCATATGCTCTGCTCCGGATGCCGGACGGGAATTGCCTGCCAGTCCCATGGCCACGCCGGTCAGAGTTAAAGCCTCAATCAGATACCGAACTGCTTCTTCCTGTCTCTGCTCCAGTCCTTTTCGATGATCCACTACTTTCTGGATGGCTTTCTGTACCAATTTGACAATAGTTTCACAATAGTATTCTCCGGTTAATTCATGAGACAGCCGCCAGTCCGCAAGACAGGTCAGTTTCCCGATAATATCTCCATATCCTGCAAGGATCATACGCATTGGCGCCTCTTTCATGACATCTGTATCCCCTACAATCGCATAAGCCAGAGTCGCCGTGTAGGAAATTTTACGTCCTCCATTCATCAGCGGAGCTCCGGAAGAAGCATATCCATCCATGGAAGGCGCTGTACATACAATGGTATATGGAATTTTCGTTCTGGAAGACATATATTTTGCCATATCATTTAATGTACCAGAACCAACCGCCACAATCATTCCCGTGCCTGCCTCCAGTTCCATGAACATTTTTCCAACTGCTTTTTCATCCGGAATCAAAATCTGATCTCCGGAATCAAGGACGGTACATTTTACCTGAAAATCTGCATCTTCAAGGACTTCTTTTACCTTCCTTCCTGCCGCCCTGTATGTATTCTGATCATACAGAATATAGATCTTCTCTTTTACATAATCTGATAAAATCTCCGGCAGACGGCTGATTACGCCCTGTCCCATCACAATTTTATCGATATCCAGAAAATGTTTTCTTCCACAGCTGCATTCAAATTCCACTTTCGCCATATCGTTGATCTGCATATTTAATATTTCATCCATATTTATATCTCTGAGATATTCCTGCCAATATCTCATTTCCTCCTTACAAAATTTTTCCAATACAGGATATCTGATTTATACATAAAGCAGCAGCCAGCCCAATACGGTCTGACTGCTCGCTTTTAAAACTTAATTACAACACGGAATTTATCTCCCTTGATCGCCGATTCAAAAGCCTGCTTATATTCTTCTAATTCATAAACTTCGCTGACAAATGGTTTCACATCTATAATCCCCTGGGACAGCAGTCTGGTTGCCTTTGTAAAATCAACCGTATTCGAATTCGCTGTTCCCAGAAGCTTTGCAGCACTCTTATGAAGCCAGTCCGGACTGATAGAAATCGGTGTATCCGGATAAAAGGAGCTATAGAGCACCAGTCTTCCATTGTTGGCTACCGATTTTACCGCATCCTCCGCAACCGCCGAAATCGGCGTTGTGTCAAATACAACCTGCGCTTTGATACCGCCTGTGATTTCCTTTACCTTCTCTTCCAAATTCTCTTTTGCAGGATTCACAGCATAGGATGCTCCCAGTTCCAAAGCCAGTTTTGTTCTTTCTTCATTTGTGTCCGATACGATCACACATGCGCCTCTTCTTATGGACAAAAGTGTATGGAGCAGTCCCATAATGCCGCATCCAATGACAACCACCACATCTCCAAATTCAATCTGAGCTGTTTCCACACTGTGAAGCACACATGACAAAGGCTCTGTAATCGTTGCTTCTTCCGGCGAAACATTACTGATATGAAACAGATTATCCGGACTTACCAGGAGATGAGAACTCATACCGCCCATTCCTTTTTCCGGAAGGCCTTCCTGCTGTTTGCTGTGGTCAAAATGCTCACAGTTCTGTTCATTTCCACTTTTACACTGATAACAGTTTTTACATGGGAGAGTCACACCAACCGCAACAAAATCACCTTCGCTCCACTGCCGCCTGTCAACATTTTTCCCCATCTTAATGATCTTTCCTACCATCTCATGGCCCCCGATAAACGGATATTCCACTTTTTTCACACCTGTATAAACCCTTTGTTCCCATGTGCAGATTGCACATGCGTCTACTTTGACCAGAACTTTATTATCACTGACTTCTGGAATTGGATATTCTCGTAGTTCTATCTGTCGTTCGCCGGTAAATACCAGAGTTTTTGCCATTTTATCCATAATAAGTTTACCTCCATCCTTTTTAATTACCATTGGTCATTTTAAAAATACCCACTTTCACATCCTTTGTCAATACCAATTGACATATTTATTACCATTGGTTATAATTAGATCAGATTTAAAGCAATTCACATTTTATGGAGGTATATAATATGTTAATGACGATGAAAGAAATACTAAAAGATGCCAAAGATAGAAAGTATGCGGTTGGCGCTTTTAACGTTCCAAACCTTGAATCCATTCAGGCTGTTATCGCCGCTGCAGAAGAACTGAAAGTTCCTGTCATCCTGCAGCATGCAGAAGTACATGAAAATCTGATTTCCATGCAGGAAATTGGACCGATCATGCTGGATTACGCCAGAAGAGCTTCCGTTCCTGTCTGCGTTCATCTGGATCATGGAGCTTCTTTTGATTTATGCATCCAGGCAATTCGTCTCGGTTTTACTTCTATCATGTATGATGCCTCTGCAAAAAGTTATGAAGAAAATTTGGAAGAGACAAAAGAAATCGTAAAAATCGCTCATGCCGCCGGTGTATCAGTGGAAGCTGAATTAGGGCATATTTTTACTTCTTCCATAGGAGGAGGAGAAGGGCGGGGCGCTGTTGGAGCTGAAGATTTTAATTCACTTGATGACTGTTATACAGATCCGATTACCGCAAAGAATTTTGTAGAAGCCACTCATGTAGATGCTCTTGCCATCTCTTTTGGCACAACCCACGGAGTCTATCTGACAGAACCAAAACTTGATTTGAACCGTATTACAGAAATCAAAAAACAGATTGATATTCCATTTGTCATGCACGGCGGATCCGGCGTGTCAGATGAAGATTTCAAAACAGCGATCCAAAACGGAATCACCAAGATCAATTATTATACCTATGGAGCCATGGCTGGAGGAAATAAAATCCGAGAATATGTAAAGAGTGTTGGAAATAACGAAATATTCCTTCATGACATTATTGCCGCAGGAAAAGAAGGGGTGAAAGAAGATGTAAAATCTGCAATGAAAGTTTTTGCAGATTCCATTTTGTAGAATTCCTATATATTTGCACACAAAAAACTGCCATCCTGACATTATCGTCAGTCTGGCAGTTTTCATTCACATATTCAATAAGAAAGCATTCTCTTAAATTATTTAAGAGTAACTTTAGCTCCCTGCTCTTCAAGTTTTGTTTTGTATTCTTCAGCTTCTGCTTTAGATACACCTTCTTTAACAACTTTAGGAGCTCCGTCAACTAATTCTTTTGCTTCTTTTAATCCAAGTCCTGTGATTTCACGAACAGCTTTGATAACTTTAACTTTTGCAGATCCAACTTCTGTTAATTCTACATCGAATTCATCTTTTTCTTCTGCTCCGCCTTCAGCTCCGCCTGCTGCTACTACAACACCTGCTGCTGCAGATACACCGAATTCTTCTTCACAAGCTTTTACTAATTCATTTAATTCTAATACTGATAAACCTTTGATAACTTCAATAATTTCCTGAGTTGTCATTATGATTTTCCTCCTAATTCAAATTTAATATTTTACTTAAAATTATTCTGCAGCTTCTGCTGCTTCCCCTGCTCCGCCTTTTTCAGCGATCTGATTAATAACACGAGCAAAGTTTGTAATTGGAGACTGGATACTTCCAAGGAATTTTGCAAGCAGTTCGTCTCTTGATGGAATACTTGCGATAACTTTGATTCCATCTTTGTCATAGAATGTTCCTTCTACAACTCCAGACTTCATCTCTAAAGACTCTACGTCTTTTGCATATTTTGCAATGATACGTGCAGGAGCTGTCGCGTCTGTCTTAGAAACAGCAATCGCAGTAGGTCCTGTAAGATCTCCGGATAAAGAATCAAAATCCGTATCTTTCACTGCAAAACGAAGCATTGTATTCTTGTATACTTTATAGTCAACACCTGCTTCTCTTAATTCCTTACGCATTGCTGTATCTTGTTCAACTGTAATTCCACGATAAGAAACAAGCACTGCTGACTGAGCATCTGCAAGTAATTCTTTGATTTCGTCTACAATCGGTTGTTTTAACTCAACTTTTGCCATTGAAATGGTGCACCTCCTTGATTTATTTTCGTGTACCGCCGCACCTAAAAAAGAAAAGCCCTCTGTCTCCAAAGACAAAGGGCATAATTAGCTCATACTAATGATTCTCCTCGGTAGGTAGTTCTACGTTACGCCTTACGGCACCTACTGTCTTCGGCAGTAATACTTTATAAAGATATCATACTTTGTTATATCTGTCAACTATTTTTTTGTTTTTTTCCAAATTCCTATGACTGTGATCCTCCAGGGTGTTTTCATTTCACAGGAACATCGTTTTCATAAATCAAAAAATCCTCTCTGTGAATCTCACAGAGAGGATTATCGTTAAGACTTAAGCAAATTTTGTTGTATCAACTTTCACTCCAGGTCCCATTGTAGAAGAAATTGTTACATTTCTAAAATACTGACCTTTCGCTGCAGCAGGTTTTGCTTTTACAATTGCATCGATTAACGTTTGGAAGTTGTCCACTAACTGTTCTTCCGTAAAGGAAGCTTTTCCTACTGGCACATGAATAATATTAGATTTGTCTAATCTATACTCGATCTTACCTGCTTTGATCTCTTTGATCGCATTTGCAACATCCATAGTTACAGTTCCGGCTTTCGGGTTAGGCATTAAACCTTTTGGTCCAAGATCACGACCTAAACGTCCTACGATACCCATCATATCTGGTGTTGCTACAACAACATCAAAGTCAAACCAGTTTTCTTTCTGGATTTTTGGTACTAATTCTTCTGCTCCAACATATTCTGCTCCAGCAGCTTTTGCTTCTTCTGCTTTTGCATCTTTTGCGAATACAAGAACTTTTACTTCTTTTCCTGTTCCGTTTGGCAGTACAACTGCTCCACGGATCTGCTGATCTGCCTGACGTCCATCGACACCAAGACGGATATGAGCTTCGATCGTCTCGTCAAATTTTGCGTTTGCTAATTTTTTTACTAATGAAACTGCGTCCTTTGCCTCATAAGTAGTTGTTTTGTCTACTAATTTTGCAAGTTCTGCATATCTCTTACCTTTTTTCATTCTAAAATACCTCCTGTGGTAATATCGGGAAGCCAGCCCTCCCACTTCTTAATTCTTAATTTTAAGGCAGCACATCTGATTTCTAGTCTTCTACTGTGATTCCCATACTTCTTGCAGTTCCGGCAATCATGCTCATAGCTGCTTCGAGAGAACCTGCATTTAAGTCTGGCATCTTTGTCTCAGCGATCTTCTGGATCTCTTCTTTAGAAATCGTTGCTACTTTCTTTCTGTTTGGCTCGCCTGATCCAGACTGGATCTTGCATGCTTTCTTTAATAAAACTGCAGCCGGCGGAGTCTTTGTTACGAAGCTGAAGCTTCTGTCCTGATATACTGTGATAACAACAGGAATTACAACATCTCCCTGATCTGCTGTTCTTGCGTTAAATTCTTTTGTAAACTGTACAATGTTTACACCATGCTGACCAAGAGCTGGTCCAACTGGTGGTGCAGGTGTTGCCTTTCCTGCTGGAATCTGAAGTTTGATATAACCTTCTACTTTCTTTGCCATAATCGTTAACCTCCTGATTATTGTGGTAATTACGGGATAGCCCTCCCACTTTGTCTCAAATAAAGAAGTTCTGTTTCTTTATTTTGCTACGCTTTCTTGATATCCAAGAAATTAATCTCCACAGAAGTAGCTCTTCCAAACATCTCTACTTCAATGGTTACTGTCTGCTTGTGTTCATTAATTGCAGTAATCGCACTTGTTGTTCCTTCCCAAGCACCAGAAGTTACAACAATCATGTCTCCTACCTCAGCGTCAAACTCGACTTTTTCCTGTTTTGGCGCTTCAGCTTCTGTTCCTCCACCCAGCTGGATTCCTAACGGCTTCATTTCAGCAGGAGTAAGGGGAACCGGTTTTGATCCTGGTCCTACAAAGCCTGTGACTCCTCTGGTATTTCTAACAACATACCAGGTATCATCATTCATCACCATATGGATCAATACGTATCCCGGAAACATTTTTTTGGAAACTTTCTTTTTTACACCATTCTTAAGTTCAACCACATCTTCAAGGGGTACTTTAACTTCCAGTATCTCATCCTGAAGCTTGCGGTTTTCAATGGTTTTTTCAAGATTTGCTTTTACCTTATTCTCATAGCCGGAATAAGTGTGAACGACATACCAATTTGCTTCTGCCATAAATTCTCCTTACCTCTATCCTACCAGTGCCTGTATTCCGTACTGAAGTCCCATGTCCAGGACAGCGACTATAATACCAATGATCAAGGCACAGATAACTACAACTGCTGTTTCTTTTGCAATTCTTCCTTTGGTCGGCCAGATAATTCTTCCGAATTCAGCTTTCATCTGCTTAAACCAGTTTGTCTTTTTGGCTTTCTTTTTCTTGTCCTTCTTTTCCATACTCCACTTCCTTAAGCTTGGGCCACGTCGGAAACACTATTTTGTTTCTTTGTGCAGTGTATGTTTCTTACAGAATTTGCAGTATTTCTTTGTTTCCATGCGTTCCGGATGAGTTTTCTTATCCTTCGTCATGTTGTAATTACGCTGTTTACATTCTGTACATTCTAATGTTACTCTTGTGCGCACAACTTCCACCTCCATTATGATTCTTAATTAAATTAAAATAAGGCATAAAAAAAAGACCTTCTTCCAACGCTAAAGTCTAGCGTGATAATCATATCACGTTCTCTTTCGAAGGTCAACCGGTTTTTTTAAAAAATACAATACCACTTCACTTGCAAAAGTGTCAAGCACACAGTCTGCAAGCAGGCTTGCGCTGTGCTTTTTTTGTATTTTCCGATAACGAAACTTTTTGCAAAGCGAAAAACACTGTCAGCATTTAAATTTCTGCCGATAGCGTTTCCATTAAGATTACTGCAATCCATATTGGTTCAGCAGTTTTTTGCAGTATTGCTCATCTGCACAGACTCGTTCAATATCGTCAGCTCTGCCTTGCTGAAGCAGTATCCCGATCAATCGTAAAGTCCTGGCCCTCTCTTCTTCTCTTCCTATTCGAATTCCTTCCTGGCGTCCTCTTTCTTCCACCTGATCCAGTATCTTATCAGTCCTGGCTCTCTCTTCTTCCCTTCCTATTCGAATTCCTTCCTGGCGTCCTCTTTCTTCCACCTGATCCAGTATCTTATCAGTCCTGGCCCTTTCTTCTTCCCTTCCTATTCGAATTCCTTCCTGGCGCCCTCTTTCTTCTACCCGATCCAGTATCACACACATATTGACCTCCTCCTTTTCATCCAGTTTTATTTTTAAAAACCGCTGGTCTTTCGCAAATACCGCCATAAATTTCAGCATCGCATCCACATGACGGATCGGTTTCCGACTGCCTTCATATACTTCTCTTCTCCGTCTTTTTACAAAATAATCTGCTATGATCCCAAAATCACTTCGAAACATTTGAACCTGTTCATCTGTCAGAAATGCGATCTCAAATACCTGGATCTTATAATCGCTGCCCATGATCCCTTCCACTCTGGATATCCGGTCCTGAAGGCTCTTCTGACTCCTCCATGGCTGATCTCCAAAGTAGAGCACCAGAGTCACGACCTGGTACCTTTTATTTCCGGGAGATTCCAGCAGCTGTTCCCGGTAAGACGCTCCATCATAGCCGATCACCCGCAGAGACATGTCATGATCAATGGCTGTCTGGTTCTCCAGTCCAAAAAGCACAATCCGGGATCCGCTGATCCACAGCTTCAGATTATCCCTCTCCTGCTCATGGAGTTCACTGTCATCCGCCTTATACTGCGATCTTGTCTTTGTCTGGTGTAATTCATCCTCCTTTACCACCGGTTCCCCATGAAATATCAGTACATTGATGATATCCGCAAACACATCCGGATAATCTTCCAGCATCTTTTCGACAATATCTTTCTGTCCCATCGTGTTACCTCCTTTGTAATCCTTCCATACAGAATCACCAGGAGTGCAGGTAATTCTGTACTTATCTGTTACCTTCTTGAAATTCTGGCAGAAACGCCGCATAAATGCATAAGACATGCAAATAGAATAATAGATAAGTATAGTTTACCATACAGTATGATTCAGTGCAATGCTGTTTTTACTATTTTTACCATATATTTATTATATCATTTCATTTTTATATGTCAACTTATTAATATGAAAAATCCCGTTAATTTCCCTTCTGGCTTCTTCCCGCTCCGTTCCGTCATCATCCCACAGACCTGGTCTCTTCGATCCCGCCGCCGCTTCCGCAGCTCCCGTCTGTGGCTGATGGGCGTTCCGCCCATCACTGCAAATACATAAAGAGCACGACTCGCAAGTAAACTTTCGCCGTGCTCTTTATGTATTTGCTGATGACGGAACTTTGCAGCAAAAAAATAGCTTTGTGCGATCACAAAGCTATTCAAAAAGAGAGGATTAAAAAATATATATGAAAAACTATGTCTTTAGTAT
>NZ_BLYI01000043.1 GCF_016586355.1 Anaerostipes butyraticus
GGGTGATGGGAATCGAACCCACGTGATCAGCTTGGAAGGCTGGAGTTCTACCATTGAACTACACCCGCTTAAATCGGGGTGACAGGATTCGAACCTGCGACCTCTTGATCCCAAATCAAGCGCTCTAGCCAAGCTGAGCCACACCCCGGACTGCTATTTTGTTTTTCTGCTTTTCCTCAGCAACAGAATTTATTATACAGAAGCATTATGCAATTGTCAACAATTTTTTTCATTTTTTTGCAAGAAAAAGCTGCCGTAACTAAATTACGACAGCTGACACGTTCAAATCATGCTATTCTACTTCTTCAATCTTGTCTTCCTCTGAATCCAGATCATCATCATCAAAGAAATCATCATCAAAATCATCGTCGAAGTCATCATCAAAATCATCCATATAATCCGGAGTCAGATATTTGTACACTGCATAAGCGATTCCGGCTACTGCTGCAATCGCACCAATGATCGCAAGCACCCATACAATCTTGTTATCGTCCTTATCCTTATTGCTGATGATGTCTGATACCTTTGCCATTTCTAACAAATCACTGAAATTTTTCATGCCGCTCATCCTTTCTTATGTGTTTTCTTTATTATATCACTTATTTCTGCCCAATACTAACTTTTTTTATTGATTTCCTTCGACTTTTTTCAATTTCGCAAATGAGGCAAACATCTTTTTTACCCCGCATTTTTCGAAATCTACGGTCACTTCAAAATCGCGGCCTCCGGAAACAATCTCCGTCACCGTTCCTTTGCCGAATTTAATATGCGTCACCTGATCTCCCACATCATAGGATAGCTGGTCGATCTTCGGCGGAGCAAATGATTTTGCCTGATACGGCTTTCTAAACCGATTTCTGCGGTTAGCGGAAAACATATCCTTTTCTATCCTGTTCTCCTTTTTGGAAAAATCCTGTCCCGTCTCCAGAAGTTCCTCCGGAATCTCATCAATAAATCTGGAAACTTTGTTAAACTGAGTTCTTCCCTGCATCATTCTTCGTTTTGCCGCACTTAAATACAGCTTCTTCTTAGCTCTCGTAATCCCCACATAACATAATCGGCGTTCTTCTTCCATATCCTCATCATTCTCGGAAATGATTGTCATATAACTTGGGAAAATACCATCTTCCATGCCGCAGATAAATACATATGGAAACTCCAGACCTTTTGCGCTGTGCAGCGTCATCAAAACGACTCTGTTGTCTGATTCATCCAGATCATCAATATCCGCAACCAGAGCGATCTCTTCCAGAAGTTCTCCCAGACTCGGTTCCTCCGCTTCCTGCTCATATGTAACAACCTTATTCAGAAGTTCATTGATGTTCTCAATCCTTCCTTCTGCTTCTTCTGTCTTTTCTGCTTCCAGCTGCTCTACATATCCTGTCTTTTCTAGAATATAATCAAAGAGCTCTTCCAGGGATCCCTGCTTTTCCTGATCCCGAAATTCCTGAATCATATCTGCAAATCCCTGGATCTTCTTTTTTGCATTTCCCAGGGATGTGATCTCTTCTGCCTGGAAACAGGCATCCAGAAAACTGATGTCATTTTCAATCGCATATGCATTAATTTTATCAATGGTAGCCGCCCCGATTCCTCTTCGCGGAACATTGATGATACGGCGGACTGCCAGATCGTCCATACCGTTCCCAACCGCTTTCAGGTAACATATCATATCTTTTACTTCTTTTCGCTGATAGAAATTAGTTCCTCCTACGATCCGGTATGGTATATTTTTGATCATAAATCTTTCCTCAAAAACACGGGACTGCGCGTTGGTCCTGTAAAGGACTGCCATATTTTTATACTCATAGCCTTCCTTTGCCAGCTTTTCAATCTCATCGGCAATTCGTCCTGCCTCTTCATATTCTGTCCCATACTGATGAAATTCAATCAGATCACCTGCTTCATTCTCCGTCCAAAGCTTCTTCTCCTTTCTCCCTGCGTTATTGGAAATGACCTCATTTGCCGCATTCAGAATATTCTTTGTGGAGCGATAATTCTGTTCCAGCTTAATAACCTGAGCATCCGAAAAGACATTTTCAAAATTCAGGATGTTTTTAATATTGGCTCCCCGGAATTTGTAAATAGACTGATCATCGTCGCCTACCACGCATAGGTTCCTGTATTTTCTTGCCAGCATGCTGATCAGCTGAAACTGTATGGTATTCGTATCCTGATATTCATCCACCATAATATACTGGAATCTTTCCTGATAATAGTCCAGCACTTCCGGATGAAACTGAAACAGTTCCACCGTCTTAAACAGCAGATCATCAAAATCCAGTGCATTGTTGGCTTTTAACTGCTTTTGATATTCCCTGTAAATTTCTGCGATTTTCTTCTTATTAAAATCATACTGATGTCTGGTTTCATACTCAGCCGGCGTCATAAACTCATCTTTGGCAGAAGAAATTTCCCGGATAATGCTTCGCTCCGGCATCATTTTGGTATCGATCTTAAACTGTTTGCAGATTCCTTTGATCAAAGATTTCTGATCATCCGCATCGTAAATCGTAAAGCTGTTTCCATATCCCAGCTTATCAATATGCCGTCTTAAAATCCTGACACAGGTAGAATGGAAGGTACTGACCCAGATATGTTCTGCTCCATATCCTACCAGCTGATCCACCCTCTCTCTCATCTCTTTTGCCGCCTTGTTGGTAAACGTAATTGCCATGATATGATACGGATTTACCCCCTGATCGATCAGATAGGCAATCCTGTGAGTCAGGACTCTTGTCTTTCCAGATCCGGCCCCCGCCAGCAGAAGAAGTGGTCCTTCTGTGCAGAAAACCGCTTCTTTTTGTTGTTCATTTAATGTATCATAAATTCCCATGCTGTTTTCCTTTCCTTCTTTTATCATAGAATTTCATTATACTACATTACCTGGCAAAATGCACCGGGCACTTGTCATCTTGTTTAAATAACCTTATAATATATCCAAAGAAGGAGGATGTTATGGAATTTCATGAGAAACTAAAAGAATGGATGCAGTTAGACTGTGTCGCACCGGAAGATATTCCAAAGATCGATCTTTACATGGATCAGATTACAACTTTCCTGGAAGAACAGCTGAAAAACACAAAACGTCATGAAGATGATAAGATCTTTACCAAAACCATGATCAACAATTATTCAAAAAATCATCTTCTGCCGCCTTCGGTTAAAAAGAAATATACCCGGAATCATATGATTCTTTTGATCTATATTTATTATCTGAAGAGTTTCCTGTCTATCTCGGATATCCAGCATATCCTGTCTCCGCTGACAGATCTGGCGTATGATGATAAGCAGGAGCTTTCTTTTTATCAGATATATCAAAAGATTTTTGAATCTGAACATAATTACACCGAACACATCCAGGAATCCATCTTTGAAACCTTTCAAAGAGCAGAAAAAACTTTCGAAGATCTTCCCGGCGGAGAAGAAAAAGAACTGCTGTCACAATTTTCATTTATTACCCTGCTGGGATATGACATCTACCTGCGCAAACAGGTAATGGAGCGGATGATTGATCAGATGTATCATGATCCGGAAGAAGATTCCCACAAAAAAAAGAAGAAATAGGCCAGACCTATTTCTTCTTCATTTTACGAAATACCATATCATAACCATCACTTCCATAATTCAGGGAACGATTCACTCTGCTGATGGTTGCCGTAGAAGCTCCGGTCTTTTCCGCAACTTCCAGATATGTGTGCTTATCACGGAGCATCGTCGCCACCTCAAACCTCTGAGCCAGCGATTCCAATTCGTTCACGGTACATAAATCCTCAAAAAACGTAAAACATTCTTCTTCTGTCTCCAATGTTAAAACAGCCTGAAATAAATTCTTCACAGCTTCTGTTCTAATCTTCTTACTCATTGGCGTGTACTTCCTTTCTGAACTTCTCTTTCCACTATACATGATTAGCACACTAAAGTAAAGAAGTATTTTCCTATTCGCTTCTTAAAGTAACCGCTCTTTCCTGCGCCCTTACGGCTTTTAAACGCATAAAATAATCTTTTGTCTCTGCTACGACATCTCCATTTAATGCTAACAGCGCCACCAGGTTTGGAAATGCCATCAAACCGTTGCAGATATCTGCAATGGTCCATACTGCGCTTACCGTCATAAATGGTCCGATAAATACAGCTAAAATATACAGCCATTTAAATACCGTTACTGCCATCTGTTTCCCATTGGTCAGATATTCCAGACAGCGCTCGCTGTAATAATCCCATCCCAGAATAGTTGTAAACGCGAAAAATACCAGGCAGATCATAAGCAGGAATGCTGATACTCTTTCCGGGAATGGAAGTCCCATGGCAAACGCTTTTGTTGTCACTTCCACACCGTCTAATCCCATATCCCAGGCGCCGGTCATTACAATGGCAAAACCTGTCATGGAACAGATAACAATTGTATCAATAAAAGTTCCTGTCATGGAAACAAGTCCCTGGCGGACCGGCTCCTTAGTCTGAGCCGCTGCTGCCGCGATCGGAGCAGATCCAAGTCCGGCTTCATTGGAAAAGATTCCTCTTGCAATTCCTTTCTGCATCGCTACCATCATTGCGCCCAGGGCTCCTCCTGCTGCCGCACGAAGTCCAAAGGCAGACTGAACGATTTCAGCCAGAGCGGATGGAAGCTCAGAAAGATGGGTAAATACAATGATCAGACATACTGCTACGTAAGTAACTGCCATAAACGGAACGATAATCTCAGATACTTTGGAAATTCTCTGAATGCCTCCAATGACAACCAGCCCGACACAAACCGTCAGAATGATTCCGGCAATTACCACACTCCAGGAATATTCCCTTCCAAACAAAGCAATGGTATTGGCATTGTTTGGATCAAAGAAGTTATTGACCGCAGAGGTAATTCCATTGACCTGGGTAAAAGTTCCGATTCCAAACAGACCAACCATAACCCCAAAGACACAGAAGACTTTCGCCAGCCATTTCCAGTTTTTCCCCATTCCTTTTTCGATATAGTAGAATGGTCCTCCGAGCGCATGACCTTCCTCATCGATTTCACGGTATTTTACCGCAAGCATACCCTCTGTATATTTTGTCGCCATTCCAAAAAGCGCTGCCATCCACATCCAGAACATGGCTCCCGGTCCTCCGGCAACAATGGCTGTCGCACAGCCGACGATATTTCCCGTTCCAATCGTTGCGGATAGTGCCGTACACAAAGCTCCAAAACTGGTAACTTCTCCATCTCCGTCTTCTTCATTGTGAAACACATAGTGGAGCGCTTTCCCCAAATGTCTGATCTGCAGTCCTCTTAACCTGACTGTCAGTAAAATACCCGTTGCCAGGATTAAAATGATCAGCGGAAGCCCCCAGATAAAATTATCGATGTTCTCCAATGCCTGATTTACTGTTGCTAACATAGTTTTCCCTCCAATATTTTTTATGTGCGAACCTTTTTCAACTTCTTCAACTCCGCCAGAGATTTTGTTCTGCTAAATTACATTTTCACAAAACAAAAAAGAGCCGATATCAACATCCGCTCTAAAGAATATTTAACACATTGCTATTAAGCTCTGTCCTTTTGCCTGAGAGATTAACTGCGCAGCGCAGCCGTACACCTTCGGCGCTCATATATGAGACTCTCCAGAGATTTTGTTTTGGTTGAAAACTATTTTATCTTTATGAAATTCGCAGTTTTTACTCTATACTACATGCTTCATTTTTTCAAGTAGTTTCACTCTATTATTTTTTTTTGTACAAAGAAAAGCATTCGGTTTCCCTCTGCCGGCCGTCTAATTTACTGAAAAATCAGCATTCGGTCATATTTTTCTCAATAAATCATCACATTTTGTTCACATTTTCTGTCTATACTATAAACATAGCAAGTAGCTGATACCCAATGCTATCTTTGCTAAAACTTTTTTTCATACTTTTTCATAATGCCGGGAACTTGACGTTCCCGGTTCCTCTCATTTTATGGATTTTTCCCAAAAATCAGAAATATGTCTGGCTGTAATGCTTGTTATTTTTTCCTTCCGGATCTGAAATAAGAAGAATCTTTTCTTCTACATTTTTCAGCTCATTTTTCTCATTTCCCAGCCGGTAATATTTGGCAACAGCTTTTGCATCTGCCTCTCCAAGCTGTTTTAACTTTTCATCAGAAGAAAGAAATTTCTGATAGTCTTCAGGATCATCGATAAAGGCATGTTCCACAATAATTCCCGGTATTTCTGATAAAAGACTGTTCTTTACGATACTGTAGTAATCAGACAGACTCCCATTTTCATATCTGGAATTATTTTCTGAGGTTCTTAGCAGGATTCCCTGGTTTTCAATTCCAAGATCTTCCAGCTCCGCCAGGATGCAGCAGGCAAGCTCCTGCTCGGTCTGAGCGTAAGAAGGCTTATAATCTCCTTTCGCCGTCAAAACCGTACACCCATTATCATACCCTGCAAGCTTTCCGTCTGCGTTGTTATGGATGCTCACCAGAAGATCTGCTTTGTCTTCCTTTGCTTTCGCAACCCGGTCTTCCAGATCCACATCCTGATCACCTTCTCTTGTAAGATACACTTTTGTTCCAGGATACCTTTCCAGCGCTTCTTTCATATACTGCGCAATCTTAAGATTCAGATCCTTTTCCATGATCTCTGTTCCTGAATATTCGGCACATGCCCCCGGCTGATCTCCTCCATGTCCCGGATCGATCTCAATCACCAGTTCACTGGCTGTCTCTGCCGCATCCGTATCTGTGTTTTCTGACTGTGCTGTGCTTTGGCCTTTGCTTTGACAGCCTGCAAGCACCAGCACCGCTGTGATCAGCATAACTGCTATGACTTTTCCTGTTTTCTTTCGCATACCGTCCTCCTTCTTATTATTCTTCTATTCTGCACATATTGCCGTTCCTTGTCAAGGCGCGGGCACTTTTTCATTTTTTTAGAATATTTTATAGTACAATCACTTCCCAGGAGGTTTTATGAAATTTATCCGTCCTTGTCTGCTGCTTGCTGCGGCTGTCTGTTTCTGCCTTACCGGATGCAGTTTTGGTAAAGAAAAAGACCAAAAACTTACAAAAGTTACCTTAAATGAAGTCACCCATTCTATTTTTTATGCTCCACAGTATGTTGCCATAGAAAAAGGATATTTTGAAGATGAAGGAATCTCCCTGTCGGTGGACACTGGTTTTGGCGCTGACAAAACCATGACTGCTGTCATTTCCGGAAACGCAGACATTGGGTTTATGGGGCCTGAAGCAGCCATTTATCAGTATAACGAGGGGAACAGCGATTATGCTGTATGTTTTGCCCAGCTGACCCAGAGAGCCGGAAACTTCCTCGTCTCAAGAGAAAAAACAAACAATTTTCAATGGGAGGACCTGAAAGGAAAAGATCTGATCGGAGGCCGGAAAGGCGGAATGCCGCAGATGATCCTGGAATATATTCTGAAAAAGCACGGTCTTGATCCGAAGAAGGATGTAAATCTGATCCAGAATATTGATTTTGCCAATACTTCCGGTGCTTTCTCCGGCGGAACCGGCGACTTCACCGTGGAATTTGAACCGAACGCCACTATGCTCGAAAGTCAGGGCGCCGGATATGTGGCTGCCTCCCTCGGCGTAGAAAGCGGTTTTGTTCCTTATACCGCATACTGTGCAAAGAAAAGTTATATCAAAGAAAACCCTGAAATCATCCAGGGCTTTACCAACGCGGTTGCCAAAGGGCAGAAATATGTTGCCGAACACTCTGCAGAAGAGATTGCCGCTGTTATTGAAAAACAATTCCCTGATATTTCGAAAAAAGATCTGATTCAGATCACACACCGCTATAAAAAGCAGGATACTTTTAAGGAAACTCCTGAATTTTCCAGAGAAGGCTTTGATCTTCTCCAGGACATTCTGAAAGAAGCCGGAGAATTGAAGGAACCTGTTCCATTTAAGAAACTGATCGATAATTCCTTTGCGAAGAAATGTGTACGCTGACCAAGTGATCATATTCTTTTTATATCAAAATGACGCTGTGCCGAAATCAAACCCGTTGATCTCAGCACAGCGTCCTATATAAATACATGGCAAAGTAACCTTACTTAGATAACTCTTCTCTTCTGGATACCAGCAGATCGAGATTTTTCTGTCCATACCGATTAAAATCTTCCCGATCTATCGTTGCGGAGGTTCCTCCGTCATACCAGGTCTTATAATATTTTCCATCACTCTGCTTTGTAAAATACTTTTTGATCACAGAATGATTCTCCACAAAAGTCCGGCCATTCAGCGCATATAACTCATCAATTGCGTACTGCGCCTGTTCATACGTTTTCAGCATCTTTGCTTCCTCATTTTCCAGATACCGCTGATTGATATCCGGAAACAGTTTTGAAGAACGGCTTTCCATCAACTCTTTTATCTCTTCCTGTGTCTTTACCCTGCTGTCGTTCTCTGTCGATGTTTCTCCCGTACCCTTCTGATCAGAAGCAGAATCTGATTTGGTTTCTGTTTTCTCAGACTTCTCTGTTTCTTCTACAGCTGCCATCCTGTCTGCCAAACCGCTGCTCTCATCCTTTAAAGACCAGAACAAATTCAGAGCCAGCGCGGCGGCTGCAATGGCGATCGCTGCATTTAAAAGCATGATCACCCGTTTTTCCTTATGATTCATATATCTCCCCTGCTCTTTTTATCTGCCTGATATTATTCTCTTTCTTTTCCCAATTCCAGGATCCGCTGGTTCCTGCTTCCCCGGAATTTCAGCGTAATATCCTTCTCCTCTTCCAGAAATCTTCCATCTACCAGAATATCAATGCAGGAAAGCATCTCTTCTGTATGCTTTGTGTAAACCTTTCCCCCTGGTTTTAAATCCTTGTCATATTGATATCCGGTATAACACCATACATTTTTCTCTGGATATAATTCTTTGATCCGTTTGAGAAGACCTTCCAGCACTGCCTGGTTTTCCGGCTCGAAGGGCTCCCCGCCCAGCAGGGAGAATCCTTCGATATAATCCGGTTTCAGAAGATCAAGAATCTCCTGTTCCGTCTCCGGCGTATATGGATTCCCATATTGAAAATCCCACGTTTCTTTATTAAAACAGCCCGGACAGCAGTTCCTGCATCCGGATACAAACAGGCTGACGCGCACGCCGGTTCCGTTGGCAATATCACATTTCTTGATCTCTCCGTAATACATATCCTGTTCCTTTCCTTACAGATGAAGCACTCGGTCTTTGATTTCCTGCGTTCGTCCCTGATTCCAGAACTGTGTTCCGATATATCCGCAGGTTCGGCGTGCCACAAACATCTGATCCTGATCTGTGTTTCCACAATTCGGGCATTCCCAGATCAGTTTTCCTGATTCATCTTCTTTGATCTGAATCTCACCGTCATATCCGCATACTTCACAGTAATCACTCTTGGTATTCAGCTCCGCATACATGATATTATCATAAATAAACTGCATAACGGATAAAACAGCCGGAATATTGTCCTGCATGTTCGGCACTTCAATATAGCTGATCGCGCCGCCCGGTGATAATTTCTGGAATTCCGCTTCAAATGCCAGCTTGCTGAAAGCGTCAATTTCTTCTGTTACATGTACATGATAGCTGTTTGTGATATAGTTCTTATCTGTAACTCCTGGAATAATTCCAAAACGTTTCTGCAGACATTTTGCAAATTTGTATGTTGTGGATTCCATCGGAGTTCCATAAACAGAATAACTGATGTTTTCCGCTTCTTTCCATTCCTTACACTTATCATTCAGCTTCTGCATAACTTTCAGTGCAAATTCTTTTGCTTCAGGATCTGTATGGGATTTTCCTGTCATCCTTACGCACATTTCGTATAATCCCGCATATCCGAGAGAGATGGTAGAATATCCATTGTACAGCAGTTTGTCAATGGTTTCTCCTTTCTTCAGCCTTGCCAGAGCACCATGCTGCCATAAGATCGGCGCCACATCGGATACCGTGCCGAGAAGTCTCTCATGACGGCAGCGGAGAGCCCTGTGGCAAAGTTCCAGTCTTTCATCCAGAATCTTCCAGAATTCATCCATGTCGCCTTCAGAAGAACATGCCACGTCAACCAGATTGATGGTCACAACTCCCTGATTGAATCTTCCATAGAACTTATGGCTTCCGTCCGGATTTCTCTGGGAATCTTCCACTGTCAGGAAAGATCTGCATCCCATACAGGTATATACTTCTCCCTGTTTCAGCGAACGCATGACTTTGGCAGAAATATAATCCGGAACCATACGTTTTGCGGTACATTTGGCCGCTAATTCCGTCAAATACCAGTATTTTGAATCCGGCGTGATATTATCTTCATCCAGTGCATAGATCAGTTTCGGGAACGCCGGTGTGATCCACACTCCCTTTTCATTCTTCACGCCCTGAATTCTCTGTTTTAATACTTCTTCAATAACCATGGCAAGGTCATCTCTTGTTCTGCCTTCCGGCACTTCATCCAGATACATAAAAACTGTAACAAACGGCGCCTGCCCATTGCATGTCATTAATGTTACCAGCTGATACTGGATCGTCTGGATTCCCTGTTTGATCTCATCACGAAGACGCATCTCTGTAATCTGATCAATAACAGCTTCATCCATTGTCTCATGGCACGCTTCTCTTTCCTTAATAACATTTCTGCGAAGTTTTTTTCTGCTCACATCAACAAACGGAGCCAGGTGCGCCAGAGTGAAAGACTGTCCGCCATATTGATTGCTGGCTACCTGGGCAACAATCTGTGTCGTAACATTACATGCAGTGAAAAAAGAATGTGGCTTTTCAATCATCGTTTCACTGATCACCGTACCATTCTGAAGCATATCTTCCAGATTGATCAGATCGCAGTTATGTTCTTTCTGCGCAAAATAATCGGAATCATGGAAATGAATGATTCCTTCTTCATGAGCGCGGATGATCTCTTCCGGCAGAAGCACTCTTCTGGTCAGGTCTTTGCTGACTTCTCCGGCCATATAATCTCTCTGAGTTGAGTTGATCACCGGATTTTTATTGGAATTTTCCTGTGTAACTTCCTCATTGATATTCTCAATCAAAGATAAAATTCCATCATCGGTTGTATTGGATTTTCTTGATAATTCCCGTTTAAAACGATATCTTACATATTTCTGAGCAACCTCATATCCTCTCATCTCCATAATACCGGTCTCAACCATGTTCTGGATATCTTCTACATTCACAGCATGGGAAGAATTCTTTACCTGTGCTGCCACGTTGTCCGCAACCGCCCTGATCTGGTGCTGATTCATCTTGTGAATAGCCGGAACTTCGTGGTTTGCCTTCTTTATCGCATTCACGATCTTAGACAGATCGAAATCAACTTCTTCCCCGTTCCTCTTGATAATCTTTGTTTTGACTTTAGAACTCATAATTCCCCACCTTTAACATTACATACTTAACACTAAATATAGTTGTTTTTTCTTTCATAAAGCACTACATCTTGTGGTGCTCTTCTATATTACACTATCCGAAAAAAAAAAGAAAGGGTTGACTTTTCGAAATTTCTTTTTTTTTACAAAATCCCCAAATGCTCCAGAAGGATCCTCGCCCCCAAAAGTATCAGAATTACGCCGCCTGCAAGCTCTGCTCCGGATTTGTACCGGGTCCCAAAAATATTTCCGATTTTTACTCCCGCAGCAGCGATCACAAAGGTGATGATTCCTATTATGGATGCCGCAGTGATAATATTTACCTTTAAAAACGCAAACGTAATTCCTACTGCCAGAGCGTCAATACTCGTTGCCACCGCCAGCATAAACATTTCTTTAAAATTTAAAGAACCATCATCAATCTCTTCCTCATCGGAACAGGCTTCTTTGATCATATTTGCACCAATGGCCGTCAGTAAAACGAAAGCGATCCAGTGATCGACTGCTGTGATCTGCCGGCGAAACTGTGTTCCCAGCAAAAAGCCCAGCACCGGCATTAACGCCTGAAATCCTCCAAACCACAATCCTGCAACGGCCGCTTTTCCCACCGTTGCTTTCTTCATGGCAAGTCCTTTGCAGATGGAGACAGCGAAAGCATCCATGGCCAGTCCTGCTGCCAAAATAAAAAGTGACATAATATCCATGTTTTTCCTCCTAATGTTCCTCAATCTCTTTTCCACGTCTGGCCGTACTTTTATTACAAACCGGGAGTTCATTTTACGGCGCAAAAAAATAACTCACAGGCGCCGGATAACGCCCATGAGTCTCGCTAATTAAAACAGCACCAGATTCTTTCCAATCATTATGTTGATGCTGCTGCAGTATCTCTGCCAGCTACTCCCTCATAGATTATCTGTATCATATCCTAATTGAGAATCGTTGTCAATGCAGAAAATAAAAGATTTGCGGCTCTTATCTGCCGACTCTTATAATATAGTCCTCTTTCCGCGGAGCTGCCTCCGGATATTCACAGTCACGATATCCAAGGATGCAGTTTCCCACGCCGATATAATCGTCTGGAATTCCCCACTCTTTCTTCATTTTCTTTCCTTCTTCTGTCTCAAATACTTCCCTGGCACGATGAATCCAGCAGGAATCAATTCCCACTGCATGAGCCGCATTCAGCAGGTTGCCCATGACAAGGCTTCCATCCTCCACATGCGTCGGGCGTTTTGTATCAGAAAATACAACAACAACGGTCGGAGCTCCGTAAAAAGGATCCGTATCTGTTCCCATGATTTCCGCATTCATTTTTGAAAGTTTTGCAACCAGCTCCGGATCCTGAACAACTGCCATCATGGAACCCTGCTTTCCCATTCCGCAGGCAGCATAGGTTCCCGCTTCCAGGATTTCATCCAAAAGCTCCTCTGGTATCTGCGTACTTTTATATTTTCGAATGCTTCTTCTTGTTTTTAATACTTCTAATGTTTCATTTGCCATATGTCTCTCTCCTATCCGTCAGACTGATGTCTCCTGTATCTGGTTACTCTTCTATTTTATCACAGAGAAAAAAACTTACAAGAGAAAGGATCTCTGCTGATCTGACTTATGTTTTCCCGCTTTTTTGCAAAGACTATTCTCAGACTGTATGTTTTTTCTGCAACGTATCGTACAGTAATCTTAACACATGACAGGAGGAATTTATTTTGAATACGAGTCTGGTCTTTCAGATTGCTGCTATTCTTTCTTTGCTGGCTCTTTCCGGTTTCTTTTCATCCGCTGAAACGGCTCTTACAACTGTAAATCCACACAGCGTCTCTGTCCTGGCAGAAGAAGGAGACAAGCGGGCACGCACCCTCTGCCGGTTAATTGAAAATCCCGGGCAGATGCTGTCCGGAATCCTGATTGGAAATAATCTGGTCAATATCTCCCTGACATCCCTTTCCACGTCCATTGCCATTGAAATATTCGGAAATATCGGTGCCGGAATTGCCGCCGGGATTCTTACACTCCTGATCCTTCTTTTCGGTGAAATTACCCCGAAAACTTTTGCATCCGTCTATAATCTTCGTCTCGCTCTGGCATACGCGCCTGCTATTTCCCTTATGCTTCGCATCCTTTCTCCGCTGATTGTTTTGATCCATAAGATATCCAGAGCCCTGCTCCGCCTTATGAAGATGGATCCAGACTATACAAATCAGGTCATGACAGAAAGAGAAATCCGAACGATCGTCCATGCCGGTTACGAAAACGGTGCCATTGAGGAAGAGGAAAAGCAGATGCTGGATAATGTTTTTGATTTTAAAAATCTGACTGCCAGGGATATTATGCTTCCGAAGGTTGACATTTCTTTCGTTTCTCTGGATGCATCTTATGATGAAGTGGTAAATACTTTTCTTCAAAGCGGCCGTTCCCGTCTCCCGGTGTTCAGAGACACAAAAGATACCGTGGCAGGAATTCTCTATCTGAAAGATTTGTATTTTTACTGTATCCGGCATGAAACGGCCGGCTTCTGCCCAAAAGAGATCATGCGTCCTGCCTTTTTTACTTACGAAACACAGAAAGTTTCTGATCTTCTGCTCCAGATGAAAGAGCAGTCGTTAAGCTTTGCCATCGTACTGGATGAATATGGAGAAGCTGCCGGTCTCATTACGCTGGAAGATATCGTCGAAGAGATTTTCGGTGATATCCGGGATGAATATGACAGCAAAAAGAAGGCTCCGTTTCAGAAAACGAAAGAAGGAGCCTGCCTTGTATCTGCCTCTATGAAACTGGACGATATTAACAGCCTTCTTCATCTGGATCTGCATTCCCGGGATTATGAGTCCATCGGCGGGTATATGATCCAGCTTCTTGGACATCTTCCAAAGGAAGGAGAACAGGCCCAAGATCATCAGGCGGTTTTTCAGGTAATTTCTGCCGCCGGAAACCGCATCCGGAAAATCAAAATCACTCCATTCAAACAGCTCAATAAAAAGAGATGACCGGTTCCAATCGAAACCGGTCATCTCCCAAGTTTATATTCTATTTAAAATATTCCACTCCGGATTCGAAGATCTTCTGATCTTTGTTTCCGTAAATATTCTCACTTACATGGATTCCCTTTCTCTCAGAGTGTCCCATCTTGCCAAGAACTCTTCCGTCCGGACTTGTGATTCCTTCGATTGCGAAATAGGATCCATTTGGATTGTAATCTTCATCCATTGTCGGATCTTCTCCCAGATCAACGTACTGAGTAGCAACCTGTCCGTTGACAAACAGCTTCTCGATCACATCATTGTCTGCCACAAAACGTCCTTCTCCATGGGAAACCGGGATACTGAAAGTATCTCCTACACTTACTTTGTTAAACCATGGTGACAGATCGGATACGACTTTCGTATACGCAATCTTGGATACGTGACGACCGATTCGGTTTGTTGTCAGCGTTGGAGATCCTGCCGTCTGCTCTGCAATCTTTCCTTCCGGAACCAGTCCGAGTTTGATCAATGCCTGGAATCCATTACAGATACCGAGCACCAGACCGTCTCTGTTCTCTAAAAGATCCATAACCGCTTCTTTTAATTTCTCATTTCTGAATGCAGCGGCAATGAATTTTGCGGAACCTTCCGGTTCATCTCCTGCGCTGAATCCGCCTGGGAACATGATCATCTGGGATTCTTTGATTGCTTTTTCAAATACTTCCACAGAATCACGGATTCCCTGAGCATCCAGGTTCTTAAATACTTTTGTGATAACCTCTGCCCCTGCTGTCTCAAACGCTTTTGCAGAGTCATATTCACAGTTGGTTCCCGGGAATACAGGAATAAATACCTTTGGTTTTGCGATCTTATTCCTGCATACATATACATTTCCTTTCTGATACAGGCGGGAAATATTCAATGTATCCTGACTTCCTTCTGATTTTGTAGGGAATACGCTCTCCAAAGGCTCTTTCCATGTTTCCTCTGCCTCTTCAAGAGTCACTTTCTCATCACCGAATACAAATTCAGGTTCTTCAATGATCTCTCCTAACAGCAGTCCCGGAATTCCCAGCTTATGGATATCTCTGGAATCCATCTCGACTACGAAAGAACCAAAGCGTGGATCTGTCAGATCGGAAAGCGTTACCTCTTCATCAAATTTTACGCCATATCCGTTTCCAAAGGCCATCTTAGCCACTGCTTCCATCGTTCCGCCGGCTCCAATGGCATAAGCGGACTTAATCTGTCCTTTCTTAATCAGTTTATGGATCTGTTTGTAGATCTTCTTCACTTCTACGTAAACCGGAAGATCATAAGCATCTGTCGGAAGACACAGACGAATCAGACGATTTCCTGGTTTCTTCAGTTCCGGTGTAATTACATTCTTTACATTCGCCACATCAACAGCAAAAGATACCAGAGTCGGAGGCACATCGATATCATTAAACGTACCGGACATACTGTCTTTTCCGCCAATAGACGCAAGGCCAAATCCGATCTGTGCCTGATAAGCACCAAGCAGGGCTGCTACCGGCTGTCCCCAGCGTGTCTTGTCCTCTCCCAGACGTTTGAAATATTCCTGGAACGTAAGACGGATCTTTTTATAATTTCCTCCAGATGCGACAATCTTTGAAATGGATTCTGTAATCGCGTAAACAGCTCCATGGAACGGACTCCATTTTGAAAGATATGGATCAAATCCATAACTCATCATTGTTACGGTATTAGATTCTCCTTCCAGGATCGGCAGTTTCGCGATCATCGTCTGGATCGGAGTCATCTGGTATTTTCCTCCATACGGCATGGTAACGGTTGCTGCTCCAATAGAGCTGTCAAACATCTCTACCAGACCTTTCTGAGAGCAGACATTCAGATCTGATAATGTGTTCATGCACAATTCTTTGAAGGATTCCGGAATATCCTGTTCTTTCTCTTTGAAATAAGATTCTACTCTGTGAGGGATCTCAACATAAACTTCTGTCTCCTGATGAGCTCCATTGGTATCAAGGAATGCCCTTGAGATATTAACGATTTCTTTTCCTCTCCAGGAAAGAATCAATCTTGGATCTTCTGTTACCGTAGCGACTGCCACTGCTTCCAGATTTTCCTCAGCTGCATAAGCCAGGAACTGATCCACATCTTTCGGATCTACAACAACTGCCATTCTCTCCTGAGATTCGGAAATTGCCAGTTCCGTTCCATCCAGACCTGCATACTTCTTCGGCACTTTGTCAAGGTCCACAATCAGTCCGTCTGCCAGCTCACCAATGGCAACAGATACTCCGCCTGCGCCAAAGTCATTGCATTTCTTGATCAGACGGCTGACTTCTTCTCTTCGGAACAGTCTCTGAATCTTACGTTCTGTCGGCGGATTACCTTTCTGGACTTCTGCTCCGCATGTCTCAATGGATTCTTCTGTATGAACTTTGGATGATCCTGTCGCTCCGCCGCATCCATCGCGTCCGGTCCTTCCTCCCAGAAGGATAATGATATCTCCAGGATCAGAGCTTTCTCTGACAACATTCTTTCTTGGAGCGGCTCCCATAACAGCACCGATTTCCATACGTTTTGCAACATAATCCGGATGATAGATCTCATTGACCATGCCGGTTGCAAGTCCGATCTGGTTTCCATAAGAACTATATCCCTGTGCGGCTCCGGTTACGATCTTCCTCTGCGGAAGTTTTCCTTTCAGCGTATCTTTCAAAGGTACTGTAGGATCTGCGGCTCCAGTCACTCTCATTGCCTGATAAACATAAGAACGGCCGGAAAGCGGATCACGGATAGCTCCTCCCAGACATGTGGCAGCTCCACCAAACGGCTCAATCTCTGTCGGATGGTTATGTGTCTCATTCTTAAAGCTGATCAGCCATTCCTCATCTTCTCCTCCATCAACGGAAACCGGAACTACAATGCTGCAGGCGTTGATCTCATCGCTCTCCTCCATGTTGTCCAGCTTCCCGTCTTTCTTCAGACGGCGCATTGCCATCAATGCCATGTCCATCAGACAGACAAATTTATCTTCTCTTCCGGCAAAAATACTTTCGTGATCTGCCATATACTGATCATATGCCATCTTAAGCGGCGCCTGGAAGTATCCTTCCTGGAATTCAATTTTCGTAAGTTCTGTTGAGAAAGTCGTATGACGGCAGTGATCTGACCAGTAAGTATCCAGCACGCGGATCTCTGTCATGGACGGATCTCTTTTCTCTTCCCCTGTAAAATAGTTCTGGATATGTTTGAAATCCTTAAATGTCATAGCCAGATTCAGGGAATCATACAATTCTTTCAGTTCTTTGTCCCCCATGGCCTGGAAACCTTCTACGATCTTAACGTCTTCCGGTTCTTCAAAATCCATTGCCAGAGTCTCCGGTTTTTCCTCGTCTGTTTCTCTGGAGTCTACCGGATTGATGCAGTATTCTTTGATGTCCTTCATCTGATCTTCAGACAAGCTTCCTTTTACCACATAAGTAGTCGCGCTCCGAATGATGGCGTTCTCCTCTTCATTCAGCAATTTCACACACTGCTCTGCGGAATCTGCTCTCTGATCAAACTGTCCCGGAAGATATTCTACACTGAAGGATACTTCATCTTCTGCTTTTGGAAATTCCTCCTCATAGACTTCATCAACCGGAGGTTCACTGAAAACCGTTCCCAGTGCTTTCTGATAGCTTTCATCAGAGAGATCTTCTATATCATAGCGGATCAGGATACGAAGATCATCGATTGAAAGCCCAAGATACTGCCTCAATTCTTCCAGTAATTCCTTTGCTTTTACAGCGTAGTCTTTTTTCTTCTCGACATACACTCTTCTAACATTTCCCATAGCTTCCTCCCATTTACTCATGTAGTTTTTTTATAATCTGAAATGCGGTTGCATTTTCCAATATTGTCGGCTGGTTTGCAGCGTAAAATACGATTCCGTTGACATTTGACCGGACTTCCGCCAGGCGGTTCCCTTCATAAGGATCCAGAATCTCACCCAGCATCTGCCCTCTCTGCACTTCTTCATTGACTCCGGCAAACCGTCGGAAGAATCCTGCGGCTTTCGTTCTTACCTGAACCATATCCTCTTCTTCTATAATACTAGCAATATACCCATTATGGCAATTATATTTTAAAATTCCCATCCTGGTCAGAAACCGCAGGACAGATGACACTGCCTGTTTTGCCAGCGGCTCATCCAGATTTCCCGTTGCGCCGGAATAAATGGAAAAAGCATCGGTTCCATTGATCTGCCAGTTATAATTTAAAGTTGTTTTATCATAATTGCGGTGTTTGCTTGTTACCACATACGGAAGACCGAACAGGTTTGCGAGGCTCACACTCTCTTTTCCTGTAGAAGGCATCCGCACATGAGGAATAAAATCTCCTTTCCGGTAAAAGGATGGAAAATGAATTCCATACCGGAATCCTTTCGTCTTGTCTAACAGATGCGCTGCCAGACGGCTGGTTGTATCCCCATCAAAATTTCCCGGAAACTGACGGTTAATATCACTGTTGTCAGATACCCAGTATTTCATCCTGACATTCATGGAAAAATTATTGACGCATGGAACGACGAGAATCTGATTTTCTCCGACAATCGCTCCCTCTGCTTCCAGTTCTTTCAGCCGTTTTACCAGCAGCGAGCAGATAAACAGCTGCTGATATTCATTTCCCCGCATGGCCCCTACGATACACGCGGCAGGCTCTGCCAGATCTCCCTGTTTTCCAAACCGGTATCCTTCTATCTTAAATTCATTTCTCAGATAAGAGGAAAACGAATAAAGTATTTCTTTTTTCATAGATGATTTCCTCCTATGATTCTTGCCACCAGAGAACCTTCCGCTGCTCCCGGATGTTCCCTGAGTGTCATGATAATTCCATCCGTCGGCGCAATGATTTCTTCTTCCACCGCCCCCAGCAGAGGATTCGTGATCGTCCCGATGACTTCTCCTTTGCGTACATGATCTTTCAGCCTCTTATGTGAGACAAACAGTCCGCTTGACTCACAGTTCATATAAAAAATCTCATCTTCCCTGATGACCGGAACTTTTTCTCGTGGACTGACCGGTCCGTTCCAAATGCCAAGTTCTTTCATGACCGCAAAAATTCCTTCTATGATCTGTTCGCAGAAATCATATTTGATCCGGAAAGCCGCCCCTGATTCCGTAACCAGAGCCGGAATCCCCATCTGATTCATCGTATAAGCCAGACTCCCCTGATTCACGGAAGCAGACGGATGAATCCATACCAGATCCGTATTCATCTGCTTGGATAAATAAAGCAGTTCCTCACTGTAATCGTCATTCAGACGTACCTGCGGCACCTCCTGGAGGAAAATATTGCTGGAATGGATATCGATACAGCAGGACGCGCCCTTCATATCTTCCACGAGTTTTGCCGCTGTATAATCTTCCATTCCCCCGTTGATATCTCCCGGAAACACCGTGCTGTAGTCAATATTCGTGATCGGCACTGACCGCGTCCTGGCCTCCAGCCCCAATGGATTAATGGCCGGATACACATCTACGATTCCTGACAGCAGGGAATAATCTTCCTTGATCCTTTTGATGATCTCACTGCAGATATACTGTCCTCCCAGTTCATCTCCATAGATTCCTGAGACGAGGCATATCCTTCTCTCATTCCCTTTCATATGATCCGGCGTCAATGAGTTCTTTTTGATCTTTAACTGCTCACCAACGGGCAGTTTTACCGATGCTACTGTCTCTATCATCTTCACGCCTCTTTTCTGTGCTGTTGTCTCTCCGTCTGTTCCACAGGACAGACATTCTTATCTCTGCTTTTCCGTATCGTATCATAGAAGAAATGGGTTGTCAATCAGCTGCGGTTTCATGCTTTTTGCCGTACTTTCCTTGCTTTTTTCCGAAAGGTTTAGTATAGTGAAAAAAACAATAGAAATGAGGTATGATCATGAGCGAATTTGAAGATAACATTATCGAAGAAGATAACCCTGTCCTTCATCTGGAACTGGAAGACGGAACTGTTATGGACTGCGCCGTTGTCGCCATCTTTGAAGCTGGCCCTCAGACTTATATCGCACTGATTCCTGTCGAGGAACTGGACAGCGAAGAAGAAGAAACCGCGCTGCTGCTGTATCGTTACGTTGTATCCCCAGAGGATGAGGAATCCTTTGATCTTGAAAACATTGAAGATGATGAGGAATACAAACTGGTCACAGATACTCTTGATGAAATTTTAGAAGAATCTATTGAAGACGGAGACAGCTTCTGATCTTTCACTAAAAAGTTCTGCCTGATCTTCGGTTCTGTCCGGAACCAGAGATCAGCGGGGCTTTTTTTCGTAATGTACTTTTGTTTTTAATATTTTTTCCAGTTCATTGTATTTTTCTTCCCTGCTCTGTCCATTCAAAACACAGTCCATGGACAGGCTCATGGAATCCAGCATAATCTCGGATACCGTATCTTTATACCGCATCAGCACATCCAGCCTGCTCTGATGATCCGGCGCATCCAGGAACTCAAGAAGCGGATTATTTTCCTCAAAACTCAGGGTTTCCTGTTCCGGTTCTTCCTCCTGTTTCTTTGATATTATGGAATCTTCCTGTTTTCTGATATCTTCCGGTTCTACTTTTTCAAAACGATATTCCTGCTCCGCCTCCGGATATTTCCCCCGGTCCACCTCGCTCATAAACATGGAAAGAGGCCTTGCAAAGACTTTAAAGTCCCCATACAGCGCCTGATAAACTACCAGCTTTTCCCCTGTTTCCGAATGTTCTGCCACCGTAATGATCTGATACAGATTATTCTTAAAATGGCGGTAAATTTCTCCGGCTCTCGGTGTCATTCTCTTATCACTCATACGTGTCCCTCCCCGGTTTTCGTTGTTGTTTCTATCTCTTTCAGGAATCTGGATTCCCGGCTGTCTTTATTATACAGCTTTTCTACCGAAAATACATGCAGATATTTCCTGGCGCGGGTTGCCGCTACATAGAACATTCTTCGTTCTTCTTCAATATCTTCCTCTTTTATGGATTTTTTATGAGGTATCACATCTTCATTGATATCCGGCAAAAACACCCGGTCAAATTCCAGTCCTTTGGAACTGTGCATTGTACTTATGACAACACCATTTTTTTCTGTCTGGTTTTCCTTTGACTGCCGGTTTAATTCTTCCGTATATTCCTGTATATAATCAAACCATTCTTCATAGGTCTCAAATCCTTTTGCACTGTCCTGCACCTCTTCCAGAACCTGCGTCAGTTCTTCTTCCTGCATTCTCTGGAATCCTGCATATTCAGAAAGATACGCATTGTATCCGACAGATTTTCGGATATAAGTGATCGCCGCTGCCGGCGTCATCTTAGCAAGGATTCGGATGTCCTCTTTCATTTCCTCTATATTGTCATACAGCCATGGTTTTTCTTTTGTCTTTTCCAGCAGATCTTCAAAAGAGACCTGCGGCTCTGTCAGGTATTCCCGGCTGATATAACGTTTCGGCCGGTTCATCACTCTGAGAAACGTACTTCTCCTTCTGTCTCCCATGGCAAGCCGCATGTAGTCAATCAGATTTTTCGCGATCCAGTGATCAAAAAGATTCGGCACCGCATCTCTCATGCAAAACGGAATGTTATATGCCATCAATGCCCCGATCAGCTGCCTCGGCCCCTGATTGGTTCTTGTCAGCACTGCGATCTGAGACAGAGGCCGTTTCTTCGCCATCTCCTCCCGAATCGTATATACAATATGTTTATTTTCTTCCCTCTGGTCTTTAAATCTTCTGATTTCCACCGGATGCTTCGGACCCTGAAACGCCTCCATTTTTTTTGGAAATCGTTTTGTATTATGGCAGATGATCTTCTCGCCAAAGGTAACAATTTCTTCTCCCGACCGAAAATTCGTATTTAATATAACCTGCTGAGTCTCCGGATAATCCTTTGGAAATCCCAGCATCAGTTCCGGACGGGCGCCCCGGAATTTGTAAATAGACTGATCATCATCTCCGACAATAAACAAATTTCTTTTTGGCTCTGCCAGCAGTCTGACAATCTCATACTGTATTTTATTAATATCCTGAAATTCGTCGATCAGGATATATGGGAATCTCTGCTGCCATGCCGCCCGGATATCTTCTCTCTCCTTCAGAAGTTCATACGTATAGATCAGTATATCATCGAAATCAATCCATCGGTTCTGATGCAGTTTTTTCTCATAAGCTTCATAAATTTCCCGGAACACTTCATCCCCGCAGCTGCTGCTGTGATAATAATCCAGAGAAATCATCTGTCCTTTGACCAGACTGATTTCCTGAATCACCGACCGGATCAAGTCTCCGTCATCCTCTGCATCAAGGCGGCGGTCATAGAGAATTTCCCGGATCATGTCATATTTCCTGGATTCCGGCAGAATATTTTCTGCCCGGTACCCGTAGGCATGCCGGAGCATCATAAAGAAAACAGAATGAAAGGTTCCAAAGGAAACCGGCAGAGTCTTCCCTGCCAGCCTTTGAAACCTCTCTCTCATCTCCGCCGCGGCTGCTCTTGTAAATGTAATCACAAGAATATGCTCCGGCTGCACTTTATAATGACCGATCAGATACTGGACCCGCTTTGTGATCACCAGTGTCTTTCCCGATCCAGGACCGGCAAGCACCATCATCGGTCCATCTTTGTGCGTAACCGCCTTTTTCTGAGCCTGACTTAATCTGCTCACGAAATTTCAGCCTCCAGCCTGCCAACTGCCGCGTTAATCCTTCGGATGGATTCTTCTTTTCCAAGAAGCTCCATAAGTTCTGTCGCCCCGCCCGGCGTCATCTGTTTTCCGGAAAGTGCTGTACGCACCGGCCACATTACATATCCGTTTTTATATCCATGCTCTTTGGCAAAAGCAAGAAGCATTTCATAAAGAGCATCATTGGAAAAATCTTCCTGCGCTTCAATAACCGGAAGCACTTCCTTTAATACATCCAGAGAAGATTCCGGTGTTGTCTTCATCTTTTTATGTTTGTACATGGAAATATCGTAATCCGGCACCTGCTCAAAAAAGTCAATATGTTCCGGAATTTCTGTCAGTCTCTCGATTCTCGTCTTCACCATGGAAAGAATCTTATCAAAATCCATCTCCCGATGGATTACGTCCTTAACGATCGGCAGCGCCATTTCCTTAAAACGGTCGAAATCCATTGCCTTAATATACTCTCCGTTCATCCAGGAGATTTTTTTCATATCAAAAACAGCCGGTGTCTTTGACATGTGATGATAGTCAAAAATTTCCTCCAGTTCTTTTAAAGAAAAGATTTCCTGTTCTCCTCCCGGGCTCCATCCAAGAAGCGCCACAAAATTGACGATTGCCTCCGGCAGGAATCCCTGCTCCAGAAGATCTTCAAACGAAGAATGGCCCTTTCTCTTGCTCAGTTTCTGATGATCCTCATCTGTAATCAGCGGGCAATGGATATAGACAGGCTTTTCCCATCCAAAAGCATCATAAAGACGATTGTACTTTGGTGTGGAAGACAGGTATTCATTTCCTCTTACCACATGAGTGATTCCCATCAGATGATCATCGACCACATTGGCAAAATTATAGGTCGGATATCCATCGGATTTGATCAGGATCATATCATCCAGTTCAATATTATCTACTGTGATCTCTCCGTAAATCTCATCCGTAAATGATGTTGTCCCTTCCGTCGGATTGTTCTGACGAATCACATACGGCACCCCTGCATCCAGCTTCTCCTGCACTTCCTCTTTGCTCAGAGACAGGCAGTGCTTGTCATAATGGCTGATCATGACGTCCCCTGATTTTACCTTCAGGCTGTCCAGACGTTCCTGATCACAGAAGCAGTAATATGCCTCTCCCTTATCGATCAGTTCTTTTGCGTATTTCATATAAATACCCTGAGCCTGACGCTCACTCTGGACATACGGACCGACGCCTCCATCCTTATCCGGACCTTCATCATGGCTTAAACCTGCTTTTTCCAGTGTCTTGTAAATGATCTCTTCTGCACCTTCCAGTTTTCTTACCTGATCAGTATCTTCGATTCTCAAAATAAAATCACCGCCTGCATGGCGCGCGATCAGATACGCGTACAGGGCAGTTCTTAAGTTTCCTACATGCATCTTCCCTGTCGGGCTTGGTGCAAATCTGGTTCTTACTTTGCTCATGGTTTTCTCCTATTCTTAAATCCTGTTTCAGGAATTTTTTTCATTGCTTTTCCATTCTACAAAACTTCCATCTTTTTGTAAAGAATTCCTCTTATAACTCATTTAAAATTTTAAGCGCTTCCGGAAAAGGCTCCAGAGATCTTTCCAGAATTCCTTTGATGCAGGCAATCAAAACGCCATAATTGACGATCGGGACGCCTGCTTCCACCGCTCTCTGGATCCGGCTTTTCATTTCTCTGCGGTTTAACATACATCCGCCGCAGTGGATGATCATCTGATAGTCCTCCAGATCATCCGGAAAACCGTTTCCGCTGCTTGTCTCAATCTGAAACTCTTTTCCTGTGTACTGACGAAGCCATCTTGGAATCTTCACGGTTCCAATGTCGTCACACTGTCTGTGGTGGGTGCATCCCTCTGCAATCAGGATCCTGTCACCATCTTTTAAAGATTTCAGCGCTCGGATACCGCGGATTTCTTCTTCCAGATCTCCTTTATATCTGGCAAATAAAATAGAAAAGGATGTCAGCATAATATCATCCGGCACATCCTCCGCCACCTGTTCAAAAGCCTGAGAATCCGTAATCACAAGAGCCGGCCTGGTTCCTAATTTCTCAAGAACTCCTGCAAGTTCGAAATCCCGGACAACCACAGATGCCGCGCCGGATTCCAGAAGATCCCGGATCGTCTGCTGCTGCGGCAGAATCAGACGGCCTTTCGGCGCCGCAGAATCAATCGGAACCACAAGAACGACCAGATCCAGCGGATCCACCAGATCTCCTGCGATCTTCTGTGTCTCCTTTTCTGAAGGCACGATCCTGCCAATGGCTTCTTTTAATTCCTGGATTCCTTCTCCTGTTACCGCACTGACATAGCAGGCATCCTCATCTGTTTCTTCTCTTTCAGACAGATCAATCTTGTTATACACTTTCAAATATGGAATCTTTCTCTTCTCCATCAGTTCCATCATATCCTGCTCAAAACTCGTTACTCCCTGTGCGGCATCCATAATCACAAGAGCAATATCTGCTTTGCTCAGTACCTCTTTTGCCTTCTTCACACGTTTTTCGCCCAATTCACCCTCATCATCCAGGCCAGGCGTGTCAATCATTACGACCGGTCCCAAAGGAAGCAGTTCCATGGATTTATATACAGGATCCGTAGTCGTTCCTTTAACTTCAGATACGATTGCCAGTTCCTGATTGGTCAGTGCGTTGATCACGCTTGATTTTCCGGCATTTCTCTTTCCAAACAATGCGATATGGATTCTGTCACTTCTTGGTGTCTCATTTAAACTCATATTTTTGTCCTTTCTGTTATCGCTGTGCTTTTCGATAACCTGCTGCTTGCGCCTCTTTTTCGCTGTGGAAAATGATCAGATTCTTTGAATCCGCCATCTTATTATAATCTCTCTGCCCAGGGCAGTGGTAGACTTTCGATCTTTTGTTGCCCCGGATTTCCTGCTGTGAGCTGGATGCCTCCGCTGTACTGTCTGAATCTTCTGACGCCTTATGGCTGTCTCCGGTTTTGTAATCAATATCAATTCCATCCTGCACATTATAGACAAAGACATTAAACTCTATGTCCTCTCCTTTGTCCTCTACTGACATTGCCTCCATCTGGACCCCTTTCGCCACAAGGTCATCTCCCTCAAAAACAGGAGTTACCCGGTAAAGAACATGATTTCCTGTCTCACGGACATAATCTCCTACCATTTCTTCATATGGAAGCATTCCATCCACATTAAAAGACCGGGTTCCTGTGATCAGGTTCTTCTTATTGGCATTTTCACCGGTCAGCTGATAAGCGATCAGATGACACCTGTTATACAGATATTTTCCATCCACGTTATCATATTTGACCGTATGCCAGCCGGTTGGTTTTACCATTCCGATAGCGCCTCTCTCTTTTGTCGGCATAATATCTTTGCCGATACAGGCCTGCGCCGTCTGACATCTTCCTTCATCATCCAGGTCGCTGTAGGATTCATATGACTTTTCCGTCAGATCATCCTCATCAAAATCCGGCCGATTATCATCCAGCACGATGGTCATCCTGCCGGAATAGTCCGGGATGCTGCTGCTCTGCGCCGTTTCCTGACTGGTGCTGTCTTTCTTTCCTGTTCCTTCTGTCCCGCACCCCCACAGCGCCGCGGCAAAAATTACCGCCATAAAAAGGACGGTGACTTTCTTCATCAATCTCTTCATGCCTTTTCTTCCCCCAATTTATATTCTCTGAATGGATCTGATTTCATGTCTTTTGACATGAACACGTCATCTGATGTACGTTTCCTGGAGAATTCTGTGGGTGGATCCATCAAATTCCCGGCTGCTCTCCAAGGTCCAGTCATCCAGGGAAAGATCCAGCGTCTGATCTGCTGGATAAACTTTATTCCATCGAAAGACATAAATTTTTTCAATCCGGTCTTCCACTGGACAAAGTTTCTGATCCTCCACAAGACAATAATCACCAGCCCGGGCCCGGAACAGAAAATCCTCACAGACAACTGCCTGCGGAAATTCCCGGTACAGTTTTCTTGTATACTGATTCATATAAATCCTGGCATCTCCTATCAGCTGACGGATATATGCTCTCAGTCCCCGATCCTGGCTCTGTCTTCTGTTATGAAACATCATTCCGTTTTTATCATCCAGACAAATTAAAATGAACAATTTTCCAATCCTTTCAGAGTTTTATCAGAATGTTTGTTTGGTTTCCTTTTCTTAGTATATAACATTCCGAGAAAAAATCCTAGTAAGTTTCTATCTTAAATACGAATCCAGGCAAAAGAGTTTCCATGTTCTTTGATGATCTTCACCAGATCCTCCGTTTTCATCCACAGAGTTGCCCGGTTATCATTGGGATGAACTGCCATATAAGAATATTGTTTCAGATCCTGGTCAAAAAAGACCTCAACCATACATTCTGTATCATTCAGAATTCCAAGAGGAGATACCGATCCTGGCGATACGTGAAGATACCGTTCCAGACGTTCCTCTGACGCAAAACTCAGCCGGGAGCTTTTTATCTCTGCCCGTACCTGTTTCAAGTCTGCCTGTTTGTCATCCCGGACCACAACGAGAAAATGTCTCTTCCCGCTGCCGTCTCTTAAAAACAGATTTTTGGCGCCAATGCCATCTTTATGGTGCCATAAATTCCTTTCCTGTATCTCTTCCACCGTATAAACAGGTTCATGTTCCATACATTCATATGGAATCTTTTTTTCATCCAAAACTGCCAGCACCTTTTTTCCTTCTTCCGTCATACTCACTTCTTCATCTCACCTCCTGTCCAGTATAATACTGTATACACTTTATCTTTAAAAAACAGAAAAGGTCCCGTCTGTACGGAACCTTTTCCTATGTTCGAAAGCTTGTCTTAGCTTCTCGCTCTCTCCTGCAATAATTCTTTTACTTCCTTCTCTGTCTCCAGCTGCATCACTTCATCAGCCAGTGCCTTGCATTCGTCCATTGTCCACAGAGACATAACTTTTCTTGTTGCAAGGATTGCTGTTGCGCTTACTGAAAACTCATTTAATCCAAATGCCAGAAGTACTGGAACTAACAGCGGATCGCTTGCCGCTTCTCCGCACATACCTGCCATAATGCCTTCTTTGTTTGCAGCTCCGATGATATTCTTGATAGAACGAAGAACTGCCGGATTATATGCAGAGTACAGATAAGCAACATCTGGATTTCCTCTGTCTGCCGCCATTGTATATCCAGTCAGGTCATTTGTACCGATACTGAAGAAATCTGCTTCTTTTGCAAGAATGTCTGCAATCAAGCTGGCTGCAGCTGTTTCCATCATAACACCGACTTCGATGTCTTTATCGTACGCGATTCCTTCCGCGTCTAATTCACCCTTGATCTCTTCGATCAGGGCTTTCACTGCGCGAAGTTCATCTACGCAGGTAACAAGCGGAACCATGATACGAATCTTTCCGAAAGCACTTGCGCGAAGCAGTGCTCTTAACTGAGGTTTATAAATCTCCGGACGCTGGAGACAGAAACGTACCGCACGGAATCCTAAGAATGGATTTTCTTCTGTTGGAAGTCCAAGATATGGAAGCGCTTTATCTCCTCCAATATCCAGTGTACGGATGATAACCGGTTTTCCTTCCAGAGTTTCTGCTACTTTCTTATAAGCCTCGAACTGAGATTCTTCTGATGGAACGTCATTGCTTTCCATGAACAGGAATTCTGTCCTGAATAAGCCAACACCCTCTCCATCTTTCTCTAATACGCCTGCTGCTTCATCCGGTCCTCCGATATTGGCAACCAGTTCTACAACATGTCCATCTGCTGTCTGAGATGGTTTTCCTACGAACTTAGCCAGTGCCGCTTTTTCTTCCAGGAATTTTGCTTTCTTTTCTTTATATTCTTCAACAATAGAAGCTTCTGGTTTTACATAAGCTTCCCCTGTTGCACCGTCTAATACAACTTCATCTCCATCCTGGACAATGGATGTGATATTTTCAATACTTAAGACTGCAGGGATTTCCATAGATCTGCAGATAATTGCAGAATGGGAAGTCTTTCCTCCAATCTCAGTCAATACACCTTCAACATTATCCGGATTGATGCCAGCCGTCATGGATGGTGTCAGATCTTCTGCGACCAAAACCGTACCTGCCGGTACTGCACTGATATCAACATCTTCAATGCCAAGTAAAATTTTAATCAAACGAGTTTTGATATCACCTAAGTCAGAAGCTCTTTGCTGGGTTAATTCGTCTTCTGCCATTGAAAAGATCTGCGCGAAGAAATCACACGCCTCTTCAACCGCTGCTTCCGCGTTGATCTTCTCTCCATCGATCTTCGCTTCAATCTGCTCTGTGATCGCCGGATCCTGGATCATAAGAATATGTCCTTCCAGAATCTCAGATTCCTGCTCTCCAGCCGTTACTTTCATTGCTTCTACCATCTGGGTGGTTTTCTCAATGAAAACTTCAATGGCATCGCTTAAACGTTTCTTTTCTGCTTCTGTATCTTCGATCGTTGTCTTTGTGTAATTAAGTTCCTGTTCCTTAATTACAACAACCTTTCCGATACCGATTCCTGCAGATGCTCCTATACCTTTATACATACTAACACCCGTCCTTTTATCAAATATTTGTTCTTATTCCCCTAATCCAGATTCGATTAATTCTGTTGCATGTGCAAGTGCTGCTTCTTCATCAGGACCTTCACATACTAATTCGATTTCAGAACCACATTTGATGCAGGCACCAATGATATTTAACAGGCTCTTTGCGTTGATTTTCTTATCTTCAAAAATAATTGTTACATCAGATTCAAATTTTGTAACCGCCTTTGCAAGAACACCTGCCGGTCTCATGTGTAATCCCTGTTCGTTCTCAATGACAAATTTCTTTGATACCATAATTAAATCTCCTTCTCTTGTTTAGAATTATTAAAATATGCGTCCGGACTGCTGTTGGCGGCCGCAGGAATTCCGGGCAGCCTCATACCCGCAAAAAGAAAAAAAGACCCCCTCCAATAAATGCAGTCCACACTCATTGAAAAAGGTCTTGCCTGCCTTACCAGTAACAATCCATATTCAATACATATATAATACCAAATACCTTCTCTTAAGTCAACAAATTTTCCCTGATTAAATCTCTCTTTCCATCATCAGACGTTTGACGTAAATGATCAGATACATCTTTTCATCGGCAGACAGTCTGCAGTGATAGTGTTCCTCAATATGTTCTACGATTTTCTGACTGCAGATATAAGCTTCCGGATATTTTTTCTGATTTCTTTCGTAAAATTCCACATCGTCTTCTTCATCCTCTTCATCTTTCCGGTGACCGGAAAGAATTTCAGATTCCATATATTCCAGATGGGTGGCAAACCGCTGATACGCCGGTGTTTCCGAATCCAGGGAAACTTCATAAAATTCCTGTATGATCGCCATGATTTCCTGAACGAAAGGAGACGTTGCCCTTTGATCCAGGGTAAAGATCTTTTCAATTTTGTTTTTATCCAGCTCGTCTCCTGCCTTCTTTCGAAATCCGATTCCTTTCCCCATCAGGATGACCTCCCTGTTATTGGTATCAAAAGTACTGACTACATTATTATTAATCACCTTTTGAATGATCATTTATCTCCCTCCTAAACACTGCCTAAAATTTCTTTTGGAATATATGCTTCCACGTAGATTCCATCTTCCCTGTATTCTTCTTTCACAAGCTGGCCGTAACTGCGGATCATCTGTATCTTTCCCGCCTCACTGTAGGAATATAATTTTTCAATATACAGTTTCTTCCTCTGCAGGAGTTCCTCTGCCTCAGAAAGGAGTTCATCCACTCCCTCTCCTGTCCTGGCTGATATCTTTACCGTCATCTGTGCCTTCGGATCTTTTAACACCATATCATGTTCCACCAGATCCATCTTGTTAAACACTGTGATCACATCAGATCCCACAGCTCCCAGCTGTTTTAAAGTCTCATAAACCACTTCCATATGCTTTTCTTTCTGAGGATTGGAAGCATCCACTACATGGAAAATCAGATCGCTGTATTTTGCCTCTTCCAGAGTACTCCGGAAAGCGTCCACCAGATGATGAGGCAGTTTCCGGATAAACCCTACGGTATCTGTCAGAAGCACCGTCTGTCCGCTGCCGAGTTCCAGGCTCTTGGTCGTCGGATCCAGGGTGGCAAACAGCTGATTCTCCTCCAGAACACCTGCGTTGGTCAGGTAATTTAACAGGGTAGATTTCCCGGCGTTGGTATAACCGACAATGCAGATCACCGGCACATGGTTTCTCTGCCGCTGCTTTCTCTGTACTTCCCGGTGCCGGATTACATCCCTTAACTCTGCTTTTAAATGGGAAATCCTCCGGCGGATCAGCCGCCTGTCCATCTCCAGCTTTTTCTCTCCCGGTCCTCTTGTTCCGATTCCTCCTCCCAGTCTGGACAGGGCAGTCCCCTGTCCGGTCAGTTTAGATGCCCGGTACTTAAGCTGGGCAAGTTCTACCTGGATATTTCCTTCCTTTGTATAGGCTCTTCCGGCAAAGATATCCAGAATCAAAAGGGTGCGGTCCATGACTTTTGTATCCAGCATACGCTCCAGATTTCCAATCTGCGCCGGGGACAATTCATCGTCACAAATAACCCCCGTAGCGTCTGTTCCATATAAAAGGGCGTTAACCTCATCAATTTTTCCTTTTCCAATATAAGTTGCCGGGTGAGGAGTCTCCCGGATCTGAATCACCCTTGCCGCAGTTTCCGCGCCGGCGGTCTTCGCCAGTTCCTCCAGTTCGTCCAATGATTCTTCCGCTTCCTCCTGCCGTTCTGCCACGGCAATTAATATTACTCTTTCTTTTTGTTCCTGTCTGATTTCTTCCATATTCTTAATTCCCTGTTGTTTGTTCTAAAATCTGCCGTACTGCCATATCAAATGCCTGTTCCTTGGAATTTTTCGGATCCGAAACTTTTCGCATCAGCAGTTCATTCTTTCTTTTTTCCCGATCCATCTCTGCATATTTTTTCACATCGATTCCAATATATTCCTCACAGGTGCGTCCTTCCAGTTCCATATCCTGATCGGTCACACTCCAGGCATCCATGACTCTCTGATCATCTCCCACCGCCAGCATCAGAGTCACAGGCTTTGCGAATATATTCGTCTGGGAAAATCCCATGGCAACCCTGGCTCTGCCCTGATATTCTTTCTTAAATTCTTTATACATGGAAGCAGTATATTTGGACCGCTGATTCTGCATATAGGTAAAACACAGAAAAATAAGCAGAGCAAAAATCAGCAGAAACACTCCTGCTATGATCGTGGTCATTTCCATTTTCATCCTTTCTCTCACAAAACTACAGATATTATACAACGAATCTCCCCTTCTTGTCAGCATAAAATAAAAGCAAAGAACACAATTTCCTACGAAGTAAAAAAGCCTGTCTGAGATCTCGTCTGCCGTTTAACGGTAACTTTCACTCAGACAGGGCTTTTTATTTATCGAGAAACAATATATGTTTAACTTCTTCTTATAAGAGAATACAAAATCCCGCCCAGAAAAATAAAATATATATAAACAAATCCATTGGTCATTAAGAGAAAGTATCCTGTTTTTATTCCAAAAATCCAGATCATCAAAGGGACAAGAATATCAACACCACATAATATCTTTGTCTTCTGATCTTGTTTTTCCTTGTGGATCGTTTCTGCCACAGCTAGAATCAACACTCCAATCACACAATAGCCGAAACATTCCAGCAGAAAGAAAGCGGTAACCGGAACATCTGCCTGACTTAATATACTCTCCCTGAAACCACAGATAATATAACAGATTAAATAAGCTATTACAGGACCTGCCAAGATTATTATCTTCTTCATAACCATTCCCCTTTCTTTTTAATATTTAAGTTCTCTTTTTCAATCCTATATTGTTATTCACCTCCTCCGTTTCTTATCTTTCCTGATGCAGCCTGCGCCAATTTTATATTACACTTGTGAATCTATATTTATTGTATATCTTTTTATTGTTTCCGTCAATCAATATTTTGAACAGCAAAATATTGATTAAATAAATCTTGTCTGTTAGAATATATACAGAACAATTATCAAGAAACAGAAAGGTTTGATCAACATGGCAAATCGCAACAACTTTATCACTGGAATTACAGAAATGTTGATTCTATCTCTTCTTGAAAAGGGAGACAGCTATGTATACCAAATATCAAAATCTATCAAAGATTTATCCGACAATTCTCTTTCTATTTCACAAAATACATTATATTCTGCTACTTATAAATTAGAAAATGAAGGATATATCAGTGAATATTCAAAAAAAGTCGGAAAAAAACGAACTCGAATTTATTACAAATTAGAGCCAGAAGGAAAACAGTATCTGGTATCTATTCGTGATAATTACCAGCAAGTAGTCCAAGGCGTTCATGCAATTCTCTGTCGTCTTAATCAAGAATAATTTATAGAAGGGAGTGAAATTTTATTTATGAAAAGAAAATCTTTTACTGCAATTTATTTGCATAAAATAAAAAACTTATTTCCAATTCTGGGGAAACAAGAACGTCAATATCTTAAGGGTTTTGAAAATACTGTCCAGGATTATGCCGATGACCATTCAATTCTATCTATTCAAGATTTGATCAGAGAATTTGGAACACCTCAAGAAGTTGTTGATTCTTATATCAATCAGGCAGATTCCAATTATCTTAGCAAGAAAATGAAAAAGAATACTTTTATAAAACGTATTGTTCTTATCGTTGTCTCTTGTCTTTTAATGTTCATCGGATTTTATGCAGTTCTAGTATATAAAGATTTTCAAATAACAAAAAATGAACATATTGAAAAAGAAGAAATTATTATAGAATATGAGGAGTAAAGCTATGAGACAATCTAAGAAAAAATATTTTATCTTTTTATCTATTGCATATTTTATTTTTGTCCTGTCAATTTCTACTTCTGTAAATGCTTCTGAACAATTACTCACAGAAGTTGAACATCTTGAAAATGGTGATTATATCGAAATACTCTTAGAGTATGATTCCACCCCTGCTATCACATTATCTTCATCTTCAAAAACAATCTCTGGTAGTAAGACAGTACGCTATAAATCTGGCAACACCACCCTTTGGACACTAAAAGTCAAAGGCTCTTTTTCTTACAATGGTTCTTCTTCAAAATGTACCAGTTCTTCTGTCTCTACAACATCTCCTGGAAAAACTTGGTATATCAGCAAATCTTCTGCTTCAAAAAGCAAAAATTCCGCAACTGCAAAAGCTACTGCTCAACGAAAAGTTTCTGGTATTGTTTTACAGACTGTAACCCGCTCCGTTACTCTTACATGCAGTAAGTCCGGTAAACTATCTTAAAAATCAGGCCGCAGAACATCCGATTCCTTTCCGATGTTCTGCGGCCCGATCCTCTGATCCTGCACAGTTTTATGCTTCTTTATATTCCGCCGGGTATCCTCTGCCGGTCTCTGCCCTGTGGTCCATGGTCATCATCAGTTTCATATCTTCTTCTGATAATTCAAAGTCAAAAATGTCTCTGTTGGAAATGATGCGTTCTTTATGGACAGATTTCGGGAGACTTACGATGCCTCTCTGCAGGTGCCACCGGAGAATGATCTGCGCCGGCGTCTTTTTGTATTTTTCCGCCAGTTTCATGATTTCCGGCTCTCCCAGCTGCTTTCCTTTCCCCAGCGGTCCCCATGCTTCCACGATAATTCCCTGTCCTTTACAGTAATCCACCGTATCTTTCTGCACGAGGAACGGACAAATCTCAATCTGATCCACCGCCGGAGCAACATTTGCAGTTTTCTCCAGCCGTTTCAGATGGTTTTCATTAAAGTTGCTGACGCCGATATTCTTTATCAGCCCCTGATCGTAATATTTTTCCAGAATCTTCCATGATCCTGCCACATCGTTGATCGGCCAGTGGAGAAGATACAGATCCAGATACTCCAGACCCAGCTCTTTTAATGTTTTTTCGAAAGCCGCTTCCTGCTTCCCTTCCACCATGTCCGTATACCAGATTTTGCTGGTGACAAAAATCTCTTCTCTCGGAATGCCGCTGTCTCTGACGGCTGCTCCCACCTGAGCTTCATTTTCATAATAGCTTGCCGTATCCAGATGGCGGTATCCCGCCTCCAGGGCATCCAGGCAGGCCTGATATCCTTCATCGCCTCTGCTGTCCCAGCTTCCCATGGCCACCACCGGAATCCGGTTTCCGTTGTTCATCTGAAATGTTGATTGTAGATTCATCTTACACCTCCGTGTTCTTATCCTCTGGTTTTTCCTCCCGCCACATTGATCGTCACTCCATGGACATAGGAGGCTCTTTCGCTTGCCAGATATACACACATATCCGCTACTTCACTTAATTTTCCGGAACGGCTCAGAGGCGTTGTGGAAGTACTTGCGTATCCCGCTCTCAGATCATCCACTGTGATGCCTCTGGTATACGCAAGAGCTGACTCATAAGCCAAAGTACGAAGCCCGGTCGCTTCCATAATGCCAGGCGCAACGCCGACCACACGGACGCCCTGTTTTCCCAGTTCCTTCGCCCAGGATCTGGTCAGAGAGTTCACTGCGTTTTTTGTCGCCGCATACACGCTCTGTCCCTCAGATCCTTCCAGGCCGCTCTCAGATGACATATTGATGATGACTCCTTTTCCTTTTTCTGTCAAGACCCGGGCAGCCGCCTGAGCGCAGAAGAAAACTCCTTTCAGATTGACATTGCATACTTTATCCCATACAGCCTCATCCAGTTCATACTGTCCTTTCGGATCTTTCGGATCCACCAGGAGTCTTGGAATATTGATGCCCGCATTATTCACCAGCACATCGATGGTTCCGAAGATTTCGGTTACCTTTCGTACCATTTCTTCTACTTCCTGTGGTTTTGTGACATCTGTTCTTATATAAGCAAACTGACCTTGTCCGGCTTCCAGATCCGGAGCCTTTTCCGCCATATCTGAAACTGCCACATTGGCTCCTACATTTAAAAATTCCTGTGCCACTGCCTTTCCGATCCCGGATGCGCCTCCGGTTACGATTACTGTTTTTCCTTCTAAATCCAACCAGCTATCTTTCATTTTTTTCTCCTTTTCTATCATTGGACAGGAAAATTTCCCCTGTCTCTGTTTATCACACAAAAAAGGAGGCATCGTTTTATGATGCCTCCAGATCTGTTTCCGATTCTTCCTGAAATATCACATTTTTTCTTCCGCAACAGACTGTTCGTGTTCCGCCACATTTTTGAAGGAATCCCATTTGGTAGAAAACAAGAACAGGAACAGACAGTCAATCACTGACATTGCCGCCATTCTTGTAAAACTCACCTGATCGTGGAAAATATGTTCCCTCGTTGCTGTCAGCAGAACATAGTCACATGCCTCCGCCAGCGGAGACTTTGCCTGATTGGTGACAGCCACCGTTACCGCTTTGTTTTCTTTTGCAATCTCAACCATATTGAGCAGATGTTTGGATGCTCCGGACGCTGATATGGCGAACATAATATCTTTTTCCCTGAGAAGGCGGGAAAACGCCTCCTGACTCTCCCAGATAGTCGAACTGACCGCCTTAAGTCCCAGCTGATTGAACTTATAAGTTCCATCCAGCGCAATAGGAATTGTATTGCCCATGGCGGCAAATTCGATCATATCCGCCTGCAGGATCAGGTCAATAATCTCCCTTAATTCTTTCGGATCAAAATTGGAGTATGTCGCCTTTAATTCTTCCAGCTTGCTTCCCAAAATGTTGTTCAGCGACTGCTCCATATGGTCCAGGTTGATCTCGTTGGAAATCACCTGTTCTTCCTGCTGTCTTTGCTCTCCGGCCATCTTGATTTTCAGCTGATGAAATCCTTTGCATCCGATCTTCTTACAAAATCTGACAATGGTCGCCTGACTTGCCTCACAGTGCTTCGCAAGCTCTGATACAGACATCTCGATTGCTTCTGCCGGGTGGCTGATCAAATAATCTGCTACTTTCTTTTCTGCATCATATAAACTACCGTATGTTGAAAATATTTGATCCCGAACTGATATTTCGCTGCTCATAATACCCCTTTCTGTCAGATATCAGGAGCATTGTTCATGAAATACCTTTCCGCCTCACCGCTCCATAAATATCCGTGTTTTGCCAAAATCGTTTTTAATCCTTTAATAAAATTATTTTCACTTATTTCCCCGATTTTGTCAACTTCGATCACCGGATATTTATGATGGGTATATACTATTTTTTTCCCTCCGCCGATTTCCGGCAGATGTTTTGTCGTCTCCGCTGCCTGATCCAGCCCAAGGACATGGGTCACGATCTTTGCCGCATTGACAGTCTTATTCTCAATCAATTCAATGGACTGTTTCATATCTGCTGTATTGCCGCCGCTGGTCCCTACAAAATGAGTCGAATTATAATGAATATCATAAAAATTCACATCAGCGCTGAATGCTGTGTCTGCGGGACCTGAAAAGAAATTCAGGCACCCGTCATACTTAAGCATATCGGCTCCATAGGAAACCATCTCCCGGTCTGGCGCAAAAATCATTACATCATCAAATCCTGCCTGGTCTTCAGTATACTGACAGAGTGTCTGCGCAGTATCTTCCATGTTTCTTGTATTTACATAAACCAGCTTTACACCGTTTTGAGCAGCCTCTTTCACCGGATACAGCTTTTCTGCCATATCAATCTTAGACTGCGTCCGCCCGGTCACCACAAGAACAGACGGTTTTTTCGGTCCGTGAATGGCAAAGTCAATGGCTAAAAATCCCATAGGGCCAGTGGCTCCAAGAAGTGCCATGGCTCCGCCTTCCCGAATTCCCATCACATGCTCATGACTATACATTTCTTTCATATGATACTGGGCATTAAAAGCTCCAACTACACAGGAAAGCGGCTCCACCAGGGAGCCCTCAAAGAAGGTGTCTCCCTGATATTTTAAAAGCGAGCCATTCTCCATGACCTGATTGGAAAATATGATCTTTGTTGCATCTCCCCCCATCCAGCGGAAGGAATATCCCGGGGCATATCCCCGCTTATCTCCGATATTCGGCTGTATGACAAACTTATCACCTGGCTGATACTGATCTTTCCATTTTTCTCCGACCTGAAGAATTCTTCCGCAAAATTCATGTCCCAGAATAACCGGATTTTCTTCAATATCTTCCGGCACTTTTTTATGCCGCTGCGCCTGAGTGACTGCTTTATAGCTTGACATACACAGGCTGTCTGTCACAACCTCTGCCAGAATTTCATCTTCTTTCATTTCCGGCAGCTGAAACTCTTCCAGTCGTACATCCATCTCTCCATACAGTCTGACTGCCTTTGTTACCATATTTTTCCCTCCTGGCTATGCTAAAATTCCTAAACCGTATCCAACGATTCCTACAATAAACAAGATAAAGATAATCGCGATCGGACTGATATTTTTCTTCAGCATCTTTGATACAATCAGAGTCAGGACTAAAGCAAGGAGACCTGGAAGCAGCTGATCCAAAATATCCTGTACTGTTGTAACTGTCGTTTTACCGTTTGCCGTTACTTTTGAGACAACAAGAGGCACGTTGATCGTTGTCCAGGCAGATACCAGCGCACCCATGACAAACAATCCGAGAATGGATGCTCCTTCGGTTACTTTCTGCAGCATATTGCCTGCCAGATGCTGTACGAAATCCAGTCCCTTTTTATATCCGAACTCCAGTCCGAAATACAGTGCGGCAAGACGTACCAGATTAAATGCCACGAAAAACAATACCGGCCCTAAAAGACTTCCATTTAAGGCAAGAGATGCGCCAATTGCCGCAGTGATCGGGCGAAGAGTTCCCCAGAAAATAGGATCTCCGACTCCGCAGAACGGACCCATCAGTCCGATTTTGATACTTCCAATGGTTCCTTCATCGATATCGGCTCCGTTTGCCTTAGATTCTTCCAGGGCTGCGGTCACTCCGAGGACCGGGCCTACCGCTCCCGGCGTGACATTGAAAAATGTCAGATGCCTCTTAAGCGCCGCAACTCTTTCTTCCTTTGTATCATAAAGCCTCTTGATTGCCGGCACCATATCAAACGCCATGCCCAGTCCATGCATACGCTCATAGTTAAAGGATGCCTGCTGCAGATTGGTCCTTAAAAACATATTGATTCGATCTTTTTTCGTTAATTTCTTCTCACTCATTGTTCTCCTCCCATATTACAGTTCATCATCCAGTTCATCATCCAAATCGTCATCCGCCGCTCCTGAGCTGGTTCCTGCCGGTGCAGCGACTACCTTAAGATCTGCGAATTTCGGATTCAGCTGTACATAAATGATAGCGAAAACAGCACCCATAATTCCGAAGGCAACCAGATTGAAATCCGTAAAGGCCGCAATCACGAAGCCAAGGAAGAAAAACGGCATCAGATACTGGGCACCCATCATGTTAAGTACCATCGCATAACCAACAACTACGATCATTCCGCCTGCCACTGTCAGACCGCCTGTGATCACTTCCGGAATGCTGTTTAACAGAGACTGAACACCGCTTGGGCTGACTACCGCAGCAACCAGGAAGGTTGGTACAGCCACACGCAGAGCCTGTACCACCAGCGCAGTTACGTGACAGACATCAATCATACGGAAGTTCGCATCTTCCGCATATTTATCTGCCGCATGCTGGAAGAAAATGGTTACGGTTCTCGCAAATACTGTTAATACCTGACCTGCCACTGCCACAGGAAGAGCAATCGCGATTCCTGCGGAAATAGACTGCTTTCCTACGATTACAAGAATCGTGGAAATAATACTGGCCAATGCGGAATCCGGTGACTGAGCCGCTCCAATGTTCATCCATCCAAGGGCGATCATTTCCAAAGTTCCTCCCAGGATGATTCCTGTCTGAAGATCTCCCAGGATTGCGCCTACGATCGTACACGCAATCAGCGGCCGGTGGGTCTGGAAAGAATCCAGGACACTTCCCATTCCGGCAATACATCCAAAGATAACTAACAATATAATCTGTATCGTTGATAATCCCATTTCTTCAATCCTCCTGTCTGTTCTTATTCTTCGATCTTACTCATCAGATCGATTTTCTTATCCGTTGCAACCGGACGAATTTCCAGTTCAATTCCCATCTCATGAAGTTTTTTAAACGCTGCCACATCGTCATCATCCACAGATACAGCTTTTGTAATCTGGCGTTTTCCGGTCTTAAATGCCATTCCTCCAACATTTACACTCTTGATCGGCACTCCTGCCTCTGCCATGCGCAGCACATCCTGCGGACAGGTGTAGAGGAAGAATACTGTATCATTTTCATATTTTGGATTGTTATATACACGAACCGCTTTTGCCACACTTACCACGCTTACCTTAACTCCCGGAGGTCCGACCTGAAGCAGAAGAGTTTTACGGATTTCATCTTTTGCTACTTCATCGCTGCAGATAATGATTCTTTCTGCATTTGCTTCTTTGGCCCACACCGTTGCAACCTGTCCATGGATCAGACGGTCATCGATTCTTACTAAATTAATTTTCATAGTTCGTCATCCTCCTCATTTTTTTCTTCTGACGTTTTTTCCAGCATTGCCTGACAGGAACGGACATAGGAATCTGTTCCAAGTTCATCATACACTTCAGATGCTTTGATTCCTTCTTTCATCATACGAATACCTGCCGCATCAATCAGCATCGGAAGGCTCAGTCCGGTGATCACATCCATCCTTTTTTGACCCATGACGATCTCAAAAGCCGCATTATAAGGACTTCCGCCGAACAAATCCACCAGAAAGAGAATTTCCTCGTCTTCCGGACATTGATCTATGATTTCCTGATATTTCCTTTTTAATGTTTCTGTGTTTTCACCAGGCAGAAAAGTTACCACATCCAGCTGATCCATCTGTCCAAACACCATATTGGCGGAATTCACAATCTCCTGTGCCAGCTTCCCATGCCCCGCTAAAATCAAGTGCATTATGATTCTCCTTCTTTGAAAAATAATATTTTGTATATTTGTTTCGCGCGAAATTTTATTTTGTAATTACATTATATTTACGAAATATAATTTTGTCAATATCTATTTTGCGAAATTTTATTTTTCTTTTTGCCGTAATTATATTTCGCTGCATAAAAAAAAGAGGAAATCTTTCGATTTCCTCAAATAGATCAAATTCCGATTATCTTGTTTCCAAAAATGTCAGTTCTTTCTTCCCGTCTTTATCGTTTGGATATTCTTTGACAACCTCCTTGGCATATTCATACGCCTTGTCAAAATCAAAAGTTGACTCGTAAGCTCCGATCCGTGTAAACAGGACTTCTTTTCTGTCTTCTAAATTATCCTGATCCAGAGCGGTTTCCAGTACTTTGATTCCTTCCTCATACTTTTCCTGTTTCGCAAGAATTCCATATTTGGTACAGTAAATGTTTCCTGCTTCCGGCATCTCTTTTATGCCCTCATTGCAGACCTCGATTGCCTTGGATTCATTTCCCTTTCCTGCATAACAGAATGCTTTAAAAGAATATCCCCGGCTCTCTCCCTTATCGATCAGCCGGTCATAGACCTCAATTGCGTCATCATATCGTTCCAGCTGATACAGAGCCTCTCCTTCATACAGCAGCACATCTGTTTTCTGTTTTGTCCAAAATAATGTAAATTTGCCGGCTGCCTTATGAAATTTCTCATAGGCCTTCTGGTACTCCTTGTTATTGAGATATTCTATTCCGTCATTCGCCGTCATCTTCTGTGCAACATAACCATATCCTGAAAAAACAAGCAGGACAAGGATCACCGCCAGAACAATGATAACGATCCTTTTTATCTTACGATCCATAGTTATTCTCCTGTCTTATAAAAGTTTCGGTACGATGTTGAGTATAACACAAAACCCTTCCGGTTTCACCTCTTTTTTTGACGGACGCGTGACAGAACAGCTTAAAATCTTTCTTTTTCCTTTTTTCGTCAGATCTCTCTTCCTCTTGTGACAGCCGCATGAAGTACAAACGGGATAAACAATGTAATCAGCGCCGCATATCCAAGATAAGCGTATCCTTTGCTGACAACTGTCATCAGTCCAAACTGAGCAATGGCAAAGGCAAGAAATGTAAACAGCAGCGTAAAAACTGCATTTCTCGCAAGATGACCCTGGCTTTTCCGTCTTGAATCCCGGATTCTTTTTTCTACCGCATTCACACACCTGGTGACGATTCCTGAAATCATATTCACGGCCGTTGAAATTGCTCCAAGAATGATCAGGATGGAGATGATCGGAGTCAGAATTCCAGATCCTACGCCCTGCTGTACCAGAACCAGCATCGGCACCTCTGCCGTCACAAGCTGGGAAGCGAAACTAACTGCCAGCAGTCCGATAATAGATAACTCCATTGCCAGAAAGTTGCAGATGAACATTCCAACTGCTGCCCGGTTAATCTGCCTTACGTCTGTGATATCTTCCATATGCTGATACATAACAGATACAGAGGCCAGCTGGAAAAAGAAATAGAGAACCGCAGACCAGAGAGCCGGTCCAAAATTTCCGCTTTCTTTGGAAATGACCGCCATTTCTCCTGACATCATACGGGAAGCAGATTCAACGATCGTTCCCCACTGGGCAATGATATTTGGAACCAGCACTAAGACAAGACCGATAATGATCAGTACACTCAGTGTTGACGCACATTTTCGAACCACATTGGTTCCAAACAGGGCAATGACAAAGATAAATGCTCCGATGATAACCGTACACAGCCAGTATGGAATATCAAACAATGCCGCGATCGTAGATCCTCCAGTGGCAAAAGCCGCTGCAGAAGCTGTTCCAATCATGATCAGATAACAGATTTCATAGAGATTCGACATCACAAATCTTGTTTTTCCATAAAACTTATCTGAAAAGCTTCGATAGTCATATGTTTTATGCTTATAAGCATAGCGCATGCCATACCAGAAAAACAGGGCGTATAATCCCTGTGTTACGATTGGAAGCACCAGACACCAGATCCCATAATTAATAAAATACTGATAAATCTGTGCTCCTGAGGCGAATCCTCCTCCAAACTGGGTCGTAAATGCCACAAAGGCCACTCCCATGGCCAGAGGCATTCTGCTCTTATCAATTAATATTTTGCTCTTTCCGCTCATTTCCTCTTCCTTTCATGGTTCCTACATCCGGTCTTCCTGGAACTCTACCACTTTGCCCGGATTCAGTATCAGCTTATCGTCAAAGGCCAGCTTTACAGATTTATAGAGCTGGATCATTCTCGGCCCTACAAATTCCTCCAGGAATTTTAATCTTCCGTTTCCTATTCCATGTTCTCCGGACAGCTGTCCTCCTAATTCTTTTGACAAAGCATATAATTCTGTCAGACTTGCATGAGTTGCGCTCTTCCATTCTTCATCGCTCATCTCCGGCCCCCGCAGCATCTCTGTATGGATATTTCCGTCTCCACAATGACCGCAGGGTTCTACCCGTATTCCATGGGAAAGCGCGATTTTTTTGGCCTTCTTTACATATTCCGCGATTCTTGATCTCGGAACAACCACATCACATTCTTCCTGAGACACAGAGTCCGCCTTCATTCCTTCCAGAATCGCACCTCGTACATCCCAAACAGAGCCGGCTCTCTCCGGCGTTGCCGCAATACAGCAGTCAAAAGCGCCATTGGCCAGTGCTGCTTCTGAAGCTGCCCGTACCGCGCTGTCTAATTCCTGCCTGCTGGATGCGTCATACATAACGATCAGGACTGCTTCTCCTTCTTTCACCGGGAAGAACTTATGAAGACGCCGCTCTACGATATCAATCAGTTCTCTTTCCAGAAACTCAATGGCCGTCGGCACAAATGGGAGTTCCAGTACTTTCGGCACCATATCCGCACACTCTTCCAGACTGGCAAATGGCATGACCAGAGTGCAGGAGCAGGTCGGAGCCGGCAGAAGTTTTAACGTAACCTGTGTCAGAATACAGAGAGTTCCCTCTGAACCGATCACCAAGTCTTTTAAGTCATATCCTGTTGTATTTTTTACTACGTTTGATGAAAAGTTCATAATCGAACCATCCGGAAGCACCACTTCCATACACCTTACAAAATCTCTCGTAAGCCCGTAACGAACCGCTTTCATTCCGCCGGCATTGGTAATAACATTTCCTCCTATGGATGCCGTCTTTTCTCCCGGATCCGGAGGGTAAAACAATCCTTCTGCCGCTGCCGCCGCCTGGATATCAATCAGGAGGGCTCCCGGCTCAGCTGTAATGGTCTGGTTTTTATGGTCCACCGGGAAAATCCGGTTCATACGCATAATAGAAAGCATAATACCGCCGTATTTGCAGGTTGCTCCTCCGGCAAGACCGGTTCCTGCCCCTCTGCATACTACCGGGATATTTTCCTGATAAGCATATGCCATAATCTTGGAAATTTCCTCTGTATTCTCCACTTCTACATAAAGTTCCGGCGGATATTCTCCATATTCCGGCATTTCATCATGATAATATTCTCTGGCAATCTCGTCACCAGTCCAGACACGGTCTTCTGCGGTAACCGAACGTATATAGTCAAAATCTTCTTCCTGCATTTTCTTATAAGGATACGCCATCTTCGTCATCCTCCTTTCGCTTTTTCAACATTTCTGTCAGTTTTGGAACGATCTGAAACAGATCATCCACCAGGCAGTAATTGGCTGTCTTAAAGATCTGAGCGTCAGGGTCCGTATTGACCGCCACAATATACTCAGATCCATTCATACAGGAAGTAAACTGGATTGCGCCGGATACACCACAGGTAATGATCAGTTTTGGCCGTACCGTCCGTCCGGACAATCCGATCTGATGTGCTGTATCTCCAAATCCATCTTCTACCATCGGCCGGGTAAACGCAAGCTGTCCCCCCAGGACATCTGCCAGTTCCTGACAGAGTCTGACTCCATTTTCATTGCGGGCACCTCTTCCGGCAACTACAATAATCTCCTCCTCTTCCAGACTCTTCTGCTTCTGGATAACTTCAGAAGACAGAATCTTAATCTTGGAATATGCCATGGCATCGCTCACCGGACATTCTATAATTTTTCCGGCAGGATGTTCTACCTTTTTGGCACGGTCCATAACCCGGTACCTGACCGTTGCAAACTGAGGTCTTGATTTGGTGATTCCGATCTGAGCCATGATATTGCCGCCAAACGCAGGCCGAATCTGCACCATATCCGTATTTGGCTTAATATCAAGCGTCGTGCAGTCTGCTGTCAGGCCAGTATGAAATCTGGTTGCCAGTCTCGGAGCCATGGAACGTCCAAAAGCCGTTGCTCCGATCAGCACGGAACTTGGTTTTGTCGCCGCAATACAGTCTGCCACAGCATCTGTATAGCAGTCTGCCTTTAATCCCTCAAATCCCGGATGTTCATAGACATAGACCTTGTCTGTTCCGTAAGGAAGAAGCTTTTGAGCATTTTTACGGGTTCCTTCTCCTCCAACGATCACACAGTTTACCTTGTATCCGGCTTTTTCCGCCATTTTTCTGGCCTCTCCGATCAGTTCATAAGTTACCGGATGGATATCTCCCTGTTCCTGTTCCACATAAATCAGGAAATCTTTCCACTGGCTTTTATCAAATTCCTTCGCTCTTTGTTCGAATTTGATTGCTTCTTCCGGACACTGCCGTACACAAATCCCGCACATGCGGCAGTTTTCTGACACTTTGATCCCATCATCTTCCATTGTCAAAGCGCCAAACGGACATTTTTCAACGCAGATTCCACATAAACTGCATTTTTGCGCATTAAATTTTAAAAAATCCATATTTGATTCTCCTCTAGATAATTTTCTCTTCTGTCAGAACTGAAAACAGCTGCTCTGTTTTCTCGTCTGCGTTCCCTTCCAGATACACCTGTTTTTGTGTCTCCGGTGGTGCAAACATCCGCTCAACGGCTGTCGGTGATCCGATCAGCCCATACCGGCTCAGATCCTGATCCGGCATATCCTTGAAACTTAAAATTCTGACCGGCCGTTCTTCCGTCTCCCTCATCAGCCGGTAGGACGGAAGTCTTGGAACACAGATATCCTTATCTACTGTGATCAGACATGGAAATGGAAGTTCTGAAACCTGGGTTACGCTGGCAAGATCCTGCTTCACACAGATGGCGTCTTCCCTGACATTTACAATTTCTGATACCCAGGCGGCATGCGGGATCCCCATATGCTCTGCGATTGCAGGTCCTACCTGCGCCGTATCTCCATCTGTCGTCTGTCTGCCGCATAAAATGAGATCTGCTCCTCCGATGACTTCAATCCCCTGTTTCAGAGCATACGAAGTTGCCAGGACATCTGCCCCGGCAAACTTTCTGTCTGACAGGATGACTGCTTCATCCGCACCCATCGTATAGGCATCTCTCATCATTTCTTCGGCCTGTGCCGGACCCATGGTCAGCACGGTTACTGTTCCTCCCATCTTTTCCTTAAGCAGAAGCGCCGTTTCCAGGGCAAACAAATCATATGGATTCGTCCTTGTCTCTCCGGACATACGCTTCATTGCACCGGTTTCAGGATCGATCTCAACATTTGTTCCTGCCGGCACCTGTTTCATGCATACAATAATCTTCATAGTGTTTTTTCCTTCTTTTTCACTTTAGTGCTTTAAATAACTGTACTATTGTATCACTTTTTCTATACAATGTCGAGAATTTCATTTAAATCTATACAAATTTCACAATTCTCTCCCTTTCTCCGGCAGGCTTTCCCTCACACAAAGCCGTCCATATCCTACCTGAGAATTTGGATATTCTGTAAATCCATTCATTTTTCTTGCACCACGCTGAAGACAGGCTCTTACTTTTTCTCCATACAGATATGGATCATTTCCTTTTACAATTCCCCATTCCATCATAAGTGCACAGGCACCGGAAACAAAGGGCGCTGCCATGGAGGTTCCGGACATGACCGATTCTCCCCCTCCCGGCGCCGCCCCAAGAATCCCGGTCCCCGGCGCTGCAAGATCTGGTTTTTCCATACATACTTCTTCATCTCCCCGCCCGGAAAATCCCGCATAGGCATTCAGCCGTACATTGTATGCACCTGCTGCTATAATCTTACGGGCTGTGGACGGAATTGTAAGTGTTAACGTAAGCGATGGCTCCAGAAATCTGGTCTGGGCGTTGCTTCCGGATGAAACCGGAAGCCACAGGTCATATCTTCCATTTATTATCCGTTCTGGAATCAGTCTCAGTTCCCACTGTCCGCTTTCAATGCTGTCCCCCTTTTCCGGAAGGAAAGCAAAATAAATTTCCTGAAGCTCATTGTATGGGGTCGGTTCTCCGTAATACACGTAGACCCCGGTATCTCCATAGCGGTATACGGCCTTTCCCTGCTGCCGCCGGATCAGATGTCTGTCTCCGGAAGGAGCAGTCAGTTCCATTTGAAAATCATCTGTAAAATGTTTCCAAAGCTGCAGATTTATATTCGGTTCAAATGGAGCAATATCAAACAAAATTCGTTCCGCATCCTGCCTTATCCGCCCATGTTTATGCCGTCCTGTATCCCCTTCATTGCCTGTTCCGATACAGATCGTACTTTTCCAGCTTCCTGAAATACTGGTCACAAATGTCTCCAGCAGGGAATTTCCTCTGTGGTCCCCGTAATTGTTTCCATAGCTTATATTAACTGCCACCGGGCGCCCGTGATCCTGGGCAAATTTTATTGCGTATTCCAGAGCTGACATCAGCTGTGTTGTCCTTGGAAAACCCCTTCCATCAGCATTTCCCAGTTTGACAACGATGAGTTCCGCCCTGGGCGCAACCCCTCTTCTCCCGGCAGCAATAGACGCCACATGAGTGCCATGTCCTGTCCCGTCTGTAGATGGAACAAGCGATCTGCCGCCCGGCTCGTGGAGAGCCTGGTTGATTTCTTCTTTTGTGTATATGCTTCCCTGTTGAAAAGGAGCCGGAGGACTGCCGGGAATCGTCTGATCCCACAGCACGGCGATCCGCGTATTTCCCTCTTCATCGATAAAATCCGGATGAAAAATATCAATCCCGGTATCCAGAACAGCCACATAAACACCTTCTCCAGACAAATCATCCGGAGGTGCTTTCACTGATATCATACAGGATGCCGCGATCCCTTCTTCCCGTTCCAGAAGAAGATTTTTCGGTTTTTCCACGTAAATGATCTGTGGCAGGTCAGCAAATGCTAAAAGGTCCTTTTCCGGCAGATAAGCAATTCCATATCCCTGACTTAAAAATTCTACCTGGATTCCTTCCGGAAATTCTTCCGGCCGAAGCTCCCCCGCATATTGAAACAAAATCTCCCAGCGGTCTTCCTCCTTATCATAACCTGCATCAAGATCCAGGGATTTTTCCCTCTCCTGAGGAGTCATCTCCAGCGCCAGATTTAATTCATTTTCCAGCTTCTCATCTTCAGCCATAATTTTTTCCTTTTTATCTGATATATTCAAAAAACTCCTCTCCTATGCAGCAGAGAGAAGCTTTTTGGATCAAACGATCAAAAATAATTCTTTTATTTCTTCTTTGTGTAATAACAGCGGATCTGGCTGTACATTTTGAAAAATGAAGACGCGATCATAATCCCTCCTGCCATTGCCGCGGCAATCATAACGGTTCTTTGTCCGTACTCTGAAAATAAACTCCATTCCTTCGCAATGGCATAGTTCATCGTATAATACAGCGTACCTCCCGGAACCATGGGGATAATGGCGCTGATAAGATAAACCGTTACCGGCGTTTTCTGTGTTCTTGCCATCAGTTCCGCATACGCCGTTGCGGCTATCGTGGCAAACAGATTGGTCAGGAACGCGTTTTCTATCACATTTTGAAATCCAAGATAGGAAGCCCAGCATACCATTCCTCCCAGTCCGGAAATCCACAGCTTTTTTCCGTGAAGATGATATAATGCCGCAAACCCTGTGCTTCCCGCAAAACTTGCTGCAATCTGTATGATTCCTTCCATTTTATATAACACCTCCCCACAATACAATTGCGGCAAAAGAACCGCCTGCCAGAAACACTGCCAGAATCACTGATTCACATACTGTCAGGATTCCCGACATCGTATCTCCGCTGATCATATCTCTCAGACCATTGACAAAAGCAACTCCCGGCACTAAAAGCATGATATTTCCGATGATTACCTCCCCGTATCCCGGCGCTGATCCTGTCTTTGAAATTCCGTAGGCTGCCGATGCCACAAGAAAGGCAGATAAAAAATCCAGAAACATACGATTGATCAGAAATTTCTTCATATACTCCCGAAACAGCATGACCAGACCGCCGATCACAAAAGCCGCCAGAGATTCCTGCCATCCGCCGCCGAAAAACACCGTAAAAGACGCAGCGATCACGGCTGATACCAGGGTCCGCTTCTCAAGACTCTGCCCGTCTCCCTGTTCGATCTTCTTCAGGCGTTTTCTGACCTCCTGAAGATCCGGCTGATTCTCACAGATATATCTGGACAGCCGATTTAACTGATCCAGTTTTGTAAAATCTGTGTGATATTCTTTGATTCGTTTCGTTCTTGTGTATACTTCTCCGCTGTCATCCCGGACAGAAGCAACGATGCTTGAAGTAATCGAAAATACATCGGTTTCTTTTGCTCCATATGCCCTGCAGATTCTGTTGATCGTATCTTCCACCCTGGAGACCCCTCCTCCGGATACGAGCAGGCAGGCTCCAATGTCTACTGCCGTTACTAATACCTGTTTCATTTCCATATGCATTCTCCTCAACTGCGTAATCGCATTTATTCTAGCATAAAAAAATCCTTATACCATAGAAAGTATAAGGATTTTACTAAAATTTAACACTCAAAATGTTTCCGGGTCCATGCGGCAGCCAACGCGCCATATCCGATATGGCAGGCAACACTCAGAGAAAGCGGATCCATATGAAATTCCATTCCCGGGAACGCTTCTTTCAATTCCCTTGCCCATTCATCGGCATCTTCCCGGTTTCCTGTATAAGCAGCCTGCAGATACGCATGTTTCTTATAATCACCATCCGGGAACCTCTCTTCCATCTCTTTTTGGATCGCAGCGATCATTTTCTTCCTGGCAGTCTTAACTCCTCGTGTTTTTGCATATGCGTCCAGTTTTTCTCCATGGATCTGAAGTACCGGCTTAATATTCAGCACTGTTCCTATGGCCGCAGCAGCAGGCGTTACCCGTCCGCCCTTTTTCAGATATTTTAAAGTATCCACCATAATATAGATCCCACTGTCAAATTTCTCTTTTTCCAGGATTTCTTTAATCTCCCCGGCGCTTCTGCCCTCTTTTCCAAGCCGCAGAGCATCAAGAACAGACTGCCGCTGGGTAACAGAAATTCTCTGGTTATCCACGACCTGCACCTTTCCTTCATAATCTTCTGCAAGCATTGCCGCTGTGGCACAGGAGCTGCTCAGACCGCTGGACATAGGAATATGAACAATCTGATCGTAATCTTTCAGAAGTTTATCCCAGAGATCCGTCACATCTCCCGGCGCAGGCTGTGATGTTTTAATATCCTGATCATTTTTAAGTTTCTCATAGAATTCTTCCTGAGTCAGTGTAATCTCTTCAAAGTACAGTGTCTCATCAATGTAAAACGGCATAGGGAGCACAAAAATCCCCAGCTCTTTTCCTTCCTGCTGGGTGATTCCACTGTTGCTGTCCGTTACAATCGCTATCTTTTCCATATCAAATCCCTTTCTTTGTCTGCGATAAGATTTTTTTCATCTCATGCATAAATCTTGCAATCGGAAATCCCACCACATTATAATAGTCTCCTTCAATGGACCGGATAAACACCGCTGCCTTCCCCTGGATTCCATAGGCTCCTGCCTTATCCATCGGCTCACCGGTGCGGATATAATCCCGGATTTCCTGATCCTCCATTTCATAAAAGCGCACCTTGGTTTCTTCATAAAAAGAGGTCTCTTTTCCTTCGCAGATCACAGTCACCCCTGTATATACCTGATGGACGCTGCCGCTTAACATGGAAAGCATTTCTGCCGCATCATCTTCATTCTTCGGCTTTCCAAGAATTTTTCCTTCTGACACAACCACAGTGTCCGCTCCTACGACAATCTCGTCTCCCTGCGTTTTCTTCCAGATATCCCACGCTTTCTGGCCGGATAATTCCATGACCGCTTCCTCAGGACGCTCTTTTGTAATCACTTCCTGAACATGGCTTGGCACCACATCAAATGACAGTCCTGCCAGTTCAAAAATTTCTTTCCGCCTTGGAGAGGCAGATGCCAGTATCATATGCTTCATTTTTATCTCCTATGCAAAAACCGGACACAGAGGATATGTCCGGTTTTTATTTTCTATGTCTAATCTTCTATTTTCTCTTCCAGCTTCAGGTTAATTCTTCCCATCTTATCGATTTCCAATACCTTAACAGCAACTTTATCGCCAATATTGACAACATCCTCTACCTTATTGACTCTTTCTTTTGCCAGTTTGGAAATATGGATCATTCCATCCTTATTTGGAGAAAGCTGAACGAAAGCGCCAAACGGCATAATGCGCACAACTTCTCCTTCGTAAATGTCACCCACATTCAAAGGTTCCACAATGGATTTGATAATGCTGATGGCTTTATCGATCATCGCCTGATCTTCGCTTAAGATATCCACTCTTCCGCTCTCATCAATATCAATCTTAACTCCGGTCTCATCGATGATTCCATTGATCGTCTTACCCTGTTTTCCAATAACTTCTGAAATCTTCTCCGGATCGATCGTATACTGGGAAATCTTAGGAGCATATTTTCCAACATGATCTCTTGCCTGACCGATCACAGGGTTCATTACCTCATGAAGGATATAAGTTCTTGCTTCTTTCGTTCTTGCGATCGCTTCCCGGATGATCTGCTCTGTCAGTCCGTGAATCTTAATATCCATCTGGATCGCTGTAATTCCTTTGTCAGTACCTGCAACCTTAAAGTCCATGTCGCCAAAGAAGTCCTCTAATCCCTGGATATCTGTCAGGATAATATAATCATCGTCCGTCTCGCCTGTTACCAGTCCGACAGAAATTCCGGCAACCGGCGCCTTGATCGGCACACCAGAAGCCATCAATGACAGAGAAGATGCACAGATACTTCCCTGAGATGTGGAACCATTGGATTCCATGATTTCGGATACTGTACGGATCGCATAAGGGAATTCTTCTACCGCAGGCAGTACCGGAACAAGCGCACGCTCTGCCAGAGCTCCGTGTCCGATCTCCCGGCGTCCCGGTCCTCTGCTCGGTCTTGTCTCTCCAACAGAGTAAGATGGGAAATTGTAGTGATGCATATATCTCTTTTCTGTTTCATTTACATCGATTCCATCCAGTCTCTGTGCTTCTGACAGGGATCCCAGCGTCGTAACGGTCATAACCTGAGTCTGTCCTCTCTGGAACATGGCAGAACCATGAACACGCGGCAGACAGTCAATTTCTGCGTGAAGCGGACGAATCTGTTTCACATCACGGCCGTCCGGACGTTTCTTGTCTTTTAAGATCATCTTGCGGACTGTCTTTTTCTGGAAATTATAAACAGCTTCTGACACCTGATCCAGCCATTCTTCGTTTTCTGCATAACGCTCTTCCAGTTTTTCCTCAATCTCACGGATATTCGCTTCTCTTGTCTGCTTGTCATCCGTAAAGACTGCCTCTTCCATAGCTTCCGGCGTAATAAAGGAAACCATATCTTCATACATCTCCGGATCTACCGTGTGATGTTCATATTCGTGCTTTTCTTTTCCACATTCCGCTACGATTCCATCAATAAATCGGATGATTTCCTGATTGACTTCATGAGCCTTGAAAATAGCTTCCAGCATAACGTCTTCCGGCACTTCATTGGCGCCGGCTTCGATCATGATGACTTTTTCTCTTGTGGAAGCAACCGTAAGCGCCAGATCGGATACTTTTTTCTGTTCCGCAGTCGGGTTGATCACAAATTCACCATCGACCAGACCAACCATCGTAGATGCGGTAGGCCCGTCAAATGGGATATCAGAAATTGCGGTTGCGATCGCGGATCCCAGCATTGCAGTCAATTCCGGGCTGCAGTCCGGATCTACTGACATAACCAGATTGTCTAAAGTTACATCATTGCGGTAATCTTTCGGGAACAGCGGTCTCATTGGACGGTCAATTACCCTGTCTGTCAGAATCGCGTTCTCAGAAGGTTTCCCCTCTCTCTTTAAATAACCTCCCGGAATCTTTCCTACCGCATATAACTTTTCTTCATATTCTACACTCAGAGGGAAAAAGTCGATTCCTTCTCTTGGTTTTTCAGATGCAGTCGCTGTTGACAGCACAACGGTATCTCCATAGTGCATAAACGCGGCTCCATTTGCCTGGGCTGCTACGCGTCCGATCTCTACCATCAGCGTACGGCCCGCAAGTTCCATACTAAACTGTTTTGTCATAATTTCGTCTCCTTTTATCCTGTTTTGATTATAAGGCGCCGAAACAACTGAAAAACCGGCTGTTCTTCCTTCTTCCGGCAAGCCGGCTTTTCAGTAGTCTCGGGAAACGCCTCAATAACCATGTTATTGTATCATACTCTTTTCAAAAAAACCAGCCTTTTTATAGTCTTCCAGAAATTCAAAAAGAAGATCGTTGGTTTTTTCATTGATATTACGCCAAAGTGACTCTTTTGCAACATTTCCGCTCCTGGGAGCTTCTCCGCAGATATCAACTCCTAAAACCTCTCTTTTTTTTATGAAATCATCCAGAATACCGCACATTTCCTCAAGGGTCATATCTCCCTGTGTCCAGGCTGTCCTGGCCCATTGTTCTCCCATAACGTCCTTGTCAATGGAAATATAGATGGGACGTCCGCCCTCTGCCTTTTTTCTTCTGCTTTCCTGATGCATCTGTTCCTGGGTTATAATATGCATTCTTTCTTCATGACAGTCTTCGATCCTGTCCACATCTTTCTGCTCCGGCCCGATCAGATAAACTTCCTTCAGGTTTTCCTGTCCTTCTACGGCATCCCTGAGCCAGCTTCCGCAGGTCAGAAGTTCCTTCAGCATCGGAACATCCATATCTGTGTGATGATCCAAAACCAAAAGATCAAATGGCTGTGTGATCTGTTCGATCCAAAGCCTCGTCATATAGTGATAATTTCCGGAATCCAGAAAATGGATTCCTCCGGTTCCTTCGGCTTCGATCCTCTCTTCCAGCCATTCTCTGGTTTTCCTATCCAGACAGCAGCTGGTCCCCTGCAGATGCTCACAGTCAATCTCCTCTATGTCCTCTCCTTTGTAAAAATCCTGCTGCCTGTACGCGCCGGAAAAATGAAAAAGTATATTCCTGCTGTCCACATTACCATCTCCTTTGTCATAAAACAAGCATTCAGACTTTTCCAATCTGACAAACTGCAAAACGCAGTTTTCTATAAAACGGAAAATATAAAACACCTTTTGCCGTATTTTCACGACAAAAGGTGTCTGATTCTGATTTATTATTTTCTTAAACCTAATTTTTCAATCAGTACACGATATCTCTCAACATCTTTGCTCTTTAAGTAAGCAAGCAGATTACGTCTCTTACCAACCATCTTAAGAAGTCCTCTTCTTGAATGATGGTCTTTTGGATGTTTGTTAAAATGCTCCTGGAGTTCCTGGATTCTTGCTGTCAGGATCGCAACCTGAACTTCCGGTGAACCTGTATCCTTCGCATCTTTTCCAAATTCTGCTACAATTTCCTGTTTCTTTTCTGATGAAATCATCTTTCTTCCTCCTTAAATCTTTCTTGACGCCAGATACCAGGAAAGGGTTGGAGTGCCCAAATCTGAGTATCGGTCAGCTAACTGTTGTATTCTATCACAGGATTCCCCTGTTTGTAAAGGATTATTTTCCCATATCCCTGCTTTTTTCACTTGCAGCGGCAACTGCTTCGATCACAGCACTGCGCATGCCTTTTTCCTCCAGGACTCTGACTGCTTCGATGGTCGTTCCGGCCGGAGAGCATACCGCATCTTTTAAAGCCCCCGGATGTTCACCTGTCTCAAGCACCATTTTCGCGCTTCCCAGAACAGACTGAGCCGCAAAGGTATACGCTTTGTTTCTCGGGATTCCCTGCATGACCGCCGCATCTGCCAGGGCCTCAATAAACATATAGACATATGCCGGAGAACTTCCGCTGACACCAACGACCGCATCAATCAGATCTTCTGTCACGATCTCCACTTTTCCAAAACTTTCAAAGATTCTCCGAACCCTTTCCAGTTCTTCTTCTTCCACATATTCGTTACAGCACATTCCGGACATGCCTTCTCCTACAAGCGCCGGAGTATTCGGCATAACCCGGATGATCTTGACTTCTTTTCCAAACTGCCGTTCCACCTGTGCCATGGTAACCCCTGCAGCGATCGTAACGATCAGCTGTGATTTGCTGATATCATCCCGAATCTCATGGATGACTTCATGATACATCTGCGGTTTTACAGAAAGAACCACAATCTCAGCCTTTGCAGCTTCCCGGTTGTTTGTCGTCGTCATAATTCCAAACTTTTCTTTTGCCTTTTCCATCTTTGACGGCGTCGGTCCGGAAGCGGCCAGCGCCTCCTTTGGCATAACATTGTGATCCAAAATCCCTGCTATCATAGCCTGTGCCATATTTCCACATCCAATAAATCCTAATTCCATATCGTTCTCTCCTCCTGTCAATGATCCAGTTTTACCAGCAATTCCTTAAAATACTGCGGCAAAGATGTTTCAAATTCCATATATTCTGAAGTTCCCGGATGGACAAATCCCAAAACCTTTGCATGAAGGCACTGTCCTTCCAGAGAATATTTCTGTTTCTTAGGACCGTATACATCATCCCCCAGCAATGGATGTCCGATGGATGCCATATGTACCCGGATCTGGTGGGTCCGTCCCGTTTCCAGTCTGCATTCAATATAAGTAAATCCTTTTTTCAGACGTTTTATAACTTTATAATGAGTGACCGCACGGCGTCCTCCCGGCACGACCGCCATCTTCTTCCTGTCTTTTGGACTGCGTCCGATCGGAGCATCTATGGTTCCCTCATCCTTTTTCAAAATGCCATAGACAATCGCATGATACACTCTGGTAATCGAGTGCTCCTGAAGCTGCTCTGCGATTTTCTGATGCGCCGCATCATTCTTGCAGACAACCAGGATTCCGGTCGTATCTTTATCGATCCGGTGAACGATCCCTGGTCTCAGCACACCGTTAATACCGGACAATTCTCCTCTGCACCGGGCAAGCAGGCCGTTGACCAGTGTTCCGGTATCGTGTCCCGCCGCCGGATGAACGACCATCCCTTTCGGTTTATTGACTAAGATCACATCCTGATCTTCATAGACAACATCCAGATCCATCTCTTCCGGTTTTACTTCCAGCTCTTTTGGAGCAGGCACCATCAGAACAATATGATCTCCTGCCCTGCATTTGTAATTGCTTTTTACAATCTTTTCATTCGCCCTGACTCTCTGCTCTTTGCACAGCTTCTGGAGATAACTTCTCGTATAATCCGGGCATTTTCCGGCCAGGACAAGATCCAGACGTTTCCCTGCTTCTTCTTCCGGCACTAAAAACTCTATCTCTCGTTCCATCTCATTTCTTTCTTCCAATGAAATCCAGTTCCTCCTCTTTATAATAAAACAGGACCAGGACCAGCAGCAGGATGACTGCCGTGGTCACATAAATATCCGCTACATTAAAAATCGGAAAATTGATCCACTTAAAATAAAAGAAATCAATCACATATCCCTGCAGGGTTCTGTCAATAAAATTCCCCAGGGCTCCTGCCATAAATAAAACATAACATATGCTCATCGGACGATACCGTGGAGAAGCCGGCATCCTGACAAAGAGAAATGTCAGCCCCAGCAAAGCAAGAATCGTAATCAGGCAGAAGATTTCCTGCCGGTTCTGAAGGATTCCAAAAGCCGCCCCCCTGTTTTCCAGATATTCCAGCTGAAATACATTTCTGATCAGCACGAACGGCTCCTGAAATTTCAGAAACTGATCTGCCGCAATCTTGGACAACTGGTCAAAAATCGTTAAAATCACAATCCAGATCAGCACTGTCAGATATCTTTTTTTCTTTCTAGTTCCATTGTTCCAAGGCATGCCGCATCTCTTCCTCCGTTACACTCCGGTCGATAAAAGCTTCTCCGATCTGATGAAGCAGAATAAATTTCACATGATTTCCTTCCATTTTCTTATCGGATTTTGTTGTCTGCACCACTTCCTCCGGATCGATCTCGCCGACCGGCTTCCACAGATCAAATTCCTTAAATGTATCTTTGATGTCTTTTACATCATCCTGTGATATTTCTCCTCTGCCGGCAGAGATCATGGCCGCGAGCTGGCATCCGACTCCGACACATTCTCCATGGAGCCACTGAAACTCTTTCAGCTTCTCAATCGCATGTCCGAGAGTATGTCCAAAATTCAAAAGCGCTCTCTCTCCCTGTTCTTTCGGATCTCTTTCCACAACACCGCCTTTGATCAGACAGCTTCGATAGATCATTTCCCGCAGGATCTGTTCATCTCTGTCTTTGATCTCCTTTTTGTGGTCTTTGATCCACTGATAATAGCCGCTGTCTTTGATCAGTCCATGTTTAATGACCTCGCCCATGCCGGAAAAATATTCCCTCTCCGGCAGGGATTTAAGCGCCGCCGTATTGATATAAACCAGTTTTGGCTGATGAAATGCCCCCACCATATTCTTATACTGAAGGAAATCCACACCGGTTTTTCCTCCGATGCTGCTGTCCACCTGAGCCAGCAGAGTCGTTGGAATCTGAATAAAATCAATCCCTCTCAAATAAGTCGCCGCGGCGAATCCGGTCATATCACCGACAACCCCTCCGCCTAAAGCCACCAGGAGATCTTTCCGGTCGAAGTGATTCCGGATCAGCTGTTCGTATATTTTCTCGATCGTGGCAAGCTGTTTGTTTGCTTCCCCTGCCGTAAAGCTGAATGTAACCACTTTTGCGGCTTTTGGGGAAATCCGCTTATAGATTTCCTGCAGATAGATCGGTGCCACATTGCTTTCAGTCACAATACACACTTTTCTTCCGGGAAGATCCAGAAACTCCATGGAATCCATCAGGTTTTCAAATGAATCTTCCAGATGGATCTCATAAATCTTTTTTCCATCTGTCTTTATATCAATCTTATGATTCTCCTTCACATTCTCCATTTTCTTCTTCCTGCTCTCCTTCGGTCTCATTTACTTCCATATCATCTGCTTTGGCTGCTGCAGCTTCTTCTTTTGCTTCTACCTCAAATTCCAGCTCATAAACCGGGTTGTCGAGAATCTCCATCTGTGCTCCAATGATCTGTTTCATCTTTGCTTTGTAGCTGCAGTAATCACTCTCCAGCTTATGGATCAGTTTTTTATAATTTTCCATTTCCGCCATATGCCGGTTTTTTTCTTCTTCAAAATCTTCTTTGGCACTGCTGCGGATCTGATCTGCCTCCTGTCTGGCCTTCTGAATCATGTCTTCTGCCTTGATCCTGGCTTCCTTTTCAATGTTTTTGGCCGCTTTCCCGGCATTTTCAATGGTTTCTTTGGATGTCTGCTCCGCAAGAACCAGTGCTTTCTTCAAAGACTCTTCTATAGCACGATAATGGTTCAGATTTTCCGCCTGAGCTGTTGCCTTTTCTTTTAATTCATTGTTTTCTTTATAGATCTTTTCATAATCTTTCGCAAGATCCTCCAGAAATTCATCGACCTCAACCGCTTTATATCCAAATCCTCTTTTCAGTTCCTTTCCTAGCACTTCTACTGGTGTAATCATCTTAACCTCCTACTGAAATATTTTTAATACTATTAACTGCCGTCCTTTTCTGGACTGCTTCCCTAACCCCTCCAACAGGAATTTTCCATATCCCCGCACTGATATCACGTCACCGGTTTCCAGCCTGCCGTCACCGCTTAAAAAAAGTTTCCCGTTGACAAATACCTTCTGTTTTTTTAACAGCTGGCCGCTTGCTTTCCTTGACAGTCCAAATGCCAGAGAAACAATGGCGTCCAGACGCGTTGACGCTGCAAAACCTTCTTTTTTTAAAAATTTCTGCTGATATCCGCTCTCTTCCCAGCGGGTTATTTCTGTCCTTACCTGGGTATGCCTGACCCTGGTCAGCTCTTCTTCCAGCAAATGTCCGATATGCGAAAAGCAAAAGACATATGCTTCTTTCCCATCGATCAGAATATCTCCCAGCTGGTGCCGTTCGATGCCAAGATGCATCATGGCCCCAAGATAATCCCTGTGAGACAGATTCTCTGCGTATCTATCAAAAACAGGTGAGATTCTGGCACAGGCCAATGGAATCTCACCTTGATAACCAAACATATCTTCTGAGCCGAAAACTGCTACAGCCCTTGTAAAATACTCATGTCCTCCCTCCAGATGGGAATCTGTGAATGACAATTCCTTCTGCATCTCTTTATAAATACTCTGTTCATACTCATTAAGAAAATGAGTGTAAGTATAAACACTCTGCGTATATGCCTTATCTGCCAGCTCTGCAAGCCTCTTTCTTAATAACTCTTCTTCTTTCATGGTCTTCGCTCTATTTTAACTGAGGAGAAATTGTATTCTCATTCATGATCTCATTCTTCAAATCACCTGTCACTTCAATGCTGTCCGGAGCAGCAATGAAAATATTACTGGATACTGCCTGAAGAGATCCATTCAGGGCATACGTCGCCCCTCCGATGAAATCAATGCTTCTCTGGGCAATCGTAAGCTCCGCACCCTCAAAGTTAATGACGACAGTCCTGCCTTCTTTTAACAGATCCGCGGCCGTCTGAGCTTCCACAAAATCCTTCGGCTTGATGACACAAACTTCAACTCCTCTTCCATTCATTGATATCACCTTACTGCCTCCTGTTGCGGTAAATCTGCGTTTTTTAGCTTCCCTGCTTGATTCAAAAGGCTGTTTGACAGCTGCAGTCTCTTCTTCTACCGGCTGCTCTTTCTTCCGGAAGAAAGAAAAACGTTCCGGCTTCTCCTCCTCATATTCTTCCTCATCATCTTCATACTCTTCGTATTCTTCATCATACTCTTCATCTTCCGTAAGCTTCATTAAATTCAGTAACTTGTCAACAGTACCCTTCATTTGTTTTCCTCCGCTAAATACTATAATTTCTCTCACCGAAGATTCCGGTGCCAACTCTTATCATGGTCGCTCCTTCCTCAACTGCCACCTCATAATCATTGGTCATTCCCATTGAGAGTATACTCATATCTACATTATCAATTTTTTTATTCTCTATGTCAACAGATAATTGCTTCATTGCGCGAAAATACTTTCTGTTTTCTTCCGGATCATCTACAAAAGGAGCGATCTGCATCAGGCCTTTAACCTTGACATGTTCCATAGACGCGATTTCCCTGATCACATCTTCTGTCTCCTCCGAAGCCAGTCCGAATTTGGTATCTTCATGGGCAAAATTTACCTGAATCAATACCGGCACTTCCTTCATCTGCCGTTTCGCAGCTTCTTTATCGATCTGTTTTGCCAGATGTACAGAATCTACAGAATGGATCAGAGCCACTTTGTCAACAATATATTTTACTTTATTTGTCTGAAGGTGTCCGATCAGATGCCAGCGGACCGGCCAGCTGATCTTTTCATACTTTTCTTTCAGCTCCTGAACCTTATTTTCACCAAAATCCATGACTTTTTCCTTCCGGAGCTCTTCGATCATTTCAAGCGGCTTTGTTTTGCTCACCGCAATGATCGTTACATCCCTCGGATCTCTTCCTGCCTTCTGACATGCTTTTTTTACATTTTCCTTTACCTTGTTGTACTGATCGATTAACATATGCCTCACATTCCTTTCTGTCAGTAAATGATCTGATTTTCTTTGATTGTACTGCTGTCCAGAACAATGAAATCATACAGACTGATACCGTGATCCGTATTCTCCTCTACAATACAGTAGTCATCTTTCTGCGCAGTTTTCTCAATCAGCCGGAAATCCGCATATCCCTGATTGGTGCAGTATACGCCTTCCAGCGTCTTTGTCTTTTCCACCAGATACGTATCATCGGAATCCATTGACTGCAGGACCACATCTTCTCCTACTTCTTCCGGATCCAGATAACAGTATTTTTTTGTCTTTTTATAGATTGTAAAATTTTTCTGTTCTACCTTTACCTCGCCTTTATCATCGGTCGTGCGCACACTGAACCCTTCTTCTTTTCCGTCATTTCCTTTGGAAATGTATTCCGCCGGCACCTGATAGAACTTCTTCTTTACAACTGCTGAATTCGGTATCTTCAAGCCTTCATGTGAATCCAGAGTAATATCAATATCCAGATATCTCTCATCCAGATATCTTACCACATAATCGTCCAGCGACAGATAGCCGAAATAACTGTTCCCTTTTTTCTTTACTTTCAGATCCGCCGTGGTTTTTTCCTGATCTGACTGAAATTTTACAGTAACAGAATCTTTATCCTGAAGGAAGTCATACTGACTCTTTTCCAGAGGGACCACGACCGTCCAGTTTTCACTGTTGGTTACCCTGCAGACTACATTGCCTTTCTTTACCTGATCAGAAGAATTATATCTGACTGCTCTGTAATTTTCCTGATCGAAATCAGCATCCGTAATGTCATCTGCCGTTTTCCCGTCAAAACTGTCCGAATAAAAGGCTGCCGCTCCGCTGGCAGGGCTTGTCTCCGTATGAAAGGCATCTTCTCCCAGCTTTTTACTCACGGCATCGATCACTTCTTTCATGGAATCTTCATTCAGATTGAGTATCGTATTTTTCAGATCATACTTCAGATCATAAACATCCGAAAAACTGCCATCGCTGTAAATGGATTGAAACTCTGTCACTTTTTTTTGTATTTCCTCGTCATCCAGAGTCTCTCCCTTTCCCCTCAGAGCTTCTGCCTGATCCGCAAAGGTTTCCTGTACTTTTCCGTCTTTATCCAATATGTACAGGGTTCCGGATTTTCTGACCCGTTTTCCTTCTTCCACATAATAGGTAATATATCCGTTCTGGGACGCCTTTAACAGCTTCTCATCCCTCAGGGCAATTCCCGTGAAAGAAAATGTTGTTGTCATCTCATCTTTTGTCACTCGGTATACCGTCAGTTTCTTCTTTATAAAAAATGAAACGATATTGATCATTACATAAATAAAAATAACCAGGAAAACGATCATTCCGATATTCCATCGAATTCTTCTTTTCCTTTTTTTTGCCATCTACTCCATCCTCCATCTGCCAAGGGCCGATCCATTCAGATAATCACATTTGCAGCCCTGAACATATCCGCCTTCTTCCATCTTCTGTTCAAACAAATCCCTCAGTTTCCACCAGCTGACTCCCCAGTTGGAAAAACCTGCGTCTTCTTTCGGAACCCTGCTGAACAGTCTCTCAATCACCATATCACTGCGGACATAACAGATGAATGCCGTCAGTCGGTCAAGATATTCTTCTTTGGAACACAGGGTTATTTTACCATGTTCAAAATCCTGATACAACCTGGAGCCCTTCGGAACATACAAAGAATGCAGCTTGACGCTCCGGATCGGAAGAGCCGATAAAATCTTTGCCGTCTCAATCGAATCTTCCAGGGTATCTCCCGGAAGATTTAAAATAATATGAGTGCAGATATCAAACCCATAAGGAGCTGTCATTAAAACAGCATCCAGATACTCTGCCAGTGTATGTCCCCGGTTGATCTGTCTCAGCGTATGATAATTGACTGTCTGCAGTCCATACTCCAAAGTAATCTTCAGATTACAGGTCCGGGCCGTTTCTTCCAGCACATCCAGATAATCCTTCCTGATGCAGTCCGGCCTGGTTGATACAGAAATCCCTACAATATCTTCTACGCCGGCCGCCTCCTGAAGATAGTTTCGAAACTGCTCCAGCGGAAGAAAGGTATTTGTATAATTTTGAAAATATGCAATAAATTTTCCCGCATGATATTTTGCGGAAATCTTCTCTTTTGTCTTCCTTAACTGTTCCCGGACAGGAACCTGCGCATCCATCGCCTCAAATCCGGTTCCTGCTCCCCCGCAGAAGCTGCACCCGTAGCTGTCTATCCGGTTAGGGCAGGTTACCGGAATATTCAAAGGAAGCTTGTACACTTTTTCTCCGTATAATTCTTTTAAATAACTGCTGTATGTCCGATATCGTTCCATCACTTATTTTCCTTTGATATTACCTGGTTCATTGTTTTATACAAAGCCGGATGATTGTCTGCCTTTAATACAATAGAAATATAGTCATCGCCATCTTTATTTTCTGTCAGAAGAACGAGACATGCTCCTGCTTCCGTTGTCGTTCCTGTTTTTCCTCCTACCAGAGAAATCTGATTTGGAAGCGCGTATTCTCCTGTCAGATATTCATCCGTAGAGGACATATCATAAGCCTGCAAATTTCCGGAAGCGTTTTTGTACTCAATATAACTGCTTGCCTTTGAAGCAATATCGAAATATTCATTATGCTTTACTACCTCTTTGAAAATCAGATACAGGTCATAGGCTGTCGTATAATGATCTTCCTCATGAAGGCCGTGGGGATTGGCAAAATGTGTTCCTGTCGCTCCCAGTTCTTTTGCCCTCTCATTCATCATATCCACGAACTTATCCTCACTTCCTGCGACTGCTTCCGCGAGAGCCACAGCAGCGTCATTGGCTGACATAACAATCAGTCCATTAAGCAGAGATTCAACCGTAATCTTATCTCCCTTTTTCAGATGCATGGCAACCGCGGCGCTGTCATCAAAAGTAATATCATGCTTGATCGTCACCTCAGTGTCCAGATCCAGATTTTCCAAAACCAGAAGCGCTGTCATGATCTTGGTCGTACTTGCCGGATAAGTCCGGTCAAAAATATTCTGGCTGACAACCATCTCATTGGTCTCGTTATTGACCAGAAGCACCTCTTTGGCATTATCGTATTCTGTTTTTTGGGTATCCTCTTTTGAAACAACCGCTGCCTGAGAAGCTCTGGTTTCCCATCGGCTTGTCAGCACCTTGTCTTTAATTTCAAATTTATTTTTCTCAAAGTGCGTGTCATATGATGGATCCAGGTTCACCACCCGGTCTGCCAGACTGCATCCCGGAAGAAAGATCATCAAAAATGACATGCAGCAACAAATTATCTTTTTCTTCATATGCTTTTTTGCAAAAAAAGACCGTCCGTCGACAGTCTATTTATACATGTTCCTCCAATCTAAGTCTCCTCTGTCTAATGCAAGTATCAAAACTTCCGCTGTCGGCAGGTTTGTGGCACATGGTATATTATATTTATCACAGAGACTCAGCACATTGTAAAAATCAGGAGTCCGTTTCTGATTCGCCGGATCCTGCAGAAAAATCAAAAGATCGATCTCATTGTTTGAAATTTTTGAACCCATCTGCTGCATGCCCCCAAAATGTCCGATCAGAAGCTTATGGATTTTCAGATTGGTTACTTCCTCAATCACACGTCCCGTGGTTCCTGTCGCATAAAGTTTATGCTTTCTCAGGATATCCTGGTACGCAATACATAAATTCTGCATCAGATTCTTTTTACCGTCATGAGCCACTAATCCTACATTCATATGATCCTCCTAATATCTGTTTCCTTGCAAATTAATATTTAACAGCAGTCCTATACATATGGACGCCGACAAAACGGAACTTAAGCCATAGCTGATAAACGGAAGCGGAAGCCCCGTATTCGGCATAACGCCTGTCGCAACGCCGATATTGATAAAAGACTGAAATCCCATATAGCTGGCAATTCCAATCGCAACTAACATGCCTTCCCGATTATCTGCTTTTCTGGCAATCTGAATACACTGCATTACCAGAACCAGCAGCACTATGATCACGATTACACATCCTACAAATCCAAATTCCTCTCCTACCACAGAGAAAATAAAGTCAGTCTGCTGTTCGGATACCAGATTAACATCGCTGGAAGATACATCGGATATAGTATTGCTTCCAAATCCTTTTCCAAACAGACCGCCGGATCCGATGGCCATTACTGAATTATTTGTCTGCAAAGCTGTGGAATTGGCATAATCTTCCGGATGCAGAAAAGACATAATTCGCTCTACCTGATGATTCTTTAGAAGAATCTGATACGGCTGCTGCACATACCATAAAAATACTGCAAGCAGAGGAACTCCAACCGCAACGACCCTTACGATCAGCTTGGAATCCAGTCCCGCCACAAAGACCATGGCAACTACGATAAAGCAGATATCCAGAGTCGTTGACAGGTTCGGCTGCTGCAGGATCATATACAGCGGCGGCGCGCAGATAAGAATCAGTTTTCCAAGAGTTTTAGGCTTATTTAAGTCATCCTCATGCCGCATCAGAAACGCTGTGACAACAATGATCATAATAATCTTTGTAAGCTCAGAAGGCTGAAATGTTCCCAGCGGTCCGAGAGAGAACCAGCGTTTGGCATTGTTGACTTCTTTTCCAAATAAACGGACACCGATCAGAAGGATCATGTTGATCACATACAGCGGCACCGCATTTTTCGTAAAAATCTGAAAATCAATCAGTGAGACTATAACCATAACGATCAGTCCCATGATCAGTCCCATGGCCTGTTTTGACACATAGGAGGCGTCTGCACTGTGGATGAAAATCAGTCCCATAATACCCAGAACCAGAACATTAATAATTAATTTGAAATTGTAATTTTTCAGTCGATAGTTTCGCAGCATCTCTTACTCCATGTCATTTCTTCAGTTCCCGAATCGGAATATTGGCATACAATGCCGGGCCTTCCGTTTCGTCATGATTTTGTGTGATCTGAATGTCTAACCCCTCGGAATCAATTTCCATATATTTTGAAATCACCTTGATAATATCGTTCTTGATCAGTTCCATTGTCTCTGGTGAACAATTGGAACGGTCTGAAACAAGCAGCAGTTTCAGACGATCTTTTGCGACCTCCCCTGAACTTTTCTTTTTAAAAAAATTGTCAAATATTCCCATATCGTTTTCTCCCCTTTACTTCTTAAATACATTTGCAAGCTTCTGGAAGAACGTAGGTCCTGTAATCTCCATAAACGGTACATTTTCTCCCATCACTCTGCGGCAGATATTTGCATAGGCTTTTCCCGCAGGTGTATTGGTGCCAACCAGCGGTTCTCCCTGATTTGTGGAAATAACGATATTTTCATCATCCGGAACAACTCCGATCAGATCAATGGCCAGAATATCCAGCACATCCTCTTTGGAAAGCATATCGCCCCGGTTGACCATATCCATACGGATCCTGTTGATCACAAGATCGATCTTATGTATCTCATTGGCTTCCAGAAGACCAATAATCCGGTCAGCATCACGGATGGCAGACACCTCCGGTGTCGTTACGATGATCGCACGATCCGCTCCGGAAATCGCATTCTTAAATCCCTGCTCAATTCCTGCCGGACAATCCAGAATGATATAATCAAACTCATCTCTCAGTTCATCCACCAGTTTTTCCATCTGTTCCGGATTTACAGATGTCTTGTCCCTGGTCTGGGCTGACGGCAGCAAAAACAGATTCGGATACTTTTTATCCTTGATCAGCGCCTGCTTCATACGACAGTTTCCTTCGATCACATCTACAAGATTGTATACAATTCGATTCTCAAGTCCCATAACTACATCCAGATTTCTAAGACCGATATCCGTATCGATCAAAACAACCTTCTTTCCTTCTTTTGCGAGACCCGTCCCCACATTTGCCGTGGTCGTAGTCTTGCCAACTCCGCCTTTTCCAGATGTAATAACAATCACTTCACTCATTTCATTATCCTCCATTCCCTATACGGTGATTTCATTTAAGAGCGCTTTCGATATGGGCTCGATATATATATTTCCATCTTCCACAAACGCTATCTGCGCTTCCATCGGCTGGGTATCGCTCTTTCCCCTTCCGAATTTTCTCTTCTTTTTTTCTTTTTCTCCATCAGAGCATCTTGCGATGAGACCCCCAATCCTGATCTGCATCGGCTGCATGTCAAACGCCGCGATAAAAGCTCTCTCATCTCCGTCAGTTCCTGCAAAAACATTTCCTTTCGCACAGCCTAAAATGACGACATTCCCTTTTGCTTTCACTGCGGCACCCGGATTAATATCTCCGATGACGACAACACTTCCGTCAGATTCCAGGCTTTGCCCGGATCGAAGGGTTCCTTTATAGAACTGTCCTTCGCCTATCTTAACATCAGTCTGGCTTCCCTTCCGGAAATCTTCCTTCGGCCGGAGCCTTGCTTCCACCGCCTCGCGGAACTCTGTGTCCACCAGCCGGTCATCTTCCATCACATAAGCAATCGTCAATGCGCTGTTCTGAAAGATAACATCAATCATTTCTTCCACCTGATCTGACGTCAGCCTTCTTCCTTCAATCTTAACCGCAATCTGCTTTTTGCTGTTAAAAAACTCTTTTGCCTGATGGAACTTCTCTCCAATCTTCTCGATCAGAGAGGGAAAATCCATATTCGGATCCAACACGATCGTCAGTCCAAAATCATTTCCTTTTAACAAAACCGGACTTTTCATACGATTCCTCACTCTCCATTAATCTCCTGCTACACCTGAAGCTGCCTCATCGGCAGTGTTGCTATTCTTTTCAAGCTGTGCCTTCTTATCGTCATCTGCAAAATAGTAATCATAGATTCCCTTTGCCAGGGACGCTGCATTGGATGATGTATATCCGAACGGAATAACAGCAGTTACCGATATTTCCGGATTCTCATATGGTCCATAAGAAATAAACAGTGCGTGGTTCGGCCGGGTTCTGTCTTCCTGCGCCGTACCAGTCTTTCCTGCAATCTGATAATTGACTCCGCTGAAAATACTGCTTACAGAGCTGTTGGCTCCGGTTACCACCCTGCGCATTCCTGACTGCACGGCATCCCAGTACTTGCTGTCATAATTCAGCTGCCGTACTTTTTTTACCCCGTAGTTCTTCACCGTTTTTCCATTCTCATCTGTGATCTTATCCATAATGCTTAAGTTAAACACGGTTCCACGGTTGGACAATGTCGTTACATAATTAGAAATCTGACTCGGTGTATAACTGTTGCTGCCCTGTCCGATCGCGGAACGGACACTTGACTCATCAGATACCTGAGGAGACGCCTCATCCAGCTCAATTCCTGATTTTTTGTTCAGTCCCAGCTGCGTCGCATATTTTTCCAGCAGGTCCAGACCTTCTTTACTGCTGTATGTTCCGGATTTATTCCCTAATTGATATCCTACCTCATAAAAGAAATAATTACAAGATGCTTCTATCGCTCCAGAGACATTTTTACTTCCGTGACGGCTCGGATAAATCCAGCATTTTGCCGCCGGAGTAATTTTATCATACAATCCGGTGCAGTTTATGGTGGTTTGTGTCGTAATTACTCCCTCATTTAATCCTGCCAGCGCTACCAGAGGCTTGAAGGTGGAACCTGGCGCCGTTTTATGGTTCAGCACCTGATTATAAAGCGGTGTTGATGTGGAATTAGCCAGCTGGCGGTAATAACTGCTGTCTGTTCCATTGGACAAACGATTGCTGTCATATCCCGGATAACTTACCATTGCCTTTACCTTCCCTGTCTTGGAATCCGTAATCACTACAGATCCTGAACATGGATCCAGTCCAAGCTGTCCCGGTGTAATCTCAAGCTTCTTCAGTTTATTATAAATAAAGGAGTAACTGCTCAGGGATCCTGACTTAAGACTGTTGTAATCGCTGTCTTTCTTCTTATCCAGCACACCCTGCTCATAAAGAAGCAGGCAGACTTCCTGTCCCGTCAGCTCTCCGGTATTGATCTTCTGTTCACATACTGTCATATTGAAATCATCCGCGTCAACCAGCGCATCTTCCACATAATCTGCCAGTGCCTTCATGATTTCATCGGTGTCATTGTATTTGCTGCTCACATCCAGATCAGAAATGTCAATCCACTCCTGATTGACAGCGTATTTCAGAAAAGCATTCAGGCTGATCTTTCCGTTCTTCCAGTTTTTGTAAGTTGAATTATCCGTGTCAATGGAACTGCTTACCAGAACCTTGTGATCTGACAGAAGACTGTAAACGTAATCCGCATAAGCCTGATTTTCCTCTGTTTCATCTCCATAGGCTTTATTGCTGCTTTGTATCATGGTCTTAATCTGTGAAATCGCGGAATCTTCCAGCTTCTGTATCTTCTTATACATTTTCTTTTCATAATCCGTGGCATCGTCTCCATTCATATTTTCCAGATCGATGACACCATTTCCAATCAGAGCGTAATAAGCTTTCTTGATCGGAATCCGGACATTATCACTGTCCTTGCCTGCAGAATCAGAAGGTGTGAGCTTGGACAGCACGATCCCTGCGATCTTCCTCTCCAGCTGATTATAGACATATTCCTGCAGGTCACTGTCGATGGACAAGGTTACATTATTTCCGGTTCCTGCCTTCACAGTCTTGGATGTTTTGATTACTTTTCCTACATTGTCAACGATCAGAGTCTGGCTTCCGCTGTTTCCATGAAGATAGGTCTCGAGTTCTTTTTCGATCCCTGCTTTTCCAACCGTCTCATCACTGGAATAATAATCGGCATCGGATTCTTCTTTTCCTTTGTTATACGTTTCCAGTTCATCTGTATTGGCCGTACCTGTGTATCCGATCACATGAGACATAGCCTCGCTGCTGTTGTAAACTCTTACAGATTTCGTGCTGATGTCGATTCCAGGAAGCTCGCTGCTTCTTTCTTCGATCTCCGCAATGCTCTTATTGCTGATTTCCGTGGCGATCGTTACCTGCATATACTGAGAATAACGGCTCTGGAATGCGCTGTAACGCACAGACATAATCTTTAACGCCTCTTCATCGGAATACTTATCATCAATGTCAAACATTTTTCCTACTCCCGGAGATCCCATAGTTCCGCTGCGCAGATATTCGAAAACCTGTTCTGCCGTGGCATTCAGCTGCTGCTGCCTTAATTTCTTCTCATCTGCGGTAAGCCCGGACGTATTCGTTCCGATTCCGAATACATCGCGTTTGAATTTCTTCAGAGCTGAACCTGTCTCTGTAAAACGGAATTTTCCGCTTCCTGTAATTTCAATCGGGATTTCATTGATAAAATCATCTCCATTTTTTTCAAGGATCTTAATGACCTTATAAATGACTTTATTCTTTTCATAATCTTCCGATGTGTCATTCTGCCTGGCCAGATCCTTGAACTCATCATCGCTCTGGAACGTTACCGTATAGACCAGCTTATTATACGCCAGCAGTTTCCCATTGCAGTCATAGATATTTCCCCTTGTTCCGGATGTCTTAACCGTCCTTTCCACCTGATATGTAAAATCCTGCTGGTAGGATTCTCCCTGTACGATCTGAAGGACAAACACTCTGGTCACAAGGATACAAAACAGTCCTGCAAATAAAACAGTAAGCGCAAGTATCCTGTTTGATAAAATTTTCTCTACTCGTTGATAAATTCTTCGTAACACTAGAACATACTCCTTTTCTCGCCGTCACTGATCCGCACGCTAATTGCCAAAAGTATTTTATAAAGAATCAATGCCACAATTCCGGTATATACCGCTTCCGGAATCATCACATGAATCAGATAGGTCAGGAAATGAAATCTTCCTCTCAACGCAAAGAAGAAAAAGAAGATCACAAAACTGTATACGAGAGAGTTGACTGCCAGCAGTCCGATTGGCAGCAAAATCTCGTCTTCATAAAAGCGGGCATGAAACCATCCATTGGCATATCCGAACAAAAGGTACAGCACAGCATACTGTCCCAGCACCTCACCGGAATAAATATCGATCAGCAGCCCGCAGACAAATCCTATTACGATTCCTGTCTTTCTGCCCCGGATAAATCCCATTGTCACCGTCAGAATCAGCAAAACATTCGGGACCACATCCGCCAGACTGAAAAACTCAAACACAGCGGTCTGAAGCAGAAAGCATATGAGAACAGCCAAAACATAAAATATCACTCTCTTTACGCTCATATCTTCCCCCTGCTACTCTTTCGTCTCTGTATCCAGAGATTCCGTATTTTTAATATCAGTAATTACCAGAACTTCTTTCAGATGTTTAAAATCCACAACCGGAGTCACTCTGGCTGTTTTTGTAAGTTTGGTGGAATCCAGCTTGATATCAGAAACCTTTCCGATGGTGATTCCTTCATTGAATTTGGAACTTATATTGGATGTTACCAGTTCATCCCCATCTTTTACATCTGCATCTTTGTCGATATATACGACTTCCAGATATCCATCGGCCATCGTATCCAGACTGCCTCTCACAATACACTGATCGGTTGTCTCCTGGAACATGGCGCTGACCATACTGGTATCATTGATGATGGTCCTTACTTTCGCTGTATTCTCTGTTACATCGTAGACAATTCCAACCAGTCCATTGTCAGCAATGACATTCATATCTTTTTTTATGCCGTCCTTGCTTCCTTTATCGATTGCAAAAATCTCAAACCAGTTTCCTGATCCCTTGCTGATCACACGGGCGCCTACAGTATTGTACTGTTTGTACTTTTCTTTCAGATCCAGAAGATCCTGAAGACGTTCCAGCTCCACCTGATCCTGCTCCAGAAGACGATTCTGCATTCTGAGAGCTTCCAGCCGTTCATTCAGCTTCTCATTTTCCGCTTTCAGCTCGCTGTTGCTCTTGTGTTCCTCATTCCATGAAAAAATAGTGTTTCCCACCGAATTGATGCCTTTCTGCATCGGTGATAGAACCATTGTCACCGCGCTTTTGACCGGCGTCAGCACGCCTCCCGCAAACACGCTGACTGCCGCCAGAATTCCGCATATTACAAGAAATATCACCAAATAATGTATTGAACTGATCTTCTTCCTTTGCAATTTCATAAAACCATCCTCATTTCCTGTTTATAGATTCATTCCATCCATGTCCGAAGCCCCCGGATCACGCTTTCTTCCGGTCCCGGCGCTGCACAGACCGATATCCCCAGTTCTTCCTCCATCCAGCCTGACGCCTTTGGAAACAAAGAACCGCCTCCAGTTATATATATGCCATGAACCATGATGTCGGAAGCAAGCTCCGGAGGAACTGCCTCCAGGACCGCTTTCGCCTCCCGGGCCACATCATGAAAATAATTCTTTACTTTCTCCTCCGCAACAGACGAAGGAACCGTCATCTTCCTCGGAAGACCGGAAATCAGATCCCTGCCTTTGACGGTCACATCTTTTTCCCCGCTGTTTTTCGCATACTGGATCTTCAGGCGCTCCGCGCTCTTTTTCCCGATGTCAATATTATACTGACGCTTCATGCGGTGAACGATCCACTGATCGATCTGGTTGCCTCCATATTTCAGCAGCCGGCTCTTTACAATACCTCCCAGTGACAGAACAGATAATTCTGTCGTCCCTGCACCGCAGTCGATCAGCATATTGCCGCACGGCCTGCTGATATCCATTCCGCATCCAACCGCCGCAAGCATCGGTTTTGAATACAGACTGACGTCCTTCAGTCTTCCGGCAGATTCCCATACCAGATCATAAAAAGCTCTGCGTTCCACTCCGGTTATATCTTCCGGAGCGGCAACTCCCACAGAATATTTCCTGAAATGCCTGAAATATTTTCGAAAGATTACAGACAAAAGCAGCCGCATATTCGTATAATCTCCGATCACTCCCCCTGCAACAGGAAAAAGTATCTGGATCTCATGGGGCTCTTTCTCGTACATCAGAAAAGCCTCATTTCCTGCCGCCGCAACTTTTCCATTCTCATCAATGGCAATCATATTCTTGACCCTGAGAAATTGTTCTTTTTCTTTTGTACATATTCTCAAATGTCTGGTTCCCAGTTCGATTCCGATATGACCCTTCTTCATCTTCCACTCCTTACATCATCTGTTCTTCGCGAAAACTAACATATGAACCGTCTCCGATGACAATATGATCAGATAATGGGATTCCAAGGAAATCTCCTACTTCCTGCATCCGCTTCGTTGTAATGATATCCTGCCTGCTTGGCGTCGGATCTCCCGAAGGATGATTATGGATCATAATGACCGATACCGCCTCACAGCGCAGGGCTTCCAGAAACAGCTCCCGCGGGGATGCTACCGTCTGATTCACAGTGCCGACAGAGACTTTTAATTCTTTGATGACTTTATTCTTCCCATTAAAACAAATTAAAATCATCTCTTCCCTGCTCAAATGCCGCATCTTCTCCATATAGTATTCTGCGATTGACTGTGGGGAATGAAAACTGACTTTGTCCTGCACCTTGGCTGCCGCCAGCCGCTTTGACAATTCTCCCAGCGCGAGAATCTGCATCGCCTTGACCGTTCCAATGCCGGACAGTTTTCGAAGCTCCTCCAGGGATAAATGAAAAATCCCGAGGAGTCCTTTGTAATAAGGATGAATCTCCAGAATTTCCCGCGCCAGTTCCACTGCGGTCTTCTCCTTTGCTCCATTTCGGAGAATCACCGCCAGCAGTTCCGCGTCCGACAGCATCTGAGGGCCATATCTCATACATTTTTCGTAAGGTCGCTCTGATACTGGTATCTCTTTCATTGTTTGATGCTTTTTTTCCATATCCGGTTCCTTTCCAAGCCAGGAACCTCACGGAAGACAGACTGGTTCTTCCGCCGTCAAAAAACATTTCTCATGCATCAATCTTACCATAAGTTTCGTCTGATGTATAGAAAACAAGTCTCTGTTTTCCTTAATTTTTTCTTATTCCCAGCAGAATTTCTGCTGAATTTTACACCGTTTTAATCTCAAGCAGACCTTTTTCCACCATGCGCTGCAAAGACATAATGATTCCATATTTGGCATGAGGGTATGTAAGACCGCCCTGGAAATATACTGCGTAAGGTTCTTTCATCGGCCCGTCTGCGCTCAATTCGATGGATGAGCCTGACACAAAGGTTCCTGCTGCCATAATCACATCACTGTCATAGCCTGGCATCGCCCACGGTTCCGGTGTTACATAGCTGTCTACCGGAGATGCTTTCTGGATTCCTTCACAGAATGCTTTCAGCTTTTCAGGATCATGAAGCTCCACGGCCTGAATGATATCATAACGTTCTTCTGACGCGTCCGGAATTACTTTAAATCCAAGCTTCTCATAAAGATTTGCCGCAAACACGGCTCCTTTCAATGCCGCATTCACCACCGTCGGAGCCATAAAAATTCCCTGAAGGAACTGACGGTTTACCCCAAGAGATGCTCCTACTTCTTTTCCGAGTCCCGGGGTTGTCAGACGGCAGGCACACTGTTCGATCAGATCCCGCCTTCCACAAATGTATCCTCCGATCGGGGCCAGACCGCCGCCCGGATTTTTGATCAGAGAACCAACTACCATATCGGCACCGGTATCAGAAGGCTCTGTCTCCTCCACAAATTCTCCATAACAGTTATCCACCATAACAATCCATTCAGGATTTATCTTATGCAGAAACGCAGCAGCCTCTCCGATCTGCTCCACTGACAGTGTCTTTCGGGACGCGTATCCTTTGGACCGCTGGATATGGATCAGTTTTGTCCGGCTGCCAGCTGCCTTTCTGATTCCCTCATAATCAAACTCCCCATTTTCCAGAAGATCCACCTGTGAATAAGTAATCCCATATTCTGCCAGGGATCCTTTGGATTCTCTGATTCCAATGACTTCTTCCAGTGTATCATACGGTTTCCCGGAAACTGCCAGGATCTCATCTCCCGGCCTCAGGACTGCTCCCAGGGCAAGTCCCAGGGCGTGAGTTCCACATGTGATCTGAGGACGTACAAGGGCATCTTCCGTTCCGAAAATATCTGCATAAACCGCCTCAATGGCCTCCCTGCCAATATCGTTATATCCATATCCCGTTGTACCTGAAAGATGCGCTTCCGCAATTTTATTTTTCTGCATGGCTTTCAAAACTTTCAGCTGATTCCTTTCTGCCACCGCATCCATCTTTTCAAAACGAGGTTTTAATTCTTTCTCAATGCTCTGAGCATAATCATAAACGGCTTCGTCTACGCCCAGCTCCATATAATATTTTTTTAAACTATCCATGATATATGCCTTTCTCCTTTAAAATACCGAGCATATGCTCCAGTATCTCTTCTTCTGTCTCATACTTGTCTTTATCGATCATAATGACTTCTTTTTCTCTTCCAAACCAGGTCAGCTGCCGTTTGGCAAAATGCCTGGTATCCTTCTTGATCTGATCTGCTGTCTCTTCCAGCGTCATCTTTCCATCCAGATAATCCAATACTTCTTTGTAGCCGATTCCCTGCATGGAGACAAGATTTTTTCCATATCCCGCTTCTTTCAGCCGCCTTACCTCTTCGACCAGGCCTGCCTCCAGCATCAGATCCACTCTGTGGTTGATTCTTTCGTATAACGTTGTTCTGTTCTGATTCAGGACAAAATACGCAAACCGGTAAGGCGATTCCTTTCTGGATTCCTGCTCATTATGCTCTGAAATCTTCCGTCCGTTCAGATGATAAAATTCCAGTGCCCGAATCACTCTTTTTATATTATTCGGATGAATCTTTTGAGCAGAAGCCGGATCAACAGCCTGGAGCATTTTATGAATGACCTGCGCTCCTTCTTCTTTTGCTTTTTTCTGCAGATTTTCTCTGTACCGGAAATCCTGTTCTTCCTTCGTAAAATCAATATCATAAAGCAGACCCTGAATGTAAAATCCGGTTCCACCTACGATCAGAGGAATCCTTCCTCTCCTGTAGATCCCTGCCAGAGCATCTTTCGCCATTTCCTGGAATCTTGCCACGTTAAATTCCTCTGAGGGATCTAATACATCGATCAGATGATGAGAAATCCCGTCCATCTCTTCTTTCCGGATCTTTGCGGTTCCAATATCCATTTTTTGATAAATCTGCATGGAATCCGCAGAAATAATCTCTCCATCCAGCTTTTGAGCCAGCTGGATGGACAGTTCTGTTTTTCCCACCGCTGTGGGTCCCGTTAATACTACCATTGGCTTCATTTTTCTATCCTTTCAAACCCGCAGAATTTCATTTTCCTGCGGGTCTTACACGATTCTCTTAAATTTCTTTTCTATCTCATACCGGCTCATTTTAATGATCGTTGGCCTTCCATGAGGACACTGATATGGATTCTCCAGTTTCATCAGTTCGTCCAGCAGATGCTCTACTTCCGGCAGAGATACCTTCTGATTGCCCTTTATAGACATCTTACATGCCATGGAAGCCAGTTTCGCCGAAATTACATCAACACTGACCGTACCAGCCTCCCGGCTGATGGAATCCAGCAGTTCAATAAACAGCTCCCTCTCTCCAATGCCGTACAGATTTGCAGGCACTTCCCGGATGCAGAATTCATTGCCTCCAAAAGATTCGATCAAAAAGCCAAGCTGAACAAAGACGTCTTTATACTGGCTTAAAACTTCTGCCTCTGCCATAGAAACTGTTATAACCATTGGCGGCTCCAGCCCCTGACTGTAAATTTCTTTGTTCTTAAAATTCCTGATCAGCCGCTCATAATTGACTTTTTCATGAGCAGCATGCTGGTCCATAATAAACAGCTGATCTTCGTATTCAATCAGCCAGTAGGTCTGAAACAGCTGTCCGATGACTCTGCGGTCCGGTTTTGCCTTTTCTTCCAGCACAGACGTCTCATTCAGCGTCATCTGATAAGCGGGCGTTTGTTTCTCCTGAGGAAATTCCCGTCTTTTTGTATTATAATTGACGCCGGCATAAACTGCTTTCTTCGGCTGCTGTTTCTGTCTGCGGACCGTCTCGAATGGCTCCGGCATTTTCTCTTTCAGTTTTTTGGGTCTTTCAGACTCTTCGGACCCTTTCTTTTCTGCAGCGTCTCTTTCCGCCGGTTCCGGTTTCTTTTTTTCTTTGCTTACCTGAACTTCCGGTATTAAATCCTGCTGAAGCAGCGCTTTCCGGATGGATTCCACCAGAAGATCAAAAATCTCATTTCCATTTTCAAACCGGATTTCCATCTTCGTTGGATGCACATTGACGTCCAGAAGTTCCGGACGGATGGAAAGCTCCAGACATACAAAAGGATATTTATGCGTCATGGTAAATGTCTTATAAGCTTCTTCGATGGCCCGGTAGATCAATGCGCTCTTAATATATCTTCCATTGATAAAATAACTTTCATAATTACGGTTTCCTCTGGAAACATGAGGCTTTCCGACGAATCCTCTCAGTGAAACGTTTTCTGTCTCTGCTTCCACCGGAATCAGGGCCCGCGCGATCTCTCTGCCGTAAATATGATAAATGATATCCTTGACCTTTCCATTTCCCGCCGTATACATCTTATTCTTATTGCTGCTGATAAACTTAAAGGAAATTTCCGGATGGCTTAATGCCATATGTACCATGATCTGCTCGACATATCCTGCTTCTGCTGCCGGACTCTTCAAAAATTTCCTTCTCGCCGGAGTGTTATAAAACAGATTTTTTACGAGAAATGTGGTTCCGTCCGGCGCTCCGATATCACAGAAATCTTCTTCCTGGCCTCCATAAATCTTATAGGACACTCCGCTGAAACCTTCTGCCGTCTTTGTTACCAGTTCCACCTGGGCAACCGCGCTGATGCTGGAAAGTGCCTCCCCGCGAAATCCCAGAGATGACACAGTCATAAGATCTTCCACTGACTGGATCTTGCTGGTAGCATGACGCAGAAAAGCGGTTTTCACCTGATCTTTCGGAATGCCGCAGCCATTGTCTGTTACACGGATCAAAGTCATTCCGCCGTCCTTGATCTCTACAGTAACCGCGCTGGCACTGGCATCAATGGCATTTTCCACCAGCTCCTTCACAACAGAAGCCGGCCGTTCGATCACTTCTCCTGCCGCAATATTATCAATGGTTTTCTGGTCCAGTAACTGTATCTTTGCCATGATCAATCCTCTTTTCTAAGCTTCTCCTGCAGTGTATACAGATAATTTAACGCTTCCAGCGGCGTCATATCCGCTAAATTCTTTTCCCGTAATTCCGCCATAAATGGATGTTCCATCGTTGGTTCATCTGTATGCTGGAACAGGGACAGCTGCTGCACTTCCCCATATGGCTGGATATCCTTTGCCCTGGACGCGATGTCATGGTCGCTTAACTCTCTGGATATTTCTTTTGCCCGGGCAATGACCGTCTCCGGTACTCCCGCCAGTTTTGCAACCTGAACACCATAGCTTTTATCTGCTCCGCCTTTGATGATCTTTCGTAAAAATACAATATCATCTCCCTGTTCCTTCACCGCAATACAGTAATTATTGACACTGTCAATCTTGCCTTCCAGTTCCGTCAGTTCATGATAATGAGTGGCAAACAGGGTTTTTGCTCCAAGCAGTTTCGGATTACTGATATACTCTACCACAGCCCACGCAATGGACAAGCCGTCATATGTGCTGGTTCCTCTTCCAATCTCATCCAGAATCAAAAGACTGTTTTTCGTCGCATTTCTAAGAATATTGGCTACTTCGCTCATCTCTACCATAAATGTACTCTGCCCTGACGCCAGATCATCAGATGCTCCTACTCTCGTAAAGATCCGGTCCACGATCCCTATATTCGCCTTGGACGCCGGAACAAAAGAACCTACCTGTGCCATCAGAACAATCAGTGCCGCCTGACGCATATAGGTGGATTTTCCAGCCATATTCGGTCCTGTAATGATTGCTACCCGGTTCTTTTTCTGATCCAGATAAGTATCATTTGGGATAAACATATCATTTTGTATCATCTGCTCCACGACCGGATGGCGTCCGTCTTTAATATCGATCGTTCCACGAAGATTCAGTTTTGGGCGAACATAATGATTTCTCTCCGCTACATAAGCCAGAGAAGCTAAGGCATCCACCTGAGCGATCACATTTGCTGTCCTGGCGATTCTTTCCATCTCTCCTGCAAGAGTCTCTCTGATGTTTACAAAAGTCTCATATTCCAGGGCATACAGACGATCTTCCGATCCAAGGATCGTATCGGCCAGCTGATTTAGTTCTTCCGTTGTGTATCTCTCGGAATTGGCCAGTGTCTGCTTTCTGATATAGTGATCCGGAACAAGATCTTTGTAAGAATTGGTCACATCCAGATAATATCCAAAAACTTTATTGAATTTTACTTTCAGATTTTTAATTCCTGTGGCTTTGCGCTCCCTTTCTTCCAGTTCCATCAGCCACTGTTTGCCTTCGGTCTTGGCTCGTTTCAGTTTATCAATATCGTCTTTAAATCCTTCTTTGATAATACCTCCCTCTTTTACGGCAAGCGGCGGTTCCTCCACAATAGAGTCCTCCAGCAGACCCCAGATATCTTCCAGCGTATCCAGCTGTTCTTTCAGAGATGTAAGAAGAGGATCCCTGCATTCTTCCAGAATGGTTTTAATCGGAGGCAGCCATTTCAAGGAAGTTTTAAATGCGATCATATCTCTTGGATTTGCTGTTTTATAGCTTACTTTTGTCATCAGCCGCTCCAGATCATAGATCGGATTTAAATATTCTCTCAATTCTTCTCTTACCATTGCCTGACTGGTAAGGGAATCCAGAGCATCATAGCGCTCTTCGATCTTCTTTTTGTCAATCAGCGGCTGCTCCAGCATATTCCTCAGCATCCTGGCTCCCATGGCGGTTTTTGTCTTATCCAGCACCCAGAGAAGAGAGCCTTTTTTCTGCTTGTCTCTCAGTGTTTCACATAATTCCAGATTTCTCCTGCTGGAACTGTCAATGATCATAAATTCTCCTGTCTCATACGGAGTAATATGCATCAGATGATCCAGCGAACTTTTCTGTGTCTCGTGAAGATAGCCAAGCAGCGCTCCTGTGGCAATCGTTCCCATAGGATTGTCTGTCAGTCCAAGGCCTTCCAGGTTTCCCACTTTAAACTGCTGTTTGATCCTTTCGATTCCCTGATCTTCATCAAAATAATAGTGATCAATCCCGGATACCATGACAGACATTTTATCTCTTAAATAATCCAGGTCAATCCCGCTGATAAAAAACGCGTCGTTGCAGATAATCTCAGCCGGCGCAAATTTAAAAATTTCATCCTGTACTTTTGCAAGACTGTCTACTGATGTGGTCCTGAAATCCCCCGTAGTTACATCTACCAGAGAAATGCCAAAACACCCGTCACTGCAGAAAATACACATAAGATAATTGTTTTTCTCATCATCCAGACTCTGCTGGGAAATGTTCGTTCCCGGCGTTACGATCCTTACGATTTCCCGTTTTACAATGCCTTTTGCCTGGCTTGGATCTTCCACCTGCTCACAAATCCCTACTTTATATCCTTTTTCCACCAGTTTATTCAGATAAGAATCCGCGGCATGATATGGAACGCCGCACATTGGCGCCCTTTCCTCCAGGCCGCAGTTCTTTCCCGTCAGGGTAATCTCCAGTTCTTGGGACGCGATCAGCGCGTCATCAAAGAACATTTCATAGAAATCTCCCAGCCGGTAAAACAAAATACAGTCTTTATTTTCTTCTTTTATTTTCATGTACTGCTGCATCATTGGTGTTAATTTACCCATTGACCTGCTCTCCCATATAATAAAAACCTTTCTCTTCTGTGATTCTGACATTTGCCATGGTTCCAATCTGATCTCTGTTTCCCTTAAAATGAACCAGAAGATTGTTTTCCAGACGACCGGTTACCATACCTTCCTCATGGGTATTTACTTCTTCGATCAATACCCGTTCCACTGCTCCAAGCTTTTTCCTGCAGTTTTCCGCTGCTGTCTCTTTTAAAAGGGCCAGCAGTCTTGGAAATCTTTCTTTTACAACTTCCGGCGGCACCTGATCTTCCATTGCCGCAGCCGGAGTCCCGGTCCGCTTGGAATATACATAGGTAAAAGCGCTGTCAAAGCCGACTTTTTTTACCACATCCAATGTATCTTCAAAGTCTTCCTCTGTTTCTCCCGGGAATCCTACGATAATATCGGTAGTAAAAGATACCCCTGGTATTCTGTCCTTGATCTTCTGCGCCAGCTCCAGATACTGTTCCTTTGTATAGTGCCGGTTCATCTTTTTTAACAGTCTGGTGCTTCCGGACTGCATCGGAAGATGCATATGACTGCAGATCTTATCAGATTCCGCCATCACTTCAATCAGTTCATCTGATAAATCCTTTGGATGCGGCGTCATGAAACGAATGCGCTCCAATCCGTCGATCTTTTCCACTTCTTTTAATAACTGTGCAAATGTCATTGGATTTTCCAGTGTTTTCCCATAAGAATTGACATTCTGCCCAAGGAGCATAACCTCCTTAACTCCTTCCGATACCACCTGCCGGATTTCTTTGAGGATATCTTCCGGTTTCCGGCTTCGTTCTCTTCCTCTGACATAAGGCACGATACAGTAACTGCAGAAATTATTGCATCCATACATGATGTTTACACCACATTTGAAGGAAAATTTCCGGTCACTTGGCAGATCTTCCACAATCTGATCCGTATCTTTCCAGATATCCACGATCATACTGCCGGAATCCACCCTGTTTTTCAAAAGCTCTGCCAGTTTGAAAATATTATGAGTTCCGAAAATGATATCCACAAATGGATAACTTTCTTTGATTTTTTCAATGACATGAGGCTCCTGCATCATACATCCGCACAATCCGATCATCATATGAGGATTGCGCTCTTTCATTTTTTTTACCTGTCCCAGATGGCCATACAGCTTTGTATTGGCGTTTTCCCGGACCGTACAGGTATTAAACAAAAGGAAATCCGCTTCTTCTGAATCGATTTCCTGATATCCCATAGTCTCCAGGATTCCGAGAAGCTTCTCTGAATCTTTTTCATTCATCTGGCATCCAAATGTTGTACAGTGACATGTGAGCGGCCGTCCCAGTTTCTGAGATTGTTTTTCCACCCATTGTTTCATCTGCTCCATATATTCATACTGCTTCTCTGATTCTGTTCTTGTTCTTTCCATTGATCTATCTCCTAAAATGTAATCCTCTCTCTTCATGAACGCAAAGCGGACAAGCCGCTTTTCAATACAGCAAAAACTCAGAATCCGCTCCGCTTCTTCTTCGTGAACGCAAAGCGGACAAGCCGCTCTTCAATACAGCAAAAACTCAGAATCCGCTCCGCTTCTTCTTCGTGAACGCAAAGCGGACAAGCCGCTTTGCGTTCCATTATACATAGAAAAGATTTTTACATCAAGTTTTATCTTTCCGCTAAAACCCCTGCAGATCATGAGGTGTCTTTTGACCTGCAGGGGCTTTCTTTCATCAATCCTGTTTTTCTTTGTCCTGAAGTTTTTCTCTCCAGAATTTTAATGCGGATTCGATTACTTTGTCCATATCATAATATTTGTATTCTCCAAGGCGGCCGCCAAAGAATACTTTTTCTTCTTTTTCTCCCAGTTCCTGATATCTGGCATATAAAGCGCTGTTTTTCTCATCGTTTACCGGGTAATACGGTTCCATACCGTCAGTCCATTCAGCCGGATACTCTTTGGATACGACTGTTTTTTCCTGAGTTCCAAAATCGAAATGTTTATGCTCGATTTTTCTCGTGTAAGGAGTTTCTCCGTCTGTGTAGTTCATGACTGCCACTCCCTGATGGTTGGATTCGTTCAGCAGTTCATGTTCGAACCGCAGGGTTCGATATTCCAGTTTTCCATAACAGTAGTCGAAATACGAATCTATCGTTCCCGTATAGATAACCTGATCTGCCATTCCTGACAGTTCTTCTTTTTCCTCAAGGTAATCCGTATCCAGGATAACGTCGCAGCCATCATACAGTTTTTCAATCAGTCCATTGTATCCGCCTTTTGGGATTCCCTGGTATGGATCATTAAAATAATTGTTATCATAAATATAACGAACCGGAAGTCTTTTTATGATAGAAGCCGGAAGATCTTTGCACTCTCTTCCCCACTGTTTCATAGTATAGCCTTTAACCAGTTTTTCATAAACATCGGTTCCTACCTGGCTGATTGCCTGTTCTTCCAGGTTTTTCGGCTCCCCTGAGACGACTTTTCTCTGGCTTTCAATGATCTCTCTGGCTTCCTGCGGTGTGCGGATTCCCCACATTTTACTGAATGTATTCATATTAAACGGGAGATTATAGATTTCACCATGATAATTGGCAACTGGAGAATTAATATAATGGTTGAACTCCACCAGACCGGAAACATAATCCCAGACTTCCCGATTGCTCGTGTGGAAAATATGAGCCCCGTATTCATGGACCATGATTCCCTCAACTTCCCTGCAGTGGATATTTCCACCCAGTACACTTCTTTTTTCTACCACAAGGCAGCTTTTGCCTTGTTTTCCTGCTTCGTGGGCAATGATCCCATTAAAGAGCCCTCCTCCCACAAGCAGATAGTCATAATGCTTTCCTGTTCCTTTCACATGTTTTTCCATCATCAATCTCCTTATCTTTCTGTTCTATACTAATTCCAGTATTTTATAATCGTACGGTCCTATCTTTTCATGAACCACCGGATCAGACAGGTACTGGATCAACGCGTTGTGCGCCTGATACGGCACTCCTTCCCTCTTTGTTCTCAGATCAAACGCCGCTCTTTCTTCTTTGGAGGAAGGATTGACCAGCATAAGAAATGCTTTGTTTTCTCCTTTTTCCCCAAACGCATCATGCCCTCCCGCGATAAAACGGACTATCGCCAGCACATTCTCATTTACCGCAAAATACATGGCGTATCCTGTCTGCAGGGCTCGTTCCCTGCTTCTTAAATCTGTCATGATCTTCAGATCATGATATGTCTTTTTATCATTTTCATAGAAGGTTCCCCGGTTAAACGGATCCATAAATCCGTGCATGCCATATTCGTCTCCATAATAAATGGACGGCATTCCCGGAATAAAAAACTGAATGGCCATGGCAAGACGGGCAAGACATGCTCCCTTCCGGTCCATTTTGCTCGTAATAACATAATCGATCTGCGCTTCCCGGGAAGGCATTGTCTCATTCATGCCGGTCGCCAGGGTCGTTCTGATCCTTGCAATATCATGAGAGGATAAAAGATTCATAACAGCATAATACAGCGGCTTCGGATAGTTGCACTGCTGTTCCAGCAGAAATTCCTGCATTCCGTAGGCATTCTTATCCCCTAAAAGATAACTTGCTGTATTAACTTTGAACGGATAGTTCATCGTACTGTCCAGTCCGCCTCCCAGCGCATACTTTCTCTTAACACCATAGCTTTCTTTTGTTGTAGCATCTTCCCATACTTCCCCGATCAGAGCATAATTTTTAAACAGACTCTTTAAGGTTTTCCGAAGAGTAAAAATAAATTCGTCCGGAAGTTCATCCGCCACATCCAGCCGGAAACCGGAAGCTCCCAGAGAAAGCCAGTGTTTGATTACAGAATCCTTGCCTGTAATAATATAATCTATAAATTTTTTATTCATTTCATCGACTTCCGGAAGAGATTCAAATCCCCACCAGCTGTCATAATTTCCTTCCTCATCAAAATGGTACCAGTCATAATACTGGGACTGGGGTCCCTGCCAGGCGCCCTTTTCAGGATAATTTCCTTTTTTGTTAAAATAAACGCTGTCATCCCCTGTATGGGAATAGACTCCGTCCAGAATAATATGAATTCGTTTTTCCCTTGCTATTTTGCAGAGACGTTTAAAATCTACATTGGTTCCGAGAAACGGATCCACTTTTTTATAATCAGATGTATTGTAGCGGTGGTTTGACGCCGCTTCCCCAATCGGGTTCAGATAAATGCAGGTAACGCCCAGCCGTTTCAGATCATCCAGCCTGGAAATGATTCCTTCTAAATCTCCTCCAAAATAATCGCATGGATCATAGAACTGCTTTCCTGGCAAAGGTCCAAACAGCGGCCGTTCCTCCCAGTCTTCATGGATGTAAACATCCCTTCCCATCCTGCGATGGTATTTTTCACCGCGTTCCAGATTTTTTGGATTTCCTTTACAAAACCGGTCCGGAAAAATCTGATACATGATTCCCCTGGACATCCACCGCGGTGTATCAAAATCTTTTTCATAAACAGTAATCTGAAAGCTGTAAGGATTCTCGCCTACCGCGATTCCCTCACCCTGGCTTCGCCCTGGTCTTGCGCCATAATAGTAATAATGGTCGCCTTCCCAAATTTTAAAATAGTACCAGACAACGCCAGCTCTTTCCGGTAAAAGAAATGTCCTTTCACAGACATCGCCTTTCATTTTCATCTTGTGCTCCCGGTGAAAATCTTCACTATATGTGATGATATCGGCACCCGTAGTTTTCTCCGGCATGCCAAAAAGGCGAAGTGTAATCTCTTCGCCTTTTTTAACTGCACCGATGGGAGTTCTGTATTTTTCTATCGAAGCATTGTGAATCATAGTCTCATCTCTAACTTTTCTTATTTTACAGGTTTTAAATTCCAGATCTTTTCATTGTATTCTTTGATTGTTCTGTCAGAACAGAAGAATCCGGATTTTGCTGTGTTCACTACAGCCATCTTCACCCATTCATCGTGGTGGTTTACATATTTGTCATATACCTTCTCGTATTCCTCAATATAGGATGGAAGATCATATAATACAAAATACTGGTCTGGCTGTCCATACTCACCAAACAGCAGAGACTGATAAAGATCGGAATATTTTCTCTTTCCAACCCTTGGAAGTTCACCATCAATCAGGCAGTTGCAGATATCCCTGATATTCGGATTTTCTTCAAATACGGTTCCCGGATTGTAAGTATGATAACGCTTCATGTTATTGATTTCATCCACTGTAGCACCGAAGATAAAGATATTTTCCGGTCCAACCAGATCATGGATCTCTACGTTTGCTCCATCCATGGTTCCCAGTGTCAGCGCACCATTCATCATAAATTTCATGTTTCCTGTTCCGGAAGCTTCCAGTCCTGCCGTAGACAGCTGTTCGCTGATATCAGCAGCCGGGATCAGCATTTCCGCAACAGATACAGAGTAGTTCTCTACAAATACAACCTGTATTTTATCTTTTACATCAGGATCGCCGTTTACCATATCCCCAATGGAATTGATCAGACGGATGATATCCTTTGCTCTTGCATATCCTGGTGCTGCTTTTGCTCCAAAGATAAATGTGATTGGTGTTGTAACATAATCCGGGTTTTTCTTTAACTGCTGATATACATAAATGATATGCAGACATTTCAGCAGCTGACGTTTATACTCATGCAGTCTCTTGCACTGTACATCAAAGATAGAATTCGGATTAACCTTAATTCCCTGTTTCTTTTCAATGTATTTCGCAAAACGAACTTTATTGTCCTGTTTGATCTGATCATATTTCTTGCAGAATGCCTTATCATCCTTCAATGGCAGAATCTTCTCAAACAATGTGTAATCTTTCAGGATATCCCCTTTTACATGGCTCTGTACAAGTTTGCAGAGTTCCGGATTCGCAAGCGCGAACCATCTTCTGTGGGTAATACCATTTGTGATTGCCAGATATTTCTGCGGATACAGATTATAAGAATCATGGAATAACTGCTCTTTCAAAATATCTCCATGCAGCTGTGATACTCCATTGACTCTGCGGCAGACTGCGATACACAGGTTTGCCATACGGATCTGATTATTTCCGATAATAGACATATAAGCAATCTTTCCTTCGTCATTTCCATAATAAGTGCGAAGTTTATTGCAGTATTTTTCATTCAGAACACAAATGATCTGGTAAATACGAGGAAGAAGAAGCTTGAACATATTCTCATCCCAGCATTCCAGCGCTTCTGACATGATCGTATGGTTCGTATAATTAAAGATCTTGCTTACGATATCATAAGCTTCATCCCATCCGAATCCTTCTTCATCCATCAGGATTCTCATCAACTCAGGGATGGCCAGTGTCGGATGCGTATCGTTGATCTGTACCACCGCATAATCCGGAAGCGTATGGAGATCTCCTCTTCTTTCTTTATGATTCTTTACAGCCAGCTGCATCGTAGCGGATGTAAGGAAATAGAACTGTTTCAAACGCAGCATCTTGCCCTGCATATGGTCATCTGCCGGATAAAGCACCTTGGAGATAACCTCTGCAAAAGCCTGATCAGCCATTGCCTTCTCATAAATTCCTTCATTGAAGGAATGGAAGTCAAAGCGCTGTTTGCTTCTTGCGCTCCACAGCCTTAAGGTTGCCGGTGTATGGCTCTTATATCCGATTACAGGGACATCATAAGGAACCGCAACGACTGTATTGTAGTCTTTATGTTCGATCTTTAATCCTTCATCTGTCCAGTGCTCTTCAATATAACCATTGAAATGGACTTCTACACTTAACTCCGGACGTTCCACTTCCCATACGTTGCCGTCCCGAAGCCAGTCATCTTCCACCTCAATCTGAGTTCCATCAATAATCTTCTGTTTAAAGAGGCCGAACTCATAACGGATACCGCATCCCATGACAGGGAGATCCAGTGTAGCCAGAGAATCCAGGAAACATGCGGCAAGTCTTCCAAGACCACCGTTTCCAAGACCTGCATCCTGTTCTTCGTCCGTGATCACGTCAAAATCAATTCCCATACGCTCAAATGCCTGTCTGTAATCATCATACAGTCCTGCATTGATCAGGTTATTGGAAAAAGCGCGTCCCATCAGGAATTCCGCGGACATATAATATAACTTTTTAGCTCCGGTATCTTCCACTTTCTTTCGGCTGTCTGCCCATTTTGCCATGATATCATCTCTGATGCATCCGGCAGCTGCCTTATAAATATCGTCATTGGTAGCATCTTCTAAAGTAGTACCTAAGGTATTAATCAGTTTATTTTCAATCTTCGTAATGATGTCTTTCACCTTATTGCTACTAACTGCTTTCATCCTCTGTTCTCCTTTCAAATTTCAGCTATAGAATGCTTTGATACATTTCCATATATTTTTTCGCAGAGTTTGCAAAACTATTGTCAGATTCCATTGCTCTGACAATCAGTCCGTGCTTTCTCTTTGGACTGTGCAGAGTTCTTAAAGCATAGCGGATTGTATTGAGCATCTCATGTGCATTGTAATTTGCAAAAGAGAAACCATTTCCAGTATCTTCAAACTCGTTGTAACTCTGTACCGTGTCTCTTAATCCTCCTGTCTCACGCACGATCGGCAGTGTACCGTAACGCAGCGCGATCATCTGGGAGATTCCACACGGCTCAAATTTTGAAGGCATTAAGAATAAGTCGCTTCCTGCATAGATCAGATGCGCAACCGCATTGTCATATGCAATATAAGAACATACTCTGCCTTTATATTTTCCTTCCATAAAACGGAAAAAGTCTTCATATTCCCGGTCTCCGGTACCAAGAATCACAAAAGCAACATCTTCTGTGCAGATGATCTCATCCAGCATATATTTTACGAGATCAAGACCTTTCTGCTCTGTCAGTCTGGTTACCATTCCGATGATCGGAACTCCCGGTGTAATGGACAATCCAAGTCTCTGTATCAGCTCAGCCTTATCCTTCTTCTTGCCGGACAGATCATCTTTATTGAAATGATATGGAATCAGCGGATCTGTTTCCGGATCGAATTCCTCTGTGTTCATTCCATTTAAGATTCCCCAGGTATCTCCTGCTCTGGCATTTAAAATACCTTCCTGACGGTATGCGAACGCCGGATCCCGGATCTCGTTTGCATAGGTAGGGCTGACTGTACTTAACCGGTCAGCAAAAACCAGGGCTGCTTTCATAAAGCTTGCGCACTCATAGTTATGCATAAATTCCGGAGTATCATATCTTGAATCAATTCCAACCCATTTCTGGAACTGTTCGAAGGCATACTCACCCTGATACATCATATTATGAATCGTAAAGATTGTTTTGGCACGTCCGACTTCCCAGTGTCCATACTGAGTTCTTAAAAGAATCGGAATCAGACCCGTCTGCCAGTCATTGCAGTGGATAATATCCGGAATGAATCCGATGCGGCCAAGAGATTCAATCACTGCGCGGCAGAAGTAAGCATACTGCTCACCTTCTGCAACGCCTCCGCGGTAAACCGCGTCTCCAAATTCACTTTCATTATCAATAAGATAATAGGTCACATCATTGTAAACCAGTTCTTCCACACCTACATAGGCCTGCCCGCCGTTAAACGCAATATAGAAGTCAGCCAAATGTCTTGTCTGTGTCGCATATTTCCACTTCATCTGACTGTGGAAAGGCATCATCACTCTGGCATCTGCTCCAATCTTATTCAGTTCTTTCGGAAGTGTGCCCATAACATCAGCCAGACCCCCAAGTTTTACAAACGGGGCGCATTCTGCTGCCACCAGCAGTACATTCAGCTTATTATCTCTATTCATTAACACTAGCTCCTTTCGGAATAAATACCGGATGATTTGCGGATCCAGCCAGATGCGCATTAGAATAAACCTTTACATGGCGGTCCAGGATCGTATGATCGATATCTGCGCCTTTCGCAACAAATCCTTCTGCCATAACGATAGAATTCTTGATCGTTGCGCCTTCCGCGATCTTAGATCCACGGAAGATAATAGAATTTTCAACCTTTCCGTCAATCTCACAGCCGCTGCAGACAAGGCTGTTGCTGATCTCAGCATCCGGTCCGTATTTTGCAGGAGCACCGTCTGCCGTTCTTGTATAGATCTTTCTCTTGCCCATGAACAGCTCATCATATACTTCTTTCTTAATCATATCCATGTTTGTATTATAATATGCTTCCATGGATGTGATGCATCCTACATATCCTTTAAACTCATATCCCTGAATATGAAGGCGGTTAAAGTTAGGAACAAGAACGTCAAAGAAGAAATGCTTCTTGTTGTGAGATGTTGCTTCCTGAATAAAATCAAGCAGGAGGCTCGTCTTCATAATGTACACATCCATGCTCTTCTTATTGGATCTGTGTTTTGACTCTGCATAGCACATATCTGTTACGCGTCCGGTGTCATCTGTCACCATATATACACCATCCTGATCCACATTTGTCGTATCATTGGTGTTGTCAAAATACATCAGAGAAATGTCTGCGCCGGATTTGATATGTTTATCCAGCATATCATTAAAGTCTGCGTTAAATACAACATAAGAACGTCCTAAAAGTACATACTGTTCTTTCGCGTTTCTCAGGAAATCTGCCGTTCCTCTTAATCCGTCCATAACGCTTGCGTATTCTCCTGATGGAGATGTTCCGGAAATATACGGAGGGAAAATATACAAACCTCCGCGTTTTCTGTTAAGACCCCAGTCTTTTCCAGATCCTACATGTTTCAGTAAGGAATCATAATTTCTTCTTGTCAGGATACCTATATTCTTAACACCTGCGTTTACCATATTGCTCATCAGGAAATCGATCGTACGATAACGTCCTCCTACCGGCACCGCAGATAAACTTCTTTTGCGAACCAGGTCCTGTAATCTTCTATTTTCTTCTCCTGCATTAATAATGCCTAACATCTGATTATCCATATTTCAATCCTCCCTAATGTAAGATGGTGTCTGGGTAGATCATTGCACCGTCTTCAACAACCGCATTTTCCAAAGCTACACTGTGGCATCCGATTACCGTTACACTGTTGCCTTCACCGACCGTACATCCCTGTTCGATCACAACTTCTTCATCAATCAGCGCTTTATCGATCGTACAATTGCTGCGAATGATGCTGTCTTTCATGATCACGCTGTTTTTCACAACGCTTCCTTTTCCGACTTTTACGCCTGAATGAATGACACAGTTCTCCACATCACCTTCGATATAACATCCGTCAGCAAGGACACAGTTCTTTACTGTGGCTCCTTCTGCGACAAAGTGCGGCGGAAGTGCATAGTTTCTTGTGTAGATCTTCATCTTCTCATCGTTCAGGTCAAGCTGAGGATTCTCATCCAGCAGTTCCATGTTTGCTTCCCATAAGCTGTCGATGGTTCCTACATCTCTCCAGTATCCTTCGAAAGAGTAAGCGTACATCTTCTTTCCTTCTTCCAGCATGCGCGGAATAATATTCTTTCCAAAATCATGCTCTGATTCCGGATCATTGGCATCATCAATCAGGTACTGACGAATCAGCTTCCAGTTAAAGATATAGATACCCATGGAGGCCTTTGTGCTCTTTGGCTCTGCCGGTTTTTCTTCAAATTCATAGATTCGGTTGTCATCATCTGTATTCATGATTCCGAAACGTTTTGCCTCTTCATATGACACATTCAATACAGAGATGGTGCAGTCTGCTTCTTTCTCTTTATGGTAATCCAGCATTTTGTCATAGTCCATGCAGCAGATCTGGTCACCAGACAATACGATAATATATTCAGGATCGAAATTATCTACAAAATTAATGTTGCGATAAATGGCATCCGCTGTTCCGCTGTACCAGTCACCGGAATCCCCACGTACATAAGGAGGCAGTACATAGGCGCCGCCATTCAAACTATCTAAATCCCATGATCCTCCAGTTCCAATATAAGAGTTTAACTCTAAAGGCTCATACTGTGTCAAAACCCCTACCGTGTCAATACCGGAATTTGCGCAGTTGGAAAGCGGGAAATCGATAATCCTGTACTTTCCGCCATAGGCCACTGCAGGTTTTGCCTTCTTCTGAGTCAATGCGAACAATCTGCTTCCCTGCCCTCCAGCTAGCAGCATCGCAACAATTTCTTTCTTGTTAATCATAACTCTTCCTCCTCCTTTATTCGGATCAAATTATTTTCTTATTTTTTATTTTTTTGTGTGGTCGTTTCTTTTTTTTCCCCTTTCTCCTTTTCCTCTTTTGTGCTGTTTTCTGGTTGCTTTTTTATTGCAGCTTTTGCTGCTGTTTTTTCCTGTTTTAACGCAGTCGTATCTGCTGCCGCTTTCTTTTCCGTTTCCTTCTTAACGGCTGCTGCAGGTTTTTTAGCTTCTTTTACTTTGCTTTCGACTTTCACCGGCTCTTTATCTTTCGTGTCTTTCTCCGGGGCAGTGTTCTTTGCCGGTTTCTTATCTTCTGTCTTTTTCACTGTCTCTTTCGCCTGGGCAGGCTGAACCGCTTTCTTCGTTTCCTTTACAGGCTCTGATGTTTTCTTCTTTGCCTGTACAGGTTTTTTATCGGCTTTCTCTGCCGCTGCTGTCTTTTTCTCTTCTGTCTTCTTCGCCGCTGCTGTTGTCTTTGCCTCAGTTTCTTTCTTAACAGCCGCCGCTGTCTTTTTCTCTTCTGTTTTTTTCGCTGTCGTCTTCTTTGCCGTTGTCTTTCTCTTCGCTGTCTTTCTAGGTTTCTCTTCAATCTCTTCTACTTTGTAATAGACAACACTCAGTGCTTTTAAAGAAATATGGGCCGCATTGTGATAGTATCCTTTTCCATCTTCTCCTACAGCTCTGACTCTCTTTGTTCTTGCCTTATCTTCACTTACATCTCCATCGCCGCCGAAATCAAGTTCGCTGCTGTCCAGGATCTTTGTAAGTTTGGCTTTTGCCGGCATCGGGATCTCGTAGTTATCCCATTCCATCGGAGTAAAGTTGCATACACAAAGAATCTGCTCCTGTTTTTTGCCTCTCTTCTTTCTTCCCTTACGGATGAACGCTACAACACTGTGATCCGCGTCTCTCTGCAGGCACCATTCAAATCCTTCCGGACTCATATCCAGTTCATAGAGCGCAGGCTCATTCTTATACAGATCATTCAGTTTCGCAACGTACTCATGGAAAGAATGATGCATTTCGAAATCATCGATCAGGAACCAGTCAAGCTGCTGTTTGTCTCTCCATTCCACAAACTGCGCGAATTCACCGCCCATAAAGAGAAGTTTCTTGCCCGGATGCGCATATGTAAATCCATAAAGCGCCCGGAGTCCGGCAAATTTTTCTTCATAAGATCCATACATCTTATTGATCATAGAACCTTTGCCGTGTACAACCTCGTCATGAGAATACGGCAGGATATAATTCTCGCTGTAGGCATAATCCATGGAGAATACAATCGCTCCGTGATTATCTTTTCTGAACAGAGGATCCAGTTCCATGTAGTACAAAGTATCATGCATGTAACCCATATTCCATTTGTAAACAAATCCCAGTCCGTCCGGATCATCAATATCGCTTGTCACTTTCGGGAACGCAGTTGATTCTTCCGCGATCGTAAGGAATCCTTCATATGTTGAGCGGAGCGCTGTGTTCAGATTCTGCAGGAAATCAATAGACTCATAATTGATGTTGGTTCCGTCTTCATTCGGAACATATTCACCTTCCTGTTTTCCAAAATCAAGATACAGCATTGCACTGACCGCATCGATCCGGATTCCGTCAATGTGATAAATATCCGCAAAGAACATCGCGCTGGAAATCAGGAAGCTCTGCACCTCCGGTTTTCCATAATTAAAGAGCAGTGTTCCCCAGTCCGGCTGACTTCCTTTTCTCGGATCCTCATGATCATAAATGTGTGTTCCGTCAAACATAGCCAGGCCATGTTCATCTCTCGGAAAATGTGCCGGCACCCAGTCTAAGATCACTCCGATTCCGGCTTTGTGAAGCTCGTTCACCATATAGTTGAAATCTTCCGGAGTTCCATATCTTGCTGTGACCGCATAATATCCGGTAACCTGATATCCCCATGAAAGATCATACGGATATTCCGTGATCGGCATCATCTCCACATGGGTGTATCCCATCTTCTGCAGATATGGAATCAGCATATCCGCAATCTCCCGGTAATTGTAGAATTCCCGTTCTTCATTTTCCGGCATTCTCCAGGTTCCAAGATGCATCTCATAAATAGACATCGGCTGATCCAGAGCCTGTTTTTTCTTTCTCTGGTTAATAAAACGTTTATCTGACCATTTGAAATCATCAAAATCCCAGATTTTTGAAGCAGTCGCCGGTCTGCACTCAGAATAAAATGCAAACGGATCGCTCTTATAGCGGCATACTCCATCGTATCCTTCGATATAGTATTTGTACAGGTCCCCCTTCTTCAATCCTGCTATCTCGATTGTATAAATTCCGTCTTTGTCACCTTTCATCGGATGAGCCAATGGATTCCAATAATTGAAATCGCCAACCACGCTCACAAACTTTGCGCTCGGTGCCCAAACGGTAAACCGGTGAGTTTTTGTTTCTTTCTGGTAATGGCATCCAAAGGTTAAATAGGCTTTTCGTGCTTTTCCAGTCTGAAACAAATACAAGTCATCACGATTGATAGCTTCATTCATAATTACAAGTTCCTCCTTCTCACTCTTGTTTGTCATCATTTCACTTCACTGATGTCAATACTGAAAACCAATTCCCGCCATCCTTGCAAAAAGCAGGATTTCGAATGGTTCAGACCCCGTCTTATGATATCTTTATTCCTCTGCAGGTCTACAACGCAAAAAGCGTAAACGGCCTTTTACTGTCTGCTCTTGTAAAATGGCTCATTTACGCTTCTTGGTTATATCAAATATCACACGATGTATAGCAAAGAACGTGACATGTTGTCCGCTTACAAGACACTGAATTTTTACCTATCGTTTTCACATCATTACTATACCAAATTTTTAACAATAATTCAATAAATTGAGTAAAATAAATATCTTTCTTACTCACCATTTTATACGAAACAAACTTGTTTAAAAAACACTTTTGGAATCTCTGAGTTCTGGAGCATATCCGGCATTTTCCAGTGCTTTGATAATTTTTTCTTTGTGTTCCGTACCAAACGCTTCCATCGTAATTGTAAGTTCTACCGCGCTGTTTCGGTTTATGCTGACAAACTGATTATGCTCCAGTTTTATGATATTTCCCTGGGCCTGTGCAATCACCTGAGAAACTTTTGTCAGTTCTCCCGGCTTATCCGGCAGAAAAACAGACAGAGTAAAAATACGGTCTCTCATGATCAGTCCATGCTGTACCAGGGAGGCAATCGTGATCACATCCATATTTCCCCCGCTGATGATGGAAACTACTTTTTTGTTTTTTGTATTTAAGTGTTTCAGAGCCGCAATCGTAAGCAGTCCTGAATTTTCTGCCAGCATTTTATGATTCTCCAGCAGATCAAGAAAACATGGAATCAGTTCTTCATCTTCTACCGTAATGATCCTGTCCACATTTTCCTGAATATAAGGGAAGATCAGTTTTCCAGGCGTCTGAACCGCAGTGCCGTCTGCGATCGTGCTTACATGGCCGCAGGACACTACTTTTCCGGCTTTCAGAGAAGCTTTCATACATGCTGCGCCTGCAGGTTCTACTCCTACAACTTTGATCTTTGGATTTAAAAGTTTTGCAAGAGTGGACACTCCTGTGGCAAGCCCTCCTCCTCCAATCGGAACCAGGACATAATCTACTGTCGGCAGTTCCTTAAAAATATCCATCATGATCGTACCCTGACCGGTTGCCACCGTCGGATCATCAAAAGGATGCACAAATGTATATCCTTTTTCCGCCGCCAGTGCAAGAGCATGCTCACAGGCTTCATCATAAACATCTCCGTAAAGGATTACTTCCGCTCCCAGATCTTTGGTTCGGTTTACCTTCAAAAGAGGGGTTGTCGTCGGCATTACGATAACCGCTTTTACCCCCTGGCGCGCTGCAGCCAGCGCCACTCCCTGGGCGTGATTTCCGGCAGAGGCCGTGATCAGTCCCTTTTTCTTTTCTTCTTCTGTCAGCGTGCTGATTTTGTAATAGGCGCCCCGGATCTTATAAGCTCCTGTCAGCTGCATGTTCTCTGGTTTTAAATATATCTGGTTTCCCGTCTGATCAGAAAAATAATCACTCTTGATCAGTTTTGTCGGCAGTACGATTTCCTGTACTTTTTCATATGCGTTTTCAAAATCTCTTAATGTCAGCATCTATTCATCTCCTCTTTCAAACAGTGCGTTTACAAACATATCGGAATCAAATTCCTGAAGATCATCAATCTGTTCTCCGATTCCGATATATTTCACCGGAATTCCAAGTTCTGACTGAATCGCAATGGCAATTCCTCCTTTGGCAGTTCCGTCCAGTTTCGTCAGAATGATTCCGGAAATATCTGTAGCTTCCTTAAACTGCTTTGCCTGCGCCAGGGCATTCTGTCCTGTCGTTCCATCCAGAACGATCAGGGTTTCCAAATACGCTTCGCTGTACTCTTTCTGAATGATACGGTTGATCTTGCTCAGCTCATTCATCAGATTTTTTTTGTTATGAAGCCTTCCCGCCGTATCACAGAGAAGAATATCCACATCCCTCGCTTTGGCTGCGGCTACCGCGTCATAAACAACCGCGGCTGGATCTGCCCCCTCTGACTGGCTGATAATGTCAACTCCGGCCCGGTTGGCCCATTCTTTCAGCTGTTCAATGGCGCCGGCCCGGAACGTATCGGCAGCGGCCAGAAGGACCTTCTTTCCCTGTCCTTTTAAAATCGCTGCCAGCTTTCCTACGGATGTCGTTTTTCCAACGCCGTTGACTCCGATTACAAGAACGACACTCTTTCTGTTCTGATATTCATAAGCATCGGAATCCAGCCTCATCTGTTCTTTGATGGAATCAATCAAAAGCTGACGGCAGGCTTCCGGGTCTTTTATTTTTTCTTCTTTTACTTTCTTTTTCAGATTTTCAATGATATTCATGGTCGTATCAATTCCCATATCACTCATGATCAGAATCTCTTCCAGCTCTTCATAAAAATCATCATCCAGTCCGGAGAATCCGCTGAAAATTGAATCAAATCCTGCAGCTATACTGTCCCTTGTCTTAGACAGTCCCCGGGCAAGTTTTCCAAAAAAACCTCTTTTTTCGCTCATATATTCCTCCTATTGCTTTTAAACATTCATCTATTCATCCAGATCATTTTCGATCAGATTGACTGATACCTGTGTTGAAACTCCTTTTTCCTGCATGGTAATTCCATACAGAACATCCGCAGCCATCATTGTTCCTCTTCTGTGGGTAATTACAATAAACTGCGTTTCTCTTGACAGCTTATGAAGATACTGGGCAAAGCGCTTCACATTCGAATCGTCCAGAGCCGCTTCAATCTCATCCAGCAGGCAGAACGGAGACGGCTTCAGATTCTGGATCGCAAACAAAAGGGCAATTGCCGTAAGCGCTTTTTCTCCTCCTGAAAGCTGCATCATATTCTGCAGTTTTTTCCCAGGCGGCTGCGCAGTGATCCGGATGCCGGATTCCAGAATATCCTCATCCGTTAATTCCAGTTTTGCAGTTCCTCCGCCAAACAATTCAACAAACACCCTCTGGAACATTCTCTGAATATCTTTAAACTTTTCATCAAACTGTTTTCTCATGGATTCTTCCAGTTCTTTCATCAGTCCGTTCAGATGTTTTTCCGCTTTCACCACATCTTCTTTCTGTGCCAGCAGAAACTCGTACCGCTCAGCTACTTCTTTATATTCTTCCACTGCATTGACATTCACCGGTCCCAGCGCCCGGATCTCACCTTTTACCGCCACAATGTCCTCTTTGATCCTGGAAAGACTTTCTTTTGGTTCTTCCGTCATAGTTTCCTTCAGCTGATGATAGGTGACTTCATAGGTATCCCACATATAGTCCAGCAGTTCCTTCTGTTTTTCCTTTTGCTTTTCTCTGGCGCTTGTCAGACGATAGCGCTCCTTGTCCATAGCGCCGGCTCGTTCTACCAGCTCTTCCCGTTCCCTGAGAATATCACGATAGGATTCTGATTTTAACTTCTCCTGTTCTTTTTGACGGATCAGTGTTTCTTCTTTTTTCCGGATTTCCCGGATTTCTTCTGCGATTTCATTTTTCAGATGTTCTATTTTTTTCCAGAAATCCCCCGCAGTTTCTTTTACACTTTGAAACTCTTTTTGATTCTTTTCCTGATCTGCCTCCAGTTTTTCAAGCTCGAACCCTACCCTGTCATAATTGCTCTGGGCAAACTCCATCTGCTGTTTTAGCTGATTGGTCTTCAGGTGCATTTCCCCAATGGATCTGGCCTGGTTTTCTGCCGTCTCTTTTGTCTCTTCCAGCTTTCTGCTGATCTTCCGGATATTTTCTTCATCTTCCTGACTGGAAATCTCAAGATCTGACTTCTGAGTCAGCAGATCGCTGGCATCATCTTTGGCCATATTTTTCTCATGTCTCAGTGTTTCAATCTGCTCCGTGAGATTTTGTTTCTGCTTCTCATAATCCTGTTTTTTCGCCGCGGCAGCAGACAACGAAATTTCTCCGGCATGCTGCTCCATGGAAATTTCCTGGATCTTTTGCTGTATCTTGGCGCATTCTTTTCGGATACTGTCAATTTCAGAATCATATCCTTCTTTTGCATCTTCTGCCTTCTTCAGTTCCGCTGCAAGCCGGTTCAGCCTGTTCTCCAGTTCCTTTACTTCTCTGTTTCTCCCAAGAAGATTTCCTTTATTTTTGAAGGCGCCTCCTGACATGGATCCGCCCCGGTTCAGAGAATCCCCTTCCATTGTTACGATCCTCAGAGAATGATGATATTTATTGGCAATGGCAATCCCGGCATCCATCGTTTCGACTACAAGAACCTGTCCGAGAAGCGATGCAAACAGATCGCGGTAACGCTCATCGTAAGAAGCCAGCTGACTGGCAATCCCCACAACCCCTTTTTCCTTCAGGGCTTCCGGCCGCGAAAAGCTTCTCCCTTTCACCGCATTCAGCGGAAGGAAAGTAACCCTTCCAAACCTGTTCCTCCTCAGGAATCCGATCAGGTCTTTAGCCGTCTGCTGGGTATCTGTCACAATATTCTGTATGCTGCCCCCAAGAGCAGTTTCAATCGCCGCCTCATATTTCTGCTCTACTTTAATAATATCAGAAACGACGCCGATAATGCCTGGAATCCGGCTTTTCTGCTCCATGATTTTCTTGATCCCGAAACCATATCCATCATAGCGTTCTGCCATATTTCTCAAAGTCTCGTAATTGGACTGAGCCCGATGATATTTTTCTTTTTGCACTGAGATGGCATGAACTGCATCTTCTCTTCTGTTTTCTGCCTGCGCCTGGATTTCCTTTTGCTTTTTCAGCTGTTTTTCCAGTTCTATTTTCTGTTCTGAAAATTTCTTAATTTCGTCCTGGATTTTGATTCTCTCTGCTTCATTCTGCCCGGCTTCTTTCTCCAGCTGTTTTTTCTGTTCTTCCAGACTCTGGATCCGGACCTGAAGCTGCTCTTCCACCGTCTGAAACCGTTCCAGTTTTCCTGCCATTTCCATCTGCCGGTCACTGAAACTCTGCATCCGCTGCTCCAGCGCAGCAAGTTCTTCTGACAGATCCTGCATTTCTTTCTGATAAAATGCCAGTTTGCTTTCCTTTTCTATCCGTTCCGCCTGCGCTTCTTCAAAACGTCTGCGGATTTCAGCGGTTTCTTCCTGAAGCTGATTCAGTTCCCGGCGTTTTTCATCAATTTCACCGGTCAGCCGCTCCTGATTGGACCGGAAATGATCTTCCCTGATCTTCTCCGTATGAATCTGCTCCTCCAGGACTTTAATCTCTCCCTCCCTGCGCTGTTTCTGAACTTTTTCATCAGAAATTTCTTCTGTCAGACGGGAAATTTCATCCTTCAGCTGATTCAGTTCTGCATCTTCCTGTTCGTAACGCTTTTTTGCTTTTTCAATTCTTTCGTTAGCATCTTTTAAGTCATTTTCTGCAATCTCAATTTTAGTTTCCAGAGACTTTAATTCGTCTGACAGCCTTCTATTTTCCATCAGGAATAAAAGACTGTCTTTCTCTTTCAGTTTATCCCTGAGAAGCAGGTATTTTCTCGCCTTTTCAGACTGCTTTTCCAGCGGTCCGATCTGTCGTTCCAGTTCGGATAAAATGTCATTTACGCGAATTAAATTTTCCCTCTCAGCTTCCAGGGATTTCTGAGTTTCTATTTTATTTTTCTTGTATTTTACAATTCCGGCAGCTTCATCGAACAATTCTCTTCGTTCTTCCGGTTTTCCACTTAAAATCTGATCGATCTGCCCCTGTCCTATAATAGAATATCCTTCTTTTCCCACACCGGTATCAAAAAATAATTCTACGATATCTTTTCGTCTGCAGGGACTTCCATTCATGAGATATTCACTTTCACCGGAACGATAAACTCTTCTTGCCACTGTTACTTCTTCAAAAGGAATCGGAAGACTGCCATCTCCATTATCCATTGTGATCGCCACATATGCCGATCCCATAGGCTTTCGAAGTTCCGTCCCTGAAAAGATCACATCTTCCATTTTGGAACCACGCAGCTGTTTTGCACTTTGTTCCCCCAGGACCCACCGGACCGCATCGGCGACATTACTCTTCCCACTTCCGTTAGGCCCTACAATTCCAGTAATTCCGTGTTCAAACTTAAAAACCATCTTGTGGGCAAATGATTTAAAGCCATTGACTTCAATACTTTTTAAGTACATTGTCCACCCTCTACTTTTTATATTGTTTCAGCGCTTCATACGCCGCATGCTGCTGGGCTGACTTTTTGCTTCTTCCAGTTCCTCTTCCAATCACCTTATCACCCAGTCTGGCCTCCACCGTAAATTCTTTCTGGTGATCCGGGCCTTCTTCTTTTACAAGAACATAAGACAGCGGTTCTCCCCCTTCTCCCTGGATGATTTCCTGAAGATAAGTCTTAGCGTCAAAAAACAGCACCTTGTTCTCCACATCTTTCAGAAGATGGACTTCTATAAACTGTCTGGCGGCTTCCAGACCCTGGTCAAGATATATAGCGCCAATCACTGCTTCAAATGCATCTGAAAGGATCGAATCCCGCTCTCTTCCTCCAGTCATATCTTCTCCTTTGCTCAAAAGAAGATAGCTTCCAAGTGATATATCCCTGGCGCACATGGCGAGGGTCGGTTCACACACAAGGCTTGCCCTCAGTTTTGTCAACTTTCCTTCCGGCTCTTTTTCATATGTCTGATAAAGATAAGTGCTGGTTACCAGTTCAAGCACCGCATCGCCCAGAAACTCCAGACGTTCGTTATTTCTTTCCTTCGCCATTTTTCTCTCATTGGCGTAAGAACTGTGAATCAGCGCATGGCTGAGCAGATCGGGATTTTTAAAAGAAATCCCGATTTCTTCCTGAAATTTATCAATCTTTTTTCTTCTCATTCTGCCGCTCTTTTCCTTTTAAAATTTCTTCTTTTATCTTTTCATTGATCTGCTGTTCTGTAAATGTGACACACTGAATGACTGCGTTTTTCATCTCTTTTGACGTGGCAGATCCATGTACTTTCACAACCAGACCATTTAAGCCCAGAAGAGGGGCTCCTCCGTATTCAGACGCATCAAATCGTTTTAGTGTTTTCTTAAGGGCAGGGAGAGCCAGAGCCCCTCCAATCTTGCTTCTGAGCGTGCTCATGATTCCGCTTTTGATTTCCTTTACCAGAACTTTGGATAATCCTTCTGATAATTTCAGAATTACGTTTCCAACAAAAGCATCGCACAGCACTACATCAGCGCCTCCATCCGGGATTTCCCTCGCTTCAATACTTCCCGTATAATTCAGCCCTTCGCACTCTTTCAGCAGAGGCGCTGTTTCTTTGATCAGCTGATTTCCTTTCGCTTCTTCCAGTCCTACATTAACCAGCGCAACCCTTGGAGATGAAATTCCTACTACATGCTCCATATATATGGAACCCATCTGCGCAAACTGAAGAAGCTGTTCCGGTCTTGCATCCATATTGGCGCCTGCATCAATCAGAAGCATCACTCCCTTTGTGGTCGGCATAATTGCTCCTAAAGGCGCTCTCTTGATTCCTCTGATCCGCCCGACGACAAACTGTCCGCCTACAAGGATCGCTCCGGAACTTCCTGCAGAAACAAATGCATCTGCGGTCTTGTCCTTCACCATCTTCATTGCAACCACCATGGAAGAATCTTTCTTCTTACGAATCGCTTCTACCGGTGATTCGTCACAAGAAATCTCTTCTTCTGCATTTATCACTTCAATCTGCTGCTCATTGAACTGATATTTTTTGAGTTCTTCGTGAACTTTTTCCGCTTTTCCGACAAGAAATACTTTAATATCTTTTCTTTCATTAACTGCGTCTACAGCTCCTTTTACGATTTCTCCCGGAGCATTGTCCCCGCCCATTGCATCCAGAGCAACTTTTATCATTTTTCCCATAAAAAACTCCTTTCCAATAAGTTAAAAGCGCCACACGCCTAAACCTTTTGTAAAAGTCTAAACGCATGACGCCTGTCATTCATCAGGTGCGCCCTGACGTACCCGTTCTATTCAGCGTGTGCTGAAACAATTTCTTTTTTATTGTAAGATCCACAGGATTTACATACTCTGTGAGGCATCATAAGAGCACCACATTTGCTGCATTTTACAAGCGTTGGAGCTGTCATCTTCCAGTTAGCTCTACGTCTGTTTCTTCTTCCTTTGGATGATTTATTCTTTGGACAAATTGACATCGGTTTACACCTCCTTAAAATTCTTAAAAATATCCTGAATTGCTGCCATACGCGGGTCTGCCACCGTACGATCGCAGCCACACTCTTTTTCATTCAGATTCGTCCCGCACACCGGACAAAGTCCTTTGCAGTCCTCTCTGCACAGCACTCTGGAAGGCAGCTGCGGAACAATTTCATCGAAGACCAGCATGTCCAGATCCAGTTCTTTCTCCTCTATACAGGCTGCCAGATCATCTTCTTTGGACGGATGGAGAAAATCACTCTCTCCTTCGTACTTCAGAATAATCTCGTAAGGCACTTCATCAAGACACCTGCTGCACGGGATTCCAAGAACCACTTTCGTCTCAAATCTGACAGATACGGATTCTCTCCCCTCATTTTTCAGTATCACAGGAAACGAATGTTTCTCAAGAACAGGATAGGCCGCACCTTTCAGGCGGATCTTCTCCATGTCAATATGACACTCCACTGTTTCCGTATAATTCTTTACTGAAATTGCTTTTGATAACTGAACCTTCATACTATCTCCTAAAAATCATACTATACTATTATACGAATGCCCTTATTGTTTGTCAAGAAATTTTTCTTGACTTTTCTTTTTGCTCTTTATTTCACCAATGCCACTGTATCTCTTGCGATCATCAGCTCTTCATTGGTTGGGATGCAGAGAAGGGTCACTTTGGAATCATCAGATGAAATAACCGCTTCTTCTCCATGGACATTGTTCTTTTCCGGATCGATCTTCGCTCCAAGATATCCCAGATAACTGCAGATCTGCGCTCTTGTGGCATCATCATTTTCTCCAACTCCTGCGGTAAACGCGATCGCGTCCACTCCATTCATCGCTGCGGCATATGCTCCGATATATTTTACAACGCGGTAAACAAACGCATCCAGCGCTGCTCCGGCAGCCTTGTTTCCTTCAGCTTTAGCTGCTTTGATATCTCTGAAATCAGAAGATACGCCGGATAATCCATAAACACCGGATTCTTTATTCAGAATATTTACAACTTCTGAAGCTGTCTTATTCTCTTTGTTTGCAATAAACTCAATGATCGCAGGATCCAGGTCTCCGGATCTTGTTCCCATGATCAGCCCCTCAAGCGGTGTAAGACCCATGGAAGTATCGACAGATTTTCCTCCCTGCACCGCAGTTACACTTGCACCATTTCCCAGATGGCAGACAATAATCTTCAGATCTTCTATCTCTTTTCCTAACATCTTTGCAGCTTCTGTGGAAACAAATTGATGAGAAGTTCCATGGAATCCATAACGGCGGATTCCGTCTTCGTCATAATATTTTCTAGGAATTCCATATAAATATGCTTTTTCCGGCATTGTCTGATGAAATGCCGTATCAAAAACAGCAACCATTGGAAGATTCGGCATCAATTCCTGACATGCACGTACTCCGATCAGTCCTGCCGGGTTATGAAGCGGAGCAAACACACTGCACTCTTCTACCTCTTTTATCACTTCATCCGTAATGATGCATGATTTCGTAAATTTCTCTCCGCCGTGCACAATACGATGTCCTACCGCGCCGATCTCATCCAGACTTTCCAGCACTCCGTTTTCTTTGTCTGTCAGCTGCTCAAGCACAATGCCGATCGCCGTCTTATGATCCGGCATTGCCGGCTCAGACTTGATCTTATCTTTTCCTGCCGGCTGATGAGTCAAAGCTCCGTCAATTCCAATTCTTTCACATAATCCTTTTGCCAATACTTCTTCTGTTTCAGAATCGATCAGCTGATATTTTAATGATGAGCTTCCACAATTGATAACCAAAACTTTCATGAAATTTATTCTCCTTAATCCTTTTTATTTTTCTGCTTCTAACGCTGCTGCCTGTACACATGTGATCGCTACCGCTCCGACAATATCAGAAGCGACACATCCTCTGGATAAGTCGTTGACCGGCTTTGCGATTCCCTGTGTGATCGGTCCGTAAGCCTGAGCTCCGCCCAGTCTCTGTACCAGTTTGTAACCGATATTTCCGGCATCCAGATCCGGGAATACAAGCACATTCGCATGTCCTGCCACCTGGCTTTCTCTCGGCGCTTTGGCTGCGGCTACTTCCGGCACGATCGCAGCATCCAGCTGAAGTTCTCCACAGATCAGATACTGAGGATATTTTTCTTTTGCAATGGCTGTGGCTTCTACAACTTTTGTTACATCGTCATGTTTTGCGCTTCCGCATGTAGAATGAGACAGCATTGCCACTTTTGGAGTTTCTCCGATCAGCTGCTCAAATGTTTTTGCGGAACTTGCGGCGATAGCTGCCAGCTGTTCCGGATTTGGATTCTGGTTTAATCCGCAGTCAGCAAACACAAAACATCCGTTGGCTCCCATATCCCGAACCGGTGTATCCATCAGCATAAACGCTGAGACAATCTCTGTATTCGGCGCTGTTTTTACAACCTGAAGAGCCGCTCTTAAAACATTGGCAGATGAATTGATCGCTCCTGCAACCATTCCGTCAGCATCTCCCACGCGCACCATCGTTGCTCCGAAGAACAATGGGTTGGACAGCAGGATCTCTTTTGCGTCTTCCGGAAGAAGTCCTTTGCTCTTTCTTGCCTCGCACAGAGACTCGATATATGTATTCAGTCTCTCACAATGATCCGGATCCACAAAAGAAGCGGCGGAAATATCCAGATCTCCGGCACGCTCTTTGATCTCCTCTTCTTTTCCGACCAGGATCACATCTGCGATTCCGTCCGCAAGCACTTCTGCCGCTGCTGTCAATGTTCTCATGTCCGTTGTCTCAGGCAGTACGACTGTTTTTTTGTTCGCTTTTGCCTTGTTCTTAATCTCATCAATAACACTCATTTGCGTTGCTCCTTTCAACTTTCTGCAAAGATGAATTTAATCCATTTAAATTATACAACATCATTTGTTTGTATACAACCGAGGTATTTGTATTTTTCACCGTACACAAACCAGAACCAGGACGAAAATTCTGGTTCTATCATGCCGTAAAACTATATTTATTCTACATTCTTTTGTATCTCCTGACAAGATGCTTGCCATTTATTTTTCATTTTTTGTGCAGTTTTACTTTTTCCCCCATCTCGTTTATAATGATTTTAACAAAAAACAGAAAGGAATTTATATGAAAACAGCTGCTATCATCTGCGAATACAATCCATTTCATAACGGACACGCATACCATATCCGCGAAACAAAAGAAAAGACGGGAGCCGACTATGTCATCGCTCTGATGAGCGGAAATTATGTGCAGAGAGGGACTCCTGCCATCATGGAAAAACAGCTGCGCACAAAAATGGCGCTTCTAAACGGAGCCGATCTGGTCATAGAACTTCCTCTGTGGTCCGCCTGCAGTTCCGCTCCGCATTTTGCCGCAGGAAGCGTTGCTCTTTTAAATCAGCTGGGCATTGTTGATTTTCTTTCATTCGGAAGTGAATGCGGCAGCATCCGTCTTCTGGAAGAGATTTCTGATTTTCTTACCCGGAGACACCAGGATCTGGAAGATCTTGCTTCTGATTACGTAAAACTTGGTCACTCCTACCCGAAAGCAAGAGCTCTTGCTCTTCACCGCCTTGCCCCCAATCCTGACTGGATCGCTGTGGCAGAAGAACCCAACAATCTTCTGGGTCTGGAGTATCTGCGTGCTCTTCGGGAAAGCGGCAGCTCGATCCAGCCTTTCTGCGTCACACGTCAGGAAAGCCGGCATCACGAATCTGCGCTTCCTGCCAAAGGCTCCATTGCCTCCGCAAGCGCTGTCCGGGCTTCCATCGAAACACACGGAACGCTTTCAGATATTGCGTCTGCCGTCCCCCGCACAGTCTTTCCGCTGATGCAGGAACATTTTCAAAAAGATTTTCCAGTCTGCAGCGATGATTTTTCGCTTCTCCTGAAGTACAGGATTCTGTCACAGCCGGAACTCACAGACTATTGGGATGTTTCTTCCGATCTTCAGGCTTCCATCCGAAAAGCAGCCGGGTTTTCCTGCAGCTTTACCGACATTGTTTCCCGCTGCAAAGGGAAAAACATTACCTGGAGCCGGATCAGCCGCAGCCTGATGCACATTCTCCTTGGAATGACCAAAGAACATGCTGATTATCTGTCCCGGCATAATTACCGGCTTTATTATCAGATCCTGGGATTTAAAAAAAGCGCCTCCTGCGTCATTGCCGCCATGCAGGAACACGCTTCCATCCCCATGATCCGGCACTGCCGTCCATTAAAAGACACTATGCCTCCCGATCTTCTCCCGCTTCTTTCAGTCGAACGAAGGGCAAATCTTATTTATCATACGATTCTCGGAGAAAAATTTCATCAAAACTGGAAAGATCGGCAAATTATCGTCTAGTTTTCCCTCCCGGCACATAAACTAATACAAAAATCTGCCGGGAGGTCTTTTATGAAAAAAATACAATTTCAGCTGATTCTTCTTTTTTTTGCCTGCCTGCTGTTCTTTTTCCCCGGAACCTGCATGGAAGGAGCAAAAGAAGGCCTGCTGCTCTGGTCCGGAACTATCGTTCCTGCGCTCCTGCCTTTTCTTGTGCTCACCGGTCTGATGAATAAATACCAGACTCTCCATCTCCTGTCATGGCTTTTTTATCCGATTTACCGGAAATTCCCGGCGCTGAACCGGGATCTTGCCTATACTATGATCCTGGGGCTTTTCTGCGGATATCCCCTTGGAGCTAAGATCATCAATGATCTTATTCTTTCCGGTTCCTGTACAAAAAAAGAAGGCCAGTGCCTTCTTGCTGTATGCAATCAGGTAAGTCCCATGTTCACCATAGGATATACCCTGCATCTGATTCTGAACGACAAAGTCCCTGCTCCGTTGTTCTTTCTTTGTCTGTACGCACCGGGCGCCGTTTATTTCCTCTATCACGCCATCTGCCTGCACCGGGAAGGATTCTTCTGTGAACATCCCGGCCAGCCGGCCCGTTTCCCGCAAAAATCTCTGGATGAAATCCTGTTTGACAGTCTCCGTTCCATCTTTACGATCGGAATCTATATCATGATTTTTTCCATCGGCGCAAACCTGCTGCTGTCGCTTCCTTCTTTCCCGCCGGTTGATCTGCTGATCGGATGCCTGGAAATTACCACAGGAATTACTCATTTCGGGTCTCTGCCGCTGACACTGTCCCAAAAAGCTGCCGCTTTATGTGCTGTCAGCTCCTTTGGAGGGCTCTGCAGCGCCGCACAGACAGCTGCCGTCTCCAGAGAAAGCCGGATGTCCATATCCCGGTACCTATGTACAAAAGCCGTCTTTTCCTGCCTGAGCGGATTCCTGGCATTACTCCTCTTTTGATATGAAATCTTCCACGGTCCGTGCTTTTGGCTGAGAAGCTCCGGTAAGCTGTTCCTCAATCTCTCTGGCATTTGCGGATATAGAATCCAGATCAGAATTCAATGTGTCCATCAGCTGTCCAAAAACACTCTGCTGCGCCTCGATCACACTTGTAACATATCCCTGGACATCTTCCATGATTTCTTTTGTATACTGAAGAGCGCCAATCCGTATCTGATCCGCCTCTTCATTGGCGCTGCGGATTACTTCCTGTGCATGGCTGCTGGCATTTCCTTCAATCTCATCTGCTCTCATCTTAGCCATTTCCACAATCTCGTTCTCATCGATCAGGGTTCCCGCTTCCTCTGCCGCCTGATTGATCATTTCCTGAGCCTGTCTTCTCGCTTCTTCCAGAATCGTTTCTTTGTTCCTCATGATCTTATGGCTCCGCTCAATTTCTCCGGGGATCTGCTTGCGCAGTTCTTCGATCACTGTTACAAGGACATCTTTATCAATCACGATCTTCCCGGGATTGAATCTCGCCGGTTTCGCCTCATCAATCAAAACCTCTATATCATCGATCATTTCATGCAAATACTTTTCACTCATCTTATGCCTCCTGTCGTGCAAATTTATCTCTCAGACACTTCTCTACAAAAGGAGTCACCATCGTCGATACATCTCCCCCATAGGACGCGATTTCTTTTACGATCGTAGAACTTACATAAGAATATTCCATGCTGGTCGTAAAAAACATCGTATCCAGATTTTTATTCAGCTGACGATTTGTCTGGGCAATCTGAATTTCATATTCAAAATCTGTAACTGCCCGCAGTCCCCTGACAGAAACATTCGCATTCCTCTGCCTTGCAAAATCCACCAGCAGCCCGGAAAAAGAAGCGACCTCTACATTGTCCAGATGTTTTATCCCTTCCTGTATCATCTTTATCTTTTCTTCCGTCGTAAACAGCGGCTTCTTCTCGCTGTTCACCAAAACCGCGACAATCAGCTTGTCAAACACTTTCGCTGATCTCTCAATAATGTCTAAATGCCCATAAGTCACCGGATCAAAACTCCCCGGATATACGGCAATGCTCATTGTTTTATCCTCCTAAGATTTTTTCAAAAATGTATGCTTATTGGTCTTATATTCCTTCACCCGAATAACATGAAGGTTCTGGAACCATGAATCAGAAATCTCCGTATCCAGTGAAGACTCCACAATCACCATCGTATCCTCCCCGCATACAGACAGCTGATCCAGCTGTCTCAATACCGCCTCTTCAAATCCCTTCTTATACGGCGGATCCATAAATATGTAATCAAATTCTTTTCCCTGCTGTTCCAGACGGCGAAGCGCTTCTGAAACTTCCATCTCCATAACCTGCGCCCGTTCTGTCAGATGCGTATGCGCAAGATTCTCCCGGATACAGCGTACAGCCCGCCTGGATTTTTCAACAAAACATGCTTCCCCCGCTCCGCGGCTTAAAGCTTCAATGCCAATCCCTCCACTTCCTCCAAAGAGATCCAGAAAAGAACATCCTGCTACATCATACTGAATCATATTAAACAGGGTTTCTTTGATCCGGTCCTGGGTAGGTCTGGTATCATTCCCCTCGATCGTCTTTAATTTTAAGCTCTTGGCGCTTCCTGCTATCACTCTCATTACATAAAACATCCTTATCTTTTACTTCTCTTTATTTTATTATATATTAAAAATTTGTCAACCAGATAGAGAAGAAGCAGCGAAACTTTCTTTTCGCTGCTTCTCCTCATGCCGGCAGATTTTCAAAATCCGCCTTTTTGCTTTTTCAGGCACCAATTCTGTGCTTTGATTATCTTTTGTTTTCTATCGGGACATTTCCTCTTCCTGTCTGCGGATCATTTTACGAACCATTTCGCCTCCGACAGAACCAGCCTGAGCTGTTGTCAGATGTCCGTTGTATCCTTCTTTTAAGTCTACCCCGATTTCATTTGCAACTTCAAACTTAAATCTGTCTAAAGCGCCTCTTGCCTCCGGCACCTCGACTCTGTTTGTTCCTTTGCTTCTTGCTGAAGTTCGTTCTTCCATGTTGAATGTCCTCCATTTCTTTTGTGGTTTGTTGTTACGATGATAGTATGCTCCAACCATCAAAAGATACACTAGGAGTTTTTACATCGGCTGACATTTTTTTCAAATCAGCCGTTTTTCATTTAATACGCTACCCTGAACTTCTTTTCTCCTTCTTTCAGAGGCCGTTCGCTGCGTTCAATATGATCGATCCGGATAAAATGGTATGCGTCATTCTGAGTCATGTCTAAAAACTTTTCAACCGCAGACGCAGTCCCCTGAACTTCCGCCTCCACAGAGCCGTCCGGCAGATTTCTGACATATCCTGTCAGCCTGCATTTTTCTGCATTCATGCTGACAAAAAACCGAAAACCAACGCCCTGTACTCTTCCGGTAAACCTAAAATAATAACGAACCATACTCATTCCTCCTTACAAATTGTGTGCCAGGCTGATCTGTTTTTCCAATCTGCTGTTTTTAATTGCTGAAAAATCAAACCCTTCTTCTTCCAGTTCCTTCACAGCATCCGCTGCCTGTTTCATAATATCCGCATCATTATAAACATCCGCCAGAATAAAATCCATCATTCCACTCTGGCGCACGCCAAAGAAATCTCCCGGTCCTCTCAGTTTCAGATCTTCATTGGCAATATAAAATCCATCGTTGGACCGATTCAGGACTTCCAGACGTTTCATCGTCTCCTTTTTCTTTGATCCTGTCATGAAAATACAGTAAGACTGATGCTCTCCTCTGCCGACCCGGCCTCTCAGCTGATGCAGCTGTGCAAGTCCGAACCTTTCTGCGTTTTCCACCATCATCACCGTTGCATTTGGAACATTGACTCCTACTTCCACTACCGTTGTAGACACCAGAACCTGAATCTTCCCATCAGCAAAATCATCCATGATCTGCTGTTTTTCTTTCGCTTTCATCCGTCCGTGAAGACACTCCACCCGGATGGATGGCGGCAGATGATTTCGCAGCATAGCCGCATACTGAATGACATTTTCTCCTTCCATGGCCTCACTTTCTTCCACCATCGGGCATATTACATACGCCTGACGGCCCTCTCTTACCTGCTTCTCAATAAAACGATACGCCGTTGGCCGGTAACTGGTATTAACGACACAGTTTTTTATCGGGAGCCGGTTTGCCGGCACTTCATCAATCAAAGATACATCCAGATCTCCATACAGGATAATCGCAAGCGTTCTCGGAATCGGTGTCGCACTCATTACCAGCACATGAGGCTTGTCCCCTTTCAATGACAGACTCTCTCTCTGACGTACTCCGAAACGATGCTGTTCATCTGTGATCACCAGAGCCAGCTGGTCATATTCTGCTTTTTCCTGGATCAGGGCATGGGTTCCTATGATGATATCTGCCTGATGACTTTTCATTTTCTCATAAATTTCCCGCTTTTCCCTGGCTTTTGTCGATCCTGTCAGCAGGACAATCCGTACGCCGTAAGGTGACAGCAGTTCCTGAAATGTCTCATAATGCTGATTGGCCAGCACTTCCGTCGGCGCCATTAAAACGCCCTGATAGCCTGCCTCTGCACACATCAAAAGCAGGATCACCGCCAGGATCGTCTTGCCGGATCCTACATCTCCCTGTACCAGACGATTCATAATCTTTCCGGAAGACAGATCATGTTTCATCTCTGCCAGCGCCCGCTTCTGTGCCCCGGTCAGTTCATATGGAAGCGACCGGATCAGTTTCTCTGCCTGCGGGCAGTCTGAAATCGGATAACTGCTTTTTTCTTCCCTGTCATCTGACAGCATATGCATAGCCGAAATAAAAACAAAAAATTCATCAAAAATCAGTCTTTTTTTCGCCTGGATCAGAGTGTTTTTCGACTCTGGAAAATGAATGTTCCAGAGAGCCTGCCCGTAATCCATAGGACGATATTTTTCCATGATCTGTTCCGGAAGATATTCCGGGATTTTCAGAATATAATCTTTGGCCTGTGCCACTGCCTTAGAGACCTGTTTGTTGGTCAGTCCCGTCGTCAGAGGATATACCGGCTGCAGCGTTTCCTGTTTCTCTTTGTAATCCTCCGGCTCTGAAATCTCCGGATGTTCCATGCAGAGCCGTCCATTTTTAAAAACCGGCGTTCCGGTAAAAACATAGTCCCGCCCCCGGTGCAGCTGTTTTTTCAAATATGGCATATTAAACCATGTAAGACTCACGATGCCTGTTCCATCTTTTCCAAGACAGGTTACGATTTTCATCCTTTTGGCATATCTGATATGGACCTCAGAATCAATCCTCAGCAAAACAGAAGCCCTCTGTCCGATTTCCAGATCACCGACGGAAACCGGATCATCATATGTCAGATAATATCTTGGATACATACTGATCAGGCTGTCTACATTCCGTACCCCCATTCTGGCAAATGCCGCCGCAGTTTTCTCCCCAATTCCTTTTAGCTCGATTAAATTCGTCATTCCATCCATTTTACTCTGCTCCCATCTGTCACAGGCAGACTCTTTTTGCGTATCAGAAGTTCTCCCTGTCTGTTAAAAAGAGGAAGCGGCAAAACGGATCTGCCAAAATCCGCCTTTCCCTTCCTCATAAATGCCGGCTGTTTTTACTCTACGGACATCAGGAAATAGTAGACCGGCTGTCCTCCATATTCCAGCTGTACATCACAGTCCGGATACTTCTCTTCTATCTTCTCTGCCATCTGCTCTGCGTCTTCTTTCGTTACATCTTGTCCATAATAAACACTGATCAGTTCACTGTCTTCATCTGTCATATCATTCAGAAGATCCAGCGCGACTTTTTTAATATCCTGACCAACTTCTTTGATTCCATCATCATCAATCCCCATAATATCATTGACTTTGATCTCTTTTCCTCCGACCGATGTATTTCTTACCGCATAAGTCACCTCACCGGTTCTGACATTCTCCATCATCTCCGTCATGTTTTCCACATTTGTCTCCACATCCTGCTCCGGTTCAAACCCAATAAACGCAGAAATTCCCTGTGGAACTGTCTTCGTAGGAATAATGATAATTTGCTTATCTTCCACAAGAGACTTTGCCTGATTTGCAGCCAGAATAATATTCTTATTGTTCGGAAGAATGAAAATCGTATCCGCGCTGACCTGATCCACTGCCTCCAGCAGATCTTCCGTACTCGGATTCATCGTCTGTCCGCCTTCGATCAGGCAATCGACTCCCAGATCCCTGAAAATCTGATTCAGTCCGTCACCAATGGAAACCGCAATAAATCCATAAGGCTTTCTTGATTCCTTCTTCTTCCCGGCCATTTCTTTTGTCCCGGATGTTTCCCGGGTCAGATGCAGCCGTTCCTGATGTTCTTCCCTCATGTTATCAATCTTCATGCTGGTCAGCTCTCCATAAGTCAGACCTTTCTCAATCGCTTTTCCCGGATGATTGGTATGAACATGAACCTTTACAATATCTTCATCCCCTACGACAACAACGCAGTCACCGATTCCTGAAAGATAAGATTTAAAATCCTGCTCCTTTTCATCACTCCAGGTTTCTTCAAGCATCACGATAAATTCGGTACAATAGCCAAATCGAATCTCTTCTTCACGGCCGTCTTTTCTCTGAGCAGAAGCTGCTTTCTGAGGCGCTTTTTTCATTCCGTCCATCTGTATGTTTTTCCCAGACATCACTTCCACTGCACCCCGAAGAAACTCAACCAGCCCCTGACCTCCGGAATCTACAACTCCGGCTTCTTTTAAGACCGGCAGCATCTCCGGCGTCCGTTCAAGCACCTTTTCCGCTTCTTCTAAAACGATCTTCGCAAATTCCTGGAAATCTTCTTCCTGACGGGCCGCATTTACCGCTGCGTCTGCCGCCGCCCTGGCTACTGTAAGGATTGTCCCTTCTTTCGGCTTCATCACAGCCCTGTATGCCGTATCCGCAGCATATTTAAATCCCGCTGCCACAGCCTTTGTGCTCAGCGTTTCTTCCTCTTTGACTCCTTTATAAAATCCCCGGAACAGCTGTGATAAAATAACTCCCGAATTCCCCCTGGCTCCGCGAAGAGAACCGCTGGACAGTCCTCTGGTAATTTCTTTGATGGAAAGTTCCGCACTGGCGACTTCTTTGGCCGCCGCCATGGCCGTCATCGTCATATTCGTCCCCGTGTCTCCATCCGGAACCGGGAAAACATTCAGCTCATTAATATATTCTTTCTGCGCTTCAAGGCGCTCGGCGCCGCCGATCAACATCTTCTGCAGCAAAGACGCATCTACCTGTTTCATGTTTTCTGCCTCCATCTTTATCCTATATCTTTTACGCTTTCCACGTATATATTAATCCCTTCAACCTCCAGGCTTGTGAATTCTTCCACTCGGTATTTCACTGATTCCATTAGATTATTCACAACCGCTGAAATTGAAACCCCATAAGATACGATGATGTGAAATTCTATAGTAATCTTATTTTCTTTTACTGAAACAAAAACACCTTTCCGGATATTGTCTCTTGTCAGCAGTTTTACAATCCCGTCTTTTACGTTCACCATCGCCATTCCGACAATCCCAAAGCATCCAAGAGCACAGATTCCGGCATATTTTGCGATTACCTGATTATCAATGGTGATTTCTCCGTTTTTCGTCTTTATAGAACCTTTCATATAATTACCTCCAGCCAAGAATTATAAGATGATTATACCTTATCCCACAAGGTGCGTCCAGCCCTGAACGTCTGTCAGGACATACTTGTTTCCCTGTAAGTATCTCTCTTTTTCTCAAAAAATAAAAACAAATTTTATCTTGATTTTTAGAAAACTATCTGTTAGAATGAAATAGTTGTCGAGCCCGGAATGAACATGGGAGAAGATTTGAAGAAGGAGGTGCTAACATGGCAAAATGTGCTATTTGCGGAAAAGGCGCTCATTTTGGAAATGCAGTCAGTCACTCACATAGAAGATCAAACAAAATGTGGAAATCAAATATTAAATCCGTAAAGGTGAAAGTTAACGGCGGAGCAAAGAAAATGTACGTTTGTACTTCTTGCTTAAGATCTGGTAAGGTTGAACGCGCCTAATCACTTTGATTTGTTTAATATAAACCACAAAGAGTTGGATAGTCATCCGGCTCTTTTTTTATTTCAGAAACAGGCATCATCAGTAAAAGAAGAGGCAGTATCCCATGATCATACACACAATACACAAAATGATCTGCGTAAAATCATGACTAATAAACAGGCCGGTTACCAGTCCTATTCCAAAAAAACAAACCGCAATCGCACAAACTCTTTTCATGTTTTCACCTGCCGCTGATCTAATTATCTCTTACTACAGCATATGCACAAAAAAGCAAAAAGAGTCCTGCCGGACTCTTTTATTCTTTCTCATTTTCCAGATCTTCCACAATATCTTCCAGAGTTTCTTCTTTTTTTGTAAATTTATCAATCACATCCGGCACCATATCAAGAAGCTTTACGATTGTTTCCTGATTCTTTACATTGACGAGTTTCGTCTGCCCGTCCCGGATCACAAGAACTGCGCTTGGTGTCAGCTTGCCGCCGATTCCTCCTCCGCTGCGGTTCTTTTTTTCCGCCTCAAAAGCGCCGGCTCCCATTCCAAAAGAAACATCCACCAAAGGCAGTATGATCGTATCTTTAATATAGATTGGTTCTCCAACTACTGTTTTGGAAGTCAGAAATCCTTCCATCCCCTGAAACAGAGAATTTACTGTTTCGTTCAATTTTTCTTTTCCCATAACGTCAACCTCCTACTATCTTTACAGCCCGGTCTTTCTGCCGGATCAGATCCTTATCACGGTAAATATCCCATACAAGTTTTAATATCTTATAACGTCTGATCCGTCCAGCCGCCAGCACTTTTCCCTCTATGATCTTACGGGTAAAATCCGGCGTCACATCCAGACGGTCGCCATACAGCGGCATGGCAGCGGCAATCCAGCCAAGAACCTTCCCCGTATCTGCCGGATCTTCCAGGCCGAATACGATCCTGCCTTCCAGTTTCTGGGGCATCAGATACCCCGCGCCCCGCAGGAAATATCCCTTGATTCTGACCGCAGCCCTTCTCAGCTGTTCATCTTCCAGAAGATCCAGGATTGACGTTCCTTTTCTCGCCAGCCTCTTTAGCTTGTTTAAAATATTTTTCCATTTATTATAACACTTTCGAAAGAAATCTACGAATCTTTCAGAGACTTTTTTTCGCGGTTTTTCTTTCCTTTGGAGAACCCCGGCTTCCTCCACGGTTTTCTCTGTTTCCTCCTCATCCCAGGCAAGATCCAGAATATCCGTTACCGGTCCTTCCGGCTCCCCCGGCTGATGTTCCGGTTCAGGAAGACTGTCCGGAAACCTCTCTTTCGGGTTTATGGAGCTGTCTGTCTTCTGCGTTTCTTCTTTTACCGCTTCTTCTACAACAGAATCTTTTTTCCCTCCGCCAAGCAAAGACCATTTTCCCGGATCGGTCCGATAAATCGGAATTCCGAAAATTCTCACCGCCACATCCAGGCTCTCTTCATAAGACGCCTTCATTCCAAACAGAGGAAATGCCCAGCGGACCCTCGCTTTTACATGAGGCTTTCCGTCAAATTCTGCCTCCAGGCGATAAGCAATGGGACAGATCAGAAGGACCGCCAGGATAACCAGCGGAATCAGTATGATTATGCCTATAATTTTCAAAATCAAAAAAACAATCGTCATGATTCTTCTCCACAAAAATATTCTACGGCTTCCTTCATCTGATCTGCACCAGCCAGATCCTGCACAATCCGTTTTGTCATGACCAGAGCATCTTCTCTTCCGGCTGCCAGACCGACGACCACAATGTTCTCTCCCTGATAGAAATCAGAAAGCAGCTCATCATATTCATAAATCTCCAGAAACGCAGATTTCCACAAAGGCAGGGTTACACAATATAAAAACGGGATACTTTTCTGTCTTTGGATTCTTTTTATGATCTGCTTTTCTCTTCTGCGCAGTATTTCTGATATGTATGCATTTTTCGAAATTATCATTTCTCCCACCCGATGATTAAAGCAAAATGAGGATGTATTGCTACATCCCCATTTTAACACATATTTATGTCAATTATTCACCAATTTTAACAACTTTCAGCATATTGGTTACTCCGCCGCGGCGATCTGCAACTCCGCCTCCTGTGAGGACTAAAACATCGTTGTTATCTGCAACGCCAGCTTTTAATACAATCTCTGTTGCTTCGTCCAGGATTTCCTGTGTTGTATTTGCTTTGTGAGATAAGAATGGACGAACACCCCAGTATAACTGCATCTTACGAACAACAGCCGGATCCGGAGAAAGACCAACGATCTGAGCATCCGGTTTGAACTTGGATACGATTCTTGCTGTGAATCCTGACATGCTGGATGCAAGAATACATTTTGCATTTACATTGGTTGCTGTCTGTACTGCAGCATAAGCAACAGCAGCGGAAATTCCTCTGTGAACATAAACAGAACGGAAGTTTTTAACTTTTGCATCTAAGTGAAGCTCTGTAGAGATCGCAATCTGATTCATCATGCGTACAGCTTCTACCGGATGTTTTCCTTTTGCTGTCTCACCAGATAACATGATCGCATCTGTTCCATCGTAAATTGCATTGGCTACGTCTGTAACTTCCGCACGGGTCGGACGAGGATTGCGGATCATGGAATCCAGCATCTGTGTAGCTGTTACGACCGGCTTAAATGCATTGTTACATTTCTTAATGATCGCTTTCTGTAAAAATGGCACTTCTTCTGCCGGAATCTCTACTCCAAGATCACCCCTTGCGATCATAACACCGTCAGATGCATCGATGATCGCATCGATGTTTTCAACACCTTCAATATTCTCAATCTTAGAAATAACGCCTACATCCATTCCATGAGCTTCTACGATTGCTTTGATTTCTTTTACGGCATCCGCATTACGGATAAAGGAAGCAGCGATAAAATCAATTCCGTTTTCCAGACCAAACTCGATATCTGCTTTATCTTTTTCTGTAATAGATGGAAGATTTACTTTTACGTTTGGCACATTGACACCTTTGCGGCTTCCAAGCATGCCTCCGTTCTTTACAGTACAGACAACATCAGTTCCGTCTTTGATCTCGTCCACACGAAGCTCAATCAGTCCGTCATCGATCAGGATTGTATTTCCTGCTTCAACATCCTGAGGAAGTTCTTCGTATGTAACACTTACGATCTCCTCTGTTCCTTCAACATCTCTGGTTGTTAATGTAAATTTCTGGTCTTCTTTTAATTCTACGTCTTCTCCACCTGCAAGCAGCCCGGTACGGATTTCAGGTCCTTTTGTATCCAGAAGAATAGCAATTGGAAGGTTCAGTTCCTCTCTGAATTTCTTAATTCTCTTGATTCTTCCCAGCTGTTCCTCATGATCTCCATGAGAAAAGTTCAGACGAGCGATATCCATTCCTTCCTGCATCAGCTGTTTTAACACAGCGTCATCATCTGTTGCAGGTCCCATTGTACAAATAATTTTTGTCTTCTTCGTTAGCATAATAGTCTCCTTTAACCTCATATATATTAAAATTAACAACTCACTTCTTCACATGCTTATGGGTAAACAAATGATCCTGACAATATTCGTAATCCCCATCGCACTTGGAACAATACCGGAATTCCAGGGTCGGATCATCCAGCTCCGTCCTGTGGCAGACTGCACATTCGTGCATGGCTCCGTTCTTCTTCCGGCCGCTCCGCGGTACCGTCTTTGTCTTAAATTCCTTCTTCCTCCGTCGATTCACAGTATTTCTTGCAAATGCCGCTCCTCTGCTTCGGATCCTCTTCATTGAAAAAAAGAACAGCAGGAAATTCAGCAGTGCAACCACTATAGATACTTTAACCGAAATTCCGGCAGCTGTAAAGCCTGATGTCAAAAAAACATAGGCAAGATATATGCCATCCAGCACCGCAAGCCACTTAACCCGGATCGGAAAAATCATATAAAAATATACCCGCATATCCGGAAACATCATGGCATAAGCCAGAAACAGCGTCATATTCAGATAAAAAGTATCCATGCTCACAGAGGCAGCTGTGATCTCACCATAGGCAAAATACAACACCGCATATGTAAGGAACGCTCCAAGGATTGTTCCGAACACTCCAATAAAATAATACATATTAAAACGAAAGCTTCCCCAAACCTGCTCCAGTGATGACGCCAGTGAATAGTAAAACAGCAGCACAAAAATAATAAAAATCAGACTGCTGTCAGGCCCCATCAGCAGGAATGTTACGATCCTCCACACCTGACCATGCAGAATCAGGAAGGGGTTCAGCGTCAGCAGAGACCCGATTCCCGGTATCATCAGCCGCAGAACGTATCCGACCGCATACATCGCGACAATGATCATCGGCAGATTCGGAATCGCATATCTTCCAAATTTTTCTTCCAACTTATTCAGCCACATATTGATATTGAACCTCTCTTAAAACATTTTTTTCTTTCCTAAAAAGATACCCCCGATTACGGTAAGGATCAAAGAGGCAATGACAAGGACCGCAAAACCATGGGGAGAATCAGCCAGAGGAACCGGTACATTCATTCCCCAGAAACTGGCAATCATCGTAGGAATTGACATAACGATCGTAATCACCGCCAAAACTTTCATGACGATATTCAGATTATTGGAAATAACAGACGCATAGGCATCCATCGTTCCGCTCAGAATATTACTGTAAATATCCGCCATCTCAATTGCCTGCTTGTTCTCGATGATAACATCATCCAGCAGTTCCTCATCCTCCGGATACTGTTTGATCTTCTCGATCTTTAACAGCTTCTCCAGTACAAGTTCATTTCCTCGAAGAGATGTAGAAAAGTACACCAAACTCTTTTCCAGTTCCAGCAGTTCGATCAATTCCTGATTCTTTGTGGAAATATGGAGCTGCTTTTCCACCTCATCGCTCTTTTTGTCAATAGAACGCAGATACTGCAGATATAAAGAAGCATTGCGGTACAAGATCTGCAGAATAAATCTTGTCCTCTTAAACGTCCAGAAATTACGGACTCTTCCATCCCTGAAATCCGTAAGCACCGGCGTCTCCATAAGACACACAGTAATGATCACTTCATTGGTCAGAATAATGCCGCACGGAATCGTTAAAAAATATTCTTTTTCTTTTCTCTCTTCCGTTACAGGAATATCCACAATGATCAAAGTATAATCATCTTCCACTTCGATACGTGATCTTTCTTCTTCATCCAGAGGAGCTTTCAGATGATCCAGGTCAATCTTATAATCTCTGGAAACCTGCACCAGTTCTGCTGCCGTTGGATGAATCAGCGAGATCCAGGAACCTTCTATCGCTTCACTGATCTCATTCATCTGATGATCCATTGTACGGTAGTAGTTAACCATCTTTGCGCTCCTTTCCTTCTTCCGTCTGCATGTCCACTCTGCTTCGCGCAGAAACAGGTTTTGAAAACAGGATTCCTTCCCTGTTCAGAAAACCTTCTGCGTATGTCTTATTTCATTATAAATAACTCATTTTGCTTTGTCAATTAACAGTACTGTACCAACCGGCAGGGTTAATTCCCTGATTTTTTTGTTAGATTTTGCTAAATTTTCCACTGTTGTTTTGTTAGATTTTGCTATACCGAGGACGGTATCCCCTTTTTTTACCACATAAGGAACAAAGGCTCCGGAAATCACGGCCGTAAATGCAGGAATGCACAATTCATCTCCCGGCTGAAGATTATATACATCCACATAAGGGTTCTGCCGCATGATATCTTTTACCTGCACCCCGTACATTTTCGCGATCCGATACAGAGTATCTTTCTCCTTTACCACATATATGCTGCCTCTGCAGTTTTCCTGATTTGCCATAATTTTTCCCTTGCTTTTTTATTAGATTATGCAGATTTCACAATTTGTTGCCCTTATTCTTTCCAAAAAAAATTAAAATATGCCTATTTTCAAATGCTTTCTTTTCCATTATAATATATTGATACCTGGAGCACTGACAGAATTTCACATAATTCGCCGTCGTGTTCTTTTTGTATGGTTTTTAGAAAGGAAGTATTACAATCCATGAAACGTTTAGGAATTGATATTGGTTCGACTACAGTCAAAGTCGCTGTGATCGACGAACAACATAATATTCTTTTCTCTGATTATCAGAGACATTTTGCAAAGATTCAGGAAACTTTGGCTTCCTTATTAAAAAAGGCCAAAGACCAGATCGGAGAGATGACGTTTGCTCCTACCGTTACCGGTTCCGGCGGACTGTCAATCTCTTCCTACCTGGAAATTCCATTTTGCCAGGAAGTTGTCTGCGTGTCTTCTGCTCTGCAGGACTATGCTCCTCAGACGGATGTAGCCATTGAGCTTGGAGGAGAAGATGCTAAGATTATTTATTTCACAAATGGCATTGACCAGAGAATGAACGGTGTTTGCGCCGGAGGTACCGGTTCTTTCATCGATCAGATGGCATCACTGCTTCAGACTGACGCTTCCGGATTGAATGAATATGCAAAAAACTATGATACAATATATCCGATTGCTGCCCGCTGCGGCGTGTTTGCAAAATCTGATATCCAGCCTCTGATCAATGACGGAGCTACCAGGGAAAATCTTGCAGCTTCCATTTTCCAGGCGGTTGTCAATCAGACCATCAGCGGACTGGCATGCGGAAAACCGATTCGCGGAAACGTGGCATTCCTGGGAGGACCTCTCCATTTCCTTCCGGAACTTAAAAACGCTTTTATCCGCACACTGAACTTAAAAGATGAAGAGGTTATCGCGCCAACCCATTCTCATCTGTTTGCGGCAGTAGGTGCTGCATTAAACGCCAAAGAAGATGTAACAACTGACTTTGAACATCTCTTAAAACAGTTTGAAAAGAAGATTGAACTTCAGCAGGAAGTGGATCGTCTGGAACCTTTGTTTGCCAGCGAAAGAGAGTATAAAGATTTCTTAAAAGAACACAACCGCCACATAGTAAAACGTGGTGACCTGGCTACATATAAAGGCAGCTGCTATCTGGGAATCGACGCCGGTTCCACAACGACAAAAGTCGCACTTGCCGGAGAAGACGGAGAACTTCTTTACAGCTATTACAACAATAACAACGGTGATCCTCTTCATGCCGTTATTGAATCTCTGCATGAGATCAAAAATCTGATGCCGGACACAGCAAAGATCGTATGCTCCTGTTCTACCGGTTATGGAGAACAGCTGATCAAGGCTGCGCTTAACTTAGATTACGGCGAAGTCGAAACGATCGCTCATTATTATGCTGCCGCTTTCTTTGATCCTGAAGTTGACTGTATTCTGGATATCGGCGGTCAGGATATGAAGTGCATCCAGATCAACAATGGCGTAGTAGACAACGTTATGTTAAACGAGGCATGTTCCTCCGGATGCGGATCTTTCATCGAAACTTTTGCAAAATCCCTGAACCATTCTGTAGAAGAATTTGCAAAAGTCGCTCTGTTTGCAAAACATCCGATCGACCTTGGATCCCGCTGTACCGTATTTATGAACTCAAAGGTAAAACAGGCACAGAAAGAGGGCGCAAGCGTTGGAGATATTTCCGCAGGTCTTGCTTACTCTGTAATTAAAAATGCTTTATATAAGGTTATCAAGCTGACCAGCCCGGAAGATCTGGGAAAACATATCGTCGTACAGGGCGGTACTTTCTATAACGACGCGGTTCTTCGGAGTTTTGAGCGTATTTCCGGCTGTAACGCGGTTCGTCCGGATATTGCCGGTATTATGGGAGCTTTTGGTTCCGCTCTGATTGCAAGAGAGCGCTACGAAAAAGGATATCAGACATCTATGCTCTCTTTTGATGAAATCTTTGCCCTCACTGTAAAGACATCCATGACAAGATGTAAGGGCTGTACGAATCACTGTCTGCTCACGATCAACTCATTTTCCAACGGCAGCCGTTATGTTACCGGAAACCGCTGCGAGCGCGGTATTGGAAAAGAGCCGAATGCAGAACATGTTCCAAACCTGTATGACTACAAACTCCATCAAACCTTTGACTATGAGCCTTTAACGGAGGATGAAGCATCCCGCGGCGTCATCGGTATCCCGAGAGTTTTGAATATTTATGAAAATTATCCGTTCTGGTATACGTTCTTTACGAACCTTGGATTCAGAGTCGTACTTTCACCGGAATCCTCCCGTAAGATTTATGAGATGGGAATCGAATCCATTCCGAGTGAATCTGAATGTTATCCGGCCAAACTTGCCCACGGTCATGTGATGTGGCTGATCAAACAGGGCATTAAAGATATTTTCTATCCGTGTATTCCTTATGAAAGAAAGGAAATTGATGAAACAAACAACCATTATAATTGTCCGATCGTTACTTCTTATGCGGAGAATATCAAAAACAACATGGAGGAACTGGAAACAGAACATATCAATTTTATGAATCCATTCCTTGCACTGGATAATGAGGAAGCATTAAAGCCTCGCCTTTTTGAGGAACTGAAGAAACATTATGATGATCTGACATCTGAAGAAGTGGATCATGCTGTTACAAGAGCCTATGAAGAACTGCAGCAGGTAAGAGAAGACATTCAGACAAAAGGAGAAGAAGTCCTTGCATATCTGGCAGAAACCGGACGTACCGGTATCGTTTTATGCGGCCGTCCTTATCATATTGATCCGGAGATCAACCACGGTATTCCTGAACTGATCACCTCTTATGGTATTGCGGTACTGACAGAGGATTCTATTTCTCACCTGTCTAAAGTGGACCGCCCTCTGAATGTATCTGACCAGTGGATGTATCATTCCAGACTGTATGCTGCTGCCAACTACGCAAAAGCCAACAAACAGCTTGAAGTCATTCAGCTGAACTCCTTTGGCTGCGGACTGGATGCCATAACAACTGATACAGTAAGAGATATCCTGACAAAATCCGGACGTATCTACACAGTATTAAAGATTGACGAAGTAAATAATCTGGGAGCCGCAAGGATCCGAATCCGCTCCCTGATCAGCGCGGTTCGTGTCCGTAAAAAACACAGGATCCAGCCTCATCCGGTATCTCCGGCAATCAAACGTGTGGAATTTACCAAAGAGATGGCCAAAGACTATACGATCCTGGTTCCTCAGATGTCACCGATCCATTTTACATTCCTGGAGCCTGCTTTAAGATCCTGCGGTTATAAGGCAAAAATTCTTCCTCAGGGCGGAATGAAGGATGTAAATACCGGTCTTAAATACGTAAATAATGACGCCTGCTATCCGTCTCTGATCGTCATCGGACAGCTGATGAACGCATTGTTATCCGGAAAATATGACACACACAAAGTAGCTCTGGCAATTTCCCAGACAGGAGGAGGATGCCGTGCTACCAACTATATCAGCTTTATCCGCCGTGCCCTGGAAAAAGCCGGCTTCGGTTACATTCCGGTAATTGGAATCAGTACCCAGGGAATTGAGAAAAACAGTGGATTTAAATTCACTCCTTCTCTTTTGAACAAAGCGGTTCAGGCTATTATATACGGAGATCTGTTCATGAGAGTTGTCTACCGTACAAGACCTTATGAAAAGAAACCAGGCTCTGTCAATAAACTGCATAAACAGTGGGAAGCAAAATGCAAGCGTGATGTTGCAAAAGGTAATTTCCTTACTTTCCAGAAAAATATCAAGGGAATTATCCGTGATTTCGACCGCATTCCTCTGAAAAATATCAAGAAACCGCGTGTCGGAGTTGTAGGTGAAATCCTTGTGAAGTTCCTTCCAGACGCAAACAATCATCTGGTAGAACTGCTGGAACGTGAAGGAGCCGAGGCCGTTGTTCCGGATCTTCTGGACTTCTTTATGTACGGTTTCTACAACAGCAACTTCAAATACCGCTACCTTGGAAAATCCAAGAGAACTGCTATCGTATGCAACTCTGCGATCTGGATTGTTGAACGCTACCGTCAGACTTTAAGAAAAGAACTGGCCAAGAGCAAACGTTTCGATCCGCCGGCATACATCAAAGACCTGGCAGCCTACGCAGAACCGTTCGTATCCATCGGAAACCAGACAGGTGAAGGATGGTTCCTGACAGGTGAGATGATCGAGCTGATCCACAGCGGAGCGCCAAACATCGTTTGTACCCAGCCGTTTGCCTGCCTTCCAAACCATGTGGTTGGAAAGGGTGTTATCAAAGAATTGAGACAGTCCTTCCCTGAGGCAAACATCGTGGCCATTGACTACGATCCGGGAGCCAGCGAAGTTAACCAGATCAACCGAATCAAACTGATGCTTTCCGCAGCGCAGAAAAATTTGGAAAAAGAAGAAAAAAACGCGTAAAATTACGTAATTAAAAAACACATATCCCTCAATATTTGGGGATATGTGTTTTTTTGTCCAAATTTACCACTTCCACTGTCAGCCATCCTTTTGTTTTCTGATTTGCTTTCAGGCTGCTTATATCTCCATCCAGAAGATCCACCCGCCATTTCTGTCCTGCAGAAACAACGATAAATTTCTCTGAAAACAGATTTTCCAGATTGACAGTTTCTTCTCCAATATTTTCTGCTTCATAATCAATCTCATATCGGTATACATCACTATGATAGTCTTTATCATACTTCTTCTGACTTCTTATATTATGAAATGTCAGAATTAATCCCTGATCTTCGATTGCTTCCCCGCATTTCAGAATCTGTTCATGTACCTTGTATTGTTTTCCCGGAGCATTTAACTCTGAATAACGGAAGTAAGATGCTGCCGCTATTATAATCAGCGCAGCCACGCCTATGAATTTCGCGATTTTATTTTTCTTTTCTCTCATCCGCAATCCTTCCCTCCTCAATGGCTATGATACTTTTATTATTTTAAAATATGTATTATTATTACAAAACTATTTATGTTTATCTATTGACTTAATATATTTTGCACATTATAATACTTATAAATATCATTTTAAACTAGGTATTGTTTAGAACAGTTTACACTGTTATAATAAAATTGTAATAAATTGAAAGGAATTTGTAATATGGCCAATCGTAACTTATATCGGCTGGAAATGCTTCTGTTGAAAATTTTAGAAGAGGGGGACTGCTACGGATATCAGCTTTCTCAGTCTGTCAAAAAACGTTCGGATGGAAAGATCAGGATTGCTGAAGGAACCATGTATCCGATTTTGTACAAATTGGAAGATCAGGGATTTATCTCCGATCATAAGGAACGGGTGGGCAAACGCCAGACAAGAGTATATTATCACCTGGAACCTGCCGGAAAAGAGCATCTGGATACTTTGATTCAGGATTATTATTCACTGATTGATGCAATCGAATCTATTTTAGGGCCAAGGCCCTGAGGTGAAACCATAAGGAGAGGACTCATTTTCTGAATAAAAGAAAACTTCATCTAAAATAAGACAGAAGACCCCTGAAGGTCTTCTTTTTTATCAAATATGATACTTTTTGAAAAGTTCTTCCCGGTATGCCTCATCTTCCGATGCTTTCAGCAGCTGCTCCTGATGGTTCTCTTTCAGCAGAAGAATAGAAAGCCTTGCAAAACGGTCCATTCCTTTCTGCCTTCCGTATTTTTCTCCTTCTCTCCAGCCGCTTTTCTTCATCGCCTCCATTTCATCTGCCATTAATTCTTCCAGTGCCTGACACATTTCTTTCACCTCCATAAATAATTCTCTGTTCACTCTTACAATCAAATCCATAACGGAACGATATCTTTTATCCCATTTATGTTCTTTATACTCTCTGATCAGTTTCTCTGCTTCTTTCCATCCGGATAATTTTCCACCTATGCTGCGAAGCCACAGATTTTTTTCTCTTGATAATTGATGAATCGAAATCAGCTGAACCGGAATATCTGTACCTATTATATGATAAATGCCATCATCCATTTTGCATATTTCACATGCTTTTTCTCTTTTGAGGTACTGCATTAATTTTACCGGATACCGGCTACATGCAAAGGTAATTGTCATTTCCCGTCTTGGAATATTATGCTCTGATTTGTATAAATACGCGTAAGCATATACTTTGTAATAATCACTAATACTGACATAATCATCCGGACTTTTATACTCAATAATATTATATCTTTGAAAAATCCGGCCAATATTTTTAAAAATTGGTTCTTCTGCTTTATTCTTGATGATCAGCACATCTATCTCCAAAGGCTTTGTCCCCAGCTGATGTTCATTCTCATATATAAGATTTTGTTTCTCGCTGTCCAGTTCAATCTGAAGATCCGCATAAAACGCCGGATGCCATTGCAGCGGCCTCTGTTGTTTTTTCTGTTTCATCCCAACCTCCCATTTTTCATTCAGGAGATTTCATTTTTCGAAAACTCCTGCTGTATCTTTTTGATTCTAAGCATGGATTTTCCGAAAAGATGCCATTATGATATGACTGTGAAATGTCGATAGACTTTGAACCATGAGTTCCAAGAATTGCGATAATTATAGAAAATACATATGCTTTCATACATAGTACCATGATTATACTAGTTTGTAAATAACTTTAATCCAGATTGCCAGGCTTGCCGATCGGATAGTGGAAGATTCCCTTCCCCTATCCATCACGATACTACAGCCAGCTCACAGCGCTGCTGTTCGCTGTCCGCTGCCCGGCAAATGTCTGCTCGTGCAAGCACGGCAGCCGCTTTCCGGGCGTATCGTGCAAAAAAAGAAACCATTTTTCAATGGCTTCTTTTTTCTCTTTCCTTTATGCCTCTTTTAAAATGTCTTCCAGAATCTCTGCCGCGTCCTCTACGCATCCCGGACATGACCTCAGCATTTTTCCTGTCTCGATTCCTTTTAATTCCTTGCAGATGACCGCTCCGTTTTTTTCTTTGAAACGTTTGGTCAGTTCCCTGGACAAACCAATGGTTTTTCCTTTGGAATCCGTCTTTTCAAGATCTGCCGTACTGTTTACTGCTCCGAGAACTGCCGCTGCTCCTGATAAGGCTCCGCAGTGTCCTTCCATTCCGCCCAGTCCAACGCCCTGGGCTTCTGTCAGCCGGAACATGGTTTTCTCATCAATTCCGGCCTCCTCACAGAAGGCACATGCCACTGCCTGAGCGCATGTATACCCGTTTTTATAATTGTTCACTGCTTTTTCTGTTTTCTGACTCATACTTTTTCCTTCTTTCTTCGCTTTTGTAAATAAAAATGTCCTATCTGCGCACGCTGATGCCCCGTCCTGCCAGGTAATCCTTCAGATCTGAAATCTTCAGCTCATTAAAATGGAACAGGGAAGCTGCCAGTGCCGCGTCTGCTTTTCCTTCGGTCAGGGTATCATAAAAATGTTCTTTTGTTCCCGCTCCGCCAGATGCGATGACCGGAATATCCACATTTTCAGCGATGATCCTGGTCAGTTCATTGTCATACCCTGCTTTCGTTCCGTCACAGTCCATGCTGGTAAGAAGAATTTCTCCGGCTCCGCGGCGGTTTGCTTCCATGGCCCATTCCACAGCATCCAGGCCGACGTCGATTCTTCCGCCGTTTTTATAAACATTCCATCCGGAACCGTCTTCTCTCCGTTTTGCGTCAATGGCTACTACCACGCACTGGCTTCCAAATTTATCTGCCGCGTCATTGATCAGATTCGGCGTGTTGATGGCAGAAGAGTTAATGGAGATCTTATCGGCTCCTTCCCGGAGAATGGCCTTGAAATCATCTACTGTGCGGATTCCGCCGCCTACTGTAAACGGAATGAAGACTGTCTCTGCCACTTTCCGCACCATATCGATCATGATATTTCTCGCATCGGAAGATGCCGTAATGTCAAGAAATACCAGTTCATCGGCTCCTGCCTTATCATAAGCGGCGCCGATCGCCACCGGATCTCCCGCGTCAATCAGATTTACAAAATTTACACCTTTTACCACACGTCCGCCTTTTACGTCCAGACATGGAATGATCCTTTTCGTATGCATAACCTGTCCCTCCTTACAATGCTATAAAGTTTTTAAGAATCTGAAGTCCTACTGTGCTGCTCTTTTCCGGATGGAACTGACACGCGAAAATGTTGTCTTTCTCCACGGAAGCATGGACGGTCACTCCATACTCTGTTGTCGCCGCCACGATGGACGGATCGTCTGCCTGAAGATAGTAGGAATGTACGAAATATACATACGGATGATCCTCCAGGCCGGCAAATAATTTTGCCCCTTCTTTGATCTTAATATCATTCCATCCCATATGAGGGATTTTCATATCGCCTTTTTTCGGGATTCTCAGGATTTTTCCCGGAAGAAGTCCCAGTCCCTTTACGCCCGGGGCTTCGTCGCTGCTCTCAAACATCAGCTGCAGTCCCAGACAGATTCCGAGGAATGGAATCCTACGGTCCACAACTTCCTGAATCGTATCCACCAGACCATACTGATGCAGCTTTTCCATTGCGTCTCCGAACGCTCCGACCCCCGGAAGAATCACCTTGTCACTGCCCAGGATTTCTTCCCGGTCTCTGGTGATCACTGCTTCCTCTCCAAGATACTGGAGCGCTTTTTCCACACTTTTGATATTTCCAGCGTCATAATCAATAATCGCGATCATATACTGTCTCCTCCTCTTAAAATGTAATAGAGGCGGTCCTTGCATGAAAGACCGCCTTGTCTTCTAGTCGAGTAAAAATTCTCTGCTGTCCATGGCAATGGCCGTGCCCTTGCCCTTGATTCCTTCCCCGATCTGATACAGGGATTTATGCACTCTTACAAACACTGCTTTTTCATTGTAGAATGCTATCTTCTCAAACGGCCACCGGAACAGATTCGGATTTTCAAATCCTTCTCCTAATTCTAATATAAAAAGCTTTTTATTTAAAGTCCCCTGAAGCCATTTTGTATAATTTGCCCACGATGTCAGGTAGGCTCCTTCCACATAAACGTGTTTCGTATCCTCTGTGCGCACATTGAAAATCAGTCTCTCTCCGCATTTCGGACATTCCAGATGCTCAATGCTGCCATTTTTTTCATAATAATCGATCAGGTCTTTCAGCCCGGGTTTTGCCGGATACAGCTGTTCGTCACAGGGCCTGCTGCACTGAAAGAAATCTCCATTTCCGCACGGAGCCGTAATCCTTCCTTTGTCCAGCCGGGAATGGAAAAGAAGGCCGTCATCATTGCTTGTCACAACAAAATAATTTTTGCCTTCCAGCGCTTCCTCCAGATCTTTGAAATAATCCACTTCTCCCAGAGACAGCAGATAATCCCGCTCATAGATCTCCCGCATCCATGCGGCGTCTTCTCCTTCCTGTCCGATCAGTTCCTGATAATGGGGATTTGAAATCTCCTTCTTAAAATCCATCAGCCGTTTTGCCTGAAGCTCTCTTCCGATTCCAACCAGCACCAGATCCGCTTCTTTGATTTGCTCCAAATAATCTCTTAACATATGCTTACCCTATCCTTTGTTTTCATTTCTTATCTAATTCTACTTCAAAATAGAATTCTACGCCACCCTCAATATTAGAAACTCCGTAATCTTTTCCATGAGCCTTCATTGTGGCTTCTACAATGGACAGGCCGACGCCGCTTCCGCCGTATTCCCTCGTACGTGCCTTGTCTACCTTATAGAATTTTACCCAGAGCTTATCCAGATCTTCCTCCGGTATATGTTTTCCGGTATTATATACCTTAACTCTCAGATTATCTCCATGACGGCAGTAACTGATCCGAATCGTTCCATGATCACTGACATGATTTCTTGCATTACTTAAATAATTTCCCACCACTTCCTCGATCATAAACTCATCTGCCCAGACATGAACCGGTTTCTCATCAAATTCTACATGAATTCCTCCTTTTTCCAGAAGAATCTGATTCGAAGCCAGCATATTGGAAATCAGCTCCGTTATATCAAATCGTTCCATCTCTACTTTGTTATTGCCAAATTCAATCTGATTCAGAGTCAGAAGTTTCTGCACCATACGATTCATCTTTTTGGCTTCGTCTGTGATAACATCGCAGTAAAAGTTTCTGCTCTCTTCATCTTCCGAAATATTGTCTTTCAGGCCCTCTGCATATCCCTGGATCAGCGCGATCGGAGTCTTCAGTTCATGGGAAACATGAGAAAGGAACTCCGTTCTCATTTCATCAATCTGAACTTTCTGCTCAATATCTTTGCGCAGCTCGTTATTGGCTGTCTTAAGTTCCGATATGGTCATTTCCAGTCTGGAAGACAATTCATTCAGGCTCTGTCCCAGTCTTCCCAGCTCATCTTCTCCCAAATCTTCAATCTTTACATCAAAATCAAGATTTGACATGCGGTTTGCAGCTCCCGCCATGTCCTCAATCGGCTTGGTAAACTGTTTGCTGAAAATATACATGGCAATCCCGCCGCCAATGATCAGAAAGATTCCTACATAGGCGGTAAAACGCCCCGACAGATACGCACTCGTCTGGATGCTTTCCATTGGCGTATTGATAATTACAGTATACTGTCCATCCAGATATCCCATCAGATTAATGCTGGTTCCCTGACTTTGACTGGTATTGGTTGTAACCGCGTAGCCTTTCTTATTGATCTGGCTCTGTATCTTATCGATATTTTTTAAAATATTTTTCAAATCCTTATACATGACTCCCTGCTCGCCTTCTGAGCTGTAGACCATCTGATTCATCGGATCGCTGATCATAATACGGTAGTCATAGTCTCTGGCAATCTGATCCACATCTTCTTTATTCACGGTATCGTCCTGAAAAATTCTCTGGATCTTATAATACGCCTCCCGTATATGTTTCTTTTCTTTCATAACGTAATACGGCTTCAGCATTACCAGATTGATCAGAACCGACAGGAGAATCGTCGATGTCAAAATAACGATCAGCATCAGAGTCATCTTTACCTGTATGGATTTGTTTTCTAAAATCCGCTTTTTCAATTTTTACTCAACCTCAAACTTATATCCCATGCCCCAGATTGTATGGATATATTTTCCTTTGTCTCCCAGCTTGCTCCTGAGTTTTTTCACATGGGTGTCTATAGTTCTGGCATCTCCAAAGTAATCATAATTCCATACCTGGTTCAATATATTTTCTCTTGTTAATGCCCGTCCTTCATTGGTCATAAAGAACTGCAGAAGTTCGAATTCTTTAAAGCTCAGCTCAACCGTCTTTCCATCGATCGTCACATGGTGCGCTCCCACATCCATACAGATCCCGCCGGCTTCAATATTTTCATCTTCCAGCTGATTGGTCCTTCGAAGGATCGCCCCGATTCTGGCCACCAGTATCTTTGGACTGAATGGTTTTGAGATATATTCATCTACTCCCAGTTCAAATCCCTGCAGTTCATCCTGTTCCTGGTCCTTTGCCGTCAGCATGATGATCGGGACCTGAGATACCTTGCGGATTTCCCGGACGACTTCCCATCCGTCCATTTTCGGCATCATAACGTCCAATACCAGCAGATCGATTCCTTTGGTGGAAAAGAATATATCCACGGCTTCTTCACCGTCTGCCGCTTCCAGCACCTGGTATCCTGCCCGCACCAGGAAATCTTTTACCAGTTTGCGCATTCTGCTCTCATCATCCACAACCAATATCTTCAAATCACTCATTTTTTTCTTTTTCTCCCTCCTGCTTTTGGCATCATTGTATCATAGGAATATGTCAAAATTGTGAAACAAAAAAAACAGAGAAGGTCTCATCCCTCTCTGTTATATCTTTTATTTTTCTGAAACTGCCTTGATTCTTTCCAAAGCAAAAATAATCACGATTCCAATCAGGAAAAATACCGGATGGAATGTGTCAATCGTCATCGCCGGTTTTGTATTTTCCAAAGTTGTCGGTCCCATAATAATCGCGTATAATGATCCGATCATCATTCCAACAATAAAATAAATCATCTGGGAACGATGTTTTTCCAGCGCATTCTTAATTGTCTTGATTACAACCGCAATTCCGGCTAAAATTCCAAACGCAAAAATCACAATTACCGGAAGGTACGAAAAATTCAGGGTCATTGTCTCCTTTAACGCGGAAATGATCGGCACATACAGCCCGAATACCAGCAGCATCGTAGATCCGGAAATTCCAGGAAGCACCATAGCTGAGATTGCAATCATTGCCACAGCAAAAATATACACTGCAAGCGGCACAGTCAGGTGTTCTACACTGATACTGACTCCCTTTCCTGATACAGGGTTAAAATAAGTAATCGCTGCTACAATCACAACTCCAAGGACTGCCCATGGGATATTCTGATATTTTCCTTTTAAAGAATCCTTCTCTTCTTTCCAGATTAACGGAATCGCAAAGATGATCAGACCAAGGAATACAGAACTGATCTCGTAAATCCGCTCATCGAAAATACTTGCCAGAACAGAAACAGCCGCAGCCATTCCCACGATCCATCCGATTCCGATACGAAGCAGAAACTTAATGGCTTCTATCCTCTGCTGTTTGTTTCCTGAAATAAAATGATCCAGTGATGTAATAAACTTGTCATAAAATCCCAGCAAAAACGCTACCGTTCCTCCCGATACACCGGGAACACTGTCGGCAAGCGCCATACAAAATCCTCTTACAAAATTAAGCATCTTTTTACTCCTACCTTTCCATTTAAAGCGACTTCCTCATTGTAACATAACTTTATATTATGGAAAAGCTGGAATTTCTTATTTTTCTCTTATTTTTCCTGTTCCATGCTTCCTTTTATGATCGTTGCGCCTCCGGCAACCAGGTTTCCATCATAAAAAACCACTGCCTGACCCGGTGTGACTGCTCTCTGGGGTTCATCAAATATGACTTTTACCATATCTTTTCCCGCCATCTGTACCGTACACGGCACCTCCGGACTGTTATAACGGATTTTGGCTTTCGTCCGGAATTCACCGCTGATTCCCGGAATGGACATGAAATTACAGCGGTCTGCATACAAAACATTGGAAAACAGCTTGTCTTTTGTTCCTATGACAACCTCATTTCTGTCCTTATCTACCCGAATGACATATCCCGGCTGTTTCAAAGACAGGCCAAGGCCTCTGCGCTGCCCGATGGTATAATATATGATTCCCTTATGGGTTCCCAGGATATTTCCCTCCGTGTCTACAAAGCTGCCCGGTTCAATGGAAGCTCCGGTTGTCTCCTCGATAAATTTTCCGTAATCGTCTTCTACAAAGCAGATGTCCTGACTGTCAGGCTTATTTGCCACCGGAATTCCTGCCTTTTTGGCAATCCCACGGATTTCATCTTTTGTATACTGTCCTACCGGCATCAGCGTCCTGGATAACTGGTTTTGTGTCAGATTGTAAAGAGCATAAGTCTGGTCTTTTGCCAGTGTCCTGGATCGCTTCAGCGCATATCTTCCATTGTCCAGATGCTGAATCTGTGCATAATGACCTGTGGCAATGTAATCTGCTCCAATATCAAGACACCGCTTCAGCAGAGATTCCCATTTCACATAGCGGTTACATGCAATACATGGATTTGGCGTTCTGGCGTTTAGGTATTCTTCACAGAAATAATCTATGACTTTTTCCTTAAAATCCTTCTTGAAATTCATCACATAATAAGGAATACCCAGAGTCTGCGCTACCCGTCTCGCGTCTTCTACCGCTGACAAACCACAGCATCCTCCATTTTCTTCCAGTACCATTTCCTCTTCTTCCTGCCAGATCTGCATGGTCACGCCAATCACGTCATACCCCTGTTCTTTCAGCAGATAAGCTGCCACGGAGGAATCTACTCCTCCGGATAATCCAACTACGACTTTCTCTTTCACAAGTTCCTCCTAGTATTCTTCCTCTTCTTCCTCTTCACTGATATCTGTTTTTGGTTTTTCCAGTCCTTCAATCTTAATTCCGTTTTTCTCGGCGTAATCCCATAATGCCGCATGGATTGCCTCTTCCGCAAGAAGAGAACAGTGTACTTTCACCGGCGGAAGTCCGTCAAGCGCTTCCATAACGGCTTTATTTGTAACCTCCAGGGCTTCCTGAACCGTCTTTCCTTTGACCAGTTCTGTCGCCATACTGCTGGTGGCAACAGCCGCTCCGCATCCGAATGTCTTAAACTTCACATCCTGGATCACTTTATTATCATCAATATCCAGATAAATTCTCATGATATCTCCGCACTTAGCGTTTCCTACGGTTCCAACGCCGCTTGCGTTCTCAATTTCTCCAACGTTTCTCGGGTTCTGGAAATGATCCATTACTTTCTCACTGTACATAATAATTTCCTCCTGTTATTTCAAACCGCCTTATTATCTGCTTTGTTTCACAAAATCCTCATAAAGCGGTGACATGCTTCTTAATTTATCTACGATTTCTTTTAACTTATCAATTACGTAATCCATATCTTCTTTTGTTGTTTCCTCTCCCAAAGTCATGCGAAGAGATCCATGGGCAATCTCATGGGGAAGGCCGATGGCAAGCAGCACATGAGACGGATCCAGGGATCCTGATGTGCAGGCAGAACCGCTGGATGCACAGATTCCTGCCATGTCCAGCATGATCAGCAGAGATTCTCCCTCAATAAACTGAAAACTGATATTAATATTATTCGGCAGTCGTTTCCTCCGGTCTCCATTCAGTCTGCAGTAAGGAATTTCCGCAAGGATCCTGTCGATCGCGTAATCTCTGACTTCCCTTTCCTTTGATGTTCTTTCTTCCATCGTATCAAAGGCGATCTCAACCGCTTTTCCAAGACCGATAATGCCGCTGACATTTTCAGTTCCGGCCCGGCGTTTTCTCTCCTGTGCGCCTCCGTGAATAAAGGAGCGAAGTTTCAATCCTTTTCGTATATAAAGAAAACCGATTCCTTTCGGTCCATTCAGCTTATGTCCGCTGGCGCTTAACATATCAATGCCGTATTCGTCCACATTGATCGGAATCTGACCATATGCCTGGACTGCGTCAGTATGGAAGATAACACCATGTTTCCTGGCAATCTCGCCGATTTCCTTTACCGGCTGAATCGTCCCAATCTCATTATTGGCAAACATAATGGAAATTAAAATGGTATCCGGACGAATTGCTTCTTCCAGCTGATCCAGTTTCAGGATTCCATTCTCATCCACATCAATATATGTGATTTCAAATCCTCTGGATTCCAGATAATCGCATGTATGAAGGATTGCATGATGTTCAATCTTACTGGTAATGATGTGCTTTCCTTTTGTTTCATATGCTTCTGCAGCTGCTTTTAACGCCCAGTTATCAGATTCAGAACCACCTGCTGTAAAATAAATGTTCTTTCCCTCTGTTCCGAGAGTTTTCCCGATCAGATCCCGGCACTGATCAATGGCCTGCTTATTTTCCGCTGCCGGAGAATATACGCTGGACGGATTCCAGAATTTTTCCGTAAAGTACGGCAGCATTGCCTCAACGACTTCCGGTCTGGCTGGCGTTGTCGCTGCGTGATCTAAGTATACAAACTTTCTCATAATCTATTCCTGCCTTTCTATGATTTCTATATGATAAACACATAAAGCAAATCTCATTTTTTAATTCCTTTAATCCCTACCTATTAACTAGGTTTTACAGTGTCATATTATCATTTCCTTATTTCTCTGTCAACCAAAATCGGGCATATCTTGTTTTTTCTTTTCATACAATGGATAAAAACGCAGAAGGTATCTTCATGAAAAAGGCAAGCCCGTTCATTCATGGAACTCTGGTCCTGACAGCAGCAAATCTTTTTTCCCGTTTCATCGGGTTCTATAATAGAATATTTCTCGCCGGTCTGATTGGTGCGCATCAGATGGGAATTTATCAGATGATTTTCCCCATCTATCTGGTTGGATTTTCCCTGTGCTTCCAGGGATTTCAAACTGCTTTGTCCAACATGACTGCATCTCTCCGGGCCAAAGGTCTGGAAGGGGACGCAAAAAAAATACTTTCTGTCACCGTATGCTTTACCGTCATGCTTTCAATCCTGTTCGCCGCTGTCATTTTTATTTTTGCGGAAGCTATCTGTCAGACTTTCTTTCATGAAGATGACTGTATCCCTTGTCTCAGGATCGCTGTGTTTGCGCTTCCTTTTGTGGGGATCAAATCCTGTATCCATGGTTATTCCCTGGGAGCTGGAACCTCCTCCCTCCCTGCGCTTTCTCTTTGTATCGAACAGATTTCCAGGGTTGCCAGCATCTTTCTGATTTCTGTTACCTTTTATGCAGAACTGCCGGCCGGAGCCATCCTTGCAGTTCTCGGAATGGTCATCGGCGAATTTGTTTCGTTTGTCTTTACGATTCTTTCTTTTTACTTCCGGCAGAAAGATTCCGTAAGCTCCATATATACCAGGCAGTCTCTGTTCCATCAGCTTCTCTCCCTTGGCATGCCTCTGACCGGCAATGCCTTATCCGTAACACTGCTTCAGAGTGTGGAGAGCATCCTGATTCCTCTTATGCTGACCCGTTTTTATGGAAATCAGCACACCGCCATCGAGACTTACGGTATTTTAAATGGAATGGCACTTCCTTTTATTTTATTTCCTTCCACCATGACAAATTCTCTGTCTGTCATGCTGCTGCCTAAAATATCTGCTGCCAAAGCAGACGGCAGCGAAAAGACTCTCCGGCGTGCCTCCCGTTATCCTGTTATTTTCTGTCTGCTCCTTGGCCTTTTGGGCTTTTTCGGCTTTTTTACTCTGGGACCATGGATCGGACGTCTTGTATTTCAAAGCGGCGAATGCGGAACATACCTTCGTCTTCTGTCATTTCTATGCCCGTTTCTGTACATTTCAGGAACCCTGTCCAGCATTCTAAACGGACTTGGCGAGACGAAAACAACCTTCCTGCACAACGGACTTTCCCTGACGCTCCGGATTTTTTTTATCCTGTTTGCTGTTCCCCGGCAGGGCATTTACGGATATTTATTCGGATTAACAGCCGGCAGCATTTTACAGGTCTTACTTAACTTTCGTCATCTAAAACAGGTCTTATGATTAAAAAGAAGGCTCTGCCTGATCTTCAGGCAGAGCCTTCTTCTTTTTATCGTATTCTTAAAAAAGTTTCATACAAATCCACGATCCCATATCCCCATTCCCTGCTGGGATAGATTCTTCCATCTTCCCTGCGGGCTCCGCGAATCAGGTAATTTTTAATTCTCGTGGTGTTGACGTCCAGATCATTTCCTTTGACATAGCCCCATTCCATGATCAATGCTGCAATCCCTGCCGTAACAGCTCCGGATACGCTGGAACCTGTTTTCCGTCCAAAACGGTTTCTTGGCAGCGGTCCGTATACTTCTACTCCAGGCGCGGAGAAATCCGGCTTTACCGTATTCCTCGGAAATCCTCTGCTGCTGTCAATATAAATGCTCCCATTGTTCTGATTATAATTGGAAGCACACATCAGCAGCTCTGTATTTCCCGGCGATACCAGGGTATTGTAAGGTGAAGATTCCAGAAAAAATGTATCCTCCGAAAGAAAATTCGCAACAGGAAGCCAGAGGTCAAATTCCCGGCTTCCCATTTTGTCATCACTGACATAAATATTCCATACTCCTTCTGCCGGATGCAAAAATCTCATAATAATGCCAGGCGCACCGGCTGACGAATCCACCGTAAAGTAATCCACCGACAGATTTGTCCTTTCCAGCAGAAAGTTTACTTCTCTCCGTCCCCGGCGTCCTCCCGCAATCCTTCCGGTTCTTTGCCCAGAAGGGGATTCAATATCTACATAATATCCATTCGGTGCCATTCCCCAAAGTTCCATGGTAAAACCATACTCCGAACTCCCTGTTTTTACTTCAACTTTGACTGAGCCATTTCCTGCCTCGCCAGAATAGTGATGCCTTGCCTGCCCTTCATTTCCAGCGCTTGCAACAACCCCCACTCCCTTTAAAGGAGCCATGCCGGCCAGATACTGATCCAGCGGCCCGGTTCCAAGATGAGACCCCTGGCTCGTCCCCAGCCCCAGATACAAAATGACAGGCATCTGGAGCCTCTCCGCCACCTGAGTAATGTAATAAACTCCAAGCATGATATCCGTTTCAGAATAGGCCTCATAAGACGGATCCATACAGTAATATTCCTTCAGATGCGGTTTCGCCTGTCTGAGTTTTACAACGCTCAGGCGGACATTGGGAGCAATTCCTGAAAAACCATCCTGACTTTCCTCGCTGCCGGCAATCATCCCTGCCAGAAAAGTTCCATGTCCGGATGAATCCACTGACGGAACAATTTGAGACGGATCTTCACTGCGAATTGCTTCTTCAATCTCTTCTTTTGAATATTCTGTGCCATATCCAAGAGAAAAAGGTCTGGTTTCGTCTTCTATTGTCTGATCCCATATCGTCTCGATCTTAGTGGTCTGATCCGCATACTGAAACACAGGATTCTGATAATCAATTCCCGTATCGATGATTCCAACCATCACACCATTTCCGTATAAATCCAGATTCGATCTTCGAACCTGGGCAGTTCCTGTATCTTCCAGAACCGCTGTATCCATCAGCCCGAAACATCTGGGAACCGCATTGTACGGATAATTTCCGCTTTCAAACACTTCTTTTCCCTGCTGAGGAACATAAGCAACTGAAAACCGGTTGTTGATGCGCAGAACACAGTCGGTCTGAAACCGTTCCTTCACGCTTTCCAGAACTCCATTGTATTCTGCGATAAACTCAAAATAATCATTGCTGACAGCTGCCATTGAACACTCCATCTTTTCACCTCTATTATTTACTATATAGAGCATATGATGGAACAGCAGGGTTTATTCTATGCTCAGATCTGTTCTGTCAGCAAACCTTTCTGATAGGCCCAGAGAAGCTGTTCCAGATCTGCAATCTTTTCTTTGATTCCTTTTCCGATATCAGTGTCTTCCACGCATTTTCGTCTGGTAACTTTGCGGATTACAATTGTATCTGAATAAATATCCGTTTCCTTTCGAATCGCTTCATCCCTGGATTCAAACGGTTCATGGGCAACCAGTTTCAGACCATAGGAATTGGATACAAGAGTATACCCGGCGATTCCTGTCGTTTTTTGATAAGCCTTGGAAAATCCACCGTCAATGATAAACAGCTTGCCATTGCATTTGATCGGGCTTTCCCCCTTTTTAACAGCCACCGGCATATGCCCGTTTACAATCTTTCCAGTTTCCGGATTCAGTCCAAATTCCTCCAGGATCCGATTCACTACTTCTTCATTTTCCAGAAGCTGATAGTAATAATCTTTCTTTTCCACTTTTACAGAAGCGTCATCCAGGAAATATCTCTCATATGTCGCCATCTTATCTTTTCCATATACCGGTGAATTTTCATTGGACCATATAAACCACATGATATCCTGGCCATAACACCTTGCTTCCATATCTTTGGTCTCATAATATCCCTGTCTTGCCAGATGTTCCAGCACATCATACAATGCTTTTCCGGAATACGGCACACCCTGGATCTCTACTTCCCGAAAACTTCCGTCTTTATTTAACGGTACGCATCCATGATATAACAGCATATCATTGTAGACCTTATAGAGCCCTCCTTTTGAAAAAAGGAATCTTACATGTTCATTGAGATAGGCGCAATATTTAAAAGCCGTATTCAAATGCTCGACAACATATTCTTCTTCTTTGGTCAGCTTATATGGATCTTTTGGATCGATCGTTGGAAAATTGGTATCTTTCAGCTTATATTCTTTGCCTTTGATGTTGATCGTTCCTTTTTCATAATCCACTTTATCCAGCAAAAGCCGGTCTTCCATTTTAAAATCAGGCCTTCTCTTGATCAGCTGTCCTTCCAGCTTAAACTGAATGATGGTGATTGCCTTATGCATCTTGCGATTCATCTCTTCTTCCCGGAAATCTTCTTTCCGCACGTCTCCGGATACATGGAACAATTCACACGGATCGTCTCCATACACCTCCAGGGCAAATCTTGCAAGAGGAATCAGATTGATCCCATATCCATTTTCCAGAACATCCAGATTATTATATCTCGCGCAGATACGAACTACATTGGCGATACAGGCTCTGTGTCCCCCGGCAGCTCCCATCCAGAGGACATCATGATTTCCCCACTGGATATCAACTGTGTGATAATCCATGATACAGTCCATGATACGGTGCGGCCCTGGTCCCCGGTCATAAATATCTCCAATTACATGCAGATGATCGATACAGAGTTTCTGGATCAGATGCGCCATGGCTGCAATAAACTGGCGGACTCTCCCTGTTGTGATGATCGTTTCCAGGATCTGCTCCACATAATTTTTCTTATCCAGCGTCCGATGCTCTGTCATCAATTCTTCCATGATATAGGCAAATTCCTTGGGCATTGCCTTTCTGACCTTTGATCTGGTATATTTACTTGCTGTGAGCCTTGCAATATGCACCAGACGAATCATTGTAATATGATACCACTCAATCAGTTCGTTCCGGGTCATCTGCTCTTCCATCAGATCCATCTTCTGTTCCGGATAATAGATGACTGTAGCAAGGTTCTTTTTTTCCTTTGTTGTCAGAGTGTTTCCAAACTGATCCTCAATTTTGCTGCGCACTGCTCCAGATCCATTCCTTACAATATGACTGAATTTTTCATATTCACCGTGCAGATCCGAAACATAATGCTCTGTTCCTTTGGGCAGATTCAGAATTGCCTGCAGATTGATGATTTCCGTAGAGGCGGCCGCAATATTGGGGTAGCGCACCGCCAGTTCCTTTAAGTACTTCATTTGATCCATAATGGAACCTCCTTTTTCCTGCTTCCTTTTCCTGCTGCTGTCCCCTTCTCTTTCATCATTCCATGTTTTTCATTATATCATAAGAAATCCACAAAAAAATACGGTTTACGTCTTTTCATCAACGTAAACCGCTTTTTTTACTGATCTCTCAGTTCAATTACAGGACTTCCATGTCCCTCGATATAATCTCTTGTAATTACAACTTTACCGATGGTGTCGTCTTTTGGTATTTCATACATAATATCCAGCATGAATTTCTCAATAATCGCCCGAAGAGCTCTTGCTCCGGTTTTCTTTTCCAAAGCTTTTTCTGCAATTGCCTCCAAAGCTCCGTCATCAAACTCCAGCTTGACTTCATCCAGCTCCAGCAGCTTCTGATACTGCTTCAAAATAGCGTTTTTCGGCTCTTTCAAGATCTTGACCAGCATATCTTTGGTCAGTCCCTCCAGGGTAAATACCATCGGAAGCCTTCCAATAAATTCCGGAATCATTCCATATTCCCTCAGATCCTCATTGGTCACATTCGCAATGATATTTTCTTCCTTGTCGAACTTATCTTTTAAATCCGCCTCAAAACCAATAGAAGTCTTTTTCATCAAACGTTTCTTGATGATTCCCTCAAGATTCGGAAACGCTCCGCCGCAGATGAAAAGAATATTTTTTGTATTCATTGTTGTCAGTGGAACCATGGCATTCTTGCTGGTAGCGCCAACCGGAACTTCGACTTCCGCGCCTTCCAGGAGTTTTAACAGACCCTGCTGTACTGACTCACCGCTGACATCCCTGCTGTTGGTATTCTGCTTTTTGGCAATCTTGTCAATCTCATCAATAAAGATGATTCCATGTTCTGCCTCTTCCACGTCGTTATCTGCCGCCTGGAGCAGTTTGGATAATACACTCTCCACATCGTCACCGATATATCCTGCTTCTGTCAGAGACGTAGCATCGGTAATGGCCAGAGGCACCTGAAGAAGTCTTGCAAGGGTCTTGACCAGATAAGTCTTGCCGCTTCCGGTCGGTCCGATCATCAGCATATTGGATTTGTCGATCTCGATCTCATCCATCGTATTAGTCACAACCCTTTTATAATGATTGTAAACCGCCACTGACATCACTTTCTTTGCGTAATCCTGTCCTATGACATATTCATCCAGCATCGCCTTGATCTTATGCGGCGCCGGTATATCCTTAAGACTTAATTTTTCTTTTTCCTTCTTCTCTTTCTTTTTCTTCTTTAAAGCAGGCTTGGGCTGCATTCCCTGCATATCGCCCATCAGCTTGGAAATGTCAAGGTTTTCCAGATCCATATTCCTTGCGTCAATAAATCCGAACTGTCCGTTTCCCATAGAATCCAGGGTTCGCTGCATACAGTCTGTGCAGATATGAATATCATTCGGCAGCTTCAGCATTTTCCCAGTCATGGATTCGGGACGATGGCAGAGATAGCAGTAATGTTCTATCTCTTTCTTCTCCTCTTCCTGCTTTACTTCTTCAATCTCATGATTGTTATGTTCTTCTGACATACTGTGTCCCTCATTTCTCACTTTATCGTAGAAAGTACTTTTCCTATTTCTCTGGTTCCTTCTATCATATCTTCTTTTTTCATTCTCGTAAACCCCAAAATGTATTGTTCTTCCTGAGGTTTTCCTTCAATATAATAAAACGACAGCGGATAGATTGCAACTCCGCGCTCCCTGAGGCGCTGCTCAAATTTCTCTTTTTCGCTGATATGGAAATTAACGATAACATGTACACCGGCTCCTTCTCCTGAAACTGATGCTCCGGGAATATTCTTCCGGATGTTTTCCAGCAGCAGATCATGTTTTTCCTTATATAAATTACGCATACGGTTTAAATGCCGCTCAAAATGACCTTCTGCCAGAAAAAGAGTCAGAACCTTCTGATCAATCCTGGATACAGAACATGAAAACGCGGTGACATTTTTTTTGTACTTCTCAAGAAGCTTAGGCGGAAGCACCATATAACCGACTCGGATTGCCGGGGCGATCGCTTTTGAAAATGTTCCGATGTAAATGACTTTCCCGCTTTGATCCAGTCCCTGCAGAGCCGGTATCGGTTTCCCATAATAACGAAATTCACTGTCATAGTCATCTTCAATGATATAGCGTTCTTCCTTTTCTCTTGCCCATCGAAGGAGCTGTCCTCTTCTCCCCGCAGGCATCACCACCCCCGTCGGATACTGATGAGCCGGCGTTACATAAGCAAGATTCGCATCGGTTTCCTGCAGTTTCTCGACATCCAGTCCATTTTGATCCATGGAAACCGGGCGGATCTGAAATCCAAGCTCTCTCAAAATGCCGCACGCATTGGTATATACCGGATTTTCAATTCCAACAACGCGTCCTTCACCAAATGTCTGACGAAGCAGAAATAAAAGATTTTCCATCCCCGCGCCTATAATAATCTGATCGGCATGTACATGAACACCTCTGGACTGGCGCAGATAGTACATGATCGATTTACGAAGTTCAAAATCTCCCTGAGGATCTCCCTTTTGAAATAATTCACTGTTATCATTGATCATGATTTCCTTGAGCAGTTTTCTCCATACATGATAAGGAAAATATTCCATGTCTGTACCGGACGGTGAAAAATCATACGGTATGATTACCCGCTGATCTTCCTGTTCTGTCTCCTCTGTTTCCACAGGGATATCAAGCGCCGCCAGTTCCTCTACCTCACACACATAAAAACCGCTGCGCGGGCGGGACTCAATATATCCCTCCGCTTCCAGCTGTCCATAAGCAAAATCTACTGTGTTTCTGCTGACTTCCAGATATGCCGCCAGTTTTCTGGCGGATGGAAGCTTTGTCTTTTGAGGCAGATCTCCCATCTGGATCTGCTTTTTTATCTGCTCATAAATCTGACCATACAAAGGCTGTCTGGTCCGGTCATCCAACTCTATCATCAGCATAAGCAGTTTCCTACTTTGCCTTTTCGATCGTCACAGATTCGATTACAACATTTTCCACCGGTTTGCTCTGCTCTCCGCTTCCGTTGTCTTCCACCGGTGTGGCCGCAATCTTATCCAGGACATCATATCCTTCAATAATCTGTCCGAAAACTGTATAGCTTCCAGTCAGCGATGGATCACCGCCCTGTTCTTCAAACAGCTTCTTCTGTTCTTCTGTAAGATCTGCCACTCCTGAATCGATAATCTCTTTTGCGGCATCCGGCTTCGCCTGAACAATAAAGAACTGACTTTCATTAGTATCCGGTCCTGCATTTGCCATACACAAAGATCCTCTCAGCGGAAGAAGATTTTCTGAAATCTCATTTTCAAACTCTTCCCCCCAGATGCTCTCTCCTCCGGTTCCTGTTCCCGTAGGATCGCCGCCCTGAATCATAAAATCATTGATAACCCGGTGAAAAGTCTGACCGTCAAAATATCCATTATCCGCCAAAGTTACAAAATTTTTCACTGCCAGAGGCGCATCCTTAAGAAAGAATTTGAATTTTATTTCACCAAAATCTTTCACTTTCATAACAGCGATGGTTTCACCCTTTTGGGCTTCCCCCAGCTGTTGTGTTTTTTTCGCGCCGGTGATTTCCGGTACTTTATATTTAGACAGCACTTTTTTTCCTTCTTCTGACGATGCTGTCGTCGCCGTCTCTGTTTTGCTTTTTGAGCTGCATCCCGCGCAGAGTGCCACTGCAAGCACCATGCATCCTGCTAAAATCATTTTTTTCATAATATTCCAATCCTCCTACTGTTCCCGGATTTTATCCGCCGGAAACACAATTCCATTCTGTCTTCTGACCTCATCCGTAATATCCATCTCAATCCTGGATGCTTCCAGAAACCGGTGATCTGTTTTCTGTTCTCTGATCAGCTGAATAAAATCTTTTGTTTCGTAGATCATTGGATTGTCTCTCCACTCAAATTTCAGCTCCTCAGAATTTCCATTTCGATACTGGATCGTTATTTTCTTAATGATCGGACACTCCTCAATGATCATACAGCCATTTTCTCCCTGAATCTGAGTCGGAAGTTTGGAGTCTGTGATCTTAGAATATATCAGTTCAGCCTGCCTGCTGCCATAAGAAGCAATGATGCTTCCTGCTCCATCTACGCCGTTGCTCAGAAAAATACTGTCAGAAAGAATTTTCTTTGGAGCGCCAAAAAGTGCCGCAAGAAAATGAATGCAGTAGGAACCAATATCCATTAAGGCTCCATTTGATAATTTGGGATTAAAGGCATTCTCTATCATTCCATTCTTGAATTTGTCATACCGGGATGAGTACTGGCAGTACTGAATTGTGGCTCTCCGGATATCTCCCAGTTTGTAAAGATGATCCAGAACCGCCTGGAATCCCGGTGAATGGACATTCTTCATCGCCTCCATGAAAACTACGCCCTTTTCTTCTGCTGCCTGGATCAGAAGATCTAATTCTGTCCTGTTGGAACAGACAGGCTTTTCACATAATACATGTTTCCCGTAATTGATCATCGTGATGGAATGAGTGTAGTGCATATACGTAGGACTCGCTACATACACAGCATCAATTTCCGGATCCTGTGCCATTTCCTCATAATTATCATAGACTTTTTCGACTCCATATTTTGCGGCAAATTCCCGGCCTTTTTCCATACTTCTGGAATAGACTGCCGCAAGCTGGATATCGTCCAGTTCCTGGACGCCTTCCATAAGCCAGTCCGTAATAAAATTTGTACCAATGGTTGCTAACCGTACCATAATCATTCCTCCTATGACGTTTCTCAAGGAAACATCGTTTATGATCCCTGCTCTGCAGACGCAGCTTTGATATCCTCCTTCAGACTCAGAATCCACAGGATTCTTCGTTGAGCCCGCTTCCTGCGTACGGCTTCCCCGCAAATATATTTGCTGCCTTCGCCTTGTGCGCAGTTGTTTGCATCTTTACAGACTCAGAATCCCTAAAAGGGATTCTTCGTTGAATGCGCCTCTCTGCCCGCTGCACAAAGCCTGATAAATCGGCTTTCTGCTCCGTGGGCAGAGTCTTGAAAACTTCGTTTTCAAGTTGAAATTACCCTGCAATTTCTAGGCGCTCTCAAACTGGCTGTTGTAGAGGTCGGCGTAGAAGCCGCCTTTGGCCAATAGCTCTTCGTGATTTCCTTGTTCTACAATGTCTCCGTGGTTCATGACCAGGATGACGTCTGCGTCTTTGATGGTTGATAATCTGTGGGCGATGACAAAGCTTGTTCTGCCTTCCATCAGGTTATCCATGGCCATCTGAATCCTTTCTTCTGTTCTTGTGTCAACGGAGCTGGTTGCTTCGTCCAGAATCAGAATTTTAGGATCGGCCAGGATTGCTCTTGCGATTGTCAGAAGCTGTTTTTGTCCCTGAGAAACGTTGTTGCTTTCTTCATTTATTACCATATCATATCCGCCTGGCTGTGTCACGATAAAATGATGGGCGAATGCTGCTCTTGCCGCTCCCTGGATTTCTTCTTCTGTGGCGTCTAATTTTCCATACCGGATATTATCCCTGATGGATGCGTTATACAGCCATGTATCCTGCAGCACCATGCCGAACATCTGGCGCATATCACTTCGGATAAATTCTCTGATATCGTGTCCGTCAATCTTAATGGATCCCGCATTTACATCATAAAAGCGCATCAGCAGCTTGATCAGGGTTGTTTTTCCTGCTCCTGTCGGTCCTACGATCGCAACTTTCTGTCCTTCTTTTACATTCACAGAAAAATCTTGAATGATCGTCTGATCTGGATTATATCCAAAACGCACATGTTCAAAACTTACATTTCCTCTTAATGTCTCAACCGGCACAACATCTTCTTTGACTTCCTCTTCTTCTTCCTCCTCAAGGAACTCAAATACTCTCTCTGCAGATGCTGCTGTTGTCTGCATCATGTTTCCTACCTGCGCAAGCTGTGTGATTGGCTGGTTAAAACTTCGTACATACTGGATAAATGACTGGATCTGACCTACTTCGATCGTATTTTTAATTACAAGGAATCCTCCCAGAATGGCTACCAGCACATAACCCAGGTTTCCGACAAACTGCATCAAAGGCATCATGGCGCCGGAGAAAAACTGGGATTTCCAGGCAGACTGATATAATCTGCCATTTACTTCTTCAAAATCTTTAATCACACTTTCTTCTTTATTAAACGCTTTTACAATATTGTGTCCGCTGTAGATTTCCTCTACCTGTCCGTTTAATTCTCCCAGATTTGCCTGCTGCGCTTTAAAGTAAGGCTGGGATTTTCCCATGATCACGCCGATCATACCCATGGATAACGGAAGTGTTAACAGTACAACCACTGTCATCGGGATATTGATCCGGATCATCATGATCAGTACTCCGATGATCTGCGTTGCAGAAGTGATGATCTGTGTCATACTCTGATTCAGGCTCTGACCCAGAGTATCAATATCGTTGGTCACACGGGACAGAACTTCACCATAAGTTCTGCTTTCAAAATATTTCATCGGCATACGGTGAATTTTTTCTGAGATATCTTTCCTCATCTGATATGTGATATTGTTGGATACATGCGTCATGATCAATCCCTGTATAAAGGAAAATGCCGCACTTACAACATACAATCCCATCAGCATCATTAAAATATTCATGACTTTGTCAAAATCAATTCCGCCGGTTCCCGTGACTTTCCTCATCAGTCCATTAAAGATTTCTGTTGTAGCATCTCCTAAAATTGTCGGGCCGACAATATTAAAAATTGTACTTGCCACTGCAAATAAAATAACAAACACAATCGGGACATAATAACGCCGGATATATTTGATCAGCTTTTTCATGGTGCCTTTCAGATCTTTTGCCTTTTCTCCGGCCATTCCTGCGCCTGGTCCGTGTCCCATCGGTCCTCTTCTCCTGTTACTCATGTGCGGACACCTCCCTTGCTTTCTTTAAATCATCTTCAGACAGCTGGGATTTCGCGATCTGCTGATATACCGGACATGTCTGAAGCAGTTCCTCGTGGGTACCTTTGCCTACAATATTTCCTTCATCCAGCACGATGATCTGATCTGCATGAAGAATCGTACTGATCCGCTGTGCCACGATCAGCGTTGTGCTTCCTTTTGTTTCTTTCTGAAGCGCGCTTCGCAGTGTCACATCCGTCTTGTAATCCAAAGCAGAAAAACTATCATCAAAGATATAGATTTCCGGATCTTTGGCAATTGCTCTTGCGATTGACAGTCTCTGTTTCTGACCGCCGGATACGTTAGAGCCGCCCTGGGCAATCGGTGACTGATACTTCTCTTCTTTTTCCTCAATAAAGTCTGCCGCCTGGGCGATTCTGGCTGCCCGTCTGACTTCCTCTTCTGTCGCGTCTTCTTTTCCGTATTTTAAGTTTGATTCAATGGTTCCGGAAAACAGTACACCTTTTTGAGGTACATAACCAATCTTTTCACAAAGATCCGCATGTCTTACCTCACGGATATCCTGTCCATCCACCAGAATGCTTCCTCTTGTGACATCAAAGAATCTCGGAATCAGATTGATCAAAGTCGATTTTCCGCTTCCGGTGCTTCCGATAAATGCCGTTGTCTTGCCTGCCGGCGCTACGAAACTGATATTATGCAGCACAGCCTCGTCTGCATCCGGATAACAGAAGTATACTTCTTTGAATTCTACTTCTCCTTTTTTCTCTGGAAGGAATTCTTTTGGTTCTTCCGGATCTTTGATCATAATATCTGTATCCAGTACTTCATTGACACGCTCTGCAGCAACCTGCGCACGCGGCATCATAATAGAAACCATGGAAATAAACAGGAATGCCATGATAATCTGCATTGCATACTGAATAAATGCCATCAGATCTCCTACCTGCATTTTTCCTGCATCGATATTTCCTGCTCCGGCATAGACGATCAACACTGTCATTCCATTCATAACCAGCATCATAACAGGCATCATAAATGTCATTGCCCGGTTAACAAACAGATTTGTCTTCATCAGATTTCTGTTCGCCTCATCAAATCTCTCTTCCTCATGTTTCTCCGTGCTGAATGCCCGAATGACAGACAGCCCTGTCAGAATTTCCCGGGTTACCAGGTTCAGCCGGTCAATCAGTTTCTGCAGGATCTTAAACTTCGGCATGGCTACTTTAAATAAAATAAAAATCACAAGCATGATTGCCACAACGCCCAGCGCGATGGTCCATGTCATCGTTGCATTGGTACTCAGAACCTTTACGATACCCCCGATTCCAAGAAGCGGCGCGTATACTACAATACGGAACATCATTGTCACAAACAGCTGAATCTGCTGAATGTCATTCGTGCTTCTTGTGATCAGAGATGCCGTAGAAAACCGGTCAAACTCAGAATTCGTAAAATCCATTACCTTCTTGAAAATCTTATCTCTCAGAACACGGCTCAGTCTTGCCGCCAGTCTCGCAGATGTCAGAGTAACCAAAACAGCCGCTGCCATGGATAAAAAGGCGATTCCGATCATCAGTCCTCCTGTTTTCAGCAGATATCCTGTCTGAATTGCATCCAGATCCATTCCAACTGCTTTGTATTCTGCCTCTACAAAAGAAATGGCAGCCTGACTGATAATACTGTCCGGCATCTTATCCACGTTCATGTTTTCCATCTGCTTCATCATCTGCCGCTGATCTTTGCTCAGCTGAGCGGCAGCCTGAGGATTTGCCTCAATCTGTTTTGCCATCTGAGCTGAAAGCATGATCATTGCTTTTGACATTGACTGATCCAGATCTTTCCTTTCTTCGGAAGAAATGTCTTTTCTTACGTATAGACGGCCGTCTTTATATGTGTCATATTCAGAATCTGCCACCTTGTCTTTACTGTAAAGTTCATATGCATCTTTCATTTCTTCTGCGTCATCTTTCTTCATTACCGCAGAAAGTCCCTGAAATGTCTGCTCACGCATTACTTCCGGTACTGCATCTTCAATGCCGCCCTGCTGAATTCCCACATTGACAATGTTCGATGTGTAGGTTGGCAGAGACAGTTCACACAGTGCCTGCATGATCAGCAGCGCAACGATGCAGATAACCGGAAGATAAGCTTTTTTCAAATAGCGAAATAATTTAAGCATCGTTTCCTTCCTTATCCTTTCTCAATTCTGATTGTTTCATTTGCTCATCCAGGCAGTCACAGAATTTCTGAAGCAGCCTGCAAAGTTCTTCTTTTTCCTCTTCTGAAAAGTTATCCATGATAACATCTCTAAATTCAGAAAACTTCTTTTTCATTTTGCCGCATACTGTTCTTCCTTCTGCTGTGAAATAAATCAGGCTCCTGCGCTGGTCATTGGGATCATGTTCTTTTCTGATATACCCGTTTTTTTCAAGCCTTCCAATCATAACATTCAGTGTGGACGGCTTAATATCCAGTCTTTTCGCCAGCTCCCTCTGACTCAGTCCTTCTTCCTTCCAGAGGAGGGCCAGAAGGGGCATCTGTCCCGGATGAAGATTTTCTTTCTTCAATATCGAAAATCCATAAAGGAAATTTTTATGGCTTACCTTTGCCATTAAATGATAAATACCTCCTCTGCTGTACATTCTGACTCCTTTCTTTTTCAATCCCCTGTTTATAATTGATTAGTCGACTAATCATTAGGTGACTAACCAAAATATTATCACACTGTATACACAAAATCAATATGAAGTTCTATTTTTCCTGCGCAACACAGAAAAAGAGATATACATCAGATTCCTGTGTATATCTCTTTTATATTTTATATCTTATTATATCTTATGATCTTATGCGTTTCTTCCGCAGCACTTCTTATATTTCTTGCCGCTTCCGCAAGGACAAGGATCGTTGCGTCCGATTTTCTTTCCTTTTACTACAGTGCCGGAATTTCTGGACTCTTTGTACAATTCTTTTCTTCTTTCCTCTGTCAAGATATCGTCCCAAGCATCTAAAGTATACAGCCATTCCGCACGGCATCCTACCATGTTGTAGTATAATTTTTCATAGTCGATATCTAAGGATACCTGTGTATTCTCGTCCATCTCCTCAATCGGATTCGGCTCTTTTAAACTGTCGTTGATTCCGTCCAGGAATCCGACCATAGTCTGAAGATCTGTCTCATATTTGTCTGCCAGCTCTTTTACGGTTCCTGTCACGACAACATCTCTGTCTGCCAGCAGTTTCTCATAAATTCCTTTTTCAATATTGAAATATGTAAGCCAGAACTGCTGTCCTTCTTTTGTTCTGTCGTCAAATTTATAAGCGTAATCACGCCATTCCTGTAATAATCCCATTTTTTTCCATCCTTTTCTTCTACTATAAAACATGTTATTACCTCTGCTACTATAACAAATTCCGTGCAACTTTTCAATATCTATCATGATCTGGGAAAAAATTTTTGAAAAGAATGTATAAACTTATGCTGCCGGGACATAATAGTACTATCCAATCGATGATTGGATGCGAAATACTTATCCTCCCCTATTAAGTATAGGACAGGGGAAAACTCCTGTTTCAGCCGTTTTTCCCTGTCCCTACATACCATCACCCTGTCCTGAGAAGAAATTCCCTGGAGGATTCTTTTTAAAACGCAGGTAGCCAGATAAAAAAAAATATGCTAGGATTAGTTTGAACCAGACCAATCCTGGCATATTTTTTAGAAAGGATTATTGATATGTTTTCAACGATCAAAAGAATCTTAGCCCTGCTGATCGTACTGTCTCTTCTGGCAGTTGCCGGGCTGACTCTATTTTTTGCCGTTACCGGCAGCGAATATTTCTGGGGCATGCTTGTCCTGATGTTTTTTTACCCGGTTTTTCTATGGGCCATGGCCCTGGTCCATAAATGGGCAAAAAAATCAAAAGAGGAGAATCAGAACCGCTCTTAATCTTCCCGGTTCCGGATATGCTCTAGATATGCTTTGATTTTCTTTTCATAGCCGTTATCTGACGGCTCATAAAATGTCGTGCCCATCAGTTCCTCTGGAAGATACTGCTGTTTTACATAATGTTCCGGGTAATCATGGGCATATTTATATCCGATTCCATGTCCCAGTTTCTGCGCCCCTTTATAGTGGGCGTCTTTTAAATGATTCGGCACTTCTCCGATCTTACGGCTGCGCACAGCTTTCAGAGCATCATCGATCGCCATGCAGGCAGAATTGCTCTTTGGCGCACATGCCACATAAGATGCAGCCTGAGCCAGAATGATCCTCGCTTCCGGAAGTCCGATCCGCTCCACCGCCTGAGAAGCCGCAACGGCTACCTGAATGGCCTGCGGATCTGCATTTCCCACGTCCTCCGAAGCGCATATCATGATACGCCTGGCAATAAACGTTACACTTTCTCCGGCATCGATCATACGGGCCAGATAATAAACTGCCGCATCCGGATCTGAACCTCTCATACTCTTTATAAACGCGGATATCACATCATAATGATTATCCCCGTCTTTATCATAGCGGACGACCCGCCTCTGAATGCATTCCTGGGCAACTTCCAGACTGAGTACAATCTCTCCATTTTTATCCGGCTCTGTGGTCAGAATGCCGAGTTCTACCGCATTTAACGCGCTTCTTGCGTCTCCTTCCGCCATATCCGCAAGAAAATCCATGGCTTCTTCCGTAATCTTCGCATGATAAACGCCCATGCCCTTTTCTTCATCATAAACTGCCCTGCGGATCAATTCCTTGATATCATCCTTATCCAGCGAATACAGCTGGAACACATTGGAACGGGAGATCAGAGCCTGATTGACCTCAAAATACGGATTCTCCGTTGTGGCTCCGATCAGGATCACCGTCCCGTCTTCCACAAACGGAAGCAGATAATCCTGCTGCGCCTTATTAAACCGGTGGATCTCATCGATAAATAAGATGGTCTTTTTCTGATACATTCCCAGTGCTTCTTTTGCATTGCGCACGGCTTCCTGCATTTCTTTTTTGCCGGATGTCGTCGCGTTCATCTGCACAAAATTTGCCTTTGTGGTATTGGCGATCACTTTTGCCAGGGTCGTCTTCCCCGTACCCGGCGGCCCATAGAAAATGATCGAACTTAATTTATCTGCCTTAATGGCCCGGTAAAGGAGTTTATCCTTTCCGATAATATGAGACTGTCCCACCACTTCATCCAAAGTTGTCGGACGCATTCTCCCTGCCAGAGGCGCCTCTTTTTCTTTGTTCATTTCTCTTGCATAGTCAAATAAATCCATCGTTTTCCTCCAAAAATTATCTTAGCACAGCGTCTCTGCAAAATCCACGAATTCTTAAGAGTTTTTTTATAAATAGGACATGAATTTATCATATTACTCTGCTATAATGATATACAGTAAATAACAAAGCACCATACTGGAGTTATTATGGGTAAAATATTAGTTGAAAAGATTTCTTACACGGAAGTAACGAAGAATATCAGCCAGGCTGAGTACAACCGGACACAGGAAGAATATCTTTTGTCCCGGTCTCCGGAGAAGTACATGATCAGTCTTCCGATCCGGGTCCTGATGTTTCAGGGCGTTGAAGAACACCCTCTGTTTACATATTATTTTTTCGAAGAGAACAGAGAAGATCTTTTCTTAATTCAGCGGCAGCGGAAAAACGGAGTCGTGAATAAGACCAAATATTCTCTCACGATGGATCAGGGCCGTAAGATCCTCCATGGGGACTACCAGTTCCTCCTGGACAGCGATGAGCCTGCATTCAACTCGCTTTACTTCCAATTTACAGTAAACCGGCTGCGGCCGACCTATAAGAAAGAATGCATCCGCAAAATCTTTCATCAGAATCGTTTTCTGGACGAGATTGTCGATATTTCGATTGTGCGGACTCCGTACGCGGGAGAAGATTTCTTCGATGAAGAACCCGCAAAGCTGAAGACGATCAATTCAAACAATCTTCGCCGCAACACAAGACAATATCTGACTCTTTCAGAACCGATGAAAAACCTTCTGAGTTTTGAAAACTCATTACTTGAATAATTACAATGGCAGGTACTTCCTTTTGGAGGTGCCTGTTTTTTGCATCATGTGCTCTGTTCTCCTGTCCGGTCTTCATCCATGCTGATGAAGATATTTTTCTCTCGTGGCAAATCCCCCTCTGATGTGACGTTCCTGTTTGTTCACATTCAGCACCTTCCTTGCCTCCCCTGCCAGAGCCGGATTGATCTTAAGGAGGCGTTCCGTCACATCCTTATGTACCGTGGATTTGGACACCCCGAAAATCTTCGCCGTCTGGCGCACCGTTGCCTTGTGCTCGATGATATAATACGCTATTTCTACCGCCCTCTCCTCAATATAATCTTTCATAAAAAGACCTCTGCATAATTTGTTTTTTACAATCTATGCAGAGGATTTTTATAGTATGTCTCTTAGAAATAAACTAACGTCTGCAGATATATTCTCCCTATGTGACTCCATAATACATATAAACCAAATATTGATTTTCGTGCATCTCTTTCACCTTATTTTTATCTTATTCATCTTTCGGTTTCCGAAACGGTTCCTGAAGCCATACCCCTCAGATTAAAATTTATCTTTTCAATCCCGTCAGTCCAGCTGTATCATCTTCACTACGATACTCAATCTCAACTCTGTTCTTCACAGGAGCCTTTGATTCTTTCTCTGTCTTATGATCAAACGATATAATAATCCATGTCTGGATCAGCTTTTCAAGATCCAGTTTACCTTTCATAAAGCTGCTGACAGCTTTCAGAAATCTTTCCAGTCCTAACAGTCTTCCTCTGTAGTATTCCAATTCAATGTAATTCTTGATCTCATCATGTGAAAAATTTCCAGTGGGGCTGTTGTCATCCACAGCATAAATAAAACACTTTCTTTCCTTTGTCTTTTTATCTTCTAATATAGAATCAACGACAACCAGCTGGTGCTTTTTTCGGGAAATAAGATCCGGATAAGACAACTCAGCGTAGACAATATCGCCGGTCTCAAATGGGACAGGAATATTAAAATGTATCCTTTCAAAAGAAGACATTATTTGTGAGCGTCTAAATTCTAGAGATTCTAGATGCTCCCAAGAATTCTTTGTAAAATCAGGAACAAAGGCAAGGATTTCCAATCTTTCATTCATAGAAACCTTGACCCTGGAATGTGATGTTAGCGTCTGCCTTCGAACAATGATTTCAGTAGTCACTTTATTTCCAACTCTATCGGCCCAATAAATATCTTCCTGAATTTCCTTTTTACATTCCGATAAACTCGAAAAGGCATTATCAAAATTTTCTCCTGTTTGATAACATCCAGGCAGAGCTGCTCTATCGTCAAACAAACCTGTTCTAAGTCCCGTTACGATTGTAAATTTATAAAAATATACTCCGTCCTCTTTCTTATTGAATTCATCGAGAAGCTCTTGCTGCAGATTCATATATTGTCTTAAAAATTCATGAACACTTTCAATTCCATTCTGTTTCATACTGTCAGGCAATGGATAATCTGGCATGGTATCGATAATCTCCTGCCAGGCGTCAAGTCTTTCAATCAGAGTCGCATCCGGACACTGCCAGATAATATAAGCCGTCTCCAGCGAAGAAAATGTATAATTGATTTTTTTCAGATGTTCCCGAACTGATTTTGATTGGATAAAACGATAAATATTCATAAGTAATGACCTCCTTCTTTTTTTCACTAACTTGGGAAAATCCCCTTTGTTTTTCTTGTTGAAGTAAATATAGCAAGAGCAGTGAGTCAAAATAGGTCCACGGTGGATGGTATCCTAATCCCTGTAAAAAGAAATTCTAAAGCAAAAAGAAAGGGGAAACATCCATGATAGATTTTATAAAATTTGTCAATTCTGATACTGTTCGTAATCATTTACAACAAATTCGGTATCAACCAACAGCTCTGGAAGCCGCCTGGCTTACCTGGCAGTGTGAAACGATCAGTATAGAAGAAAAATACACTGCCTGGCAAGAGATCATAGAAACTCTCCCTGACTGTCCGACCGGCAGCCTAACAATGGGACTAAAAGCGAAGTACAGAGACAGCACACATACTTTCCTGCAGGCATACATTGCACAGCAGGAAGAACTGGTCAGTACATTTTATCAAACGAATGAGCCCGCGGTTTATTATGCAAAATACCAGATTCTTCCGAAAGGAGAACGCTTCTGGCGAGAATACCGCAGCATCGAAAGAAGTTTTCCTTCTCTGGAGACATGTCTGCAGGCTGTCCCAAAAGATGAAGGAAAACTATTTCATATAACGATTTACAAAGAGAACCTCAACGGGGATTTTCTGACAGCCGCCAGATTCCTCCCGGATCACAGGCTTGCATTTGTGGATGCGCGTCCAGGTTCCATGTGTGCTGTTAATATGGGAAAAGACAAATGGGTCCTGTACACCGGCGTGCTTTATTTCCCAGGGACAACTTCTATTTCTATCCAGAAGAATTTTCCCTTACCCTTTCACTCCGGAGATTTTCTTTACAATCCAAATATGCCAGAAGGAAGGTTCTGTGGTGGAATCTTTGTCACCGCAGAGACAGAACTTCATGACACATATGGATTTTTTCTGCGTGATGATAAGCCAGACACTATAGTGCCTCTTGTCCCAAATCTGTTGGACTGCGAATATTATCCGGTGGATGCTCTGCCTGAGTCGTATCGGATTTTACCTCTGCTTATCAACTTCTTAAAAATAAAATATGATGCCTGGTATTACTGGTCAAATTATACAGATTCCATTGATTGAATAACATGACCCTTTGCTTCCCTCTCCTGCTGTGCCTGAGGATGATGAAACAGATTTCGGCAAAATGGCCCTTTTATTTCTGTAGAATTTACAAAAGTTCCAACAGGAATGCGTCTTGAAGAATTTATTGATTTAATGGTAAATAACAAAGAATAGAAAAAAGTCCGTTATCAGCCTGAAAGCTGATTGCGGACTTTTTTCAAAAATAGCGAAGTTGTTCTATATGCAATAATTCTCCGTTAATACTATAATATCTTTCAAATATTATAAATTTATTCCAAAAGGCCATTCCGTTAATTCCCATAAAAATGCATTTGGATATACCTTTTTATCTTTCACGAACTTTTCTATTTCCCTCTGACAAGACATATAATTTTTTTCATAATCAACAAATTTACTCCAAGATTTTTCTTTATATTTATCTTTTCCCAAAAAGGCCATTAATACATAACTATCAATTGGAACATGAAAATATGGAACAAGATAATCTAAATCATTCCATCCCTCACATTTATAATAAATATAAATATATTTTATCATCATGTTAACTAATTTTTGAGCTTGACCGTAAGTAAATACTTTACAAGTTATATTTTCATCTATATGTCCCAAAAGTTTTGAAATCTTTACTGTACTTTTCATTTTATCTTTTGCTTCTAAACCTTCAACGTCACAATCGATGTCTACAATTTTTTTACATAATTTCTTGTGCCACTCGTCAAAATCAAATTTCGAATTAATAGAAAAAAGTTCTGTTAATGAATAATTCTCTTCTTTTATGAACGAGCTCTTTATATAGTTTTTTATTGCAACTTTAACATTTTCTCTATTGCTGGCAGCCCGTTTACTATCACCTTCTATGTAATCTTTATACTCCACTCTATCTTTATGATATGCAACTGTATGTGTTGCCATATCCTTATATGCCATATTAAAGGCACGATCAAAAATTTTCTTTTTTCTTGAATCCTTATCCTCGTTATACTCGTAATAAATACCAGTCAAAAAATTCAATATTTTCTTAGGTACTTCTATTTGTTTCTCCATCATTACTATCCTCCATCTACTGATACACTTCCACTGCTCTTTTCAACTTTTCTCTCAGTCTCTCCCTCATACTCTCCGGCTTTAACACTTCTACATCTGGCGCAAAATTTTTCGCAAACTGCAGCATTGACCGCTCGTTTGTCTTTGTCGTGACCGTCACGTGTGTCTCATCTTCATTCGAAAATATCACATCCTTCCCAAACATATCGATTACATCCGTAATCATGGGCTTTACGATCCGGAATGTTACATGAACAGTCTCACTGGAATACATATATACATGTTCTTTCATGTATTCTGCAAGATCCAGATTCTGATGACCGGACCACTTTAATTCCCGAAAAAACTTTCCCTTCTCATCCAGGATTTTTATATTCCGTATGCGGTCAATCCGGTAATTGGAAACATCATCATATTTGTCATAATTACAGATCAGATAATATTTTCCCTCCTTTGCCGCTATCTGATAAGGTGTGATAATATATTCTCTGACACTTCCATCTTCCCTCTTTTTTGAATGAAGTTTTTTATCGGTTAGATATTCCACATATTCAAATGATACTTTGCGATTCTTATTGATTGCCTCATCCAGTACATCAATATTATAAAAGAGTTGTTTATTGTCTGTTTTGTCCTCCGGAAGCGTAGCGATATATCTGACTCTGGATTTAAAATAAATATTTGAAAGACCCTCAAGTTTCTCTATCAACTCTTTACACTGGCTGTAAGGAATATGTTTGGAAAAAAGGAGCCCGTCAATGAGCAGTCTCAGCTCCCCATCTGTAAATTCCCTTTTCAGGTAAAAATCCGACCATAATTCATTTTCCTTCATAATCGGTTTTCCTGTCTTACTGTCTCTGAGGATTTCGCCGGTCTGTTTATCTCTCACCGGTATATTTCTGATTGTCTCACTGTATTCGATATCATAGCCACAGTCCATTAGATTCAGCAGATTCCGGCGGATTGCTTTCCGATCCGCTTTCATGTCATATTCATTTTTCAAAATATCCGCTATCTTCTTCTGACTCAGTCGATGATCTTCGTCAGTATATTTGCGCAAAACATCCAGGATATTCAGGATTAAGAGTTTTTTAGGCTGTTTTGTATACATAATTATTCTTCAACACCTTTGTTATATTTATAAAAAATATTTGCTGCATTTTCAATGTTCATAATTCATGTGTCATGTTTCCTTTTATTTTGCTTTTTCTACAGGATAAGTCATTATATGGGACAAAATAGCCCCATATTCTAATCTTTAATTCCCGCTGGATCCTAGAGGTACGGAATCCTGAAATAATCCAGATATGCCTTGTAACGATCCTGTGCTGTCAGGCAGGTATCCCTCAGATATCCCTTCTCGTGATTCCATTCTCTCAAACCACGATAGTAGAACATTTTTAAATCATCTTCAATAATAAATGGAACAATATTATATTTCAGACATTCTTTCAGCATGATCAGCCTTCCCACGCGTGCGTTTCCGTCCTGAAACGGATGAATCCGCTCAAACTTCACATGGAAATCCAGAATATCTTCCAATGTCTTCTTTTCCTTTTTATTATATAATGTCAGCAGCAACTTTATCTTTTGAGGAACTTCTTCTGGCAGTGCGGTTTCCATGCCGCCCACTTCATTCGGCATCTTTTTATAATCTCCCACCACAAACCAGTCTTTTCTGGAATCGCTGGTTCCTGTCTTTAAAATCAGATGGAGTTCTTTTATCAGCTTTTCTGATAATACAGATTTTGCCTGATCAATTACGAGATCCACGCATCGGAAATGATTCACTGTCTCCAGTACATCATCAACATTCACTGCTTCATTTTCTATTCCAACGGTATTCGTTTCAAAAATATACCGGGTCTGTTCGTGCGTCAGCCGGCTTCCTTCCATATGATTGGAATTATACGTCAGTTCAATCTGTGTCTTATGATAAATACCGCCCGAATACTGGTCTGCCTTCTCTTCTGTTAATCTGTCCAGAAGCATATTCGCTGTTTCTTTTTTCTTATTGCTTCGTTCTGGTTTTTTCGCATCTTCAGGAATCTTCCATGTCTTTCCGGAAAGAAAGGCTCCCGGAATCCGTTCCTGTGCACAATAATTTCTGACACTTCGCTCTGACAGATTCCATTTTTCTGCCGTTTCACTGACCGAAAGATACCGCATACTTTACTTTCACCTCTTTTCCACAATTTCCATCTTGTATATCAGTAATAATACCTCAGACTTCGGTTGATTTCTTCCATCGTCCTCTTTTTTGCTCTTGTTTTTTCTGACCATTCAGCCATGAATTCATATTCCGGAGATTCGGAGTCAGAAATAATGCTCAGATATCTTTCGAATCCAGCCGGTCTTCCTACATCTTCCGGCGGTCTTTCACCTTCACTTTCCAGCAGAAACGGGAAGCGGTTCTGGCTGTCCTTTATTATTTTTTCCAACAGGATCTCATGCTCCCATTCATCTCCAAAATCATATGTATAAAGACATCGTTCGGCATCCCCGAAAATTTCCCGCAGACTTGTCCGGTTTTCATATCTCACTTCATATTTATCCGGCTCCAGATAATCCTCTGCTTCCGGATTTTCCCCGTCGACAATTCTTATTTTTATCGGCTGTGTATATAATAGAGTATGTTTCTTCGGTACATACGTCTCATCAGGTACAGTAAACTCATGAAGGTGATAATCAAACCAGCCGAAGATTTCCTGTATTACCCGATGCAGATGTCTGAATGTGCATCGGGACGGAATGAGAATGCGGCGCCAGATATCATGTCCGTCAAGCATAAGTTTAATTTTTAACTGATAATTTTCAATCTGAAGCATCTGTTCCCAGTTCTCTTCCGGCATTCCTTTCATCAGGCAAAGCCCTCGGAATAGTCTTTCCGAAGGATAATCATATTCTCCCCCAAATTTTACAAGATAACGTCCGAGTGTCAGACTGATTCGTTTCTGTATCACGGATCCTTCATCCACAAGGTCAATATAATAGTATCTCACTGTCTCGCACGTCTTATTCAGGTTTGCCACAAGACTTCTCCCCGCCGTTTTTGAGTATACCGCATTGCCGCAATTCTGAAAATATTCCTCTATAACACTCTCCGGCACTCCTTCTTCCCGGAATGCTGCCCGGATTCCTTCTTTCACCCGCTTTTCCAGCTGTGCAATATCCTTTGCTTTTGGGCGATACAAAACAATCGGGTATTTCGTCAGATTATTCATACATACGATTGCTTTCTTTCGGTTGATCGTAATATAATTCACATGCCATGAATAGAATCCATCCGCCCCGTCATCACAGTCAGCCGCCGGAAGCATTTCAATTTTTTTCCTGTCCATTTTATCAAGCATCTTTTTTGTACATTGAAGATACATCTCTTTCCACCGCCTTACTTCTTCATTGTTTTTGTCCAGCTTTTAACCTCTTTATATGCGGCCTGATCTTCTGCGTCTTTCAGTAATTTCAAAAGTCTGTCAAGCCATTCCTCATTCCGATAATGAATACTGTGTTTTTTGTCAAAATCTTCGAGCGATGTTATGTTTTCCCTGGCTGCCATTTCAACTGCCTTCTGGTATGCCAGATACAGATATTCTTTCGTGCGTCGGTTTTCTTTTCGCTCATCCCGGTTCCAGATCAACCCCGGGCGATGCATCAGGCCAAGATACAGGATTTTATCTGTCTCAATACTTTCCCTGTCATAATAATCATCCAGATATACTCTTCCCGGTTTCCTCTCACCGACTGTAACCGGATACCGCTCCAGCCATCTGCTTCGTTCTTCAGGCGTTTCAATTTCATCAATAGGCTCTTTCGGCTTATTCATACAGCATAATTTATACTTCTTCCCGCTTCCACATGGACAGGGCTCATTTCTTCCGATTTTCTTTTTTCGTATTGGAGGATTCAAGGTCCTCTCCATTTTCATTAACATTTTTTCAAAGTCTGCATCACTCATATCCGGATCCCTCATATCACTGTCAGTAAACATCGCCCATGACCTGAGATATTCAGCGGCATCCATTGATTTCGCACAAAACCTTTCTCCTTTCTCTCTGTATTCAAACATAAGATCTACACAGGAATCATAAGCTCCCAGATACCCTTCATCCATTAAATCATGGTCAAACATATAGCGGATTTCCGGAAGCATATCGACAAAATGACATCTGCAAATCAAATCTGCTATGCTGTTATAGATATGGTCATATCCTTGTGCCTCATGAATTTTCTGTGAAAGAAAACTTTTCCAGTCTGACTCTGGAATCTCACCATCCAGATATAACTGGCCCATCACTTCCAGCACATCTGCCCGGACATACTCATCGACTGTTTTATCGGCAATCATCTGTTTTAACCGATTCATGTCTCCATCATATGTGTTATACAGAATATCAGACAATCCTGATGTAACAGTATCTCCGATCAGATAGTCGACAGTCTCCGGAGGGAGAGACACAAGTTCCGTAATCTTTTGAAATGCTTCTTTGTCCTGAAACTGCCCCAGCAGAAACAGTGCGTAAAAATGTAGCTGATAATCACTATCCAGCTTTGCTTTTTCCCGTACTGCTTTTTCCAACGCTTCCCTCAGATACAGTTTCGTCTCTTCTTCATTCTCTGTTATCACCCGGAATGCCTCTTCAGGGAAGTCTTGACTTCTGTATGTAATCTTTACAATCGCTTTCTCTGTTTCATTTCCTGTTGTAATCATAACTAAACTTCTCCTTTTATTTCAGCCGTCTGTTCCTTTATCAATTTCCAGATATTTTCTATTCTCGAACTCCATTTTATAAAAACAGCCGGTCTCCTGACCGGCATTATTTCCTCTGTACTTTATTATAACTTTTTTCCATAATTGCTTCAACATAATTACAATAATTCACGTATTGAAAATCACCTGTTCGTGTAAGCATGGCAGTCACCTTCCAGGCGTATTGCGCAAAAACCTCTGCGTCATCTATTTTTATTTAACGCAGAGGTTTCCATCATATATTATTTAGAAATAAACTAACGTCTGTTTCGGCGGTTCTGCCTTTTCAATCCTGGTTGCCGTTAAAACCGGCATGGTTTTGTCATAAGCTTCGTTATACTTTGAATGGATCTGTGCCGTTACCGTCACCCATTCTTTGTTGATGATCCGCTTCAGGGTCTTTGACTTGGTTTTATGCAGTCTGCAGAGATATCCGATAAAGGTAATATCGTCTTCACAGCAGGTCATCGCCCTTCGTCCCGGTATGATAACGCCGGACGGCATCTTCGGACTTCTCTGGACCTCACCCTTGAATTCCACCGTCTTTCCTTCATAAACCTGCGGCCGCTCCATGGCGTCAATATACCAGATTCCGTAATCTTCGTCTGCTACTTTAATGACTTCATCCTGTATATTATATGGAAGAATCTCTTCCATCTCCATTTCTCTGCCATCGGCTCTTTCAAAACCGACCTGGGCTCTCGGATTTACCGCTTTGATGCTTCTGCGGTAGCTTCCCACATTGGTATTATCGTCACAGCGGTTGAAAATTACCAGATCCGCCATCTTAAACATTTCCACAAAGATGGATTTCATGTTTTTCAGATACATATCCGCGGTGGAAGCGTCCACTGTTACGATGGTCTGATAAACTTCCAGATCGGATTCATCTATCACATCCATCAGTCCTTCAATCTGATACATTCCGTTGTATTCAATCATGACTCTGTCCGGATAATAGTTCTTCTGGCAGGAAATGATAAAGTCTTTGGTCAGGTCTTCGATGCTGTCCAGCTGGATCACAAAGGAATTGGTCTTTTCCAGCATTTCTTTATCATATTCCTCTTCCCCTTCCTCAAAGCTCAGGATCATGGTTTTTTCCCCGTCATTAAAATAATCCTGGCTCAGGGTATCTTTGATCAGAGTCGTTTTTCCGCTTTCCAGGAATCCCCAGAACAAATATGCCGGTAATTCATACATGCGTCTGTCCTCCTATGCCTGCTTTTTAAATAACTCTTCTAATTTATCTTCATCTAATTTGGATCCGATCACGCAGATTCTTCCTGTATAGTCAGCGCTTCCTTCACGGATTTCATATTCTTCCGGAACAAGGTCAAACTGAACCCAGCCGCCTTCTGTCATCGGAAGGATTCCTTTCGCACGGAGAATGATGCCGTATTCTTCACTGTCTGACAGTGTTTTTAAGATGCTTTCCAGATTATCTTTGCCGTATTTGGCCGGTGTTTCTTTTCCCCAGCTGGTAAATACTTCATCTGCGTGGTGATGGTGATGATGTCCGTGATCATGATGATGGTGGTCGTGTTCATGGTCATGGTGATGCTCATGATCGTGGTGGTGATCGTGTTCATGATCATGATGATGTTCATGATCGTGGTGGTGATGCTCATGATCATGATGATGTTCATGGTCGTGATCGTGATGATGTCCGCATACCGGGCACACATCCTCCTCTTCCAGCAGTTCTTTTACCAGAGTATTTCCTTCCTCCATGACTTTCAGCATCTGCTCTCCGGTCAGATCATCCCACGGGGTTGTAATGATGGCTGCTTTTTCGTTATGTTCTCTTAACAGTGCCGTGCACTGATCTAATTTCTCCTCGGAAATGCTGTCGGTTCTGCTTAAGATAATCGTTCCGGCATGTTCCACCTGATTGTTGTAGAACTCTCCGAAGTTCTTCATATACATTTTGCATTTCTTTGCATCTGCCACCGTTGTGAAGCTGTTTAACTGGAGGTCAGCGTCTTCTGCCGCGTTCTGTACGGCACGGATGACATCGGATAATTTTCCTACGCCGGACGGTTCGATGATAATTCTGTCAGGCGCATACTCTTTGGAAACCTTTCGAAGAGCCTCCCCGAAGTCTCCCACCAGAGAGCAGCAGATACATCCGGAATTCATTTCCGTCACTTCGATTCCGGCGTCTTTTAAAAATCCACCGTCAATTCCGATCTCTCCAAATTCATTTTCAATCAGAACAACCTGCTCCCCGCTCAATGCTTCTTTTAATAATTTCTGGATCAGCGTCGTCTTTCCTGCGCCTAAAAATCCTGAAATAATATCTATTTTTGCCATGTCATCGTTCCTTCTTTCATAATTATTCTTATACAAAGCTATTTTACTACTTACAAAAAATTTGTCAAAAGATTCTTCGTGTCTTATAATAGTTCTGATATTAATTATCAGTTATAAGGAGGAAGTTATGGAACACTCAAGGTATTTTTATCCAAACTATTCCATTGGCACAGACGCTTACGCGGATGTTCCCCAGGTGTGCCGCAAATATGGAACCAAAGCTGTTATTATCGGCGGAACCCGTGCACTGAAAGCTGCCGCAGACCGAATTAAGGACGCAGTAAAAGGCAGCGAGATAGAAATTACAGGAGTTTTTGAATACGGAGGAGAGGCAAGCCGTGAAAATATGGACATGCTGAACTCCCATCCGGAAGTCCGCGAGGCAGATATGATTTTTGCCTGCGGCGGCGGAAAAGCAATCGACACCTGCAAAGTGCTTGCTCAGGAAAGTTCCCGTCCGTTCTTTACATTCCCAACCATTGCTTCTACCTGTGCTTCCTGCACATCCCTGGGCATTATCTATCATCCGGACGGATCTTTAAGGGAGTATTCTTTCCAGGAAAAACCGGCAGAATGGATTTTCATCAATACCCAGGTCATTGCGGAAGCTCCGGAAAAATATCTGTGGGCCGGAATCGGCGACACCATGGCTAAATTCTACGAATGCACCATCAGCGCCAGAGGAGACGTTCTGGATCATGCTACTTCCATGGGTGTGCAGATCAGCCATCTTTGTGCCGAACCTCTGGTAAAATACGGCGTAGAAGCTCTGGAAGAATGCAGAAACAACAAAGCAGGCAATGCTTTAAGAGAAATCGTGCTTGGCATCATCGTCTCTACCGGTTTTGTTTCCAACTTAGTCGGCATTGACTTAAACACCGGTCTTGCTCACGCATGCTACAATGGATTTACCGTATGCAGATCTACAGAAGAACACGGACATCTCCACGGTGAGATCGTTGCTTACTGTATCCTGATCCTGCTGCTTGTAGATCATCAGGAAAAAGAATTTGAAAGAATTTTTGAATTTTCCAGAAAAATGGGATTCCCGACACGTCTGTCCCACATCCATGCCTCTCTTGATGATATGGATGCAGTAATTAAGAAAGCATTAGACGGCATTGACGTAAGAAAATGGCCATATGAGGTAACACCGGATATGATCCTCAACGCAGTGAAAAAGATTGAAGCTTACAACGATGAAAAAGGCATAAAATAGATCTTATTTCATGTGATAACAGAAAGGAGCACCTTAGCTTTTTTGCTAAAATGCTCCTTTTTCCATTTCCAGCGGTGTGTGTCCGTACAGTGTGTACAGCCGCAGATTCATCCAGAGTTCTACCAGTTCCCCTGCGAATTCATCTGCCTGTTCTTCATTGATAAACGCCACATCTTCTCTTTTTAAAAGCTCAAACACATCTTCCGGATCCGCCCCGATCTTTAACATACCTGCCACCAGTTCGGTGACTCCCATGGCAGTCTGAACGGAAAACCGCATATATTCCATCAGGTACATGCCAAAAATCATCAGCGGATCTTCAATTCCGTGAGACAGATCATATACTTCTTCCTTTGTCGGAATATATGGATCATAAGATTTTCGGACTTTTAATATACTGTCCGCCAGCCCCTCTTCATGCAGCAAAATCCCTTCTACCAGCATATCGTCCGTATATGTGATTGCCCTGCTCCGCTTCAGGGACGGCAGAAAGATATCAAACAGCATCTCTTCCGGAGCCATATCTTTCTTCTCATAGGCATTATACAGCCTGGTGATCTCTCTTAAGGACGCCAGACCATAAAGCGCGGTCAGTCCGCAGCAGTAATTATACGCTGTATTATACTCTTTGTGTGCCTGCTGAAACTCCGGCGTATTCAGTCTTCGATAAGCTGATTTTACTTCTTCCGGAATCATTAATTTTCCCTGATCATTCTGCAGGATATATCCGCCCCGGCAAAAATACCGCATCAGCTGTTTCAGTTCCGAATCATCTTCTTCCATGTCCTGGTCATCTTCCATCATCTGTTCAAACAGATCGGTCTCTTCATCGGAAGCACACAGAAAAAAATCCCACATATACTGATGACTCAAAATACAGTCTATGATCACTGCAATCTGCTTTGATTTTCTGAATTTATACAATCCCGCGATCTCATGGATCTGGGCGATTTTTTTTAATTCTTCCAGTGTCATTTTCTCATAGAGTTCTTCCATGCTTTCCTGCCACACATCAGGGAAATAAATTACATTATCTTTCATCATCCTAATCCTCTACATATTTTTTAAATGGTCTTGGGGTCATAAATGTGCCCGTGGCGCTTCCCGCCAGTTCATCTTCCACATATGCTTTTCCCATAAAATTCATCAGTGTTTTTCCAACGGAAACCGCTTCCGCGCGGATGACGACCTGAGCTCCTACAGGAATTCCTTTCAGAAAATTCACGGAAAGCTGCGCTGTGGGAGCAATATCATAATCCCCCAGCCCTGCTGTCAGAGTTCCGAAAGCAATATCAAACATACCGACCAGAGAACCTCCAAACATGATCCCAAAGCCATTTTTATGAAATTCCGTGGCTTCAAATACCATGGAAAGACTCTTTTTATCATAGTCATAATCGATAATACGGCCCTGCAGCTCATGGAAAATACTGTGTTCACCGCTTTGCTTCAGGTCTTTCATCCTTTTTTCCATGTGTGCTTCAAAAGTTTCTCTGCTCATGATTTCCTCCAAATTTGATTTCTAGTCTGGTGGGTTTATTTTAACATATTTCCTTTTTTCTGTATAGAACGAAGCAAAAAAGGACATTTTAAGAAAAAAGGAGTTGTGTATTGTATGGATAATGAACAGTTACTAAACCGCATGCAGCAAAACATTCAGATGGTTCTGGAGACAATTCCGGAAATCCAGAAAAATGCTTCTGACCATGGGCTGAAATCAGATCTTGCATCTCAGGAATCTCTTTACCGGGATTTTCTTTCCAGGATCCGAAAAACCATGGATGACAACGGTTATGAAATTGACAGCGTCAATGAATTTCTGAAACTGTATTCCGAATGGATGACCAAAATAAAAGCTATGACCGATAACTCGGCCAGTCATCTGGCGGAACTTTGTATCGAGGGATACACTATGGGAATGGTCAAAGCCCTTCAGGACCGGCATCAGTTTTCCAATGCTGCCCGTGAAAGTCTCGCTCTTGCCTTAGAGCTTGCAGACCAGCATCAGAAAAGCATTGAATGCCTGAAACAATATTTATGAACGATCAGATTTTTTTATGGAGGTGCCTGAATGAAAATCGGGACAGTAAAATGGTTTAGTCCGGAAAAGGGCTATGGATTTATCACACAGGAAGAAGGAGACGATGTGTTTGTACATTTTTCCGCCATTCAGGAGGAAGGATTCAAGACACTGGAAGAAGGACAGCATGTCAGTTTTGACATTGCGGACGGACCAAAGGGAAAACAGGCAGAAAATGTAGCAAAACTAGCCTGAAACTGAGAATGGCAAAAACCATGAGAGAGGGAGAAATTCCCCGCTTCTCATGGTTTTTTTCAAGATTCCCTGTTCAGCAAAAGAATCTTTTTCGCCGCACTCTCATCTGTGATCAGCGTCTTAATATAGCCTCCCCGGATTGCTCCTAAAATCGCTTCTGCTTTCATCTCAAGACCTGCGACACAGACCACATTCTTTGTTTTCTTAATATCCTGAATGCCGAGACCAATCATTTTACCGACAAACGGCGTCTTGACTTCATTTCCGTCCTGATCATAAAAGTGTCCGCCAATATGTCCGACTGCGCCCTTCTTTTCCAGATTTTTCATGTCTGTCGTACTCAGATAATCCTTCCAGCTCTTGTACTCGATGGAGCCTACACTGGTAAGGATAATGTCCGCATGTCTGGCCAGATCCAGGCACTGTTTGATATTCGGTTCTTCCTCCAGGCTTTTTCTGACTTCCACTGAATTTACAAACAGCGGCGCATAGATATAATAATAGCTTCCGCCGTAAGCAGCAGCCAGCTCTTTGGACAGATCCAGAGAATCTCTCTCCGGTTTGCGCACATTGGCTGCCCCCATGATCGGTACCACCGTGATTGGAATATTCTTGCTGGTTTTTACCGCTTTTACCGTATGATACATGGTATTGCCCCAGGACATTCCAAGGATCGTGTGCTCATCCAGCAGATTGTCAAGATAATAGGCAGCGACTTCTCCCAGTTTCTGAAGCACCAGAGTGCCCGTCGTTTCCTTTGTCGGGATCACTCTGACATCTCTTAGAAGAAATTCTTCCATAAACTGCTGTTCTATATCGGTATCGCGTTCCCACGGTTCCTTAATCTTAATTTCCACAATCCCAAGACGTCTGGCTTCTTTCAGCATCCGGGAAATCTTAGAACGGGAGGTAAAGAAACGTTCCGCGATCTGATTCTGCGTCATCTCCGCATTATAATAGAGGTTTGCAACGCTGGCAAGCATATTTCTTTTTTCATTGTCATTTAAGGTATCATAATCTTTCATTTCTCCACCTCATTTCGTTCTTTTATTATATCATACTTTTTTACTGTTCTAACTGGTATAACGCAATTTCATTGATTTCACGATTAGCGGAAAGCACATAGTCTTTTCCATCTTTCTCGTAGTGCATCACGTTAGCCGGCCCTACATCATGGTCCAGGATTTCTGCCTGGAAAGTCAGTTTCTCCGGATCATCGCAGGTAAACAGCAGAAGATCTCTTTCTCCTTTTCTGTGTCCGATCAAAACTCCCTGGCGCCCGCAGATTTCACCGCCCCAGATTGCATGGGCAAATTCAGCATCTTTTTCATAAGTATAGACCTTCTGATAAACCCCGTTCTGCTTTTTGAAAATGCTGATCTTTTCACCGTGGAATGGAGAAATCGTAAGCATCTCCTTTTCCCCATCGTTGTCGAAATCCGCAAACGCAGCGTCACTGGATGGTTCATCAATCAGCTGTTCAATTTCCCAGTTTCCGTCTTTATCTTCCGGAGGCGTCACACAGAAAACGCCTTCATTAGAAGCAACGAACGCTCTCACTACGCCATCCATCTCGGTTTTGCAGTATCCATGATTTTTCAGCATGTTCTCTTTGATTACCTGGAACTGAAGAGGATGTTCTTCATCTACCTGGGATAAATCTTCCGGAAGAACGCAGACCTGGATCTTTCCCGGGAATCTCCAGTCTTCTTTATACTCATGACCTGATTTCAGGGTGCAGGCAATCACATAGTTGATTCCGTTTCTGGTAATAATATCAAATCGATGTACAAACGGAAGATGTGCTGCCGTTTTGATCTCCCATCCATCCTCATACGGAGAAACAAGCACCAGCTTTGCTTCTTTGGAATCATTTGGTGAATAAAACTTGTGGGTTGCCATAAACTGTCCGTCAGATCCCGGAACCTGAACTATGGACATGGTTCCTCCCGGTTCTTCCCAGATTACATCTTCCAGATTTCCGTCCAGATCATACAGACGGCACTGGTTTACTTTCTCTGCTGCCACCAGCATATGCTTCTTTCCCTGATAGGTCAGCGGAGCAACCGCATAACATTTTTCCAGATTTCCGATTACTTTTTTTGTTGCCTTCATATCTGACACCTCGCTTATAAGCAGGAACGGAATGGGATGTTCTGAGGCGCTTCAAAGCAGTCCTCAAATCCTCTTCTGTGGTGATATGCTTTCTTATCTTTATCTGTCGGATATACATATTTTCCGCCAACTTCCCAGAAGAATGGGTGGAATTTGTATCCCAGACGGTCTTTCTTCATATCATAGAGAACTTTGATCTCATTGACATCTGCCATAAAGTTTGTCCATACATCATAGTGGATCGGGATAACAACTTTTGCCTGAAGAGCTTCTGCCATTCTCAGGATATCCACAGATGTCATCTTATCCTGCATACCAATCGGATTTTCTCCATAAGATCCGAATGCCACATCTACATCATAGTCTTTTCCATGTTTTGCAAAATAGATGGAATAATGAGAATCTCCGCTGTGGTAAATATTTCCGCCCGGTGTTTTAATCAGATAGTTAACAGCCTTGTCATCCATATCAGTCGGGCAGATTCCGGTTAATTCTTCTCTGTTTTCATCGGTTCTGTCTGTTGTTACAAGACAGGTACGGTCAAAAGAATCCAGCGCTACGATTTCGATATCTTTGATTTTGATCGTGTCTCCAGGTTTTACGGTAATGCAGCGGTCTTCCGGCACACCCCATTTCTGCCATAATTCAACGGATTTCTTTGGTCCGATAAATGGTACCGGGATTTCCTTTCCATTTTCATCTACAGTTGTCATGTTGCTCTTGATTACATGAGATGCGTATTCTGCGCTCATATGATCCTGATGATAGTGAGTTGCCAGCACGGCGTCTACCTGTTTGATCGCAAACGGATCGATGACAAACGGTACGGCACGGAGATTTGGCTGCATGGCTCTTGCACCACACATATTTGCCATCTGATGTCCGACTTTCATTTTTCCATCGCCATGTGTCCGTTTTCCATTTCCACACCATAAGTCAACGGTGATGTTGCATCCACCTGGTGTCTTAAACCACATACCAGTACATCCAAGCCACCACATGGCAACTGTTCCAGGTTTTACTTCTTCATTTTCGATTTCCTCATTTAACCATGTTCCCCATTCCGGGAAAGTTCCCATAATCCAGCTCTCTCTTGTTATTTCATCAATCTTGCTCATCTCTGTCTCCTTTCTGATATCAATTTAACGAATTTCATTCTATATATCATTTCCGTAATAAGCGTTTTCTCCATGTTTTCGGAAGAAATGTTTATCCTGAAGTTCCTGCGGAGCTTCTGTAATTCCTTCTTTCAGATGTTCTGTACGGTATGCCATCTTGGCCACTTCCTCCATAACAACTGCGTTATGGACCGCTTCGGCTGCATCTTTGCCCCATGCAAATGGACCATGATTAGCGCAGAGGACTCCCGGAACATAAATCGCATTGGTTCCTTTAAATGTCTCCGCAATCACCAGCCCTGTATTCTTTTCATATTCTCCGGCGATTTCTTCTGCTGTCAGAGATCTGGCGCATGGGATATCTCCAAAGAAATAATCCGCGTGGGTCGTTCCGTAACATGGAATCGGGCGTCCTGCCTGTGCCCAGGATGTGGCCCATGGTGAATGCGTATGTACAACGCCGCCGATTTCCGGAAATGCCTTGTACAGCTCAATATGAGTCGGAGTATCGGAAGATGGGTTTAAATCTCCTTCCACTTTATTTCCATCCAGATCCAGCACCACCAGCATCTCTGGCGTCAGCTTTTCATAATCCACACCGCTTGGCTTAATGACAAACAGTCCTTTTTCTCTGTCAATTCCACTGACATTTCCCCATGTATAAGTTACCAGCCCTTTTGCCGGCAGCTCCATATTCGCTTCGTATACCTGCTGCTTTAATTCTTCCAGCATCTGAAATCTCCTTCCTTTTTTCATCATAAATCAAATATCTGTTCCAGTTTTCTGGCTACCCCGTCATCATCGTTGGATGACGTCGTATCATCCGCACTCTGTTTCACGATATCATCTGCATTTTCCATGGCAATCCCAAGTCCGGCTTTCCGAAGCATTCCAATATCATTGACTTCATCGCCAAATGCAACGATCTCATCCAGTCTGATTCGGAGACTGTCTGCGAGTTTTTCCATTGCAGCTTCTTTGGATACTCCTTCCGCCTTGATCCCCAGTACATGTCTGCCGGACCGGGTTGCGTCAACTGCAATCTCCCGCTTGATAATTTCTGCTGTCAGATCCAGATATTTGGTTTTCTCATGACTGGCTACGATTTTACAGACCGGATGATCTTCCACAAATGTTTCCAGCTGATCTGTAAACAGGATTGGTATCATTTCATCCTTTTCTACGGTCTGATTAAACTTTTGATGGATACGCAGTCTGTCATTTTTTCTGTCATCTCCTACCAGACAGTCTTTCGTAAAAATGTAATATGAAAGTCCATAGGTCCTGCAGATTTCAAATACTCTCCGGCAGACATCTGCCGGAAGGGTATTTTCATAAAGAGTTTCTCCCGTCTTTCTATTCCGTACCAGGGCACCGTCGCAGCCAATCACAATGTCTGTTCCCTTCATTGCTTTTAAATATGGTTTTGCCATAACATCCAGCCTTCCGGTAGCCGGTACAAAACGAATGCCTTTTTTGATTAATTTATCTACTGTCTGTATGGTCCTTTCTGAAAGCTGCTTTTCATGATTCAGCAGTGTTCCATCCAGATCTGATAAAACCAATCGATACATTTTGTTCTCCTATGCTTCATGTTTCATGCCTGCTTTTTTCATCTTGTCTTCCACAAAAAGCCTTGCATCTTTTATGGTTTTTACTGCTTCTTCCATTGTCTGTTTTCTGGAATTATCTGCCCACATCTCGATCAGGAACATGCCCGTATAGTTCAATTCCTTTAATTTCTTAAAGATATCTGTAAAACGTACGGTTCCTTCTCCAAATGGAACATTTTTAAATACGCCTGGCTTTGTCTCTTTTACATGGATTGCTGCCGTCTGCGCGATTCCCAGCTCAAATTCACTCTCCACATCATTGCTGAACTGTGTCAGATTTCCCATATCCGGATAAATTTTAAAATAAGGAGATGGTATTTCCTTAATATAATGCATAGCCCTTAAGATCGTTCCCACAAACGGAGTATCCATGATCTCCATAGCCAGAATCACTCCCGCTCTGCTTGCCATTTCTACTGATTTTTTCATTCCGTCCAGGAATCTTCTTTTTGTTTCTTCATCAGATTCTTCATAATACACATCATAGGTTGCAAGCTGAATACAGCGCACTCCTAATTTCTGTGCCAGGATAATCCCCTTCTCCATGATCTCAAAAGCTTTTTCTCTCGTAGCTTCGTCTTTGCTGCCGAATGGAAATCTTCTGTGACCGCTTAAACACATGGTCGGGATGACAATTCCTGTTTCTTCCATATAAGAACGGATTTCATCAATTTCCTGATCGCTCCAGTCCAGCCTGGCAAGACGTTCATCTGACTCATCAATGGAAATCTCTATATAATCGAATCCTGCCGCTTTGGCTGCCTGCATCTTCTCTTTCCAGGAAAAATCATTTGGAATGGCTTTTTCATAGATTCCAAGAGGATTCTTCTTAATATCATACATATGAATCCACCTCGATTACTCAGCCGGCATATCCAGTGCTTCTCTGATCTTAGATTCAATTTCTTTCTCTGATAATAAATTCTTCAGTCCGATGATCTTGGTGTCTTTTCCAGGTTTGAACTGAGAAGTAAAAGTCTCAGAAACAAATACCATATCATAGTTGTTTGCAACACCTTTTGCTTCTCCAACACTCATATGTCCGATTTCAGCGTCAATACCTAATTTTTTAAACACCTTGTTGATTTTCATTTTGATCATCTGGCTGGATCCCATACCATTTCCACATGCTGCGATTGCTTTGATTTTCATAATAATTACCTCCTAAATATATATTGTAAATTGTTATATTGCTTTTGCTTCTTTCATCTTTTGCCGGCAGCCCGGATTCACGAAATGTTCTATTCTTCTTCCTGGCCTACGGTAAAGTACTTTTCTTTGTCGGATCTTCTGTACTGGATCTGTGGAATGATCAGCATTGCGATCACACAGATGATAACTCCAGGCACCTTCAGATATTTTACAACATAAGATACTGCAAGGAAGATGGTTGAGAAGTCAAAGTTTCCATGCCATCCTCCGAATGCTACCAGCTGAAGCAGTGCCGCACAAAGTGCTCCGCCAAGAACCTGTATAATTCCACTGCAGAAGGATAAGATTACTGCTGCTTTTACTCCGCCGCGGTGATTTGCGTATACTGCGATACTGGCATTATCGAAGAACAGCGGTACGAATCCTGCGATGATCATAACTGGTGAATGAAAAACCAAGAGTCCTGCGATTGCCAGGAACTGTCCAATAGCTCCGCAGAAGAATCCAACAGTCACTGCATTTGCCGGTGCAAATCCATAAGATACAGCACAGTCAACAGCCGGGATTGCTCCTGGAAGAAGTTTGTCAGAAATACCTTTGAAAGACTCTGTCAGTTCAGCTACGAACATACGAACACCGGCCTGCAGTACATTTAAGTAAACCGTAAAGCTTAATGCTTTGGAGAATATGTAGAATGGGAATGCTGTGGTCGCTGTAAATGTATCATCAATGCCTCTCATGAAGTCTTCTCCCAGGACTACCATAATGATTCCGAAGAATACGAACATCAAAACAGAAGTAGATACTACATTGTCGCTGAACATCTGCAGGAATCCAGGAAGTTTCAGATTCTCAATGGAATCTTCTTTCTTTCCAAGTTTTGGAGCCAGTTTATCTGCCAGCCAGATTGCAAACATCTGCTGATGACCGATGGCAAATCCTCCCTCGCCGTCTGTCAGACGATCCGTTGGCTCAACGGTAAGATTTGAAAATACTGCCTGGTAAGTTCCTACCAGGATTCCGACTGCCACAGCTCCCCAGATGTTGCGAAGCTGCGGGATAAACAGGAATACGATCCAGGTAACGGTTGTTGCCTGCTGCACCATGATATGTCCTGTCAGCAGAAGCGTGCGGAGTTTTGTATATTTTCGGAAAATCAGCAGGATAATGTTCCAGATAAATGCCAGAAGCAGAGAAGTCATCGTCCATGCTGCGGATAATCCGATATTTTCTAATGCTGCGTTTACCGCGTTCAGACCAAAATAAGGATCAATAACAACGGCATTCAAATTAAATTTCTGATTCAATCCACTAAGAATTGGCCGGAATGTTGTGATCAGACCGTTTGAACCTACTGTCAGGATCATATATCCTACAACCGCTTTGATAAATCCGGCAAGTGTTTCATACCATTTTTTTCCCAGCAGGATATATCCTACCAGTACGATCAGTCCTACAAACAATTCTGCTTTTGTCAGAATGTTGTTGGAGATAAAAGTAAAAATTGTGTTTAATATTTCCATCCTCTTTCTTCCTTTCTGCTATTCTTCTGGCTCGAATTCATTGATTGCCTTTGCGACTTCTTCCGGAGAAGATGCACTGCGGATAAATTCGATATTTTCCTCTTCTGAAATAAACTCTGCCATTCCCTGAAGTTTCTCAAGATGTGCCGTATCATCTGTCGCCGCAAGTGTCAAAACAATGTCAACCGGATCATTGTCACAGTTGAAACAGACCGGCTTTTTTAATGTAATCAGACTAAGACCTGTTTTCTTTACACTGACATCCGGTCTTGAATGTGACAATGCAAGTCCCGGGGCAATTACAATATAAGGTCCGTTATCCAGTACACACTGGATGGTAAGATCAATATAATCTTTGGTAATATACCCGCTGTCAATCAGAAGCTGTCCTGACTTGACCATAGAGTCTTTCCAGTCTGAAGCTTCCACCTTTAACTTAATGTTTTCTGCTGCAATGACTTCTTTCATTTTCTTCCTCCTGTTCGTTCTTTTTTCTTTTTATGACTGCCTTCCTTTAAGTTGTTTACATATTATCACTTTCTGAAATTCTGTTCTACATTTTTTCAATCTTTGCACATATGTGCAATTCTAATGAAAATATTGACAAAAAAAGAAGGATTGTTCTTTTTTTTGAACAATCCTTCTTTCGGGAAATTATATTATTTTACTCTAATTGTTACTGTATCACTGTAGTTTTTAATCTTGGCGGTTACCTGAACTGTTCCGGCTTTCTGACCTTTCAGGACTCCTGATTTTGAAATGGAAGCAATAGATTTATTGCTGATTTTCCACTGTACGGATCCTGAAACTCCATAACCTTCTGCTTTCAGAGTTACTGACTGACCGGCTTTGATAGACTGAGGAGCCGTAATCTTAATTCCTGCGGCTTTGATCGTAATTTCTACTGATTTTCTCAGAGAGCCGCTTTGTGCTGTCACAGTGACCTTTCCTGCTGATTTTGCGTGCAGAACGCCATTTCCATTAATGGAAGCATTTTTACTTGGAGAAACACTCCATTTTACTTTCTTGCTTATGCCTTTTCCAGATGCTTTCAACTGAACCTTTTCTCCTTCATAGACAGAAGACGGTGCACTGATTGTGATAGAAGATGTTTCCTTTTTCAATCCGCTGATCGCATCTTTCAGTGCATCAGATGCTGCATCAATTTCTTTTTGTGTCGCATCCGCATTCTGGAGTACAGTTTTTGCTTTTGCAAGAGCTGTTTCGTAGGCTTTATAGCTGTCCGCCGTATAGTCTTCTGGATCATATTGCTGTTTTGTCAATGCTGCTAACTCTTTATTTGAGCGGACTGTTACTTTCACTGTTGTTGATGCTTCGCCGACTTTTCCTGTTACTTCATAAACACCAGGTTTGTCAGGATCCACCTTGCTCCAATCCCAGTTGATCTCTGCCGGATCTTTTTTCACAAAATCATCTCCCGCAACAACAACTTTTTCTGGCAGTGCTTTCTTCATATCTTCCAGGCTGCTGTTGATTGCCGGATACAGATCATTAACCTTTGTCACAATCTTGGTTACCGGACTGTTTGTGTTAATATAGAAGTTCTGATACTCAGCAGATGCATTATACAATCCAAGTCCGACATATCCTTCGCTGTACTGATGATCCTTGTCTGTAATTTCGGTATCAATGTACTGTTTTCCATTTACAGTAACAATAATATGATATCCATCTACTTTGATCTCTACATGGTATTTTCCGTCATCTGCCTTTTCAAGAGTATTTGTCTCCGCAAATGTCTTATCTCCTTTGAAATCAAATAAGCGGACTCTGTTATCTGCCAGCTGGACCGCATAACATCCATCAAAAGCATTTTGTGTCTGAGACTGGAAAATAAAGTTTAAGATACCGGAATTGAATTTAGCATCCACTTCATAAGTAAATTTATCCGTATTTACTTTATCGGCAAACAGGAATCCATTGTCATTGTGACTTCCATAGTAAGTCTCTCCATCAATGTACCATTTTCCTGCTACTGCATTGAATTTTGTTAAATTGGTCTTAAAATTATTCTCCCGAATTGTCACTTCACAGGTCTTTTTAATCTCCGGATGGTCTTTTAAGCTGACGGTAATCGTGGCTTTTCCTGTTTTAACAGCTGTAATGGATGCTTTGGCTCCATTCTGAGACAGTTTGACTGCATCGCCTTCTACAGTGTAAACAACATCTTCCTGTGTTCCCAGCGGTACAACTGTTGCATTTAAGCTGAATTCATCCCCTACATAACCTTCAAGACTGGATTTATTCAGACGGAGTCCTGTTGGAGCTGCTTCTTTGTCTGTCCAGATTGTCTGCAGAGGATATACCGTAATATCTGCCTTGGAATCGCCGCCTTTGCTGTATACTTCCAGTCCTCTGCTTGCGATAGACGGGAAGATCTGCATTGCTCCGGCAACTGTGTAGTCTTTAGAAAATACTTCCACAGAACTGCGGTCCACGTAAATATGGAAATCAATCGTTCCATCGTCATTCTTTGTCACTTTCTGTCCGCGGACATTGATATCTCCATTGGCAACCAGCGTTCCAGATTTGCTTCGGTCAATCGTCATCTGCTCTGTCTGAGTATTATATTTTACAACTGTTTCTTCTCCTTCACCAGTTCTTACTTTAAATCCGATTTCTGTAGCATCATCTTCTGGTTTCATCGTAGCTACAATCTCATAGCTGTCGCCGTCAAAGTCTTTTAACGGATTATTGTCTTCTGTAATTGTAGCATCTTTCACTTCAACCTTATTCTCAGTATCTCTCAGATCCTTGTATCCCTTAATCGGAGTCTGTGTCAGATAATACTTTCCATCACTTTCTTTTTGTACTCCAAGGGTACACTCCAGATTATAGGTTCCATTGAACACGGTATTTCCATTGGCATAAGGGATGGCATTGCAGAAACCTGATTCCCATGTATTCATCCAGTTAATGGCTACTAAATCTGGAAGCTTCATATTATCTTCTGTTCCAAAATCACTGACATAATATGTCATAGCTGCATAAGAATCCGGGCCGAAATTCATGATACCATCGTTGTCTTCATTTCCCATGCCATTTGCATTGGTACTCTTATACTGCTCATCCGGCACAAAGGTCCATTTTCCATCGGCCTGTTTAAAATCACCAATCTTATATTTTCGTCCCCCGCGGTTTAATACCCATTTATGTTCTCCGGTTTTCTCTCCGTTTTCATCATATACTGCAAGAGGATAAAGTTCCGGACATTCTGTATTAAGATCTGGATATGCAGATTCCTGTTTCCAATTTACTAAATCTTTAGAAGAATAAATTCTAAGTGGTCCTCCCGCAACTACCATAAACCACTGATTCTCATAGCGGAATACTTTCGGATCACGGAATGCTTTATTTTGGAGGCTGTCATCTTTCCAATGGAGCAAAACTTTTCCATCTTTATATTTGTGGAACGTTTTCCCATCTTTGCTGTAGGCTCCAATAATCTTCTGTCCCTCGCTGCCGCCATCTGCAGTGATCAAAAATACAATTCCACTTTCGCCTTCTTTAAAAATATCCGGCGCAGTACTGTGATCAGCAGTTACCGCACATCCGGAATACATTGCTCCATATTCATCCGGATAAAACTGAATGGTATCTTCTTCCCAATGGATTAAATCTTCGCTGGTGGCATGCATCCAGTGCATAGGTCCCCATGCTTCTTTATCATAGTACTGATAAAACAGATGATATTTTCCACCGAAATATATTGTACCATTTGGATCATTGCCCCATCCGTCTTTTACAGAATAATGATACTGTCCCCGGTAGTCCTCATTGTAATATTCCGCATCCGGCTGCATTTTATGGATCCTGACCCGATAAACAACTTCAGCATCTCCATTTTTTGCTGTCAATGTATATGTCTGCTTTTCTTTTGTAACTGGAAGGCTGTTGATATCTGCCTCTTTTCCATCTTCATCTGTAACCGTAATCTCTGTGTCAGCATTTTGTTTTTCCGGAACTAACTTTACGCTCTGCGTGGAATTGGTTACATATGTAATATAAACATACTGATCCTGGTCAAATGCAATTTTCTTATCTACTTTCCCGCCGTTGCTTTCTGCCGTCAGTCCAGATAACTGCGGAGTGTTTCCCTCTGTAATAGAAGACATTTTCACATTTTTGTACACAACATTTGCTTCCCATGTAAGGAAACCAAATTGTCCTTCTGTCAAGGCATCATCCTAGCCGCCAAGTACTGCAGCGGCATTATTCGATGCATCATCTCCCATTGTGTAGTCTGCTGTGTTCATCACCAGTTTGTCATTGATGTAATATACCATGTGGCTTCCAATGGCTACCACTTTCAAGTGATAGGTATTGTCATCTGTCAGGCTGACTTTTTGTTCCTTGAACAGATCGGGGGCATCATTTCCCTCAAATTTGAACAACCTTACTGCACCGCTCTCACCATTGATATTGGCAACATACATTTCTTTCTTGTCATCCGTTTTTCCATTGGAACGCATGATCAAAGATGCAGCTCCTTTTCGTTCTTTAAACTGGATATCCGCTTCATAGACAAAATCTTTTCCTGTTGTTTCACTGAATAGGAAAGAGTCTCCCTTGCCGATGGAATCGCAGGTAATTGCTCCGTTTTCTTCCTTGTAATTGCCGCTGACATTCCAATTCAGAGACTGAGACTTCTCAGCCGCATTTACCACTCTTTGAAATGCTGTTTGGGGCATTACTGCACTGGAATTGCTTCCAACAAGAACAAAGCCGCCCACTGCCATCGTCGCAGCAATTGCGGATGTCGTCATCCTGGTCAAAACTTTTTTCATAAATTCCTCCTTCTTCTTTTGGATACGATAAACAAAAAGGCCCTTTTATCCATCTATGACACCGTATGTCGCACGACAAGATCAAATAAATCTGCTGTCGTACTATATGAATTATTTTAACAAGCATAAGAAAAAGTGACATCTGTAAATTGTCATCTTATCCCATTTACAAATGTCACTTTTTTGCTGATATATGTCACGTATAAAAACTCTATTTTATTCTTAATTACAGCCAAGCTGCAGGGCTTGCGTCACTCGGCATCCTCAGATCTCCCCTTGGAGATACCGCCACGCTTCCAACCTTTGGTCCGTCCGGCAGGCAGGAACGTTTAAAATGCTGACTGAAAAATCTCCAGTAAAATTTATCCAGCCATTTGCGGATGGTCTCATCGTCATAAACACCTTCAAATGTCTGCTTTGCGATCCGGTATAATTTCGTTTTCGGGAATCCGAACCGCAGCATATAATATAAGAAGAAATCATGAAGTTCATACGGTCCTACCAGATCTTCTGTTTTCTGAGAAATTACACCATCCACCGGCGGAAGCAGTTCCGGACTGACCGGGGTATCCAGCACATCCATCAGCACCTCAGACAGCTTCTTGTTTTCTGTTGTGTCGGCATAGTAAAGAACCAGATACCGCACCAGAGTCTTCGGCACGGAACAGTTGACTGCATACATGGACATATGGTCCCCATTGTAAGTTGCCCATCCCAGAGCCAACTCTGACATATCTCCGGTTCCAATAACCATTCCATTATACTGGTTCGCCAGATCCATCAAAATCTGAGTTCTTTCTCTTGCCTGAGAATTCTCATAAGTTACGTCATGCACATTCTCATCATGTCCGATATCTTCAAAATGCTGTCTTACGGCTTTTTCGATCCGGATCTCTTTCAGCGAAGCTCCTAATTCATGAACCAGGGAAACCGCATTCTGATAAGTGCGGTCTGTCGTTCCAAAGCACGGCATTGTCACGCAGATCAGATTTTCTCTTGGAATCTCCAGCATATCAAAGGCTCTTGCCGTTACCAGGACCGCAAGAGTGGAATCCAGTCCTCCTGAAATACCGATCACCGCATGTTTGCAGCCGGTATGTTCCAGTCTCTTCTTCAGCCCCATAGACTGAAGAGACAGAATCTCATTGCATCTTTTTTCTCTCTCTTCTTTATTATCCGGCACAAACGGAGCCTTTGGAAATGTCCTGGAAATTGGATTTTCACGGATTTCCAGTGAGAATGGAATCTCGCGGCAGGATCCGGTTTCGCCGCCTGGGAAAGATGTCATCTTTCTTCTTTCTGCCGCCAGACGCTGTACATCAATGTCTGCATAAATTGTTTCATTGGTAAAACGCTCTGCCTCTGCAAGCACAGATCCATTTTCACAGATCAGATGATGGCCGCTGTAGACCACATCCTGTGTAGATTCTCCCTCTCCTGCGTTGGCATAGAGATACGCTGCCAGAAGCCTTGCTGACTGGTTGGATACAAGACTTCTGCGGTAAACTTCTTTTGTCGTTGTTTCTACGCTGGCCGATGGATTGCAGATTACTGTCGCGCCTGCCATGGCATGATATGTGCTCGGAGGCAGCGGCACCCACAGATCTTCACAGATCTCACAGGCAATGATCAGTTCCGGAATCTCCCGGCATACAAACAGCTGATCGGTACAGACAGGAACTTCCATCTCTCCCAGCCGGATCACTTCATCCATTCCTTTTCCGGAAGCAAAGTGACGCAGTTCATAGAACTCGGAATAATTCGGAAGGTGGGTCTTTGGCACTGCTCCCAGGATTTTTCCTTCATGGATCACCACGGCACAGTTATATAATTTTTGTTTTACCACCAGCGGACATCCTGCGACTACCAGCATATTTCTGCCTTTTGTAGCAGCTGCGACTTTAAGAAGTCCTTCTGTGCATCCTTTCAGCAGCGGCTGCTGCAAAAAGAGATCTCCGCATGTATAACCGCTGATTGTCAGTTCTGAAAAGACCAGAATGTTCGCTCCCCGGCCCTCTGCTTCTTCTATGATTTTTATCATGGCTCCGGCATTATATTCCGGATCCGCAACCTTCACTTTTGGCGTTGCACATGCAACCTTAATAAATCCATCTTTCATCGCGCACCTCAGATACTTTCTCTTATTCTTCTTCCATATTGCTCAGTTTCGCTGCCTGGTCAGCTGCTGTCAGGCTGTCGATCAGTTCATCCAGATCTCCATCCATAATAGAATCCAGCTTATGAAGTGTCAGTTTGATTCTGTGATCTGTTACACGCCCCTGAGGATAATTATACGTACGGATTTTTTCAGAACGATCTCCTGTACCGATCTGGCTCTTTCTCTTGGCCGCTTCTTCATCATGAGCTTTTTGCTGCTCTAACTCATACAAACGGGATCTCAGGACTTTCAATGCCTTATCTTTGTTCTTTAACTGTGATTTTTCATCCTGACAGGAAACAACGATTCCTGTCGGAATATGAGTCAGACGAACCGCGGAATCTGTCGTATTGACACACTGTCCTCCATTTCCTGACGCACGGAATACATCGAAACGGCAGTCATTTAAGTCAATCTCTACTTCTACTTCTTCCACTTCCGGCATGATCGCTACTGTGATCGTGGACGTATGGATTCTTCCTCCGGATTCTGTCGCCGGAATTCTCTGAACTCTGTGGACACCGCTTTCATACTTAAATCTGGAATAAGCTCCGTGTCCGGAAATCATAAACACCAGTTCCTTAAATCCTCCGATACCGCTTTCATTAAAGCTCAGGGTTTCCACCTTCCAGTGGCGTCTTTCTGCATAGCTGCGGTACATTCTTGCTACATCCGCAACGAACAGACCGGCTTCATCTCCGCCGGCTCCTGCTCTCATCTCAACGATAATATTTTTATCATCATTTGGATCTTTCGGGATCAGCAGGATCTTAAGCTCCTCTTCCAGTTTTTCCACTTTATCCTTGGATTCTGCCAGTTCTTCTTTGGCAAGCACCCTCATCTCTTCATCGCTTTCCTCATTCAGCAGCTCAAGGCTCTCTTCCACATTTTGTTTTTCCGCCTTGTATTCTTTATATTTCTCAACGATCGGAGTCAGTTCATTTTGTTCTTTCATCAAATCCCGGAATCGGTTCTGATCCGATGCCACAGACGGATCGTTTAATTCCTGCAGTACAGTATCCAGACGATCCACTAAACTTTCTAATTTATCAAACATAATCTTCTCCTTCTTATTTATTTCCAAAAACCAGCCGGTCAAGTCCTGCCAGATCTTTCCTTATTTCTACGGAATGAAATCCCTGTTTCAGCATCATTCCCTTTACTGCCTCTCCCTGATCATATCCGATCTCAAAAGCAAGCATTCCTCCTGGATTCAGATAGCCGGGGGCTTCTTTTATGATCTTACGGTAAAAATACAGACCGTCTTCCCTGCCGTCCAGGGCAAGCATTGGTTCATGATCCCTGACTTCCGGCATCAGTTCTCTGCATTCTTCCGTTTTGATGTACGGCGGATTTGAAATGATCAGATCAAACGTTCCTTCCACCTGCTCAAACAGATCACTCTCTACAAATTCTACCATAGGACAGAGTTTTTTTCCATTTGCTTTTGCCACATCCAGTGCCCGGGGGCTGATGTCTGTCCCAATACACAGTCTGGGTTTCATCAGAAGCGCCAGGCTGACCGCAATACAGCCGGAGCCTGTGCACAGATCCAGAATCGTCTCCGGACGGATCCCTGTGGCCATCACTTCCTCCAGAACAGTCTCCGTATCTGCCCTGGGAATCAGAACATCCGGATTTACAAGAAAAGAATACCCCATAAACTCCTGGGTTCCCAGCAGATACTGAAGCGGACATCTCTCTTTCGCTCTTTTCTGCAGCATTTCCTGATATTTTTGCAGGCCGGATACATCCGTTACTTCTTCTGTCATTCCGAACAGATAATCTTCCCTGCTGACGCCCAGACATTCAGAAAACAAATACCACGCTTCTCCGGAGGCATTTTCAATTCCTTCTTTTTCCAGCATTTCCTGTCCATAAGCAACCCATTCTCTTCTATTCATGGCATTTTCTTTCCTTTTCTAAATATTCTCTCCAGTCAAACACGCCTTCTACCGATGCGACCGCTACTTCGATCATAGATTCATCCGGTTCTTTTGTTGTCAGTCTCTGAAGACAAAGTCCCGGCTTGCTGAAAATCTGCACCAGGGGATTATCGCTGTTTCCTGCCAGCCGAATAAACTCATAGGAAACTCCCGCCACTACCGGCAGAAGGAGAAGCCTCAGCAGGACTCTGAGCCAGATTGTGTCCACCCGGATAAAGAAGAAGAACACCATACTTATGATCATTACAATGAAAATAAAGCTGGTGCCGCATCGTTTATGCAGCCTTGAATGCTTTTTGATATTTTCCGGCGTCAGATCTTCTCCCGCTTCCAGACAGTTGATCGTCTTATGTTCTGCGCCATGATACATAAACACTCTTTTAATATCTTCCATTCTGGAAATCAGCACAATATATCCCAGAAAAATTCCGATTCGGATCAATCCTTCCACCAGAAGGATGATATACTCATTCCGAATCCACTGTCCAAGAAGCTCTGATGCAAGATACGGCAGAACCATAAAAAGCCCTATGGATATTGCCAGAGAAATAATCAGCACAAACGCCATCATAATGCTTTCTCCCTTTCCGGAGCTGATCTTATCCAGCATCTGATCGATCTTTCCAGGCTGTGTCTCCTCTTCTTCCTCAAAAAAACCTGCAGAATAGTTCAGGGTGGAAATGCCAATGACCATGGATTCCACGAAATTGACCACTCCTCTTAAGACCGGCAGCTTAAAGACCGGATGTTTCTCTGCAAAACTTACACATTTCCTGACTTTTGTCTCTATTTTCCCATCCGGTTTTCTTACGGAAACGGCATAACGATCCATATTTTTCATCATTACGCCTTCCATCACTGCCTGTCCTCCTATACGAACCGCCATGATTTTCTCCTTTATTCTTTGCAATAAAAAAGGCTGAGATTAAAAGATAACCTCAACCTGATTTCCAGTTTTTCTACTTAACACCATATTTACGATTGAACTTATCAATACGTCCGCGAGCCTGTGTCGCTTTCTGCTGTCCTGTGTAGAATGAATGACATTTAGAACAGATCTCCACATGGATGTCTTCCTTTGTTGATCCTGTTACAAATTCATTTCCACAGTTGCAGACTACCTTCGCCTGATAATATTTTGGATGGATTCCTTTACGCATGTTTTTCACCTCTTCTTATAATTTCTGTTGGATTTTGCCAACGTATACATACTTTGACTTTCGTCATTTCTTGTTTTTATAACAGCTTTTTTATTCTATCACATGAATGGAAAGATTGCAAATACTTTTTCTTAATTTTTAAAAATCATCTTATCTTCGCAGGAGAGATCTTTTTGTCAGTTCAACAAATTCCGCATTGCTTCTGGTCCGCTTAAACAAATCCAGCATCTGCTCTAAAAATTCTTCTGACCTGCTGCCTGAAAGTTCTTTATGCAAAGCCGTTACTACGGAAATCTCATCTTTGCTCAGAAGCAGTTCTTCTCTTCTGGTTCCCGATTTTGCAATATCTACCGCAGGGAAGATTCTCTTTTCTGACAGCTTTCTGCTAAGCACGATTTCCATGTTTCCGGTTCCTTTAAATTCCTCAAAAATAACATCATCCATCTTGCTTCCTGTCTCCACCAGAGCCGTGGCAAGGATGGTAAGGCTTCCCCCTTCTCTCATATTGCGGGCCGCTCCGAAAAATTTCTTCGGCATATACAAAGCAGCCGGATCCAGTCCTCCGGTCAGTGTCCTTCCGCTTGGCGGTACCGTAAGGTTATAGGCCCGCGCCAGACGGGTGATACTGTCCAGTAAGATCACTACATCCTCCTGATGTTCCACCAGACGCTTTGCTCTTTCCAGTACCATCTCTGACACCCTTTTATGATGCTCCGGAAGTTCATCAAAAGTTGAATAAATCACTTCTACATTCTTTCCTTCGATGGATTCTTTAAAGTCTGTTACTTCTTCCGGGCGCTCATCGATCAGAAGTACGATCAGCTTAATATTTTTATAATTGCTGCTGATGCTCTGGGCAATCTGTTTTAATAATGTGGTTTTTCCTGTCTTTGGCGGCGAAACGATCATTCCTCTCTGACCTTTTCCTACCGGAGACAGCAGATCCACCATCCTCATAGGCAGAGACGCGGACCCTGTTTCCAGGTTCAGTCTCTCCTGGGGGAAGATTGGCGTAAGATCTTCAAAATGTTTTCTTCTTGCTGCTGTTTCCGGCGGATATCCATTGACTGATTCTACAAATAATAAGGCGCTGAATTTTTCACTCTGAGTTTTTACACGGATTGCGCCGGATAAAATATCTCCCGTCTTCAGGTTGAATTTTCGAATCTGGGCCGGAGATACATAAATATCATTCTCTCCCGGCAGATAATTCTCACACCGGATAAAACCATATCCATCCGGCATGACTTCCAGAATACCGTTAGCCTTCTCCCCACTGTCCAGACTTTTTATATTTTTCGGAAATTCCTTTCCTGTATTTTTTTTCTGATTATGTTTCTGATCATAGGCTTCCAGCGCTTCGATCAGTTCCTTTTTCTTTAATGCAGAAATTCCTTTCATCTTTCGTTCCTTGGCAATTTCACGCAGTTCCATTACCGATTTTTCCTGATATATCATAAATGTTTCTCCTTTGTTTTGGGAAAATGGACGATCTGTCCACAGATTTGATACTTCCATTTTAGCACATTTTTCCGGAATGTCCAATGATTTGTTCTCTCAGTCTTCTTAATATCTTTTTTTCCAGCCTGGAAACCTGCACCTGAGAAATGTGAAGAATGCCTGCAATTTCCTGCTGGGTCTTTCCCTGAAAATACCGGTACTGGATCAGTTCTTTTTCCTCCGGAGACAGCTCTTTCATGGATTCTTCCAGTATGACATGATTGATCACTGCCTCCTCTTCATTTTCTTCTTTTGGCAGACGATCCATAAGCAGAATTTCGCTGCCGTCTCCCTGATAAGTCGGCTGATGAAGAGATTCCACATCTTTGTTTGCCTCCATAGCTACTACGATCTCTTCTCTCCCGAGATTTGTCTCCCTCGCCAGCTCATCCAGAGTTGCCTCCCGCTGATGTTCCATGGAAAATGCCTCCATGGCCTGCCGGATCTTATAAGCATTCTCCTTTAAAGACCTGCTTACTTTGATCATTCCGTCATCTCTTAAAAATCTCTTGATTTCGCCCGTAATCATCGGCACTGCATAGGTTGAAAACTTTACATCGTAGGACAGGTCAAATTTATCTACCGCTTTCATGAGACCGATGCTGCCGACCTGAAACAGATCTTCCGGATCATATCCTCTGTTGGTGAATCGTTTTACGACACTCCAGATCAGCCCCATATTGTCTACCACGATTTTTTCTCTTGCTTCTTCATCTCCTTCTTTGGTAAGCCGCAGCAGTTCCCTCGTCTTATCCATGAAAAGCTTCTGTCCCTCCAATGGTCCGTTCCATGATGACTTTCGTCCCCCGTCCTGGCTCTGATATCACTTCCACCTTGTCCATAAAAGCTTCCATAAAAGAAAATCCCATTCCTGTTCTCTCTTCCTCAGCTTTTGTTGTATACATAGGTTCCATTGCCTTCTCAACGTCCTCAATTCCAACGCCAAAGTCTTCCACTGTTATGGTCATACACCTTCCTTCATGTGAAATGTCCAGAATCACCCTGCCTTCCCCGGTTTCATAGGCGTGTACGATACAGTTTGTAACTGCCTCTGATACCGCAGTCTTTACATCTGCCATCTCCTCCACTGTCGGATCAAACCGCATCATATATGCCGCCGTTACCACACGGGCAATTCCTTCATTTTCAGATTCACTGTTAAACTCTAAATGTATCATCTTCTCTCCTCCCACTTGATTCTATTTTTCTTTTATGATCCGGTTCAGCCCTGCCATATGAGCCACTCTTTTTACCGCCTCATTCATATGACTGATGGAAACTGTCCCGCCCATTGGCTGCACCTGTTTGTACCGTCCCAGGATCACGCCCACTCCTGAACTGTCCATAAATCCTGATTTTGAAAAATCAAATTCGATATCCCGGATCGGATAGGATTTTAAGATTACTTCACACTGCCTCCGGACTTTTTTCGCCAGATGGTGGTCCAGTTCTCCATCCAGACGAATATACAATGTCCGATTTTCTACCTGATATTCCGTTGACATTCTGTCGCCTCTCTTTCTTTTTTCAAAACACCATCCCCTGTATGGCATTATTCCTTTATAAACAAAAAAAGATAAAAGAAAAGAAGAATGTGTTTCTTTTCCATTCTTCTTTCTTTTATCTTTTGTGTTTCACCCTGCCTTCCGCAGAATTACTGAAGCTGGCTCACTTTCTGTTTTGCTGTGCTTGCGCTTCTTGTGGAAGGGAACTTCTTAATGATCTGATTGTAAATCTTCACTGCATTGTCTGTATCTTTGCTGTCTTCATAGGCTCTCGCAAGATAATAATAAGCGTTTACCTGTGTATTATCGGCTTTTGTCGCATTGGTCAGGTATGTGATCGCTGTCTTATAATCTTTTGATTTATAAGCGCTTAATCCTTTGCTGTACAGACTGCTGTAAGCCCTTGGATAAACCTTCTTGGTCAGATTTGTATATATTTTTTTCATATTATCTGTTGTAAGTTTATTCCCGTCAATGCTTAACAGCGCTATAGCTGCCTCGTCATATTTATTATCTGTATAATCCTGCATTGCAGTTAAAAGAGTATCGTAGATTCCGCCTTTTTCACCATTCTTTGTGTATTCTTCCAGCTCGTCTTCTGCCTTCTTCTGAGCTTCCTGAGCTTCTTTTAACTGCGTTTCTTTGGTGAGCAGCTGTTCCTGGTAGTCTTCTGACTGACTGGAAGCCTGACTCTTAAAGCTTGCTCTCACAGTAGGATAGATCAAAACGGCTGCAACGACGATTCCAATGATGATTCCTGCGACCATATAAAACATCGGACTCTTTGTCTTTCCGCTTTCCTGTGAAATGCCGCCGCCAAACGGATTGGAAAGTTTTGACTTCGGAGCATCCTGTACCGCTTCCTTTTTCTCTTTCTTCTCTTTTCTTTCCTTCCGTTCTTTCTTTTCCTTTTTTTCTTTTCTTTCTTCTGCCTTTACTTCTTCTTCCGGCTCTGCCTTGAATTCCTTCATATACTCTTTTGCAGATTCATTTTCAGGATCAATGGCGAAAATCTGATCCAGTGCATCCTTTGCAGTTCCGTAATCTTCCGCCTTCATGGACAGCAGCGCCATCAAAAGGTACGCATCGGTAAAATTCGGGATGGCCGCCACCACATTTTTCAGCTGAAGCATCGCCAGGTCATCGTTTCCCTGTTTTGCGTAATTCAACGCCTGATTATACTTTTTGATCATCTGGTTTGCTTTATATAATTCAGTTTTATTCTGTTTGATCTGTTCTAACTCGTCTCCATCAAAATTTTCTTCCGCGTCTTCTAAATCTGCACAAGGCTGAAACTTTTCCAACTCTTCATTAAAGTCTAACATGTTATTTCCTCCTGATCATACATTTCTTTGTTATCCCTGCCAGATAAAATGAGCCTACGATAAAACATACCGTATCCTCATCCCTATCTTTTATCAACTGTTCAAATGCGGACATAAATTCCTGCTGGTCAATTCTTCTGCCTTCAATACCAATCTGGCAAAACCATTCTGTCTTTGAAAGATTCCGTAATCTTGCCCGCATGTAATCTTCTTCATTTTTGTGAGATGCCGCAAATAAAATCCTTTTTTTCATTCCGGCAAACTGTCTCTCTGCCGTACGGCAGAATGCCTCGATCCCCTGCATATTATGCGCTACATCGACAAAAACACGGGGAAGCACTTCTTCCATACGTCCCGGCAGCACAAGATGCCGCAATCCGTTTACGATCTTCTCGTCACTAAGAGATCCTGACAGCAGCTGCGCCGCCCGTATTGCAAGAGAAATATTTTCTTTTTGGAAATCTCCCGCAACCCTCTTCCTATCATAAGCATTGGAATTTAAAAAATCAATATATTTCCCCGGTTTTTCATTAAAATTAAGATTATCTTCAGAAACTACTTCCAAAAGAGCCTGTTTTTTTCCTGCTTCATCCCGGATCACCTGCATTACTTCCTCTTCCTGGCCGCAGGACAGCACCCGTTTTCCTGGTTTTATGATCCCGGCTTTATGAAATGCGATTTCTTTCAGAGTATTTCCAAGAAATTCCATGTGATCCATGCTGATGGAGGTGATCACCGAAATTTCCGGATCCAAAAGATTCGTTGCGTCATATCTGCCGCCCATTCCGGTTTCTATGATGCAGCAGTCCGGTTTTATTTCCTGAAATATGATCAGTGCCATCAGAAATAAAAATTCAAAAAAAGACGGATGAGTTCCACCTTTTTTCAAATCCTCCTCCACTGCGTCTTTTACACGGCTGCATGCCTTTGCAAAAAGTTCATCCGACACATCCTGTCCATTAAGGCGAATCCGTTCATTGACTGATACAAGATGAGGAGAGGAAAAAACTCCTGTTGTCCATCCTTTTTCCAGAAGAAAAGCCTCCAGAAACGCACAAACCGATCCTTTTCCGTTGGTTCCTGCCACATGGGCAAAACGAATTTCTCTCTGAGGATTTCCCAGACACTCCATCAGATATTTTATATGTTCCAGCTTGTTTTTTTTGGCGAAACCTGCCGTCTCATTCAAATAATTTACTGCTTCTTTATATGTCATTTTTATTTCCCACTTCTTGACACAGGGCATAATCTACATCCTCTATGGTCGTTACCACATAATCAGCTGATTCCAGAGCCTGATTTCCACATTCCTGATTCCGGAATCCTATGACTCTCATGCCGGCTCTTTTCGCAGCCAGCGCCCCATTGCTGGAGTCTTCGATCACAAGACAGTTTTCCGGCTTGACGTCCAGTTTTCTGGCTGCTTTTAAGAAAACATCCGGAAACGGTTTTGCATGCTCACACTCATCAATCCCTGAGACGATCTTTGCAAAATATTTTCTTACATTCAGATATTTTGTCACTTTTTCTATTTCTGAAAGGGACGAAGAAGAAGCTACAGCCAGAGGAATTCCGCGGTCATAAAGATCCTGGATCAGCGGAATCGTTCCGGGGATTGCCCGGTACCCTTCCTGCCGGATCATCTTCTCTCGTTCTTCTTCCATTCCTTTCATGCATTCTTCTACAGTCAGGTGATCCAGTCCCACATGTTTTTTCGTCACTGCCCACATATCATAAGCAGATCCTCCGAAAAACTGTTCATTAAATTTTGAATCAATCGATTTTCCAAATCGTTTCAAAAATCGATTGACCGCCGCCAGATAGCCCGGTTCTGTATCCACAATCACGCCATCCATATCAAAAATCACTGCTTCTAACATAACTCACCTCGAATCACAGCCTTTAATACCTGCAGCACTCCGTCCTCTTTATTGGAAGCCGTTACAAAATTGGCCGCTTCTTTTACCTCATCTCTTGCGTTTGCCACCGCAAAACTGTGACTCGCCCGGTGCAGCATTTCAATGTCATTGATGTTATCGCCAAACGCCAGCGTCTCATCCGGAGTGATCCCATATTCGTCCTGAAAATGTTTCAGGGCAGAACCTTTATTTACATTCATATTTGACGCATCCACCCAGGATTTTCCTGATACAGCCACATGCATCACCCGGTTCCACCGCTCAAGGAAATCCTGTCCGACTATTTTTTCTGCATCATTGTGGTGAAAAATACTGATCTTGCATACGCCATCATCATAATCGCATACATCATCCACCAGTTTTCCTCTGTATCCATAGTCTCCTACCAGACGCTGGTAAATTCCGATATTTTCATAATATCCCATGTTATCGTGACTGATGCCGACTTCACATCCGGGATACTGTCTTGCCTCTTCCACAAAAGCCCGGACAACTTCCGGCTGAATCTTATCGACATACTGATATTCCTTTGAATAAATGCAGGTTCCGTTTTCTGAAATGAAAATCATATCATCCAGAACCGGTGTAAATACCTTTTCAATGCTCGCTCTCTGACGTCCGCTGGCGGCGATGACCAGAACGCCTCTTTTCCTAAGCTCCCGGATTACATCATAGTATTCCGGATTCAGATCCAGCGTTCCCTCTTCCAGTAAAGTTCCGTCAATATCTGTTGCAATCAATTTTATCATGGACGTTGTTCTCCTTATAATATGTATGGTGTTACCTGATAAACGTAATAATTCAGCCAGTTATAATACATGGCGTTTGCGTGGCATCTCCAGGATTTTACCGGACCCTTTGCCGGATCATTGTCCCTGTAGTAATTTTTCGGAATTTCCGGATTCAGACCTTTCTTCAGATCTCTCCGGTATTCCTGATCCAGAGACATGACATCATATTCCGGATGTCCTGTCACAAAAATCTGACTGCCGTCCTGATTTAAAATCAGATACGGTCCTGTCTCATCCGACTCAGCCGCTACCGTAAGCTCTTTGTTCCGGCGGATTGCTTCACCGTCTACACCGGTATTTCTGGAATGAGGAACATAAAACATATCATCAAATCCTCTCACAAGAGGAATCTTATTATGAAGCGGATGGTGCTCATACACGCCGGAAATCTTCTTGTCAAGTACATGCTTCCTGATTCCATAATGATAATAAAGCCCTGCCTGGGCAGCCCAGCAGATATGAAGAGTCGACGTTACGTGAGTTTTAGACCATTCCATGATCTGCGCCACTTCATCCCAGTAGGCCACTTCTTCAAATTCCTTTAATTCCACCGGAGCCCCGGTTATGATAAGACCGTCAAATTTATGATTCCGGATTTCAGAAAAATAATGATAAAATTTTTCCAGATGGGATTCTGATACATGAGTCGGTACATAAGACTCTGTCTGTAAAAATGTAATATCCAGCTGCAAAGGCGTATTCGAAAGACTGCGCAGCAGATGAAGCTCTGTGTCCAGTTTATTTGGCATTAAATTCAAAATCGCGATGCGCAGAGGACGAATATCCTGTGTGCAGGCCCTTTCTTTATCCATGACGAAAATATTTTCTTCTTCCAAAATTGCCTTGGCCGGCAAATCATTGTCAATCCGAATCGGCATAATTTCTCTCCTCCTCTAAATCTAATGCATCATTTCAAGAAAATCTTCTTCACTGATGATCGGAATCCCCAGCTCTTTTGCTTTTTTATTTTTCGAAGATGATGATTCCTTATCATTATTGATCAGATAATCTGTCTTTTTCGAAACAGAACCTGTCACTTTTCCTCCAAGCTGCTCAATTCGCTCTTTCAGCTCTTTACGGTTGCCAAAATGATTCAAAGATCCCGTAATAACGATGGTCTTTCCTTCCAGGATCTGTTCCTCTGTATTTTCTTCTTCCTGTCTAAAATGAATCTTCTCCAGCAGTTTGTCTACAACTTCCACATTGTGAGGCGTCCTGAAGTAAGATACCACTGCTTCTGCGATCATCGGTCCAATCTGATCAATCTCTGTAAATTCCTGAACAGAAGCATGGCGGACTGCCTCCAGATCATTATGAAAATGCCGGCAGATCAGCTTGGCATTGGACAATCCGACATTGGAAATTCCAAGACTGTAAATAAAGTTTGCCAGTGCCGGCTCCCTGGCATTATTGATAGCCTGAATAAGATTCTCAAATGATTTCTCACCAAATCCATCCATTGCAATGATCTCTTCCCGGTATTTCTCCAGATCAAAAAGATCATACAATTCTTTCAAATATCCCCGGTCTATCATTTTCCCCAGTGTCGCTTCAGACAATCCGTCCACATTCAGGGCATCCCTGGAAACAAAGTGAGAAAACGACTTGATCTTTTTGGCGCTGCAGAACTCATTGGTGCACACCAGAGTCTTTATCCCGTTTTCATCTTCTATCCTGGTCTCTCCACCGCACGCAGGACAGACTTCTGGTATCGGAACATTTCCACTCTTCGTCTTATTCTCTGCCAGCTGAGGGATGATCATATTCGCTTTATAAACTGTAATCTCATCCCCGATTCCCAGTTCAAGTTCCTCCATTACACTGATATTATGGAGACTTGCGCGGCTTACCGTCGTTCCTTCCAGCTGAACAGGCTCAAAAATCGCAACCGGATTGATCAGACCTGTCCTGGACGGACTCCATTCTACCTTCAGGAGATGTGTATCTGCTGTTTCATCTGCCCACTTAAAGGCAATGGAGTCTCTTGGGAACTTAGCCGTTCTTCCAAGACTCTTTCCATACTCAATATCATCCAGCGCCAGAACAAGACCATCCGATGGAAGGTCAAAATCCTTTATTTTCTCAGAAAACCGCTCCACTTCCTGCTGAACATTTTCTGCATTGACCCTTACATACTCTACCATGTCAAATCCCAGATCTGCTGCCCATTTCATCTTCTCTTCCAGGGAATTATGAAAATCCACACCTTCCGCATCCCCTACACTGAATCCATAAAAATGAACTTTCCGTTTTGCGGTAATTTCACTGTTAAGCTGACGTACAGAACCGCTGCAGAGATTTCGCGGATTCTTATACTGGCTGTCCACATCCTCGATTTCCTCATTCATTTTCTGAAACACTGAGTATGGGATAACAGCTTCTCCGCGTATGACCAGCTGTCCCTGATAAGAGATCTTACGGGGAATATTCACAAAAACTTTCGCATTGCTGGTTACGACTTCTCCCACTTCCCCATTTCCCCTTGTTACTGCTTTTACAAGTTCCCCGCCTTCATAAGTCAGAACGATCGTCAGACCGTCAAGTTTCCATGACAAAAGGCCTTCCTGGTCTCCAAGCCAGGAAGAAAGCTCCTGAGGATCTTTTGTCTTATCCAGCGACAGCATCGGAGATGGATGTGCTTCTTTCTCCAAAGATGTCATCAACTCGTATCCCACATGGATTGTCGGGCTGGAAGAAAGGACCGTTCCTGTCTTTTCTTCCAGATCCTTCAGTTCATCATATAGTTTATCATATTCATAATTGCTGATTTCTTCCCTGTTTTCCTGATAATATGCCTTTCCCGCACGATTCAGGATGGCAATCAGTTCTTTCATTCTTTCTACATCATTCACGTTCCAATTCCTCTTTCAACTGACGTAATTCCCGGGATGTCAAAGGCCGGTATTCTCCTTCCTTCAGATCCCCCAGATGGATATTCATAATTCTGACTCTTTTTAGTCTGGTAACCCGGTATCCGAAATATTCACACATTCTCCGGATCTGGCGGTTTAATCCCTGCGTCAGGATGATCCGAAACTGATTGGGACCTTCCTTTGCAACCCTGCATTTCCTTGTGACAGCATGGATTTCTTTCAGCGGCACAGGATTCCTCATTCCTTCTATGAATTCCTTTGTGATCTTCTTATTTACAGTTACTTCATATTCTTTTTCATGATAATTCCTGGCTTTCATGATTCGATTTGCCGCTTCCCCGTCATTGGTCATAAGGATCAGCCCCTGAGACTCCTTATCCAGCCTTCCTACCGGATAAATCCGGGTTGGGTAGCCAATGTAATCTACAATATTATCTTTCTCTCTGCGGCTTGTTGTGCAAACAATTCCCCTGGGTTTATGAAATGCCAGAAAAACAAGATCCTCCTGAATGCGGACCGGCTTTCCATCCACAGTTACTTTCTGGCCTCTGAGCACTCTCATCCCGCTGGATGCCGTCTCTCCGTCTATTTGAACTCTGCCTTCACCGATCATAACATCCGCCTGTCTCCTGGAACAGACGCCTGCCTGACTTAAATATTTATTAATACGGACCGCGTCTTCGCGCTTCCTCTTTCTCTCATCCATGTTTCCATGCGCTCCTTCTCATGAACCTTCCCGGATTCTTATCTCCAGGATACCTTAATAGATGGTAACATACTCTGTCTGAAAATGCAAAAAGGATATTGCTTCCCGCAATACCCTTTTCATCCTTATTTTACCGCATTCTTTTTAAACTGCAGTTCAAATTTCTTCTGCCAGAAATCCCAGATCTTCCAGAATCTCTTTTGCTTTTTCAACGACTTCATCGCCGCCCTCTATTTTCACCGTCTTATCGCCTAGGTCCACCTCGGCATCGATATCCGCATCTTCCAGTCCATTCTTGATCCTGTCGACACAATGGTCACACATCATATCCTCTGCTTTTAATACTGTCATACTGATTATCTTCCTCCTGTACTTTTACAGAAAACAAATTTATTATACCTGCGGGTACATCCATACGCCGCCCCTCTTCTAACCAAGAGGGCTCCTATGACACATAGCATACCGATTTTACGGCCGTTTGTCAATATGATGGCGGATATTCCCATCAGCGGTCCCATTTATCACACAATGCAAGAATCTGATCTGCAAACCTGGCAAGATCTTTGTTGGCTCCTCCTTCATTATGCTCTACCACAGCCTGAAGCCTCTCTGCCGCAGCTTTCAGCCGGATATAAGCGCCACTCTGCGGACGCAGTTTCTTCTTTACCAGTTCTCTGGAGCCCCATGCAGTCCATCTGCCGGACACCAGATCAAATGTATCCCCGCTGTATGGCGCTTTTGCCGGCAGGCCGTAATCCTGCTGCAGACATTCCGCAAAAATATCACATACCTTATCCTCGCCATGAACAACAAACACCATCTCCGGCTGTTTTTCAAATTCCCGGATCCAGCGGATCAGCCCTTTCTTGTCCGCATGCCCGCTGATTCCTTCCAGGCGCAGAATTTCTGCCTGAACCTTGATCGTCTCACCAAACAGCTTCACTTCTTTTGCCCCTTCTACCAAAGCACGGCCAAGTGTTCCATATGCCTGATAGCCGACAAACACAATCGTATTTTTCGGATCCCACAGATTATGTTTCAGATGATGCCTCACTCTTCCCGCATCACACATGCCGGAGGCAGAAATGATCACTTTCGGCTCTTCATCAAAGTTGATCGCTTTAGACTCTTCCGTGGACACAGAAAGCTGGAGATTGGAAAATGTAATGGGATTGATGCCTCTGCGCACCAGTTCCATGGCGTCTTCATCATATGTCTCTTCCACATCTTTATTAAAAATCTGAGTGGCTTCTACCGCAAGCGGACTGTCTACAATCACCTTAAAATCCCCATGATTTTTTACCAGTTCTTCACTTTTAATCTGCCGGATATAATAGAGCAGTTCCTGAGTCCGCCCTACGGCAAATGACGGAATGACCACGTTTCCCTTCCGGTCAAAGGTTCTTTGTATCACTTCTGCCAGTTCATCCACATAATTCGGATGTTTTTCATGAAACCTGTCGCCATAAGTAGATTCCATAATCACATAATCCGCCTCATCCGTATAATGCGGATCTTTGATCAGCGGCTGATTGGTATTTCCGATATCTCCGGAAAATACCAGTTTTTTCTGTACATTTTCCTCATTCAGCCACACCTCAATGCTGGCTGATCCAAGCAGATGTCCAATGTCTGTAAACCGGATTTCGATTCCTTTGCATACTTCTGTCCTGTCCTTATAAGAACAAGGGATAAACTGATCCATCACATTAACCGCATCTTCCATTGTATAGACTGGAATGATTTCCGGTTTTCCGGATCTTTTTGCCTTGCGGTTCCGCCATTCCGCTTCAAATTCCTGGATATGCGCGCTGTCTCGAAGCATGATCTGGCACAAATCCGTTGTTGCCTTTGTTGCGTAGATCGGTCCTCGGAATCCTCTTGCATACAGCAGCGGAAGCATTCCTGAATGATCAATATGAGCATGGGTCAGGAGTACAAAATCCAGTTTTGCCGCACTGACCGGAAGCTCCGCATTCTCATAAATATTAACTCCCTGTTCCATCCCATAATCTACAACAAACCGTTTCCCGCACGCTTCCACATAATGACAGCTTCCGGTTACTTCATGGTCTGCGCCGATAAACATTAGTTTCATAGGTCATACCTCCTCCGAAATATAAACAGGTTCTGCTGGCTGGATACTCTCCAGATACGGATACTGCTCCAGAATCTTTTCTGCTTCATATCCAAAGAATACCCGGGTCAAATCCTCTATTAAAATCTTTTGGGCATCACCGTCTTCCCTTTCTTTTCTGATTTTTACTCCTTCAAATCCAGCTTCAAAACAAAATGTCCCATTATTTTCCCTGATCAGCGGATCTTCTACGTTCAGCCGGAACGAAACATTTTTTCTTCCTTTCAGAATTTTTTCCCACGCTTTCAGGCATGTGATCCTTGCCATAATCTTTGGCACCTGACTGCCCGGGCTGATATTCCCTCCTGTAATCTCAATCACCCGGTCTGGGAAACGGCCTTTGATCTGTGTCAGCATCTGCTCCGGCTCTTTTGAAAAAGCCCATCTGAGAAATACATCGTCATCTTCTTTTCCTTCAGCAAAAACTCCCCGCAGCGCGCCTTCCTTTCTCCATACCATCAAAGAACCATCACTGCTCTGGCTTTCCCGCTGTGTCCTTTCAAGATAAGCCTGATCCGGCACTGTATAAACACGAAATTTTTTTAAAAATTCCTCCAGAAAATCAGAAATTTCATCATAATCTTTTTCATCCGCTGCCATGATCACACCCTGTTTTTCTGTCTTTTCTCCCCGAACCTGCGCCTCCGTCCAATCCATGATAAAGACAAATCCAAACGGTTCATAATAAGCACGGTCTGCCGGCATAAGATACGTAAAAGGCTCCCCTTTCTGCGCCATATCATTCAGACAGCGCTCCAGCATCTGTGCCATGATTCCCTGCCGCCGGTACTGCTCTCTGACTGCAACAGCTACAATATAATGCAGTGTCCAGTCCTTCCTGCCTGCCCTCACTTTGTAGGGATTCAGATGGATCATTCCCCGTATCTCTCCATGTTCCTGCGCGGTCAGCACTCTATTTCCCGGATAGATTTCCTCAAAATAATACCGGGCAAATTCTTCCGGATCCTCGAAAATCTCCTGATACATCTGATAGATTTCTGTTTTTCTTTCTTTCTTTTCATAACTTAAATCCATATATCAGCGCTCCTCCAGCAGACAGACTGCCTGAGCACTGATTCCCAGGCCTTCTCCCGTAAATCCAAGATGTTCTTCTGTTGTTGCCTTTATATTTACCTGGTTCTCTTCTACCTCAAGGACTTTCCTGATGTTTTCCCTCATCCTGGGGATATATGACGCAAGTTTAGGTTTCTGTGCAATCACCGTTGCATCTACATTTCCTACTTTATACCCTTCTTCTTTCACCAGACGAACCGTCTCTTCCAGAAGCTTCAGACTGTCTGCTCCCTCAAATGCCGGATCCGTGTCCGGAAAGTGTTTTCCAATATCTCCAAGAGCCGCCGCTCCCAGCAGAGCATCTGAAACTGCATGCAGCAGAACATCTGCATCGGAATGTCCCAGCAGTCCTTTTTCAAACGGAATCTGCACACCCCCGAGAATTAATTTTCTGCCTTCTTCCAGCCGATGGACATCATATCCTGTTCCTATCCTCATAATGAGTCTCCTTTTATTCTGTAATCTTACATATTTTCTGTTACCATTATTATAACCTGATTCATAACAGCAGAAAAGAAAAAAAGAGATGTATTCGATAAAAATACATCTCTTCCTGACATAGCGATGAGCAGATTCGAACTGCTGACACTACGGGTATGAACCGTATGCTCTAGCCAACTGAGCTACATCGCCATATGTAATTGATTCTATGATATTCATAGAAAATGGGACCAACAGGGCTCGAACCTGTGACCCTCTGCTTGTAAGGCAGATGCTCTCCCAGCTGAGCTATGATCCCGTTCTTTCGTTTCGTTTGTCGTTTTCCTGACGACAGATAATAATATACAATGTTTGAAGATAAATGTCAACACTTTTTTTAAATTTTTTTTGACAAGTTTTTTATTCGGTTAAAAGGAGGGCAGACCCTCTCCGAAAACCAGATCTGCCTCCTGTATGTTTTATTTACAAAACATATTTTTCAATGGCATATGCGACTCCATCTTCATTGTTAGTCTTTGTAATGAAATCAGCGATTTCTTTCAGCTCCCTGGTTCCATTCTCCATAACAACACCGAGTCCGGCCGCCTCGATCATCTTCGTATCGTTTTCCGCATCTCCGCAGGCCATTACCTGATCCATTGTCAGGCCAAGATACTCCGCAAGATGTGTCAGGCCATCTCCCTTATCGCATCCAAACTGATTGATCTCTATATTATTTGGAAGAGAACTGGCCACATTGGCAATCTCAAGCGCCCTCAATTCTTCTTTTACCGTTTCCCTGACTTCCATATCGTCAAAAAAGCTGCAGACTTTCTCAATTCCCTGAGGGTTTTCCTGAATATAGTTCCTCAGATCTGCAACCTCCTTTCTGGTTCGAAGAATCAGATCAAAAATCGGACCTTCAATCTTGTATTCATCCAGATGGCGCAGAAATCTTGGTTCCATGTATCCCTGCCCGTTTCGGTAAATATCCTGGGTACAGTGATATTTTTCCAGAACATCCAGCAGACGAAATACGGTTTCCGCTTCCAGATGATTGGTGTAAATGATCTCATCTCTGATCCTGTCGTACACCGTTGCACCATTGCAGCACAGGGCATAGTGAACCCCTTCCATCTCTCTTAAAAAATCCGGGATTGCCTTAAAAATTCTTCCGGTAGCCGGCACGATCTCAACTCCCTGATCTGCCGCTGCCTGAAGTACTTCCTTTGTATGTTCTGAAATCTGCTTATTCCTGTCCAGCAATGTATTATCCAAATCCATTGCCACCAGCCTGATATTTCCCATTTCCTATTCCTCCGTAAAAAAGTAATTCTGAATCTGGATCTGAAGATTTCGATACCCCTGATATTCATTGATCACAGGATAATAAGTACATGTAATATACTGCATTTCCTGCATTTTTTCTCGAAAACTTTCTTCCTCCTCAAAAATCATACCATCAATCCTCGTGCCCTGGCTACTCTTTAACGCTAATTTAATCACATTTTTACCTTTTCCAAACACACGCACCCTTTCAACCTTTAATTTCCTATGGGCAAACAGCGGCTTTTTGTTTCCTTTTCCGAAAGGTTCCAGCACTGACATCTGCCGGATCAGATCCATTGTAATGTAATCAACCGGCATATCCGCGTCAATATGTACTTTATCAATAAAATCTTTTTCTGTGAGGGTGCACTGGCGGTTGATTCTTTCCCGGAATTCATCCAGACGCCCATCTTCCAGGGAGCATCCTGCTGCCATTGGATGCCCTCCGAATTTTGTAAAAACATCTTTGATCTTCATCATTTCCTCAAACATGGAATATGTCTCAATGGATCTTCCGGATCCTTTCTTTCCATCTTCTGAGTCTGTCAGCACAAACACCGGATGATGAAGCCGGTCTTTGATTCTTCCGGCAATGATGCCCGCAACGCTTTCATGACATTCCGGGAGATAAACAACCAGCACCTTATCTCCCTTGTCCATGCAGAGCTGAGCCTGCTCTATTCCCTGCGCCACGCCTTCTTCGGTCATTCGTTTTCTCTCTTCGTTCAATTCTTTCAATTCAGAGGCCACGGCTTCTGCTTTCACCGGATCCCGTTCCAGGAAAAGTCCCATGACCTTTTCCGCCGTATCCAGTCTTCCGCTGGCATTGATGCATGGACCAATGACAAACCCACAGTCATAAGAAGCAATCTTTTTCTGATCCAGTTCATGAACCTTCAAAAGCGCCTGAAAGCCTGTATTTCCTGTCTCATGAATCCTGGAAAGCCCTTCTTTTACAAAAATACGGTTTTCTCCTGTCAGATCCACCACATCGCAGATAGTGGCAACCGCAAGAAAAGGGAGAAGATTCTCCAATGATTCTTCTTTCTTTCCCAAATCCCGGTACAATGCTCTCATAAGCTGAAAAGCTACCCCGGCTCCGCATAAAAGAGGATATGGGTAATGACATTCCTTCTGTTTCGGATCTACAACCACATGAGCTTCAGGCAGGATTTCTCTCCGGGTTCCGTCCGGCAGTTCCTCAAACGGAACTTCATGATGATCCGTCACGATCATTGTAAGTCCCTGTTCTCTTCCGTATTTCACCGCTTCTCCCGCTGAAATCCCATTGTCACAGGTAATGATCGTATCAATGCCGTCTTTGACTGCCCGGCTGACCAGGGACTGGTTGATTCCATATCCATCCTTCATCCGGTTAGGAATCGTAAAATCCACAATGCCGCCCAGATCTGTCAATGCTTTCCACAGAATATAATTGGACATCACCCCATCTACATCATAATCAGAAATAATCCGGATTTTCTTCTCTTCCCGGATTTTTTTCTCCAGAATCTCTGCCGTCTCTTTTGCTCCTTTTAGAAGCAAAGGATCCGATACATCTTTCATCGTTCCATAAAGATAAGAATGGATTTCCTCATCACTGATCACATCCCGGTTCCGGATCAGACGGGCAATGACCGGATCAATCTGGTATTTTTCCCCGATTCCGGCAAAGTCTGCTTTCTTTTTATATATGTACCACTGTTCCATCTTTGTCTCCATTATCTTTCTTCATCGACAAAAAGAGTATCCGGGCCTGCCGCAATACTCTTTCTTATCGTTATCTTCTGTTTTTTCTGATGCCTAAGCTTCTTCCTGCCCCTCTTCCTCCAGTGCAAGAGCCGCTTTTACCATTAATGCACACTCTACGCGCTTACGTTCCAGTTCACATCCGATCTCATAGGTTCCATCAATGGTTCCATTGAAATTATAGGAATTAGCGCTGCATCCTCCGCTGCAGTAAAAACGCGCGAAACAGTTTCTGCATTCCTCTTTCGTATAGACACAGCTTGCCTTAAATTCTTTTACGATATCTTCTCTGCTGATTCCGTCAAAAACATTTCCCATGCAGAATTCATCCTGCCCTACAAACTGATGGCACGGATATAAATCTCCCCATGGTGTCACCGCCAGATATTCTGTTCCTGAACCGCATCCTGATAAACGCTTGGCCACACACGGTCCCCCTGTCAGATCAATCATAAAATGGAAAAATGTAAAGCCTCTGCCTTCCTTTTCTCTTTTTATCATCTCTTTTGCCAGGATATCATATTCTTCCATGATTTTTGGAAGATCTTCTTTGGTAATGGCATAATCTTCTGTCTCCGGCGCAACCACAGGCTCTACGGAAATCTGCTCAAATCCCTCATCTGCCAGATGGAAGATATCTTTGGAAAAATCCAGATTATGATGGGTAAAAGTACCTCTCACATAGTACTTCTGCTGATTCCTGCTGTCTGCGAATTTTTTGAATTTATCGATGATAAAGTCATAGCTTCCTTTTCCATTGCGGAAAGGGCGCATATAATCATGAACTTCTTTCCGTCCGTCAATGCTCAACACCACATTGTCCATCTCACGGTTGGCAAATTCCATAATGTCATCGTTTAACAAAACTCCGTTAGTTGTCAGTGTAAAGCGGAATTTCTTATGATTCTTCTCTTCCAGGGAACGTCCATAAGCGACGATCTCTTTTACTGCATCGAAATTCATCAGCGGTTCTCCTCCAAAGAAATCCACTTCCAGATTTCTTCGGTTTCCAGAGTTTTTCACAAGAAAATCCAGCGCCGCTTTTCCAACTTCGGCGCTCATTAAAGCACGGCGGCCTTTGTATTCCCCTTCTTCCGCAAAACAGTATCTGCAGGCAAGATTACAGTCATGGGCAATATGAAGGCATAAAGCTTTCACAACCGTAGGACGTTCTTTAAATTCGCAGATATAATCCTCATAGCAGTCCTCGGTAAACAGCACGCCTTCTTTTTCCAGATTCTGGATCTCTTCGTAAGCTTCCTGCACTTCTTTCGGATCATGATCAGATAATTCCTTCTGAATCTCTTCCAAAGAATGATCCTCATAACGGGCAATGATCTCATAGCTCAGATCATCTACCACATGGACAGAACCACTTGCAACGTCAAGCACCATATTATATCCATTGTTTTTATACTGATGAACCATCGTTCCTAATCTCCTTATCTATCTCCATTTCGTTCAATCCCTGTCTTCTGCACAACAAAGTGAGGCGGCCCGCCCGGAACGCCTCACTTGCTGAAAAAAATCTTTTTTTATTATTTGCTGTGTTCGCAAGTCTGATTTCCTACTGTGCAGGATGTCTTACAAGCTGACTGGCAGGATGTCTGACATTCTCCGCATCCGCCTTTTTTTACTGTATTCTGCAGTGTCTTATTGGTCAGGGTCTTAATATGTTTCATCTTATTTTCCTCCTGTTATCTCAATATAGCTTGACATATTATATCATATTCCCGTATTTTTGACAACAATGAACTTCTTCTTTAACCAAACATGCCGCCCAGCATACCGCCTGCCGCGCACAGCAGAAATACTGTGACGCGTTCTCCTGAAATCAATGCTTCCCCCGGATGAATCACCGCAGAAATGCACAGCAGGATCAAAAAATAAAGAATTCCTGATGCCAGTCCCCATAAAAATTTTCTTTTTCCAATTCTTCTGCCTGCAGTCCACCCTGCTGCCATGGAAGCCAGAATGTAAGTCGCCGTCACTCCTGCCTCTGCAATCTTTGTTCCAGACTTCAGCTGATACATAATCAGCGCAAGCACACATAAAATAATACCGGTTATAATGTAAGAAACAATCAGGCTCTGCACCACATAAATTCCTTTTTTCCCTATCTCCATCACATCTCCTCCTCTGCTTATAGCCTATGCCGCCTTTTTGTCTTCTATTCCTTTTTATGATAAACTAAAAGACAAACCAATTATATTTTCTTACGAGGAGGACCCGCTTTATGATTGATCTGCATATTCATTCTACCTGTTCAGATGGAACCCTTAGTCCGGCACAAATCGTCTCCCAGGCAGAATCTCTCGGCTTGTATGGATTTTCTCTGACAGACCATGATACCACAGAAGGAATTCCTTCGATTCTGGCTCTGAATCCGCGCATTCACTTTATTCCCGGAATAGAAATCTCATGTGATATCTCCGGCCGCGAAATCCACGTTCTCGGATATGGCATCGACTGCGCCAGCAAAACGCTGAATGACCGTCTGACCGCCATAAGAGAAGGCCGAATGAATCGAAATTTAAAAATGATCTCATTATTCCAAAAAGACGGATATCCTGTTACATTAGAAAAACTCCAGGGCAAACATCCTGATACCGTTATCACAAGGGCACATTTTGCCCGTGTTCTCCAGGAAGAAGGGATCTGTAAAACCAAAGATGAGGCTTTTCGCAAATATCTTGGAGAAACCTGCAAATATTTTGTTCCAAAACCATTTCTGGCACCGGAAGAAACATTATCCCTGATCCGTGCGGCAGGAGGCATACCGGTTCTTGCTCATCCTTTTCAGTATCACTACTCTAACGAAGAACTCCGGCATCTGATCGAATATCTGAAAGACAACGGCCTGCTGGGACTGGAAGTATACCACTCAACGCATCACATCGGGCAGATCACCCGGCTCCGGGAATGGGCGAAACAATATTCCCTTCTGGAAACCGGCGGCTCTGACTTTCACGGAACCAATAAACCGGATATTCAGCTTGGAACCGGTCGCGGTTCTCTGCACGTTCCGGATCATCTGATGGACCGTCTGGAAGAAGCCTGGCAAAAGCAATAACGACCGCCGCTGAGATAATATGGACAGTTTATCTTATGAAACGCGGGAGTTCCACACAAAACAAAAAAGAGTTCCTCAGCCGGAACTCTTTTTTCCTATTCTTCTTCCTGTTCTGCGTTTGCTTTCTCCACCGCAGTCACCGCAGATTTTTCCATCGGAATACGGCAGTGCTTGTCATTACCAAATTCTACGATGATTGTTGAGTCATCCAGATTATCTACAATCACTCCATAGAAACCACTGGATGTCAGAATGCTGTCTCCAACCTCTAAAGAAGAGATCAGCTCTTTCATCTGCTCATCTTTTTTCTTCTGAGGTCTGATCGTTACAAAATACATAAAAGCGATAATGACAATGACCCAGATAATCAATCCTGTAGTATTCATTTGCTTCCTCCATTTTTCTCTTATAATTAATTCGCCATGCCTTCGAGCTTCTGTTTTTTATATTCTTTGTAGTTTCCTGCTTCGATTGCCTCACGAATCTCAACCATCATTGTATTATAAAAATACAAGTTATGCAAGACACATAAACGCATTCCCAGCATTTCTTTCGCTTTCAGAAGATGCCGGATATAGGCTCTGCTGTAACTTCTGCATGCCGGACACTGACATCCTTCTTCGATCGGCCGGTGATCCAGTTCATATTTTTTATTAAATAAATTCAGTTTTCCCTGATTGGTATATACATGACCATGACGGCCGTTCCTTGTCGGATATACACAGTCAAAGAAATCCACTCCCCGGTCTACCGATTCCAGAATATTAGCCGGCGTTCCGACTCCCATCAGATATGTTGGTTTATCTTCCGGAAGATAAGGAACTGTCTCATCCAGAATATGATACATCTCCTCATGGCTCTCGCCGACCGCAAGCCCTCCGAGGGCATATCCGTCCAGATTCATGGCTGAAATCGTCCTGGCATGCTCAATACGGATATCCTCAAACGTTCCTCCCTGATTGATTCCAAACAGCATCTGATGCGGATTGATCGTATCCTCCAAAGAGTTCAGACGGTTCATCTCCTTTTTGCAGCGTTCCAGCCAGCGGCTTGTCCTGTCCACTGAATTCTGCATATATTCTCTTGTTGCAGGATGCGGCGGACATTCATCAAATGCCATTGCAATCGTCGATCCAAGATTGGACTGGATCTGCATGCTCTCCTCCGGTCCCATAAATATTTTCCTGCCGTCAATATGAGAAGAAAAGGAAACGCCCTCTTCCTTGATTTTTCTTAATTTTGCCAGAGAAAACACCTGAAACCCGCCGGAATCCGTAAGAATCGGCCGGTCCCAGTTCATAAATTTATGAAGTCCCCCATATTCTTTGATCAGTTTATCTCCCGGACGCACATGCAGATGATATGTATTAGACAGTTCCACCTGTGTGCCGATCTGCCTGAGATCATCTGTGCTGACAGCGCCTTTGATCGCCGCTGCCGTTCCTACATTCATAAAAACCGGTGTTTCAATAACTCCATGAACCGTTTTTAATCGTCCTCTTTTTGCTCTTCCATCCTTTTTTATCAATTCATACATAGATTTTCCACCATTACCTGTAAAGTTTTTTTACCTGATCCATCGTTGCTCCCAGATTTTTCAAAATACCGTTCAGCAATGTTATGGCAGCCATTGACTCCACAACTACCACAGCTCTGGGTACGATCATTGGATCGTGACGGCCTTTGATATGGATCTCCACATCTTCACCGTCTCTGCTGACCGTCTGCTGGCCTCTGGCAATGGAAGGCGTCGGTTTCACTGCTGACCGGAAAATAATCGTGCTTCCGTCGCTGATTCCGCCAAGAATACCTCCGGCATGATTGGTCTTTTTAATGACTTTTCCATCCTGCATCATAAATTCATCATTGTTTTCTGATCCTCTGGATGACGCTGCCCTAAAGCCGTCTCCAATTTCAAAACCTTTTACCGCTCCAATGGACATGACTGCTTTCGCCAGCTCCGCATCCAGCTTGTCAAAGACCGGATCTCCAATTCCCGGCCGGACGCCTTCTATCACGCACTCGATGACACCGCCGACCGAATCCATCTCTTTGATCATGCGGTCCGCGTATTCCCGTACTTTTTCAGCTGCGCCGTGATCCGGCATATAAAAAGGATTCTGACCAATTTCTTTTTCATCAAAAGAATCTTCTGAAATCTCAATTCCAGCAATAGCTTTGGCATATGTCAGAATATGAATTCCCAGTTCCTGAAGGACTTTGGCCGCAACCGCTCCGGCTGCAACCCGTCCGATGGTCTCCCGGCCGGAAGAACGTCCTCCTCCTCTGTAATCCCGGAATCCGTATTTCGCATCATAAGTATAATCTGCATGTCCCGGCCGGTAAACATCTTGAATATTACTGTAGTCTCTTGATCTCTGATCATGATTGCGCACTATAAGAGAAATCGGAGTCCCAGTTGTCTTTCCTTCAAAGACTCCGGAAAGGATTTCCACCTGATCTCCTTCTTTTCTCTGAGTTGTATACCGAGACTGTCCCGGTTTCCTTCGATCCAGATATTTCTGAATGTCTTCCTCGCAAAGTTCCATGCCCGCAGGGCATCCGTCAATCACAACTCCAACTCCCGCACCGTGAGTCTCTCCCCACGTTGTAATACGAAAAGCCGTTCCAAAACTTGATCCTGCCATATGTACCTCTCTATAATTTAATATTAGCCAGAAGATCTCCAAGACTGGTTCCTGCAGCTTCTTCCGTATACTCAACTCCAACTTCTTTCGCTTTTTCAGCAGCCTCCGCATCTTCCTCAATCGCTTTCATGCTGAGACTTACCTTGCCGTCTGCTACTTTGATAATCTTAACTGTCACTTTCTGGCCTTCTTTTACCACTTCTTCCGGAGATTTTACTCTCTTCCGGCTCATCTGTGAAATGTGGACCAGTCCGCTGATTCCGTCTCCGATATCAACAAATGCTCCATAAGGCATCAGATTTTCTACTGTTCCTTCTACCACCGTGCCTGTCTTAAGCTGGGCGATCTTCTTTTCTTTTTCCTGTTTTTCTCTTTCCCTTGCTGCTGCTTTGGCAGATAAAACCAGTCTCTGGTTTTCTTCTTCTACTGTAATAATCTTAGCCTCAACATCTTTCTGAAGCCATACATTTAAATCTTCCACATAACTTGTAGACAGTAAAGATGCCGGAATAAAGCCGCGGATTCCTTCTACGTATACAATAACTCCGCCTTTTACAACGCCGCCTACCGTAAGAGGAAGGATCGTTTCATCTTCTTTCATCTGCTCCAGATGAGCCCATGTGGCACTTTCGTTTGTCTCTGCTTTTTCTAAAGAGGCTTCTAATTCTTTTTCAAATTCTTCTCTTGTTTCTTTTAATTCTTCTGCCATAATTCTTTTCCTCCATTGATTCAAATACATACATGAATAATATTATAGCATAGAATTTCGAAGATTATAACCTTGTTCCCCGCTTTTTTATGATTTGCACAGCGCCTGCTCCACATACAGCCAGCAAAATCCCACCGTAAAATATACAGCGCAGCCCTTTTCCGGTCCCATTTTTTCTTACCGCCTCTTTTATGATCTGAGGCACGGCCTTCTCCACAGTAAACCATATTTCTTTCTTTATCTCATTTCCTGCCATATCCCTTGCCAGGATGGAGAGACGATGTCTGCCCAGATCTTCCGCCGCAGCCTTTGCTTTTCCTTCCACTATCTCTGCTTTTTTTCCATCGATACACACGGATTCCAGAATATCTTCTTTTTGACGCAGACTTATCAATATCTCTTTCCCATATGAAATTTTCCCATTCGGATCAAGTCCAAGAATCTGAATTTCCGGAGGTTTTGTATCATAAGTAAATTTTATATTTTTTGATATTCCATAATTTCCCGATGCGTCACTAAGAATCAGTCTGATCTCATATGGTCCGTTTTCTTCCAGCGGATTTTTCAGCCGGATGATGTCTTTTTCAGATTCACAGGCTTCACTTCTGCCATTTACCATAAATCCGATTACCTGAACAGGATCCATGCTTTTTACCAGAAAAGACGGCTGGAATTTTTTCTTATTAATAATTTTTCCGTTAATTTCCGGAGACTGAAATGAAATCAGGATTCCCGCTTTATTGATCGTAAACACTTTTTTTACTTCCGTCCTGTTTCCTGCCTTATCCTCTGCTGCTGCAGTGATCGTATAATGCCCGTCTCTGGAAAGTATCCTGTCTGTTATTTTTTCACCGCCGCACAGTATTTCTATTCTGGATCGATACAGATTCTCATCCCGAATCGAGATTTCCGGTTTTATATTCTTTCGATAGGTTTTGTGATTTTCTATTCCCCGGATGCAGATTTCCGGTTTCTGATCATCCAGCACAAAGGTCATTTTTTTCTCTGTCTTGTTTCCTCCTTGATCCCGGGCTTCCGCCTTCAGGTAATGTTTTCCCTGTTTTTGAAAGACGACAGCCGTATAATATCCATTTCCCATTGGTTTCCATCCCAGGAGCCTTTTCCCGGAAGTCTGAATTTTCATGGAAGAGGGCGTGATATTTTTATCATTAATCCAAATGCACACGGTCTGTTTTCTGCGGCAGAAGCCATTTTTTATCTGATCTGCACCCCAGATGGAAATCTCCGGAGCGCCGAAATCAATCCATAGATTCAGCGGTTCTGTTGTCTCAGAACGATTTCCTGCCTCATCTTTCGCCCAGGCAGATAATTGATATCTCCCTTCTTCTCTGATCTCCGGAATTTCCCCTTCCGTTACCTTTTTCTTTCCACTGTCCAGGCAGATCAGCTCAAAATAAAGTTTGGTTTCCGGTCCGCCTTCCAGCAGCTGATGCTCCCAATAGATGACTGGGATTTTGCGAAACCATCCATTTGTACTTTTTTCTTTACAGTAAAGCTTCACCTTATTGGGTCTGATCTTCCAGATTTTTATCCGGATTTCTGAAATCTCTCCCTGCCTTCCTGCTTTGGAGACTGCCCTTGCCTGAACTCGTTCATCCATCGTTTCATCCAGAAAAATTTTTTCATCCAAAACTTCCTTCCATTCTCCACCTTCTCCTCTGTATTCATAATGATCAATGCCGGTCAAAGATTTTGCTCCCAGCAGCTTCAAAGCCACATCTTCTTTTGTCCAGATTCCTTCTTTGTAACCGCCTGTGGAAATTTTCGGTGCAGAGGGATCTGAAAGTTCTACATAAATCCTGCGGTGATAATACTCCCCGTCTTTATGACGTATTTCCACTTCATAAAAACCTTCCTCCTCAAAAAATAATTCTGTAGTTTTTTCTTCCAGCCACAAAAGATCCTGCTGCCTGCTGTTTACAAACACTTTTATCTGACTGGAATCTGCGCCTTCTTTTAATTGTATTTTTAAATGCGCAGCTGAGCGAAAATACGGCATTTCCTCTTCCCTGCTCCATGTCAGCTCCCACGGTTTGTAATTTCCGCGAATCCGTACTGCGGCCGCAGATAAAATCCATATGGCCAGACATATTCCTGCTGCTGCCGGAATGATCTGATATCTTTTTTTCATATTCCAAGTTTCTCCTTTAATTCTCCTGCCTTTTCCCCTGCCATGCTGGTCTTATTTTTCCCCCGCCTGTAAATCTTCTGAGCTTCTTTCCACCTTCCAAGACGGCAGAGATAGATTCCATATTCTACATAGGCCTCTTCACAGCAGGGAAACTTCTGTAAAAAGTTCTCATAATAAGAAGACATATCTTTTCCTTCTCTTTCCAGAAACATCACCACCCTTCGGTATCCACTCCAGGCTTTTTCCTGTGTCCCTGTTTTCTGCAGATATTCTCCGGCAATTTCCCGAAGGAATTCCTCTTCTCCCTGAAGAGCAAGATTTCCGGCTGCCTGCAGACGTTCATCTTCTATGCGCCGCTTCCAGTAAATTCCGGAAACTTTCCGGTCCTTCTGTTTTTCCAATAATTTCCAGGCCTGCCAGGCTGGTTTTCCAAAAGAAGCAAGCTGTTTCTGCCGTGTAAGATACACCTGCGAAAGAAAGCATGTCTCATACAATCCAGGAGCCGGATTTTTCCTAAGATCCTGCCATATTACTTCCCATGACTGTACTTTCCCTGGATTTTCCATGGCGTCCAGGAGTCGTTCGTATCTGCTGATTTCCGAATCTTTTCCCTGCCATTCTGTTATACATTGTTCTGCCATAATATAATCCGGACGGTTCCTTTCATCCCCGAACAAATATTTTTGCATTTCTCTTTTTGCATCCACTGGCATTGCACCGGAGGCATTTTCAGAAAAAGAGAGCCTGCCAATCCCTGCTGACAGGCCAAAAATTATTATCAAAGCAGCTGTTATTTTCAGAGTTTCCCGTCTTCTTTCTCTTTTCAATGCCTGCTTCAGCACAGCCATCGATGGATACCGGTCCTTCTGCCGTTTCCTGGTACATTGTCTTATCACCGTTTCCATGCCTTTCCACCGCATTCTCTTTTTACAAAAATCCAGGATTTTTCCAAAACTGAAAATATCCAGACGCACATCGGCCCGACTGCCTTTTTTCCTCTGTTCCGGCGCGGCAAATCCTTTTGTTCCATACCCTTCCAGTTCTTCTCCCTCATAAGCACTGATTCCCAAATCAATCAGATATACCTTTCCTGCCGGTGTTATCCTGACATGTTCCGGTTTTAAATCCATGCAGATAACCGGTGGCTCCATTTGATGGAGACCTTGCAGAATTTCACAAAGCGCCAGACTCCATCGGATGAGTTTTCTTTTTCCGATTCTCTTTTTCTTACTGACCAGTTCTTTCAGCGAATTTCCACGAACATACTCCATAACCATAAAAATCTCATGCTCATTTTTTTCCCATTGCATGATTTTTGGAATCCCCGAAAGATTTTCTGCCTTTTCCAAATATTCTGCTTCCCGCAGTCCTTTCTTATCTGCCGGAACAATCTTCATGATATAGCGTTTCTTTTTCCTGCGTTCTTCCACCAGGAAGACTTTTCCCATGCCCCCGGTTTTCAGTTCCCTGATCTTTCGGTATTTCCCCTGAAAAATTTCTGTTTCTACGGTACTTTGATCAGAATACATGAAAGATTATCAAGCTCACCTCTTTCTTTGACTTTTCGAAAACAATCTTCAACCCACATCCGCATCTCATTTTGATCCGAATCCACATGGTAAATTTCCTCTTCCTCCAAACGGCCGTAAAAACCATCTGTACAAAGCAGAAATTCCATCCCTGGTTCTATTCTGCCTCTGTAACAGTCAATTTTTATGTCTTTGGTCACCCCGACGCACTGAATCAGGATATGCCTCCTTGGATCTCTCCTTGCCTGTTCCCTCGTCATATGCCCCGCTTTTACTTCAAGCTGCGCCAGAGTATGATCTGTGGTAACATATTTTCTGCCCTGCTCAAACCAGTAAGCCCTGGAGTCTCCTACATTAAGCACGAAAAACTGCTCTCCAAGGACAAATAAAAGGGTCAGTGTACTCCCCATTGTTTCATCTGTATCTTCACTCATAAGCAGGAGATTATCATTTGACTTTTTAATCAGGCCAATCAGATCTTTTTGGATTCTGTCGATTTTCTTTTTCCTTATTAATCCAGGCAGCACTTCATCAAACCACTGTTTCAGAAGTTCAATAATATACCGGCTCGCAATTTCTCCCCGTCTCAAACCGCCCATTCCGTCACATACCGCTGCCAGAAGGCACTGCTTTCCTTCGTGCTTTCCCTTTTTGATCAAATACGCATCCTGATTGGACGGCCTTCCGTTTCCAATATCTGTCATTTCTATTGTTTGTATCATAATTTCCTCCCAAAGAAAAAGATCCTGCAAAGAATATCTTTGCAAGATCTTTTTTTAGTCTTCTTTTTTACTTTTCATCTCTTCTTCCTTATCGAGTTCCTTTTGAAGAATCTCAATATCGCCCTGAAGCTTTTCGATCAGATTAAACAGATCTATATATTCTGCCTGCGGGTAATCCATCGTCTCCTTAAAATACTTCTTTCCTACCTGCCGGTACAGATCATTCAGATCCTTCTTCGCGATGCGGATATCATTATACCTTTTGGCTGAATCCGCCACTTCTCTGGCTTTGTGTGCTGCTGCCTTCCCTGTCGTGGAAATTGTCTCTTCCAGACGTCCGAAAAAATCTTTTGCCATACGCGCTCACCTCTGCTATTTTTTTCTATTATACCGTTTTCTCAATAAAAATACAAGGCATGCGCCGGCAATGACCGCTGCCGCGATCCATCCTCCCGGCCCCTGATCTCCTGTCTTTGGAGAACTGCTTCCAAAGGATTTTCCTGAGCCTGAAACAAGCTTTGGACTGCTGATTTTGATATCATGTTCTGCGGTTGCAGGATCCGCATTTTTCCCTTCTGCCTGTGCCGTATTTACAATCTCTTTTCCTTCACTGGAAGGCAGTATTTTCACCTGATATTGAATCTTTATCTTCTCTCCATAAGATAAATCTATCCCGGTTTCTATCCGGTATGCTCCATCCAAAAAGGAAATTTTACACTGTTTCGTCACCTCCGTTCCGTCTGGTCCCGTTATCTTCATTGTTTCTCTCTGTATTTTTACATCCTGACTGGACAGGCGGTCTATGATCACAACCTTCTCCGCCTTTGCCCCCTCTTTTTTCTGTGTCACTGCGATGTGATAAATACAGGGTTCCCCTACATGATAATCTCTTTTTTCCGAAGTCTTCTCGATTGAAAGTTCCGGTTTGACCTCTTCCAGGGTGACTGTATATTCATCCTGGCATTTCGGGGCATCGGCGGCAGAAGCATATGCCTTATTTTTTATATTTCCTGTTTCTTCTGTCTGAAACAAAACCCGGTATGTCACGATGATCTCATCCTGTTTTCCCATGTCTTTTCCTGTCAGAATCTTAAATTGATTTCCGCCAGATCCTTCTGTAATCTCACACTGTCCGGTTATGTCTTTTCCGTTATATTTAACACGGATTTCCTGAATCTCTACCCCTTTCTTTTCAAATATATCTTCGATTATAACCCCGTGAGCAGCAGCTCCGTCATTTTCCTGAGTCACTCTTAATTCATAAGTTCCCTTTTCTCCTTTTTTATAGGAATTCTGTCCGGATTTTTTCTGAATCTTCAGCAGCGGCGGCTGTATTGTTACAATATTCGAATCCTGATCTCCCGGCGTATTGCTGCTTTCCACCCTGGCGGTATTTTTCAGCTGATCTTTCGTCTTTTCCTGAAACAGCACCTGATAGGTCACCTCCATTTCATCTCCGTGTCCAAGATTTCTTCCTGTTTCTACAAAAAAAGCAGTCTCTGATGCATCTATTTTGCAGGAAGAAGTAATCTCCTCGCCGTTGTATGTTACCCTGATCTTGGAAATCACCACTCCATCCTGATCAAACTCATCCGAAACTGCCAGATTTTCTGCCACAAGGTCTTCTTTCTGCTGTGTTATCTTCAGCTTATATTTTCCTGTCTGTCCGACTCCATATACGTTCTGATCAGATTCTTTTATGATCTGAAGCTGCGGCGCCTTCAGTTTTACACTTTTTTCAGCTTCCGCTCCCCCTGACGGAATGGCGTCATCTTCCCGGATTTTATCTCCATTAACATTATTCACTGCCGGCGCTTTGATTCGATTGACGATCTCTTTTCCTTCCAAACCATCTTTTTCTGCCATGGTCTGATAATGAAGCTGAATCTGATCCGCATATTGAAACTTCTTATATTCAGATGCCTGTTCTCCCGATGAAGCATCCAGAACAGGTATGTTTCCTTTCTTTAGACAATATCCTGTCTGAATGTGAAAACCGCTTCCATCTTTCTCATAAGAAATAGAGCACTGCTTTGTAATATCTCTTCCATCTGCTATGACCGCAAGGCTTCCCGGAATCAAAACAACCCCATCTGTTCTGATCTCATCCGAAATTTCCACATCTTTCATAAACGTTCCTTCATTCCTGTTTGTCAGTACAGACTGAAATGCGATCATTTCGCCTTTTTGATATGCTTTTTCCGGCGCTTCCTTCGTTATGTCAAGTTTTGGAGAATTGATATAAACCTGGCAGTGATCTTCTTTTTCCAAAACTCCGCCTGCCCACACCTTCGCCGTATTATCCGCCAGCTTTCCATTGGCGCTGATGGCGGCTTTCGCCTGATACGATATGATCACCGGCCGCCCTTTTGGCAGCTCATAATCTCCCTTTGATCTTAAGATCCAGCCGTTTCCTTTCTGTTCCAATGTATAGTTTTCTTTTTCCATTCCCGAAACCTGAAACGAATCTTCTTCAATTTTTACATATTCCGGAAGAGACAGATCCTGAATCATAAAATAAGCAGTACCCGACTCCTGATTTACGTTTTCTGCCCTGACCCTGTACTGCACAGTGTCACCTGCCTGATATTCATACGGTTCTGCTGTCTTTGTTATCTTCATACCCGGTACATCCGGCGCGGCCTCAGGCAATTCAATAATTGCTTCCGCTTGATTCGTTGGCGACGTTTTCTCATCTACTGTTGTCTCTGCGGTATTTTCAATGCTGATCGTTGTCTCCGTTGTATTATAATGTCCATGAGCTTTCCATTGTTTTCTCAACGCCTCCAGTTCTTCTCTGGAAGGATTCTCCGGTATCTGCATTCTGACCTGTATTTCCATCCGATATACTCCCCGGCTGTAAAATTTCGGATCCTTTGGATTTTTTAAAACAGCGGATACCAGATTCTTCTTCTGTGATATTTCAAACTCCTCTGAAACATCGGTATTATCACCGAATATCTTTACACTTTCAATCCTGAGGCATTCCTCAATCTGATCTTTAAAGGCAAACTGTTTATAATAATGTGCTTCCGGAATCTCCGCCGCAATGGGCTGTTCAATCTGATATGTCCATGTTCCTGCCAGGCTGCTGATCTTAGATGTCTCTTCCCGCTCTCCCTCTTTCTGAGAAATATATTTTTTAGGATCCACCGAATCGAATTTTACCATGTTCTGACCAGATCCTACGAACTGATCTTCTTTTGTAGGTCCCTGACTTCGAACTTTTCCAAATACGTACTCAAAGCTGTCAGACTCAAAAATAAAACCAGCACAGGTAAAATCTTCACTGGTATAATTATTGCTGTAATCCGCATAGTAAATATGGAATCCGTCTGACTGCGCATAGCTTAGTTTCGTATTCTTTGATACATACTGACCTTTTACACTGTCCGCCTTCACCCCGATATACTGATTGGCATCAATGTCCCGAAGCGTAATATTGCTTTTCAGCCGGACCGGTGTGGAAGTCCCTGCACGATAAAACCGGCTCCTCAGCGTCATCTCTTCAATTCCGACATAGGCGCTGTCGCAGATATCAGTACCGATTGCCACAAATCCTTCTCTGCCCTGATATTTTTCAATAGCAGTCACTGTCAGCTCCAGATCCACCTTTTCCCAGTGCCCCTTGCTGCCATCCGGCTCACACTGATAAATTTCCATATTTGTCTTTTTTACCTGGATCTGCCCGGCCTGATTTTCCTTCGTCTGAAACCACAAAAATTTCTTTACATTGGCCGGCAGTTCCAGATCCGGAAGTTTATCAGACTGCCTTCCTTTCACAATAACCGTCTCTGTTTCTTTCGTTGCCTTCAGCTTAAATCCATAAGAAGCGTCTGCCCGAAACGCTCTGGAATCATCAAATGAAGAAAATTCCTTCCCGTTTCCTTCCCACCAGGTTCCGATCTTTCTGGCTTCGCCTGAATGAATCTGAGCATGGACTTCTCCCGGGCATGACAGTACAGCCCAGAATATCATAACAGCAGAGATCATCTTCCAGACTATCTTCATCCTTTTCTCTTTCATCCACCTACTCCTTTATATTCCTGTACAACTGGGCTCTTCCCTCATCTCCCGGCAGACAAAGATGTCTCATAGCCTCCTGGCTCCCCTCATTCCTATGACAGGCTGCACTCACCTCCATGACCATGCAGAAGTCTCATTATCATATCCTTGCATCGCTCCCTGTATTCAGATCCTGGCGGGATATGTCGATACGAACGTACCGGAAAATGGTCTTATTCAATTGTCAAAATCTCCTGGGAATCAATCATCGACCTGAATTCGTAAGAATTGTAATTATTTTCCATTTCTCTATCTTGTATATTAATGTATCACTATAAAAGAAAAAAAGCAACCCATTTTTATGAATTGCTTTTTTATCTTTTATGATTTAAATTTTATGAAATGCCGAGGATCTTCTTTACCTCATCTTCCATCTTATCAATATCACACTCTGTCGTATGAAGAATCGGCGCAGTTCTGATCTCTTCGATGGCTTTTGGGACTTCCACACCGGAAATCTCTTTTAATTTATCTACAAGCTCAAAATCTGTCGCATTTTCGGATCCCGGATGAATGGCATCCATAACACTTCTTGTAAATTTATACGGACTTGCAGTTGAGGCAATTACAGATGGTGTCTCATCTCCTGTTTCTGCCTTATACTTATCATAAGCAACAGCAGCTACTGCTGTGTGTGTATCCATGACATAATGGTCTTTCTCATAAACTTCCCTGATCTTTTCCGCTGTCTCTTCTTCTGTTGCATATCCGCCATAGAACTCGGAAAGCCCCTTCTTCATCTCCTCCGTGATCGTATAGACGCCGTCTTTTGTTAAAGTCTGCATAAATTCAGCGCATTTTTCCGGATTATTTCCTGTAATCCGGTAAATCATACGTTCCAGATTGCTGGAAATCAGAATATCCATGGACGGAGAAGTTGTAACATAAAACTCTCTTCTCCTGTCATAAGAACCGGTCCGGAAGAAATCAAACAATACTTTGTTCTTATTGGAAGCACAGATGAATTTTCCGATCGGAATTCCCATCTGTTTTGCATAGAAAGAAGCCAGAATGTTTCCAAAGTTTCCTGTAGGAACGACAACATTCATCGGCTCTCCTTCTTTCAGAGCCCCGTTTTTCAGCATATCGCCGTATGCTTTGACATAATAGACAATCTGCGGCACCAGACGGCCGATATTAATGGAATTCGCAGATGAAAACTGATATCCTGCCTGATTCATCTCTTCTGCCAGATCTTTGTTTGCAAACATCTGCTTTACGCTTGTCTGCGCGTCATCGAAATTTCCATGAATTCCGATTACATATGTATTATCCCCTTTCTGGGTCACCATCTGCTTCTCCTGAATCGGACTTACACCAGACTTCGGATAAAATACAATGATCTTTGTCCCCGGCACATCAGCAAATCCTGCCAGCGCCGCTTTTCCTGTATCTCCTGACGTTGCGGTAAGAATGACGATCTCATTCTTTACATGATTCTTCTTCGCAGACGTTACCAGCAGATATGGCAGAATGGAAAGAGCCATATCCTTAAACGCAATGGTTGCTCCGTGGAATAATTCCAGGAAATACGCACCGTCTGCTTTTACCATCGGCGCAATTTCTTTTGTGTCAAATTTATCATCATATGCATTTTTAATGCAGTATTTCAGTTCTTCCTCTGTAAAATCTGTTAAGAATTCTTTCATGACAGCATAGGCAATTTCCTGATAAGACATCTTCGCAAGATCTCCCAGCGGAACTCCAAGCTTCGGAATACAGTCTGGAACAAAAAGTCCCCCATCGCTGGTCAGTCCTTTCAGAATTGCTTCTGATGCAGATGCTGTCTCTTCTCCATTTCTTGTACTACGATAAACTAAATTCATATCTCCCTGCCTTTTCTTTTCATTATCTTTCGGTTTCTGTTGATTTCTGATTATATCATATGTTTCCTGATGCCTCAACTGTTCTTTCCCGAATTTTTAAACCGAGGCAAATACCAGCATCAGTTTCACTCCCTGAACCAGAACATCCTCATCAAAGTCAAACATACCATGATGGTTCGGATATTTCCCTCCTCCGCCAATAAAGGCAAAGCAGCCTTTCATCTCATTCAGGTAATTGGCAAAATCTTCTCCCAGCATCATAGGAGGAACATGCACAAAATCCTTTTTCGGAAATACCGTAACCGCTTTTTTCATTACTTCTTTTACCGCATCTTCATCATTCCATAAAGCAGGATGGCTTGCCGGCTGAAAATCCAGGGAAATTTCCGCATGAAACATCTGTGCCGCCGCTGCCGTGATTTCTTCCATCCTTTCCCGGATTTTCTCCTGCACTTCTCTTGAAAATGTCCGCACGGTTCCCTCCAGCACTGCTTCCCCGGCTATGATATTTCTTGCTGTTCCTGCTTCCATCCTTCCAATGGTCAAGACGGCGCTTTCCAGCGGATTGATGCTCCGGCTTATGATCGTCTGAAGATTCATGGCAAGAGATGCCGCTGTCACAACCGCGTCAACGCATTCCTGCGGTTTCCCCGCATGTCCGGACTTCCCTCCGATCCGGATCGAAAACCAGTTGGTCGCCGCCATCCTGGCTCCCGGCTCCAGAGATATTTTTCCCTTTTCAATCCCGGAAAAAATATGAAGCCCGAATATTTTATCTGCCTGATTTAAGATGCCTGTTTCCAGAAGATCTGCTGCTCCCTGGGCCGTTTCCTCTGCCGGCTGGAATACCAGCATGATCCTGTGATCCAGCTCATCTTCGTGTTCTTTTAATATTTTTGCCGCGGCCAGCAAAACAGCTGTATGGCCGTCATGACCGCAGGCATGCATGCAGCCTGTATTCTGGGACTGAAAGGAAAGTTCTGTTTCCTCCCGGATTTCCAAAGCATCCATATCAGCCCGCAAAGCCGTTGTCGATGAACCGCTCCCCAGAACGCCGATGATGCCGGTTGGTTCCATTAAGCGATAAGAAATCCCCCATTTTTCTAAATGTTCCCGAATGTATTCTGTTGTCATCACCTCATGACCGGATACTTCCGGGTATTGATGAAACTCCCGCCGAAACGAGACAACTTCTTCTTCTATACTTTCTGCTTCTGCTATGATATCCATATTCACCCTTCCTATCTGCTGTTACCGCCTTATCATCCGATAGATCAGATAAATGATCAGAACTGCCAGAATGACCGGACTCAAAACCGCCATGACCGCTGCAAAAACATGGAGCACTGCATAAAGAATCAAAAGCATCGCAGCCACAAACAGCAGGCACCCTGTTTTCACTTTCCATGAATTCAGATCAAATATTCTGACTTTTCCTCTCGGCTCATCCTGTTCCCAGTTTTGTGACTCTTCAAAAGTCTGTTCATAATATACATTGTCTTCACTTCCATTTGCTTCCGCAATTGACTTCGCAATCAGTCTTGGACTTCCCAACATTCCGCAGATTTCTTCTTCTGTCTTTCCCTGAGACATCTGCGTCCTGAAATAATCTTCATAATATGCTGTATTTTCTTCTATGACCGATGGAGGAACCATTCCTTCCAGAGCTTCCCGCAGTTCACGGATAAATTGATTCTTTGTCATCTTCATCTCCTTTTATTTTAAACAGAATAAAATATCCTGGATTCCTCCAGAACCCTGCAGCTGCCATTCTGAACCTCTATGATCGAAACTCCACAGTTCGCCTGCTTTGGCGCATGCCAGAAATCTTTGATTCCTCTGTGATACACGACTGTCAAAAAGGCATGAATCCATGCGCCGTGAGAAAATATTACCATATGCTCAAATTCACTCTCTCCAGGCAGCACTGTACTTTCCAGAAAATCTTTTGCTCTGATCATAACATCTTTATGATTCTCCGCGCCTCCCGTTTTTTGAAACTCCTCCGGATCATCAAAAAACTTCATAAATGGGTCATTTTTCTGCCTCAATTCCTGCTCTCTGATCCCCTCGTATATTCCAAAATCAGCTTCTGCCAGACGCCAGTCTTTATGAAGGACCAGATTCCTTCCTTCCAGAATGATTTCTCCGGTTTCTGCCGCTCTGTCCAGCGGGCTGGTATATGCTGCATCAAACGGAATATCTTTCAGAGCTTCTTTTGTAAGCCGCGCAAGCTCTCTTCCATGATCATTGAGACTTACATTGGATCTTCCCTGCAGTCTGTGTATTTTATTCCAGTCAGTTTCTCCATGGCGGATCAAGTATAATTTCAATCGTTTCCTCCTCTCAGAGTATACACTATCCTTTGTTCTATCGGACATTATAGCATATCTCCTCTGACCTTTGCGCCATATTCTGTTCTTTTTTATAAATTCTTAATGTTTTATGGAAAAAACTATGGCATTTTTCTGCATGTTTGATATACTTTGAGTAAGCTAAAATGTATGAAAACATAGGAGGATTTTTATGAATATTCAAATTGGAGACGAGATTACATTATCTGAGGACGTGGTACCGGAAAATACAGCCAGGACATGGGGCAGCGGAAGTCTTCCTGTCTATGCGACCCCTGCCATGTGCACTCTGATCGAGCGCTCTGCCGTAGCGCTTCTCGCTGACAAACTGGATGAAGGTATGACAACGGTTGGCACAAAGCTGAATATCGCCCATGTATCCGCTACTCCGGTCGGAGGAACAGTTAAATGTCACTGTACCTTAACAGAAATCGACCGCAAACGCCTGGAGTTCCACGTGGAAGTAACAGATGCCAAAGGACGTGTCGGCATCGGAACCCATGAACGTTTTATTGTGGAAGCAGCATCCTTCATGGAGAAAGCAGAGCACAAATTTGATTAATCTTCCCAAAACCTGAGAAAACGCCGCTGCTGATCGAAATTCAGCAGACGGCGTTTTCTTCTTAATTTCTTCTATCTTCCTGTACCTTTCAGAATTGGTGACACCCTCTTGTAAATCAGAAACGTGATCACCACGCTGCACAGACCTTTCACGAAAGTAAACGGCATATTAAACCAGATCAGGGCATCCCATAAATTTGATACATTGGAATTGATCGCCTGATACGCGCTTAAAATCGCACTCATCGGCATAAAATTCGTATATACCGGATATACAATAAAATAATTAGAAAATACACTGACAACGGCCATAAGCACTGCTCCGGCAAACGCTCCGATCAGCGCATTCTTCTGTGTTTTCTTTTTCTTATAGATCAGTCCGGCCGGCAGTACGAAACACACTCCAAGAATAAAGTTGGAAAGTTCTCCCACTCCTCCTGTCTGTGAATGCAGCAGGTTGATCACATTTTTAATAAAGCAGACCGCAATTCCTGAAACAGGTCCCATGGCATAAGCCGCCAGCAGCGCCGGAAGTTCGGAAAAATCAAATTTAATAAACGGCGGAATCAGCATCGGAATCGGAAATTCCAGAAACATTAAAATCGTTGCTAAAGCTCCCAGCATTCCTGTTACCGCTATGGTCCTGATATTTACTTTCTCTGTTTTCATTGTCGTCATCTCTCCTGTCATCATTATATTCTCCTTTTCTCTTTGCTGTTTTTCCGGTCAGCCTTACCAGCTTTTCCGAAAATAAAAAATCCCTCTCGCTTCTGCATAACCGGCATAAAACGACAGGGCACTACAAACGAGAACGGTGCATCCACACCATTCCTTTACTTCTTTCATCCAGACTATACTGTTGGTTGAGGATTCTAACCTCATCGGCCGAAGCTCGTGGACTCATCCCAGAAGGGCATCACCACCAGTCGAGAATTGATATGCGCGCATATCTCACTCTGCCCTGAAGTTGGAGAAATATTCTCTTCTCTACTTCAATATTCAGTTTTCAGAAAATGAAAGTGTTTTCTGACTTCTTTTATTATAGACAAACACTCTGCTTTTGTAAAGTCCTGTCTGCAATTTCCTTACTTTACACCTGAACCATTATTTGTTAAACTATAAACTACGAATTGTATGATAAAGGAGATTGAATTATGGGAATGCACAAAATTGCGAAAATGCCTTCTCCTGAAGAACTGAGAGAAGAATTTCCATTAAGCGAAGAGTTAAAGAAAATAAAGGCAGACAAAGATGAAGAAATCCGCAAAGTATTTACCGGTGAATCCGGCAAATTTATCGTTATCATCGGACCCTGCTCCGCTGACAATGAGGAAGCCGTGATGGATTATCTTGGCCGTCTTGCCAGAGTACAGAAGGATCTTCAGGACAAACTCCTGATCATCCCGCGCATTTATACAAACAAACCGCGTACCACCGGAGACGGATACAAAGGTATGATCCATCAGCCGGATCCGGAAAAGGCTCCTGATATGGCTGCCGGACTTCGTTCTGTCCGCAAACTGCATCTGGACGCCCTGAAAGAATTCCATATGCCGGCTGCTGATGAGATGCTTTATCCGGGCAACTGGCCATATATGGAGGATATTTTATCTTATGTCGCAGTCGGAGCCCGTTCCGTTGAGAATCAGCAGCATCGTTTAACTGTCAGCGGTTTTGATATCCCTGCCGGAATGAAAAATCCAACCAGCGGTGACCTGACTGTTATGATGAACTCCATCACAGCCGGACAGCACCCACATGATTTCATTGCCAACGGATATGAAGTAAAAACAGACGGAAATCCTCTGACTCACGCAATTTTAAGAGGTTCTGTCAACCGTCATGGAAATAACATTCCAAACTATCATTATGAAGACCTCACAAAAGTTGCTTATATGTACGAGAAATTCCAGCTGAAAAATCCGACTGTCATTGTAGACGCAAACCATTCCAATTCCGGAAAACAATGGAATCAGCAGCCTCGTATCGTCCAGGAAGTCCTGCACAGCAGAAGCTTCCTGCCGGAAATCAAATCTCTGGTAAAAGGAATCATGATCGAAAGTTATATTGAAGACGGAAATCAGTCCATCGGCAATGGTGTTTATGGACAGTCCATTACTGATCCATGCCTTGGCTGGGACAAATCTGCCGCTCTTCTTTACCGTATGGCAGATACTGTTTAAGCGAATAATTTCAGCACCTCTTCCATGAGAACAGGATTTGCATAACTTTCCAGAATGCATCCGATTATGACCAGGATAATTTCCAATTGAACAGAAAATCTTTCTGAGAAGGAACGGCTTCCATAATAGAAGTCTGTTCCTTCTTTTTGACTTTCCTGCACATTCCTGCGAAACAAAAGCGCTGCAGAAATGCCATAACATATAAAATGCGGGAAAAAGCCAAACAGAACTATGATCAGGCCTTTCAGCCCCATCTGAATGATCTGGAGAGACAGCATGGAGCCAAGGAAAAAAGCAAGGCAGAACAGACTGCCAAATAAAAAGACCAGCGGCTGCAGAAGATATCCTGCAAGAAACAGTATTCCATACTGCTTGCCTCTTTTAAACAGAATATACGGAAGCAGACTTGCACTTGACACATATAAATCCTTATTGTTCAGCACAAGAGAATCAATCTGGCCTCCATAGGCAAGATAATCCTTGTACACAAAATTTGTAAACAAGCTGCCAAGTATCAGGCCAACCATTAAAAACAGCCCTGCAAAAAACCTTCTCCTTTCCACGTCTTCCTCCCCTTAAGATCTGTTTTCAGCAGTTCCTGACAAATCATTCATATCATAAAACTGCCGCATAGTATATCCTATGCGGCTCTCTTCAAGATCATTCCACTATCTTTTCCCTGATGAAAGATATCCCAAAACACCTGCAATGGTTTTTGCATCAATGATTCTCCCATCAAATATCATTTCCCTGATTTCGTCTGTCGTAAATTCTTTGACGTCAATAAACTCATCCTCGTCCAGATGCTGCTTTGAGGGTTTTAAATCGGTAGCAACGTAGATTGGAATCTTCTCATCACAGAAACCAATGGCCGTAATGATCGTCATCAGATGTTCCATATGTCCTGCTTTAAATCCGGTTTCTTCTTCAATCTCTCTGGTCACACATTCGAGAGGCGTTTCTCCTGGTTCAATCCCTCCTGCCGGGATTTCCAGCGTTTCCTGATCCAAAGCATTTCGATATTGCTTCACAAGAAGGATCGTACCTTTTTCCGTAACCGGAACCACAGCTGCCGCGCCTTTGTGTTTTACCAAATCCCAAACCACTGTCTTCCCGCTTGGCAGCTTTACGATATCTTCATAAAATCCTACCACTTTTCCCTGATGGATCAGTCTCTGTTCTATTTTTTCATAACCATTCATTTTATTCCTTCCTTTCCGTTTCATTGGAAAAGGCGATAGAATTACTCTATCGCCTCTGTCTCTTATCTCGCATAGTCTACAACTCGTGACTCTCTGATAACATTCACTTTGATCTGTCCCGGATAATCCAAGTTTTCTTCTACCTGCTTGGAAATATCCCTTGCCAACAGAATCATATCATCATCACTAATCTGTTCAGGAACTACCATAACCCGAATTTCCCGACCTGCCTGAATAGCAAAAGATTTATCAACACCTTGAAATGAATTTGCGATCTCTTCCAGCTGTTTTAATCTTGTGGTGTAACTTTCCAATGTTTCGCTTCGCGCACCTGGTCTTGCTGCAGAAATTGCGTCTGCAGCCTGTACAAGACAGGCGATCATTGATTCCGGTTCTACATCTCCATGATGAGACGCAACCGCATTGATCACAATTGGATTTTCTTTATATTTCTTACATAAGTTCACACCAAGTTCTACATGAGAACCTTCTACTTCATGATCGATCGCTTTTCCTATGTCATGAAGCAGTCCCGCACGTTTTGCCATGCGGACGTCCACACCGACTTCTGCTGCCAGAAGTCCGGAAAGCTGAGCAACTTCCATTGAATGTTTCAGCGCATTCTGTCCATAACTTGTCCGGAATTTCATCCTTCCAAGCAGTCTGACAAGCTCCGGATGAATTCCATGGACTCCCAGTTCCAGAGTCGCCGCTTCTCCTTCTTCCCGCATCTGATTTTCTACTTCTTTTGTAGCTTTTTCCACCATCTCTTCGATACGGGCCGGATGAATTCTTCCGTCTACGATCAGTTTTTCCAGAGCGATTCTCGCGATCTCGCGGCGCACCGGATTGAAACTTGAAAGTACGACTGCTTCCGGAGTATCATCAATAATCAATTCCACACCTGTAATATTTTCAATGGATCGGATGTTCCTTCCTTCCCGTCCAATAATACGGCCCTTCATTTCATCGTTTGGAAGCTGGACTAAGGAAATGGTCGTCTCTGCCACATGATCCACTGCGCATTTCTGAATCGCAGTCACTACATATTCCTTCGCTTTCTTCTGCGCATCCTCCTTGGCCCTTGTTTCCATTTCTTTGACGTACATTGCTGTCTCGTGTTTTACGTCTTCTTTTACTGCTGATAATAATTGTTCTTTTGCCTGATCAGAGGTCAAACCGGAAATTCTTTCCAGTTCCTGTAGATGTTTTGACTTCAGTTCCTGCACATGAGCTTTCTCAGATTCAACATTCTTTTCTTTTGCCGTCAAAGACTGTTCTTTGCGTTCCAAAAGTTCAGATTTCTTTTCCACTGACTCTTCCTTGGAAAGAACTCTCTGCTCATACTTCTGCAGTTCTGCCCTGCGTTCTTTTGTTTCTTTTTCAAAGTCATGTCTCGCTTTTATAGTTTCTTCTTTCACTTCTAAAGAAGCTTCCCGCTTTTTCGCATCGGCTGCTTTGATTGCTTCATCTATAATCTCTCTGGCTTTGTCTTCCGCATTCCCAATGGTGATTTCCATTGCTTTCCTGTTCCTTGCGTTCGCTGTCAGAACTGAAACCGGAACTGAGACCGCCAGTGTTGCGATAATGGCTATAACAATACCAAACACTCCACAGGTTTCCTCCTTATTCAATTTTTGTGCTTTCGCACTCATTTAATTTTATATGTTTTTAACATAAAAGTCAAGAAATCACTGCGTCTTCTGTCTGATTCGTTTCTGCCTTTTCTTTCTGATTCTCAGTCTCTTCTTTTATTCGGTTTAACGCGTCTTCTGTGCGAATCATCAGAGCCGTCTTTGGAGGAACTCTTAAGCCCCCTCCGAAATCCACTTTCTCTCCGGATATCAGATCTATTCCCATGCCGGCCCTGGCATTAAAATGCATTACCCGTTCCTCATCGCCGATATTAACTGCCGCAATGATCCGGTCTCCTTCTCCTTCTCTTTCAAAAACCAGTACGTTTGGTTCAATTGCCAGCTGTATATAATTTCCATATTTCAAAGCCGGAGCTGCTTTTCGGATTTTTGACAAACGCCCGATGTACTGAGTCAGTTCATTTTCCACCAGATCCTCCGGACGGATTCTAGGTCTTAAACTGTTATCGCTTCCTTTTTCTTTCTTTCCTTCAATTCCCCATTCGCTTCCATAATAAATTCCAGGAATTCCCGGCATCGCATACATCAATGCGTAAATCAAAGGCAGATGTTCCTTATCCTCCAGCTGGGTCGCAATCCTCTCCACATCATGGTTATCGACAAAATTATACAATGGAAGCCCTTTGTAAAGCGTCCATTCTTCCGGCCCAAACTGCCGGTTGATTGAATATCCGATTTCATGCATATTGTGGGTGTTGCAGCTGGAATACATTCCTTTGTAACATTCATAATTTGTCACAGAATCAAGGAGTTCATCATTGACCAGTTCGTTGTAATCTCCATGCAACATTTCCCCGATCAGGATAAAGTCCTTCTTTTCATTTCTGACAAAATCAGCCAGCTCCTTCATAAAACCGCGGTTCAACATATATGCCACATCAAGGCGGAGTCCGTCAATCTTAAACTCATCCATCCATCCTTTTACACATTCCAGCAGATGTTTCTTCACATCAGGATGATCAAGATTTAATTTTACCAATTCATAATGGCCTTCCCAGCCTTCATACCAGAAGCCGTCATCATAACCGCTGTTTCCGTCAAAATTGATGTAAAACCAGTCCTTATAGGCAGAATCCCACTTTTTCTCACAGACATCCTGAAATGCCCAGAATTCCCGTCCTACATGATTGAACACCCCATCCAGAATCACTTTGATTCCGGCTTCATGAAGCTTATCACAGACTTCCTTAAAATCTTCATTGGTTCCCAGTCTGTGATCGATCACTCGGTAGTCCTTCGTATCATATCCATGTTCAGAAGACTCAAACACCGGTGAAAAGTAGATCGCGTTTGCTCCGACTTTTTTAATATGAGGAATCCATTCCACTGCTTCCAGAATTCCATGTTCTGTCGTTTCATCCACAAATGCTCTCAGTGGAAAAATCTGATAAATAATTAAATCGTTCATTTTCATTTTTCTTGTCCTTTCTTATTCCGTACTCTTTAAGGATTCTACCATGTCAATTTTTTTCAGCTGAAAATACATCAGGAAATTGATCATGACAGCAAATCCAATGGTCAGCAAGGTGCTGTAAACATAGCTTGCCATATAAATGCTTCTGCCAAACATGATCAGGTCGACTTCCGCCGTCAGGATCACATATCGGTGCAACAGTATTCCCATACCGATTCCGGCAATGATTCCAAGGATGGTCAGAATCACATTCTCCCGGTACACATATTCTCCTACCTCCAGATCATAAAATCCCAGCACCTTGATTGTTGCCAGCTCGGCACGGCGTTCCGAAATATTAATATTATTTAGATTATATAGCACTACAAATGCCAGAAGTCCGGCGGATACGATCAATACGACTACAACGATATTCAAATTCGCCACCATGTCTTCCATGGTCTGCGCGTCATCTGAAACAAAAGATACTGATCCTGCGCCATCCTGATCGAGGATCTGGCTTCCTGCTGTATTTTCCCAATCCGCGGAAACGTTTTCGGTACAGCAGTAAATATTTGTCGCCTCCGGCGCTTCCCCGTACAGCTTCTCATACAGTTCCGGAGACATATAGATTTTGTTCATCATGTAGTTTTCTGTTAAGGCAGCTACTTTGACTTTGACAGATCCATCGTCTCCTTCCTTAATGGTAATCTCATCTCCTGGCTCTGCTCCAAGCAAAGACGCTGTTTTTTCAGCCAGGATGACTCCCTCTGTTCCCAGTTTTTCTCTTTCTCCAGTCTTTCTGTCCTGCAGAGAAATGTATTTATCAAAGGCTTTTAAATCCAGCGGCACGATAAAAGATGCTGAACATGTCTCCCTGCCGGCCTTGAGATCTACTGTCGTTTCTCTGACTTCCCTGACTGACGTGATCTTATCTTTCCTGGAAAGCCACTGTATCAGCTCTTCCTTTTCCTTGTCTCCTGCTCCCTCCTTTAATCCAACAGATATATCATACCGGATAATCCTGTGGAACTGATTATCTGATATCGCCGAAATAGAATCCTTCAGTCCAAATCCTACCAGCATCAGCGCCATACTTCCTCCGATTCCGAAAATCATCATAAAAAATCTTTTCTTATACCGGAACATATTCCGCATGGTCGCTTTCCAGATAAAGCTTAAACGCTTCCAGATAAAAGGAATTCTTTCAAGCAGAATCCTTTTCCCTTCTTTCGGAGCCGCAGGCCGCATAAGCTGAGCCGGCTTTTCTCTCAGTTCTTTGTAACAGACAGACATCGTTGCAAGTACTACAACGCCAATCGCAATTCCGGAAGCCATCAGTGTGTACTGAGCTTCCAAAGGCACCTGAACGGTTCCAAGACCTACATACATCATCTTATAAGCTTCAATGATGATCTTTGGCAGTACCTTTTCTCCGACTACCGCACCAACAGCACTTCCGGTAACCGTTGCCGCCATGCCGTAAATCAGATATTTAGCCGCAATATCTCTTCCCCCGTATCCCAGCGCTTTCATCGTGCCTATCTGTGTCCGCTGCTCTTCCACCATACGCGTCATTGCAGTCAGACTTACCAGCGCCGCCACCAGGAAAAAGATAGCCGGGAATACCTTGCCGATCGCGCCGATCCTTGCAGCCTCCTCTCCATATTCTACATAGGACTGGGTCTGTTTTCTGTTCAGAATGTACCAGCTGCCTTTTTCCATATCGCTGACCTTATCTTTTGCATCCTGAATCTTTTTTTCTGCCTTTTCAAATTCTTCTCTGGCTTCTTTTTCAGACTCCTGATATTCCTTCAAGCCCTTCTGGTACTCTGTCTTTGCGTCTTCCAGCTGCTTTTTTGCGCTTTCCAGCTGTTTCTTCCCCTGGGCAGCCTTTGTTTCATTCTGCTGAAGTGTCTGCCTGGCCTGTGCGAGGGCCGCTTCCTGTTTTGTAATCTCATTTTCTGATGCCTCCAGCTGCTGCCGGGAGGCATTAATTTTACTTTTGCCTTCTGCAAGCTGCTTTTTCGCGCTTTCCAGCTTCTGTCTGCCTTCCGTTACCTGCTGTCTGGCTGAGCTGATCTCTTTCTGTCCTGCCTCCAGCTGCTGCCGGGCTGTCTGAGCCGCCGTCTGACCTTCTGACAGCTGTTTTTTCATTTCATTTAATGTCTCTTCAGACGCGTCTGGCAGCTGTTCATACTGTGCAATCTGCTCTTCCAGCTGTTCCAGAGTCTTTTCTTTTTCTTCCAGCTGCTGCCGGGACGTTTCAAGCTTCGTTTCTTCCTGTTTTACTTTCTGCTCTGATTCTTCCAGTGTCTTTTCCTGCTGCTGTATCTGGCTTTCGCTGGATGTAAGTTTCTTTTCTTCTTTCTCCAGCGCAGATTTCCCGCTTTTAATTTTTTCTTTTGCACTGCTGATCTGTTCCAGTCCACTGTTATATTCTTCCCAGCCTTTTTTAATTTCCTCCTCTCCGTCTTCCAGTTCTTTTTGTCTGCTGTTTAATGTTTTTTCTGAAGCGTCAATCTGAGCTTTCGCATCTTCCAGCTGTTTCTTCGCATCGGAAAGTTCCTTCAAGGCCTGATTCTTCTCTTTTTGGAATGTTTCTTCCTGACTGGCAATCTCCTCATTGGCATCATCCTGAATTTCCTGCAGACGTGCCTTATTTTGCTGATTCTGGATATCTTCCAGCTGATCCCTGGTCCTGGCTACCGTATCATCATAAGAATCTGTATAAGCCAGTTCCTTTTTGGCATCTTTGGCTGTTATGTAAATTTCCGTATAGACATCCAGAGAAAATGCTTTTTTCGGCACTACGAGAAATCCACTGATACTGCCGTTTCCAATGCTGCTGCTTCCCCGTTCCATAGAAAGATACGCTGAAGACTTCCCGATTCCCGTAATCTTAAATCTGTTCTCTTTCAGTGTGTCACTCAGATCATCTTCTGTACCGGATGATAACACAAGGATATCCCCAATCTTCAGCTGATTTTCCCGGGCAAAGTGCTCATCCACCAGACATTCCTTCTGTCCGGAAGGCATTTTCCCTTCTGTCACCTCAATCTGATTTAACTCATCTGCAGCCGACATCACCTTAATCACATACTCATCTTGTTCCCCTTCCTTTTGACAGATGGTGTCCACTGAATAATATCCTTCTGCCTTAACAACACCGGGCAGATCCTGTATGGCTCTCAGATTCTGATCTGACAGTCCCAGCGTTCCCAGAACCTCGAGATCCATAAAACTGCTGTCATCAAACTGACGGTCCGCTGTAATCTTCATGTCTTTTTCCGTTACTCGGATTCCTGAGTAAAACGCTACTCCAAGGGCAACAATAAAAAAAATCGACAAAAATCTTGGCAGTGTCCTGCGTATGGTCCGGATAATATCCTTATATAATGCTTTTTTCTTCATTCGCATCCCTACCATTCAATGTTTTCTACTGGCGCTGGCTTTTCATTTTTTGTAATCCTGCTCACCTTTCCGTTTTTTATCTCGATCACCCGGTCTGCCATAGGAGCGATCGCCAGGTTATGTGTGATTACCACAACTGTCTTTCCCTTCTTCCTGCAGGTATCCTGAAGAAGTTTCAGAATCGATTTACCTGTCTGATAGTCCAGGGCTCCCGTCGGCTCATCGCACAAAAGAAGCTTCGGGTTCTTCGCCAAAGCTCTGGCAATGGAAACTCTCTGCTGTTCTCCTCCTGACAGCTGCGCCGGAAAATTATTGAGACGGTCTCCCAGACCGACTTCCCGCAATACTTCCTCCGCATCCAATGGATTCTTGCAGATCTGCAGAGCCAGTTCCACATTCTCTACCGCCGTAAGATTCGGCACCAGATTATAAAACTGAAAAACAAATCCTATGTCATCTCTTCGGTATCTGGTCAGCTGTTTTGCGTTCCATTGAGCGATGTCCTCTCCATCAACAAAAACAGCGCCACTGGTCGCAGTATCCATACCGCCTAAAATATTCAGTACGGTTGTTTTACCCGCTCCACTGGCGCCGATAATCAGGGCGAATTCACCTTTTTCTACTGTAAAATCAATCCCATCCACAGCCTTTGTGATGACTTCGCCTGACTGATAAATTTTCTTAACATTTTCTAACCGAATTAACTCCATGTCTGCGTCTCCTTATATGGAAATTTTAACATAGATTTAGCATTTCGGCTACTACCGGAATTGATTTATTTCTTTTTCATATGTGTATCCGATAGCTTCTAATTGTTCTGCGATTTTCTCCCCATCAAGATCCAGTTCCCGGCATAATTCCTCATAACTTCCATAGAAATCCCGCAGCTGGGTATTGATGTAGCTTAGAAGCATCACAGGGTCTTTTGGCAGCATATTGTCTCCTCCTTCGGCCTATAACAGGTTTTCCAGTGAATTCAGAGAATCCAGTCCGCTTCCAATGGCAGAAGTCAGCATCTGAGTCAGGACCAGATACATGATCACAGCCATAATGATCACGATCAGCAGTGCGGCGTATGTTACGCCGTCCTTCTTTGTTTTTGGATAATTAAACAATGCGGCATAATAATAAATATTGCCGAGAACCATTCCTACAAGGAGCACAATGACCGCAAAAACATTCAGTTCCACGATAACTCCTACGGCCGCAAGGATCCATCCCATGGCACATCCCAGGCTTTTAACTCCGACGATCTGACAGCTTTGAAACCAGTTGATCTCCGCTTTGCCCATTCCGCGCATCAGTCCCCAGACAAGCAGTGACGTGATCAGAGCAAATACCATTGAAAAAATCACTTCTTTCAGAAAATATCCTCCTGCGGAAGGCAGCTGGCTGCTGATTGTGCTTCCAAAAGTGCCATAGCTGGTCGTCAGACCGGCAGTTGCTTTGGAAATCAGCTTATCAATCAAGAAAAAGACGCAGAGACCTGAAGCCAGCGCTTCAATTCCCATCAGGATCAGACCAACCTTGCTGTTTTCATCGGCTACAGACTCCTGAAATCCTGTTACCGGCCGTCTGATCATATTCAGAATCGCCTGTATATAATTTTCATGAACCGGATGCACTTCTGTATCTTCTCCATTTTCTTTTTTATCTCCTTTTGGAGAAGTATCTGGTTTAGGATCACACTTTGGACATCTTCCATCTACCAAAGGGGTTCCGCATTTTGTACAAAAATTCGCCATATTTTTCATCCTTTCTTTCTAGTAATAAGAAACGGTATTGATTACCCATTTTCCATCCTTTTTCACCATATAAGCAGTACCTCTGACAATGCATGTACCTGTCGTATAACTTCCGCTGAACAGCCGGTACTGGTAAGTACGAGTCGCGCTTACGTTCACAGGAATTCCATTTGCTACGCTGTAATAGCTTCTTGTCGGATCCACTGCCACACAGCGGCTGACCACAAGCTCTCCTAAATTCTTTGTATCGCTTCCTGTAGAATAAGTTCCTGTGCACAGGGATTCTCCATATAACTCTGCACGCTGGTCAGAAATAAAATAATCCGCCAGATTTGATTTCTCTCTTCCTTTGATCTTATTTTCCGTAATATCTGGAAGATAGCTTTCCAACGCTTTTGCAGCTTCTTCTTTCGCGCTGTCAGAATACTCGATCTGACTGATCAGACTGTTTCCGCTGGTATCGAACGTATAGCTGTTCTTCGTAAATATTCCATCCGCTCCGCTGAATGTGGCCTTGTGCGTTCCTCTGAAAAGTTTTACGCTGTAAGATGTCGCATCATCACTGTCTGATGTATTTTCTGCTTTCACGCCGTCAATCTTCAATGTTACTCCTGAAATATTCGGCACTGTTACCATCTGAAACGATACGCTGCTGTCTGAAACACTGGTTACTTCATACTTGTCAAAAAAGAAAAAAGATTTTTCTGCAGATCTTCCTACCGTGACGGTAATATAACTGAATCCTTTCCTGATTCGATAAACATACTCACCATTGCTGAGATATCCTCCCACCGGACTGGAAAGGGTCTCTGTATCACTCTGATCCATAGTTGCTTTAAAGGTATCTTCGTTGATAAAAGTATCCTCTTCAAAATGATATGCATCATACACTTTGGACCAGTTTCTATCATTATAATTTTTCACAAACTGGTTCGCCGCTGATTCCGGCTTGCTGTTCCTTGTTCCGAGATAAATAAATGCAGCAATCAGCACTGCCAGAACAATAATCTGTGCAATTATGATCTTCTTTGCCTTCGGGCTGAAAGATTCTCCATCCTTCGGCTTTTTCTTTGCTGCCGGTTTTCCTGGTGTTTTCTTTTTCGGTTTCGGGGCTTCTCCAATTTTAGCTCCGCATTCCCCGCAAAAGAGAGCACCATCTTCTACTTCTTTTCCACAATTTGGACAATACATTGTTTCACTCCTCCCTATCTGGCACCTCTCTCTTCCAGAATGTCCGCCATCAGATTGACATTTTTCTTCTCATATCGGTTCAGCGTAATATCATCCTGGTCATCGACTGTGCCGGTATACCATTTCTTTTTTTCAAATTTTTCCTGATTTGATTTCTTCGTAAACTTTAATCCATGCCTGGCGTACACTTCATTGATTGCATACTGAATCTCTTCTGTTGACAGTTTTTCTATTTCTTCTTTCGTCAGATAAGAAGTATTAGAATCCGGAAATACATATCCGTCATCTGCGTTCATTATTTCAGAAGCAGATTTACTATTACTGTCTTCTTCTGTTGTCGCCTCAGAAGAAGATGCTTCTGTCTTATCAGAGTCTTCTGTCTGTGCTGCAGCAGATTCTGTGTCTGACGTCTCCTGCTCCTCCGAAGCCGCAGATTTCTCTGCAGATGAAGACCTGTTTTCTGTTGCCAGGCAGAAAATCAGAGCCGCTGCCACCACTACAATTGCTGCAGACAATATGGCAATCACCTGTTTTTCTTTTGCCCTCATTTACAGTCCTCCTTTTCCCATTGATCTATTCCTCAAAGTAACGGTCTACCCCCTCTGCGATTCCTTCTGCTAAACGGTTTTGATACTGATCATCTGACAGTTTCTGGTCTTCTTCCGGGTTGGACATAAATCCCATCTCAATGATCGTTACCGGTATTTCACACCAGTTGATGCCAGACATCTGATCGGTTTCTATCACTCCTCTGTTCCTGGCTCCCGTCCTGTGGCATAGACTGCTGCCTACCAGACTTGAAAGTCTCTTACTTTCTGAAGCAATTTCTCCACAATAAGGATTTGCCTCTGTCGGGCACATGGTCAGTGCGCCATTTGCAGATGAGCTGCTGTCACTGTTGCAGTGCAGTCTCAGAAAAACGGATGCGCCGCTGCCATTCGCCATCTGCGCTCTTTTTCGATTGCTCAGTTTGACATCATTGGTTTCCCTTATCATATAGACATCATATCCTCTGGCCTCAAGAATACTTTTTAATTTCATGGATACTTCAAGATTCACCTGATATTCCGGTTCTCCCGTCACAACTCCTTCTGTCCCGGAAGATACCATCGGCTTTGTTTCCGATGCGCCCGGGCCAATCGGCTCCTGCTCGGTCATCTGTTCCTTCTGATGCCCTGGATCGATCGCCACCATGATCTTCTCTTCTTTCTCTGCCGTCGTTTTTTCTTCATCGGCAGCTGCTGATGTCTTCGCCGTCGATGCCGTTTCTTTTGCCGCTGCGGTCTCCCGCTGAGGCGCTGCTTCTGTTTTTTCTTTTTTCTGACATCCTCCGAAGCACAGACATGCTGTAAGAATCAGAAGCATCAGATATTTTCTCATGCCATCCTCCTTTTTCATCCATCCTCCTTTTTCATCCATCCTGATTTTTTATTCAAGTCTCAAAACTGCAGGCTGTTTAAGGAACTACAATGGACAGCTCTCCTGTTACAGAATCCATCACATACCCGGAAATTTTTACATCCTTTGGAATCAAAGGATGTTTCCGGAGCATATCCACAGAATCTTTTACAGAATTTTCCACACAGTCAAATCCTTCCAGCCATGTATCAAAATCTACCCCGCAATGACGGATCAGATCAATCTTATCTCCGTCAATTCCTCTCTCTTTCATCTTTTCGATCATCATCTCACTATTAATATGCTGCACGCCGCAGTCCGTATGTCCGATGACCATAACTTCTTCTATGCCCAGCTCGAAAATACCGACCAGAACACTTCTTACAACGCTTCCAAACGCATGGCTCACGACACCTCCTGCGTTCTTTATAATCTTGACATCGCCGTTTTTCAAGCCCAGAGCTGCCGGCAGCAGCTGTGTCAGTCTCGTATCCATACAGGTAATGATCGCAATCTTTTTATCCGGATACTTGCTCGTTTTATATTCTTCGTATTTCTTTTCTTCTACAAATTTTTTATTATATTCCAAAATTTCTTCTATCATACTTCCTCTGTCTCCTCTTCTCGCGTCAAAGATGCCGTCACACCTCTGCAGGCTTTCAGATAATCTTCCGGTTTCAATTCCAGCTGGATTCCATTCTTCCCGCCGCTGACCATGATGGTCTCCTGGTCTTCTGCGCTTTGATCCAGTATGGTCGGATATTCTTTCTTCATGCCGATGGCCGTACAGCCTCCGCGGATATATCCTGTAATCTTATTAATATCTTTTACATGGATCATCTCCACAGATTTCTCATGAACTGCCCTGGCGGCTTTCTTCAGATCCAGCTCTTTATGGATCGGTATTACGAACACAAAATATCCACCGCTCTTTCCTTCTGTTACCAATGTCTTAAATACTCTTTCATAAGGTTCATTCAGCATATCCGCAATCGCAATCCCGTCAATAAATTCCCTGCATTCATATCTATGTATTTCATAAGGGATTTTCTTTTTCTCCAGGATCCTCATAGCGTTTGTTTTTGGTTCTTTTTTTGCCATGATGTTTCCTCCGGAAAGCGGATATCAGTCTCCGCTTTTTACTTTCATTAACTACCAGCACATTATATCATAAAAAGAGCCTGTAATGTAGTTAAAGTTTAAGAGCAGAAAAAAAGCCATTGATCTTAAAAATTCAATGGCCAGACTGCATGGATAACTTATATTTTTGAAAATCTATGACGACAGCTTTCTCTTTTTTGTTTTTTTCTTATGATTCATGCAAACGAAAACTCTGCACTGTTCAATACAGATATTCTTTTGTTCTTCTGTCAGTGACCTGAAAATTCGAAGCATTTCATCTTCCTGATGATTCTCTGTTTCTCCAGAAGAATAATCCAGTAAATAATCAATGGACACATCAAAATACCCTGCAAGCAGTTTCAGCGTCGCAAAATCCGGTTCCCTTGTATTTTGCACGTAGCTGCCTATCGTAGATGGAGCAATATTCATCTGCTGTGCCAGTTCTTTCTGTGTCATATTCCGTTCTTCAATCAGAGTCCGCAGGTTATTGCCAAAGCTCATATCATTCACCTCCGACTTTATAGTAAATGAAAAGAAAAATGAACTTTCGATAATGCCCGATATGCGTTTACAAACCACAAAATGAGTTTTAAAATATTTCATAACAAGGGGATTTACATATATTATTTTTCAATGAAAGGGACAAATACATGGGAACTGACATAGATGCTGTTTCTGATATTATTGAACATATGGACCGTCAGCTCAGGGCTCTTTACCTGAAACATGAAGATGGCTTCAGAGAAAAAAGGCTCTGGAATCATACTTACGTCAAACATCAGATCGACCGCAGGAGAAATCATAAAGATTTTAAGATTCAGGATCATATCCGGGCAATGGTTTACTCTATGCTCAGTTCCGGGATCACCTGGGACGACACCAAAAAGGCTGTCAGCCTGAATCTTGGACACGTTCCTGAGATTGACCAGATTTTCTGCCAGTATGATCCTGATCTTCTTCAGGCAAAAACACCTGAAACATTAACTGATGAAATCAAGAGGCTGAACTATGCGGGTCAGAACACCAAACGGCAGATGGATGGACTCATTCATACCAACCTGAAAAAAATGGTCCTGCTGGAACAAAGATACGGAACCATTGATTCCTATTATCATCTCTGGATCCGGCAGGATCCTTCTATGAAACTTCTGATCAGAGCTCTTTCACACAAAGACAGCCCTGATAAGTATATCCAAATGGGCGAAGTTTTAACCGCGGAATATCTTCGAAACATCGGGTATGATCTTGCACGTCCGGATCAGCACATCCGGCAGATTCTTGGCAGCTATCATCTTGGCTGTTCAGAACATTTCACCGCGGCGATCTATGAAACATTGGATCTTATCAGAAACATTGCAGAAAACATGAATAAATCAGCGGCAGAAGTGCATTATATCCTATGGTCTTACTGCGCAAAAGGGTACGGTGAAATCTGTACCTCAAAAAGCCCTAAATGCTGCATGTGTGCCGCAAAAAAGATCTGTAAAAATAAAAAATATGTATCATAACGAACGGGAGCAGCTGTATAAAAGCTGCTCCCGTTATTATTTTCAAAAATTATCTTGCGGATAATCCATACATCAGCGAAACATAACATGCGAAATCTCCAATTCTTTTTCTCTGATATCCCAGTTCCTCCCGCCATTCTGCATTCAGATTCTGTTCTTTCATGCATTCCGCCAGCTGGTCCAGAGAAGCGATCACACTGTCATGTTTTATCGTTCTTTGATCATTATCCCTCTTCGGTTTCGGTGTAATCTTCCAATGGGCACGCAGATCTGCATATGCTGTCATTTTTTCAATTGCGTTCTCCCAGGCTTTGTCAAAGGCATCATTGTCATCCGGCGCTTCTTTCATAATCTCCTCATAAATCTTCATGGCTTCTTCAAAGGAAATCGGATCCGGCGCCTTTAAATATTTATCATATACAAAATCTTTAAACATAAAACAACCTCCTTTGTATTTTCCTCTTTCTTTAGTATACCATTTCTGTCTGTTGATTTGTAAAATTTAATTCAATTCGGCAATCCGGCTGACGCCCACATAAATTTCACTGATTTTATACCAGGTCGGGTAATCCACAACTCCTGTTTCCGGAAGTCCAAATACATTTTGGAATTTTCTCACAGCGGCCGCTGTACTTTCTCCATACTGGCCGTCTGCCGCAATCGTAGGAATCGATGGATAATCTCTGGCAATGCGATTGATCTGCTCCTGCATCTGCCGCACCTTATCACCGCTTGATCCGATCGTCAGATCATATCCTGGCCAGGATGCCGGAATTCCTGCAATCTGTTCTGCTGTATTAATATACATGTTTTCTCCATAATAATACCGCAGGATTTCAATTGGCGCGTACCCCTGGTCTCCAAGATATTTAGATCCCCATTGTGTCAACCTTTTCGTAATTGTTTATAATATTGAAACAATATGGATTATAAATCTATTTCTTTAAAATCAATACTGAAATTCCTTTCCCTGTGCGATTTTCCCGTTCAAAACACTCCTATTGTACTTTTTATTATGTTTTAATCACAGCATGCCTGTATCAGTATTTCAATATATTTCGGAAACTGTTTAAAAAGAAAGCCAGGTTTTTCCCTGGCTATTCTTCGAATATGTCCATATTCTGCAACTATACCATTCTGCAAAATGCAATAGTTGCTATGAGCAAGAATACTAAAATCGCACTATACACGATGTAAAACCCTTTGCTTCTTCTTTTGTTTACTATCAGCAATATCAAGCCTAGCATCACTGTAATACAGAACGTAATAGATAAGTTCATTGCAATAATATAACTGCTATTTAAGTCCGCCTCTGTAAATGCCTGTGAATTTATTGATATCAAAGAAAATATTGCAACAATAATACCCATTAAAGTTAATACATTGGCATAAATTTTTTCAGACATATTTTCAATTTCTTCTTTTGTTTTGTCAAAAGACTTTATTTTATCCCTATATTTATTTTCATAATTACCAAATCCAACATATTTCTCCTCATTGTTAAATGATGCCCCCTCTTGTTTATCATATGTTACCTCTGGTACTTCTTTTAATTCTTCAAAAAATATCTGTGCAATCTTGTCACCCTTGTTCAGAGAAATGATATTTCCTGATATATTATGTACCCGTAAAAAAGCATATGTTTCATGCCCCGGAAAATATTGTGGTCCGTCTACCTTTATTCCCAGCCTTAATAATGAATTTTTCTCACCTATCCTTCCAGTTATATTGTAAGGCATCTTCAACTTTTCTTTTGTTCTTATTATAATCGTTTCACTTGGAGCAAGTTCTACTTTTTCGTTGTCCGTACCTTCAAATGCATCAACCGATAAATCATAAGATATTCCCGTAACATTATCTTCATTGTACGCCTCCGTTATCAGTTGTCCTTGACTCACCCACCTTTTTATATCTTTATCTACAAGCATCATAGTATCACCTCTTTTAATACTAATATAATACAGATTTTAATCTCGCATTTCAAGTAACTTTACAAAATCCGTTTTGCTTTATTTTGCGCCCTGTTAAGCATTCTGCTCTATTCGTTCTTTATCTGTTCCAATTTTTCCAAAACAAGAATCTGGACATATTCTGGCGGAATCCTATCTCCTGCTTCCCAGCTCTGGATCGTTCTCATTGGAACTTTCATAATCTGATTCATTTTTGCCTGCGTTAATCCTGCTGCCTTTCTTGCGGCCTTTACTTCATCTTTCCACATAATCATTTCTCCCTCTTCCATTCCCTCAGTATATATATTATCACTCCGGTAAAAAATATAATTCTCAAAATATCAAAAGCCATTGTTAGACCTCCTTTTTTATGATATTCTATTTGTACAGGGAAGAAAAACCTTCCCCGTACTATTTACTTTAGTATTTTCTCAATCAGGTCAGCTATCGCTGATATTAGATTGAGCAACGCCGTTATTAAGATTATGATTTCCAGTCGTCTCTTATAACGGCGTTTTTTCTTTTTCTTGCTCATAAGCATCTCCTCCTTTCCTTTACTATGGTTATAGTATACCACACATTGTGCGTATTGTCAATGGATTTTTGTAAATTTTTGGAAATATTTTCACAAAAAGAAAGACCGGAGATTGCTCCCCGGCCAATTCTACTGTTTATTGATCCACTGCTGCAGCTTTTTGATGCAAGGAGATTTCGCACTGAATACTCCATCCTGCGTACAGCCAAAATATTTCTGAATCGCTTTGATCGTCTTCGGTCCGATATGTCCATCCTGCGCTGCCCCTACCTTCTTCTGAATCGCTTTAATGAGCGGACTGTATCCGGATGGATCACCTTCCCATTCCCAGCCATCTTCCAGACCAGGGTTCTGGTCTTTGTAACATTCATACTGATTGGATACCTTGCCGTCTACGGTCGTTCCGAAGATTTTCTGCAGGGCTTTTGTGGTATTCGGTCCCCAGTATCCATCTACAGTCACGGTCATCTTAGATGCGCTCGTGCTTCCGGATGCAGTTGAGCCTGATGATGAACTGGTACTGCCGGATGTGCTGGATCCGCCTTTGATATCTTTGTTCAGCATACCACGAACAATTGCTTTCGCACATCTCTTTGCATCCCATTTCTCGTAATCATCTTTATCATCCACGAAGCAGCACTCAATTAAGTATGCAGGTGCTTTTGTTTTTCTAAGCACATAA
>NZ_BLYI01000044.1 GCF_016586355.1 Anaerostipes butyraticus
CAGGCAAGACCCGAAAAGGAAACGCTTTACTGCGGGAGACGCTTGTTGTCAGTGCACACAGTGCGGTAAAGAATAAAAGATCCTACTTCTATGCACAGTTCATGAGAATCAGCGCACATCGTGGGAAAAAGCGGGCCTATGTCGCAGTAGCTCATTCAATGCTGATCGCCATTTATCATATCCTCAAGGATAGGGTGGCTTTTCAAGATCTTGGAGCTGATTACTATAATCAGTTCAATAAGGAACGTAAGATCCATGCATATCTCAAAAAGTTAAAAGCGCTTGGCTGGGAAGCTCCTGTCGTTGCCTCATAAGATTTCCAGTTAAGTTTAAAAAGACA
>NZ_BLYI01000045.1 GCF_016586355.1 Anaerostipes butyraticus
GGGTGATGGGAATCGAACCCACGTGATCAGCTTGGAAGGCTGGAGTTCTACCATTGAACTACACCCGCTTAAATCGGGGTGACAGGATTCGAACCTGCGACCTCTTGATCCCAAATCAAGCGCTCTAGCCAAGCTGAGCCACACCCCGTTCTCTATGTACTTGTTTTTCTTTGTTGCTCACAACAAAAACTATTATACTCAAACCGCCCTGGTCTGTCAACATCTTTTTTCAATTTTTTTATAAAAAAATTCAGTCCGGATTTCATCCAAAATCCAGACCGAACAAAATCAGTGTACTGCTTTCTATCTTTATCGTCTATCCTGACAGGACTTAAAAGACTCTTCTCTTTCCAAGAAACTGCCTTTTGCATTTTCTGAAAGTCTGCAGCAGAGCCGGCTGCTTTATGGTACAGGTTCTAAGCAGCACTGATTTTTGCATATTTTTGATGTATTTAGTATATCCTCATATTGTTCCAATGTCAATATTATTCCAGAACGTTATGTTGAAGTTTGTGTTTCTTTTCTGCTCTTATATTATAATTACCAGGAAGATGGAGGGAAACGTGTTGAAAGACTTTGGAAACCGATTACGTAAATTAAGAGAAGAGGCCGGTTTAACCCAGGCACAGATTGCCAGGGAAATCAACTGCAGTCATAAGGTCTTATCAAATTATGAGCTGAACAAGCGGGAGCCGGATTTTTCGACCTTAAACAAACTCTGCGATTATTTTAATGTAACCGCCGACTATCTTCTTGGCCGCACAGATCACCCGCATCATTATAAAGAAATGGCTCTCAGTGAGGAGGCGCAGGAACTGCTTCGTTTAATGGAAGCTCTTCCTAAAAAATATCAGATTGATATTCTCCGCTATTCTCAGCTGAATGTCATGGCATTTGAGTATATTAAGAAAAATAAACATCATAAACCCTCATAATTTGAGGGTTTTCTTTTTGTTCTTTTATTATAGAAGAGATATTAATAAGAACTGCGCCGGATCACCGGTCTGGTTTCTTCTAAACCAATCCAATACAAAAAGACCCACGTAAATACGTGGGTTTTCCAATGCGGATGACAGGAATCGAACCTGCACTCCGAAGAACTAGATCCTAAGTCTAGCGCGTCTGCCAGTTCCGCCACATCCGCATATCCATATGATTCAAGACTGAGCGTGCGGGGATTCGAACCCCGGACAACTTGATTAAAAGTCAAGTGCTCTACCACCTGAGCTACACACCCTGATTCTATCCATGCCATGAAAGGGCATAAATAAAAGGTGGGTAATGGGATTCGAACCCACGGCCTCCAGAGCCACAATCTGGCGCGCTAACCAGCTGCGCTATACCCACCATAACTACAGACTGACAGACTTCCTGTCATATATCGTTCTTACAGAACAAAACGAGCCTGAAGGGATTCGAACCCCCGACCCACGGCTTAGAAGGCCGTTGCTCTATCCAGCTGAGCTACAGACTCAAAGAGCGGGTGATGGGAATCGAACCCACGTGATCAGCTTGGAAGGCTGGAGTTCTACCATTGAACTACACCCGCTTAAATCGGGGTGACAGGATTCGAACCTGCGACCTCTTGATCCCAAATCAAGCGCTCTAGCCAAGCTGAGCCACACC